>JAFZPJ010000058.1 GCA_017550385.1 Clostridiales bacterium
AGTGCGCTGTTCTCCGGCTTTACCGGTGATGTCGAGCGCTGCGATCTGCTATTCGACAATGCCTATGCCTCCATCATGAAATTCAACTAATTTTACCACTAATTCCGCTATAATTAGATTACTAATATGAGGCAAAGGAGAGGGGCTTTGGAAGAGGCTTTTGAGGTAAACATCCGCGCTTTGGGCACAGACGGACAGGGGATCGGGAGCCTTCCTTCGGGCAAGACCTGCTTTGTGGAGGGCGTTTTCCCCGGCGAGACCTGCATTTGCCGTCTAATCTCCGAGTCCTCGAAATTCGCCATCTGCGAGGCTCTTTCTGTTACTGCGGAATCTCCTTCGAGGGTAAAGCCGTTCGCGCCTGTAAAGGATCTTTCCGGCGGCCTGCCTTTGGCATCTCTTAGTTATGACGCTCAGCTCGAATACAAGGCTTCCAAAGTTCGTGACTGCCTTGCAAGAGTCGGCAGGATATCCGAAGAAGAGTTAGATAGAGTAATGAGGCCGATTGTGCCTTGCGAGGTGCCCGGCAGATACCGCAACCACATGCAGTATGCGGTAAAGGACTGCAAGATCGGACTTCTTGTCGCAGGCTCAGACAGACTTGGTGCCTATGACGCGGAACTGATCGAATATGAGATATTCTCCAAGCTCCGTCAGGCTGCGGAAGAATGCTTCGAGAGAGCGCCGACGACAATGTTCTCAGGTCTTGTAATGAGAGGATCTGAGAGGACGAATGAAGTCTTAGTGGAGTTCGTAAGTTCTCTCAACGCATCGCACGAGATAGTGATAAGAGATTGTGCTTCTTATCTTGATGCTTCGGGTATGATATCGAAGTTTGAGAATGTCTGCGAAGAAGCAGGGTTCATACTTAACGGAATACTTCTTAGGATCAGTCCCGATAAGACTTCGAAGAGGACAAGAAGCGGTAAGCGAGCCGTTATAAAAGGTGTCGACTACTACGATGAGATCTTCTGCGGCAGAAGGCTGCGTGTAAAGGCAGGTTCTTTCTTCCAAGTGAATACGGTTCAGGCAGAGAAACTTGCTGAACTTGCATCCGAAGGCATAAGAGATGCCGGGGTATTCTACGATCTATACTGCGGCGCGGGCACGCTTGGTATCGCGGTGAAGCGTGAAGGGCAGAAAGTTTTCGGTGTCGAGTCTGTCTCTGAAGCGGTGGAGTCAGCGAAGATCAACCGCAGTCTTGCCTTCCCCGAGGGTGGTGCGGATGAGTTGTCATTCCTGTGCAGAGATGTACTCAAGACGGATTTCGCGGGGATGATCAAGGCTGGAAAGATAGAGGCTCCCGATGCGGTCATAGTGGACCCGCCGAGAAAAGGTCTCGATGCAGGCGTGATAATGAAGATCGAAGAACTGGCACCTGCTAAGATCGCATATGTCTCATGCGATCCTGCGACGCTTGCAAGAGACCTTAAGATGCTCACGAGGAAGTATAAGTTGGAGAGCGTTACGCCGGTGGACCTTTTCGCGAACGCCGCGCATGTGGAGACGGTTGCCATTCTTGTTAAGAGATAAGGAGAGCGTATGGAATACAGTTGTTTTGAATTGAGAGAAAAACCTGAATTAAAGGATATGGCAGCAGAATGGTTCCACAAAAAGTGGGGCGTTCCCATGGAGGCCTATCTTGAATGCATGAACGCATATCTTAACAAAGAGACAGAGTATGGCTGGTATCTTTGTATGCTCGGAGACCAAATCGTAGGCGGGCTTGGTGTAATCGACAATGACTTCCATGACAGGAAAGACCTAAGTCCAAATGTTTGTGCGGTATATACCGAAGAAGCGCACCGCGGACAGGGCATAGCGGGAAAACTTCTTGATCTCGTTGTGGATGATATGAAGCAAAAAGGCGTCTCGCCTCTTTATCTCGTGACGGATCATACCGGGTTCTATGAGCGTTACGGATGGGAATTCTACTGCATGGTACAAGGTGATGATGAACCTGAGCAGACGAGATTGTACATACATCGATGATGAAGACCGGATATGGCTAAGAAATGCATTGGAGTTTGGGGAAATGCTGACTAAGAACAGACAGTCTGACAGTGTCATAAAAGAAATGATAAGCAGGGCATTCCCTGAGAAGACTGTCGCTGGCATTCGTGAGCTGACAGAGGGGATGTGCAATGTTACATACAACATCACATTCGAAGACGGCTATGAATGTATCCTGAAGATCGCTGC
This sequence comes from Clostridiales bacterium, assembly GCA_017550385.1. GTDB lineage: Bacteria > Bacillota > Clostridia > Saccharofermentanales > Saccharofermentanaceae > Saccharofermentans. The sequence continues at coordinate 2,200 of JAFZPJ010000058.1, forward strand.
GAAAGATACGACCGGCAACACTTCAAACGAGATCAATCTGATGGAAGCGGAAGTTATGGCGATGCAACTGGTCAGAGAGCACTGTTTCTTCAAAGTTGCAGATGTTCTGGCATACGATCGCTCCAGGACCATATGTGACGGTGATTACTTCTTTATGGAAAAACTTCCGGGAGTAAATTACAGATCCATCAAAGAGGATCTTCCAGAGGATGTAAACCGCGAGATAGCCAGGCAGATCGGCGAGATATCAAGACAACTGTGTGCGATCACCAATCCCGCCTTCGGTTTTCTCGGAGACACAAAAAGATACGATCACTTGTCTGACTTTGTACATCTGATGCTTCAAAATCTGATATCAGATGCTCAGAAGAAAAACTTGGATCTGGGGTGTGATGCAGAACAATTGCTCGCTGAGTTTGAGATAGAGAAACACATATTTGACGAAGTCACTTCTGCCACGCTGGTCCACTGGGACATGTGGGAAGGCAATGTGTTTGTTGAGAAAGATCATGTCTCCGGAATAATCGATTGGGAAAGAGCGATGTGGGGCGAAGCTTTAATGGATGATCGCTTCAGAAATCACAACTGCAATAAGGATTTTCTGGAAGGCTTCGGGAAACAGGAGTTCACCGAGTCTGAATTAAAGAGGCTTCGCTGGTACGACATAATCTTGTATCTGACGATGATGATAGAAGTTTTCTACAGGGAGTTCGAAGACAAGGGCCAGTACTATTGGGCGAAAGACCAGTTACTTAGCGTAGTATATGATAAGACATAAGGGGATAATATGATCTACGAATTGGAAGACACATCAAGAGCAGAAAAACTGTTTGCAGGGTGGGAGGAAACCCTCATTTATTCCGCCTTGCAAAAAGTAATGGGGAAGGTCTTCGTGACTGATACGGAAGATCCTAAGTCTGCGTTCGCATTTACCGGTGTCTTCGCCTTCTATGCAGGCGAACCTGACGAGGAACTGGTAAAGAATAAGCCTGACGGATTCGTGATAATGGTGCCGCAGAACGAAGCCTGGGCAAAGCTCATCGAGAGCGTGTATCCCGATGCAAAGATGGTTACCAGATATGCAATAAAAAAGAATACAAGATTCGATGTCGATGCTCTGAAGAAAAACCTTGATCTTCTTCCGGAAGGCTATGAGCTCAAGAATATCGACGATAAGCTTTATGACATGTGCTGGGAGAACCCTGTTACTGCAGAGTTTGTGGCTGTCTTCGGAAGTAAGGAAAGGTATCTCGAATACGGCAGGGGAGTCATGATCCTTAAGGACGGAAAGTTCGTCTCAGGAGCGTCTTCCTATACCCGATATAAAGAGGGTATCGAGATCGAAGTTGATACCATAGAGTCTGAACGAAGAAAGCATCTTGCCACGGTCGCCTGTTCGGCATTGATCTTAAGGTGTCTGGAAGAAGGACTGTATCCAAGCTGGGATGCACACAACATGAACTCCGTACATCTGGCAGAGAAGTTCGGATATGAATTCGATCACGAATACATAGCATACGAAGTTGCATCGAGTGAGAGGACACATTAGTAAGATGAAAGAGCATATAGTACATCCCATTCCTCCGTTCTATGATGCCGATTCGCAGGTGCTTATATTGGGGAGTTTTCCTTCGGTAAAATCACGTGAGCAGATGTTTTTCTACGGTCATCCGCAGAACAGATTCTGGAAGGTGGCAGCTGCTGTATTTGGCGATGACGTACCTGCAACCATCCCTGCGAAAAGGGCCTTTCTTAAGAAACACCACATCGCCATGTGGGACGTGATAGGCTCATGCGATATCGAAGGATCTTCTGATGCGAGCATCACTAATGTCAAAGCCAATGATCTGAATGTTATCCTTAAAGAAGCAGATATAAAGGCTATCTTTGTGAACGGCAAAACGGCATATCGCTATTACAGGAAATACACGGAGAAGATGACAGGAAGACCTGCGGTATGTCTTCCGTCGACGAGTCCTGCAAATGCCGCCTGGACGGTTGATAAGCTACTTGAAGAATGGAAGCAGATAAAACATGAATAAGATATTGGAGACAAACAGATTATTCCTCCGCGAGATGACGATGGATGATTACGATGCGCTGTATGCGGTCCTGGCTGATGCCGAGATCATGCAGCACTACCCGTATGTTTTCGATGAGGAGAGAGTAAGGGCGTGGATAGAACGCAACATGAATCGTTACAAGAATGACGGTTTCGGTCTGTGGGCAGTGTGCCTGAAAGACACGGAAGAGATGATCGGCGACTGCGGTCTGACATTGCAGAACATCGAAGGTGAGATGCTGCCGGAGATCGGGTATCACATCAGGCGCGACATGCAGCACAAAGGTTATGCCAGGGAAGTTGCGGCTGCGGTGCGCGACTGGGCCTTTGAGAACACGGAGTATCCTGCGCTTTATTCGTACTGCAAGTATACCAACGTCGGTTCATACAAGACGGCGGAGTCTATAGGAATGCATTTCGAGAAAGAGTATCCGGATGAGGCGAATGAGATAACGCACGTATCAGTTATCAGACGGGGAGAATAGGCGATGAAGATCAAGACTAAGACGATGAGTTATGAGGAAGTAATGAAGCTTCCTTCATGGGAACACAAGAAACCGAAGAAGCCTTCAAAGCTGCTTGCCGGCGTGGCAAGGATCGCGCTCGGAGGCGAGCTTAAGAAAGTAAACTTCACCTGCGAGAAAGTAGACATGGAGAAGGCGGGCGACGGGCCATGGCTGGTCCTGATGAACCACTGCAGTTTTACGGATCTTTCCATCGCTTTCGAAGTGCTCAAGGGCAAGCCGTTCAGCATCGTCTGCACGTCTGATGCTCTTGTCGGCAAGGAGTGGCTGATGAGGTCTCTCGGCAACATCCCGACGCGCAAGTTCGTGTCTGACATGACGCTGATCTCCGATATGGATTATGCGCTCAACACGAATAAGGCGAGCGTACTGATGTATCCCGAGGCCGGTTATTCGCTGGACGGAACCGGCACGAAGATACCGAGAAGGATGGGAATACTCCTCAAGAAGCTGAAGCACCCCGTCGTCATGATAACCACTTACGGTGCGTTCACCAGAGATCCTCTCTATAACAATCTTCAGAAGAGAGACGTTAAGGTCTCATGTCAGATGAAGTGTTTGTTCACTCCCGAGGAACTCGCTAACACGAAGGTAAGGCAGATAGATGAGGTCCTCGACCAGGCGTTCACCTTCGATTACTTCAAGTGGCAGCAGGAAAACAATGTCGAGATCGACGAACCGTTCAGGGCGGACGGCCTCAACAGGATCCTGTATAAGTGCCCTCACTGTATGAGCGAAGGCAAAACCATCGGTAAAGGCATCACACTTAAGTGCAATGAGTGCGGAGCCGAGTACGAACTCGATACACTCGGACGGCTGAAGGGCATCAATGTCGAGCCGAAGTTTACTCATGTTCCTGACTGGTTTGCATGGGAGCGCGAGCAGCTCAAGGAAGAACTCGAGAACGAGACGTATTCGCTCGATGTTCCGTGTGACATCGCGATACTCAAAGATTCCAAGGCGCTGTATATGGTCGGCACCGGAAGACTGCATCACGATGTAAACGGTTTCGTCCTGGACGGTTGTGACGGCAAGCTCCACTATGAGCAATCGCCGGGCGCGTCGTACAGCGTGAACTCTGATTACTTCTGGTATGAGATCGGCGACATCGTATCGATCGGCACGAATGACTGCTTATACTTCTGCTTCCCAAAAGAAGGCGACATCGTTGCCAAGACCCGCATCGCAGCAGAAGAACTCTATAAGATATCCAAAGAGAAACCGCATGATCAGAAGGAGACGGAATGAGATTAGTAAAAGCAAACATCAGCGATCTTGATGACATCAGATGGATCACGCAGACAACGATAATGGCGGTTTACCCGAAGTACTATCCTGCAGGTGCCGTCGAGTTCTTCAGCAAGCATCATTCCGATGAGAAGATCAAAGCAGACATCGAAGCAGGTTATGTATATATCCTCGAAGATGAAGGTAAAGGAGTGGGAACTGTTACCGTGAGCGGCAACCACATCAACCGCCTTTTTGTGTTGCCGGAATGCCAGCACAAAGGATACGGCAGATACATGATGGACTTTGCAGAAGAGAAGATAGCGAAGGAGCATAAGACTATCGAATTGGATGCGTCTTTCCCCGCCAAGAGGATATACCTGAAGCGAGGTTACAAAGAGATCGAATACAATACTATCGAGACGGATAACGGAGACAAGCTCTGCTACGACGTCATGGTCAAGGAGGTCACATGATAAGAGAAGCGGTTAAGGAAGATCTGCAGGGGATACTGGAACTGTACCTCTCCCTTCATGAGGACAGCATACCTGAAGATAACGAACACCTTCACGATACCTGGGATAAGATCATAGGCGATCCGGACCATCACCTGATCGTAAATGAAGTGGACGGCAAGATCGTGTCTTCCTGCGTCTGCGTGATAATACCTAACCTTACGCGAAATGTTCGCCCTTACGCTTTTGTCGAGAACGTTGTCACGCATGAAGCGTACCGCTGCAAAGGATATGCAAGCGAATGTCTCGACCATGCAAAGAAGATCGCCATCGAGAATAACTGCTACAAGATGATGCTGCTGACCGGATCCAAGAGAGCCTCGACATGGAATTTCTACGAGAAGGCAGGATATAACCGTAACGACAAGACGGCTTTCTATCAGAAGTTATGAGGTGATCATGAAAAAGTACAATGTTTTGGTGATCATACTCTCTATCCTGTTCATGACGGCACTTGCATTCCTCATTGGTGTGGTCATCACTCTTCTCGTGGGAAAAGAAGGGCTGCTCGGTCTGTGGGTGATACTGGCCACGTTCAGTGCCTGGGCGTTCTATCCGGTGTATATGAATCCGATGATGCTGCTTTTTGCAAAGAGGACAATGAAGAAGCATTCCGAGGAGGAGGGTTTCGGTGAGACATTCACATATACCAACAAGAATACGGGAACGTGCGGATGCGTGCTCAGGATCGATGAGACCTCTGGGAAGGTGGCATACGTGTCTGCCTTTAATCCCTTTCAGTTCCAGATGTGTCATGCCAATGATCTTACCGACCTTCAGTCAAATTACATCAAGGGACCGTTCGGCGGGACGAGATATGTGTACTTCTCATTCTGCTATAAGAACAAGAGGATCAAGATCCCGACGTTCACGTCAAGGAACATGTTCTCCATTGGTTCTTCATTTGTCCAGGATGCCCTCGCCAATGGTCAGGGCATTTGCGATATGATATCGAGACTCCAGAAGAAGCCCGCCTGATATTCCGCAACGATAATTAACACAAACCGCCTTCTCCTGTTAAGCGGAGTTGGTGGTTTTTGTTTGCCTGCGCATTTACACTGATGTTAAGATTAATGGCAAAGGTGGTAGATTTATGAGAAAGTCATATATTGATAACTTAAGGTGGGTAACGGTCGTGCTGGTCGTTATCTATCATGTGTTCTACATGTACAACGCAGAAGGATTGCTCGGCACTGCCGGAAAGATCACTGATCTCGAAGTGCAGTACTATGACATATATCAGTACATCGTATATCCCTGGTTCATGATCCTTCTGTTCATCGTCTCCGGCATCAGCTCGAGATATTATCTGGAAAGACATACGGTCAAGGAATTCATCAAGAGCAGGACGGTCAAGCTCCTGGTACCTTCGACCATAGGACTCTTTGTCTTCCAGTTCATCCAGGGAATGATCAATGCTTCCCTCAGTGATGCGGGCGCGTTGGAAGTTCCGGCATTCGTAAAGTATCTGATCTGGTGCGCTTCGGGCATCGGAGTTCTCTGGTACATCCAGGTCCTGTGGGTAATATCGATGGTCCTCGCTCTTATCTTCAAGATCGATAAGGACCGCTTCTGGAAAGTATGCGGAAAGACAAATGTATGGATATTGATCCTCCTTGGCGGACTTGTCTATGGTGCAGGCCAGATCCTCAACACACCCATCATCGTCTGCTACAGGTTCGGTCTGTATTCACTTGCATTCCTGCTCGGATACTTTGTGTTCTCACACGATGAAGTCATCGACATAATGAAGGATTACTTCTGGCTGTTTGCCGCAGCTGCTGCAGGTCTGTGCATAGCATTCTGCACCATGTACTTCGGACAGAACTATGCGGATAATCCCATATACCGCTCACCGCTGTTCCTTCAGTACGGATGGTTCGGCAGTCTTGCGATGATCGGAGGCTTTGCCAAGTTCTTCGACTTCAGCAACAATTTCACCAATTGGATGAGCAAAAGAAGCTGGGGCCTGTATGTGTTCCACTATCTGGGCATATCCGCCGTTGCTCTCTTCATCGCAAAGCCGGGTCTGCTTCCGGCATGGGCGTGCTATCTGTTAAGCCTTGTTGCAGGTTTTGCTTTGGCTTATCTGCTTAACTTCATAATCCCGAAGGTGCCGTTCTTCAGATGGGCGGTGCTGGGCATCAGCAAGAAGAAAAAGGAGGCAAAGGATGTTCAAGGATAATCTTTTGGCACTGAGGAAGATCCACGACATGTCGCAGGAGGAACTCGCGGATGCGATCGGAGTCTCCAGGCAGACTCTCTCGAAATATGAGACGGGGGAGTCCCTGCCGGATATCGAGAAGTGCATGCTGATAGCAGATGTTTTCGGAGTGACGATCGACGATCTGCTGAATTACGACCCAAAGGATGAGGACAGCCTGGGGCTCGCAGTACCGCCGAGGGGAAAGCATATTTTCGGCCTCGTCAAGATGGGAGACAAGGGGCAGATCGTGATCCCCGCCAAGGCCAGGAAGATCTTCGATCTCAACCCCGGAGACAACCTTCTGGTGCTCGGAGATGAGGGCCAGGGCCTTGCGATCATCAAGGAACAGGGTCTTCTCGATCTCCTGCACAATGCGAAGAAACCCCGCGGCTAAAGCGATGTAACACTGTTACGGCCAAAATCTCAAATAAAAAATATCGTGCGAACCTGACCGACATAAGATACAATTAATCGGATTTAATTGAAGTCAGGGAGGGCAAGAATATGCCTAAGATGAACGGTAATTTCTCGAAGCTTGAGAAGAACTATCTCTTTATCAACATCGCGCAGAAGGTAAATGCCTTTAAGCAGGCGAACCCCGATGCCGATATCATCAGGATGGGAATAGGTGATGTTACTCTTCCTATCGCAAAGCCCGTTATCGATGCCATGAAGAAGGGCGCAGATGAGATGGGCGTAAAGGAGACCTTCCGCGGATATGAAGACAGCGGCGCGGGCTACGACTTTCTCAAGGAGCAGATCGCAGCTTACTACAAGAGCTTTGGTGCCGACGTCAAAGCATCCGAGATAAGGATCAACGACGGTGCGAAGAGCGACTGCGGCAACATCCAGGATATCTTTGCCGAGGACAATGTGGTTCTCGTAACGGATCCCGTCTATCCCGTATATGTGGATTCCAACGTAATGAGCGGCAGGAAGATCATCTGCGCGGATTCGAACGAAGAGAACGGATTCGCCGCTATGCCTGACGGGAACGTTCACGCCGACATCATCTATCTGTGCTCGCCCAACAACCCGACGGGTTCTGCCTATACAAAAGACCAGCTTAAGGTCTGGATCGACTATGCTATCGCCAACGGTGCGGTCATCATCTACGATGCTGCTTACGAAGCATTCATTACAGATCCCGATATCCCGAGGAGCATCTTCTGCGTAGAGGGTGCAAGGAAGTGTGCTATCGAGCTTTGCTCCCTGTCCAAGACGGCAGGCTTCACCGGCATGAGAGCCGGCTATACGGTCATTCCGGATGAGCTCGAATTCCCCACATCAGACGGAAGCATGGTATCGGTATCACAGATCTGGGGCAGACGTCAGGGCAGCAAGTTCAACGGAGTGTCCTACCCTGTTCAGTGTGCCGCTTATGCCGTATTCACCGAAGAAGGCATGCGTGCCACCAGAGAGAACATCGCTTACTATCAGGAGAACGCAAAGATCATGACGGATACGCTGACACGCCTCGGAATACAGTTCACGGGCGGCGTTAATTCGCCCTATGTCTGGTTCAAGTGTCCGAACGGCATGACCAGCTGGGAATTCTTCGATTACCTGCTTGCCAATGCATGCGTTGTCGGAACTCCCGGTGCCGGCTTTGGCAAGAACGGCGAGGGTTGGTTCAGACTGACTGCTTTCGGAGACAGAGACAGGACCATAGAAGCAATGCAGCGCCTCGAGAAACTGATAGGTTCAGCTTCTTAAGACGCTGCAGGTCTTGCTTTATGAATGCTTCTTATCAGAAGCAGCGGTAGACGCCTCCGGGTACCATTCCGCCATTGAGCAGAGCCATCTCTTCAACAGTGACCAACTGATATCCCTGCGCGGTAAGCGTGGGGATTATTGTTTGGCTGGCTGTTACCGTGCATCCGAGTCTGTCGTGCATCAGGATGATGGAACCGTCCTTAACGTTGGAGAGGACGTTGTTGATGATCATCTGCGAGTTCTTGTTCTCCCAGTCGCGAGTATCGACCGACCAGAGGATAAGCGGTTTGCCTGTCTGAGCGATGATGCTCGCGACAGTTCCGTTCTGAGCGCCTCCCGGAGGTCTCATGATGCTCGTGGGGCATCCGATGACGGCCTGTACTGCCGCGTCAGTGCTGTTAAGCTCCTGGAGGATCTTATCGGTGCTGCACTTTGTCAGGGTCGGGTGATCCCATGTGTGGCTGCCGATCTGGCAACCCATGTCATAAGCTCTCTTGACTGCATCCGCGTTGCTCGATACGAGGCATCCCATTACGAAGAAAGTAGCCTTTCCGCCGTTTGCCTCGAGTATGTCTAAGATCTGGTTAGTGTACTGAGTAGGACCGTCGTCATAGGTAAGAGCTACCATCGGCTTGTCACCGTCTACTATCCTGTACACGTTGCCGCTGCCGTCTGTGTAGTAGATCTTGTTATTCGATACTATACGCTGGTTCGGGGCAAGCTTGCCGTTAGAGAAGATAAAATCCGTTCCGTCGATATTGACTACGCCGTCAGCAAATTTGCCCGTGCCGTCTGCATTCTTGATGATGTAGTACGTGCTGCCGCCGGCGGTGATCCAGCCGGAGTAAATGCCCTGGCTTACGATCGTATCAAGATCGGCATCGCTGAAAGTGCTTTCAGGTCTTACGCTCGTGATCCCTGCAACGGACCCCGGAGCTGATGCACCCTTGGCTGTCATTATGACCTGGATGGCTTCAAGCCTTAACGACAGACCTGAAGTTCCTGCGGATTCACCGTTCTTTGCCCAGCCGAGCCAGCCGAAGCCTTCAACGTGTACGCGGTAATATACGTCGTAATTGGATGCCATGTCTCCGGTCAGTTCGATCTGGATCGCCTCGAGACGCTTCCCCATTCCGGTCGTACCTGAGAGGTCACCGTCGTATTTCCAATCCTGCCAGCCGATATCCTGAACATGTGTCCTGTACTTGATGCCGCCGCTGTACGCCGGATCCGATACTGAGAGTGTGATGGCTTCGAGACGCTTGGACTGACCCGTGGTTCCGGATACCGCGCCGTTGGACTTCCAGTCAGATTCCCAGCCGAAGTCCTGTCTGTGGACGTGATAGATGACGCTGGAAGAGAAGGAGGGAGAGGACTTTGGTTCAAGCTTGACCTTGATCTCCTCGACTCGCTTGGATTCTCCGGTAGAACCTGCAAGCGCGCCGTTAGCGACCCAACCCTGGGCATCTCCGTAATCCTGGATATGAGCCCGGTAGACTACGTTGTAATATGCCGCAAGATCGCCCGTAAGACGGATCTCGATGCCTTCGAGACGCTTGCTCTGTCCGGCCGTTCCCGCGTCAGTGCCTGCAGGGAGCCACTCGGTCCAGCCGTAATCCTGGATGTGCACACGGTACTCGAGCGAGCCGCCGTATCCCGTGTTGTTCTCGAAAGATATGTTTATCTTCTCGAGACGTCTCGACAGACCCCTGGAGCCCAGCGTGATCTCTCCTGTCTCTGCGTTCCATGAGGCTGCGGTATCGCCCTGGTCCTGAACATGAGCCATGCCTCCGAGAACATAATTGGCCTCAGCCTTTACGGAAACACCTGCAAAAGTAATTGCAACTGCCGCGGTAAGTATCGCGGAAATGATCTTTTTGAATGTCATCAGTTCCTATCTCCTCAAAATTTATTACCCGGTTATTATAACTCGCGATTGACGGTAATGTAAAAAATCCTATAAGATTGAAAAAAAGGGCAGGTACCATGATTATGGACGACATGAAGCGTAAAGAGAGGACCATGAACCTGATCATGGCGGTGATCATGTCCGTGCTTCTCGGTGTCATTTCCGTATTCCTCGCCAGAGCAGGCAAAGACGATGTCCAGCTGCAGGCCATGCCGCCTCTGCCGATCATGCTTCTCACGAGCGTTATCGAATCCGTGATCGCAGGCATCATAGTCGCTCTCGTTGTCCCGCTCGGCAAGTGGGGAAGGATGCTCGCGGCAAAGGCCGGTGCCAATCCTCCGGGCCTCAAATTCACCCTGATCAACTGCATTCCTCTCGCTGTGGGCAATACCCTGATCATCAGCTTGGCGCTGAGCCTGATCAGCATGCTTCAGGCATACGGCAAGATCGATATGCCGAACAAGCCGCCGTTCCTGGCAATGTGGCTCGGCCAGTGGATCATCATGCTTCCGGTCACCCTTGTTGCCGCATATGTCATAGCAGTCGTGATATCGCCTGTGATCGTAAGGGCAGTCGGACTCGGCGGTCCTCAGGGAGGTCCCCCGAAGGCAGGGGCAGGCTCTAAGAGTTAACATTTTATTCAGCCACTTTTTCAAAAATTGCTGATATATTAGATATATGAATTTCAACCGATAATTGGAGGTTTGTATCTATGGGAAAAATGCGTCTTGTTACCAGAAGTGATTTTGACGGTCTTGTCTGCGCGATGCTCCTCAAAGAGCTCGACATGATCGATGATATTAAGTTCGTACATCCTAAGGATGTCCAGGACGGCAAGGTCGAGATCTCAGAGAATGACATTACAACGAACCTTCCGTTCGATCCGAGAGTCGGACTTGCTTTTGACCATCATGAGACAGAGCTCATCAGAACGGATGAGGATGAATTCCAGGGTAAGTTTATCTGCATCGGCGGAGCAAAATCTGCTGCTCGTGTCGTATATGAATACTATGGCGGCAAGGATAAGTTCAAGACAGTTACGGAAGAGATCCTCGAGGCAGTCGATAAAGGCGACAGCGCCGACTTCACAAAGGAAGAGATCCTTAATCCTACAGGCTGGGTACTGATGGATTTCCTCATGGACGCCAGAACAGGACTCGGACGTTTCCACGACTTCAGGATCTCCAACTACGATCTCATGATGGAGCTCATCGATTACTGTGTTAACCATTCTGTAGATGAAGTCCTTGCCCTCCCGGATGTTAAGGAGCGTGTGGACCTGTATTTCGAGCAGCAGGAGCTGTTCAAGAAGCAGCTTGAGGAAGTCGTTAAGATCGAGGGTAAGGTCGCAGTCATCGACTTAAGGCCTCTCGAGACGATCTATGCAGGCAACCGTTTTATGGTATATGCAATGTGGCCTGAAGTTGAGATCAGCGTACATGTCGCATGGGGCTTCAAGAAGCAGAACACTGCAGTCATGATCGGCAAGTCCATCATCAACAAGGCAAGCAACGTTGATATCGGAGAGCTCTGCTTCTGCTATGGCGGCGGCGGACATGCAAATGCGGGCACATGCCAGCTCGACAATGATGTAGTTGACGGAGAACTGCCGAACATCATTGCCCAGCTCAACGGTGAATCTGCCGACTGAGTATCCAGAGGATGAGATCAGAGAAAGTCATAAAACAAAAAGCAGGACTCGGGGCCCTGGTAATGACAGCAAGGACTTACTATATCCTTTGTATGTCATTCCTGATCATCCCGGTCCTGATCTTTTGTGCGGGGTATCTTAAGCCGTACATCGGTATTCCGATGGCGCTTGCTTTTGTTGCCCTGCTCGTATTTGCCGTGAGAGGTCCGGGGTATAAGGCTTCCGCTCTCAAGGAATTCATAAAGCTTCCCTGGTCTTATGTCATCATATGCATAGTGATCGCCATCGGGCTGTCGTTCGTTACCGGTATCGGCGAATTCGTCTATTCGATGGAAGACCATGTCTACAGACGCGCGATGCTCAGAGATCTCATAAATTACGAATGGCCTGTCATATACGATACTTCGACGCAGACGAATCCGGTGGTCATCGGATATTTTGCCGGGCATCCGGCCAAGAGCGCACTTACTTATTACTTTACGTATTTCCTGCCGGCCGCACTCGCGGGCAAGATAGGCGGGATGACGGCAGGCAGCATAGCGCTGCTCCTCTGGAATTCCATAGGGTTATTCCTGATCTTCCTGGGCATGACCGTCTTCGCGAAGAGGCCGTCTTATGCAGGACAATTTATACTGGTGTTCTTTGCGGGGCTCGATGCCATACCTAATGCCATCAATGCAATTTGGCATTATGACTGGTGGCTGTGGATGGAAGGATATGTTCCGTACCTTTGCTATGTGGCGAATTTTACGGAGCTCTGCGATGTGTTCCATCAGATAATCCCGTGCTGCATCATCGTTCTGCTTTTGATGACGCAGCCGGATACGAGATCGGAGGGCCTTACCGCCGGTCTGTTGTTCGCATATTCGCCCTGGGCTACTATCGGTATACTGCCTCTTTGCATTGGAGCCTTTTTCCGCAAGGAGACCGGTGCGGGCAAAGGCATCGCGGCGGTCAAGAATATCCTTACCCCCGTCAACATCCTGGCGGCAGGACTGATGCTGGTATTATTCGGAAGCTTCTATATGAGCAATTCCGGCTCGATATCCTTCCAGGGCATCGCCTGGACTTTCTATGATGAGCCTTTCCAGTACATACCCGCATATCTTATCTTCATTGCCGTTGAAGTATTGCCCTTCTACCTGATCCTACGCGGAAGATACAGCAAGGACCCTATGTTTGCCGCAGCGTGTCTGACACTTGCCCTGCTGCCCGTATATGTCGTATCTGAGATGAACGACTTCAACATGCGCGGATCGATGCCGGCGCTGTTTGTAATACAGCTGTTCCTCACAGCGGTAGTTGCCGAGAAGCTGCATAAGAATGAGATCCCGAAGAAGACGGGCGACAGGGTCAGGACTATCCTTGCAACGCTTGTGCTCATACTCATGATGTTCCCTGCGTTCCTGAATATGTTCGTCATTTTCGGCAATGAGATCAAGGGATCACCGAATAATGTTGAAGCTATCGGGTCTTACGGTAATATAGTAGACGAGTCTTATCTTGGTCACATCACGAACAACTTCATGGCCGAGGAATACGAAGACTCATTCTTCTATAAATATCTGGCAAGGTAGTTAATGAATAAAGATTATCCGTATCTGTACGAGACACACTTACATACCCGCAGTGCGAGCGCCTGCGCGAAGAACACCGGTGCGGAGATGGCTGACAGCGCTAAGGCTGCCGGCTATGCGGGAATCATCGTTACTGATCACAACTGGGGCGGCAATACATGTGTCGACAGGAGCCTTCCCTGGGAGACGTGGATAGAGCTTTTCGCGGAGGGGTATCGTCAGACCAAGGCCAGGGGAGACGAGATAGGTCTCGACGTCTGGTTCGGAATGGAAGCGGGTTTCAACGGCACCGAGTTCCTTATCTATGGTGTTACGCCGGAGTGGATGAAAGAGCATCCGGAATTAAGAAGATGCAGTCCTGCGGAGATGAGCAGTGTCGTGCATGAGGGCGGAGGCATATTCATCCAGGCCCATCCTTACCGCGAAGAATCATACATTCCTGAGATCAGACTCTTTCCGGACATAGTAGACGGAGTGGAGACGATCAATGCTTCCAACAAGCAGCCTGAGTTCAACACGCGTGCGGTCAGATACGCAAACGAACACGAGCTCCCCGCTACTGCAGGTTCGGACATCCACAGCGTCGATCTTCTCGGAGCGGGCATGGCATTCAGCAGGAGGCTCACTTCCATACAGGACTTCTGCGATCAGATAAGGTTCGGAGGCGACTATATCCTCACGGACGGCAGACAGACTTTCGATAAGCGCGGAGCTCTCTTAGGTTAATTCTCCGGCGCGAAAACGAGCGTTATCTCATCTGAACCGAACAGCATGGCGGCATCCGGATCCGTTATCGGAGCCGTGACCGTGATCTTACCGTAAGTATCTATGGTTCCCGTTATATCGTCTGTTGTCTTTGTGTTGTCGTCACCGCAGAAAGTGATGGTGCTGCCGCTTACGATATAATCGCCGTCGCGGTCGAGCCCCGATGTATTGAGTCCGCTGAGCATGTCGGTAACCTGACCGAGAAGCTGAGATCTCATGTCGGCATAATCCTTGTAGCCTGCGAGCATGACCAGGAGCTCTATCTGATCCGTGGAAGATACGCCGAGGAAATTCGTTATGAGCTTATCGATATTCGTATCGGCATAATCGTACAGAGTCTGCGCAAATACATCGCGGTCGATGCCGATGGAATACGTGCCGTCCTTGTTCAGTTCCATGTTTACCTCAGCTATGATCGAACCTGTCATGCCGTTGGTCGTTCCTGATCCGACGTTTGCTTCTATCTGAGTGTTGAACTCGTCGGTAACATCGACGGCTGCAACATAAGTTCCTGAGAAGTCGCTTATGCTGAGCACCAGATATCTGTAGATGAAGATGTCTTCGAAATCTTCCGAATCCAGGTTGGTGATGTACCAGGTATCTCCGGTCCTCGTGAACTCCGCAGTGTATGTATAGCTTATGGTATCGCCGGTTGCCACTGCCGCGAGAAGCTCGCTGATGCTGCTGTAATTGCCGGAGGCGATGCTCTCGTAATCAGCAGACTCGACGACGATGTCGCAGGTTCCGTCAAGGCCTGTTACCGTCGCGGTATCTTCAAGAACGGTGACGTTGAATGTCTGTCTTACGGCATCGGCAAAATCCTTCTCGTCTCCTGTCATTCCTTCTGCGAGAAGATACTCGAGAGAAGCCGTCTCCATCTCTTCGTAAGACATGGCCGTAATGTCTAATGAAGTACCCTCTTCGATGAATCCGGCCAGGGTATTTGCCGTCTCGATAAGTGAAGCCCTGCCTATGGTGAATTCCGCATCCCTGTATCCGAATATCTTAAGGAACTCTTCGCTGTTGAGGTTCTCGACACGCCATTCGTCATCCTTCTTCTCGAATTCCGCAGTGAAGGTGATGTCGGTCTTGTCACAGGATGAGACTGCTTCGGTCAGATCATCTATGGTGTCATAATCACCGCCGGTCAGAGAGGCGTAGTCTGCAAGGGATATGACGATATCGCATGTGGCCTTGTCACCGTCGACCGATACGGAAGACTCGTCCACTTCATATTCCATTGTCTGTCTTACGGCATCGGCATACAGGTTCTCTTCTTCTGTGTATCCTTCGCCTGTTATCAGTGCATTCAGTTCTTCCTTGAACTTCGTGTGCTTCTTGCCCGACATGGCAAGGATGTCGTCGGCACTTCCGTCCGTGATCTCAGAACCCAGCTTATCTGCAGCTTCGATCACTTCCTTGCGCGCAAAAAGGCTGCACGATGCGAGCGGCACCAGCATGACACCGATCATAAGAGCGGCAGTGATCCTGTGGATAGTAAGATTCTTATTCATATAATTATTCCCTTTTCCCTTATCCTGCGTTCCGTCCGATAACAACATTATAACTTATTTCAAATTCATAGTTGACATAGTAGCGGATTAGTACTATCATATGCCGTAGTAAGTATTATCTTGCAACTAAGCGACAACTGATAAGTGCCACACTTTGGGCTATAATTCATTTGTCAAAAAATATATACTCATTACTGTATTGTTGATTTTTGGAAAGAGGAGCTGACTATGGAAAACATTTCAGGAGTTACTACGCCGGTATCTACTGTTACACCGGAAGAGACCGCGCGTGCGAATCAGATCATCGCAAGGATCAGGAATTATTATGCGTCCAAGATCGTAGGCCAGGAGCAGCTCGGCATATCGCTCCTTGTCTCCATGATCGCCAACGGACACATCCTTCTCGAATCCGTTCCGGGCCTTGCCAAGACGACCGCAGCAAGGGTCGTAACCGAATCCGTTAACGGTAAGTTCTCGAGGATACAGTGTACGCCTGACCTTCTTCCGAGCGACATCATCGGAACACAGACGTTCAACATGACCAACAATACCTTTGAGACCAAGATCGGTCCGGTATACGCAAACTTCGTTCTGCTCGATGAGATCAACCGTTCCAGTGCCAAGACCCAGAGCGCGATGCTCGAGGCAATGCAGGAGAGATCGGTAAGTATCGGCGGACAGACCTTCAAGCTTCCGGATGTTTTCGTAGTCGTTGCTACGCAGAACCCCATCGAGCAGGAAGGTACTTATGAGCTCTCTGAGGCGCAGCTCGACAGATTCCTTCTTAAGGAAGTAATCACCTATCCCGATAAGGATCAGGAGATCGAGATCTTAAACAGGATCGAAGCGGATATCTATACGGCAAGCGGTGCCGTTGCAAGCATGGAGGATGTCGTATTCCTTCAGCAGCTCTGCAGAAAGATCTATATCGCACCGACAATTAAGAAATACATCGTAGACATAGTACAGGCTTCACGTCAGCCCAAGACGTTCCTTAAGCCTGAACTCGCATCCTATGTCGCAATGGGTGCTTCCACACGTGCCGCTATCGCCTTCATGGAGACCGCGAAAGCAATGGCACTCATCGGAGGCAGAGGATACTGCACGCCTGATGACGTAAAGGCACTCCGCTATGAAGTCCTCCGTCACAGGATCATGCTGAACTTCGCAGCCGTTGCTGACGGTGTCAGCGAAGAGACAATAATCGATGCTATCGTCGGAGCCATCAATACTCCATGAGACTCGAGTATATTTCCAGGATAAAGGACGGCCTCAAGAGATATAAGACCATCTCCACCAAGAAGACCACGAGCAGGGTCTTGGACGGATCTTACAACTCGATCTACAAAGGCCGCAGCATGAATTTCGATGAGCTGAGAGAGTATGTTCCCGGCGACGATGTCAAGGACATCGACTGGAAGGCAACCTCCCGAAGCCAGAAGGTGCTCATAAGGCAGTACATTGCCGAGAAGAAGCACAACATCATGCTGGTCATGGATACCAACCGCAGGATGCTCGCTGACACTTCCGAAGGCGAGGAGAAGCGTGAAGTCGCCCTCATAGGAGGAGGCAGTCTTGCTTACATGGTCACCAGTAACGGCGATTATGTCAGCGCGATATATTCCGACGGTGAGAAGATGTGCCGTTTCCCGTTCAGGATGGGATTCCTTAACCTGGAGACCATACTGTCAGGTTACAACAAAGCGGTAAGCATCAAGAACGATTCGAGCATAGACCAGTCGCTTGAATACATCATCCGCAATATCAGAAGAAGGATGATCGTCGTGATCGTAACCGATATGGAAGGCATAAGCAAAGTATCGGAGTCGCTCTTAAGGCAGCTGATACTCGTGCATGATGTCCTGCTGATAAACGTCAGCGATGCGGATGTTTTCGGTAAGAACGTGTATGGCATCGAGCAGAGCGATTATCTGCCCGCATACATCACGAGAAGCAAGAAGCTCAGGAACCTTCAGCAGGAAGAGAAGAGACGCGTGCTTGCCGAGTGTGACAACAAGCTTAAGAGGAACGGCATTGCCATGACGACCATAAGATCGTCGAACAATGTCGAGAGAGGAATAATAGAGCTTCTTGAGAAGCATAAGATGAGGAAATAACGATGCCTACAAGTGTTAAGCTGCGCAACATGCTTGATTACTCAACACTGCCGATAATCATTGTCGGTACGGTGCTGTTGCTGATCACGATAGTGGCAGTCATCTATATCCTTGTCCGTGTCATCAAGAGCAAGAAGAACAAGCGCAAGATCACGGCAAGAGAACTCTTCTGGACCAAGCCGGATATGGAGAGGCTTAAGAAGGAGTATCTTGCGAAGCTCGCCAGGATCGAGGAAGCATTCCTTGCAGATCCTACGCTCATCAGACCTACATACGAGAAGATGAGCAAGCTCATAAGGAATTTTGCATATCGTGCTACGGGCATCGAAGTGCAGAAGTATACGCTCTACGAGATCCGTATGGCTAATATGAATTCCCTGGCAGATCTTGTCGAGGAATACTATGAGCCGGAGTTCGACAGGATATCCGAAGGCGATGCAAAAGAGTCGATCAAGAAGACTAAGAGGATGATAGCAGAATGGAACTGAAGTACGAGATAGCTTTATATATCTGCGGTGCTGTAGCGGTAGTCTATGCCGTTCTGACTTTCATCAGCCTTCACCGTAAGAGGAAGTACAAGGGCGGATCGAAGGTCGTTGTCCCGGACTACCTCAAGAAGATGCCTTACTACAAGTTCAAGGTAGCTTCATACAAGATAATGAAGTTCCTTCTATCTTTGTCGATCATAACGAGCATTCTGTTGTCGGGATTCCTTATGGCGCGCCCGTATAAGACGGAGACGACCACGATCGAGCATTACAACAGAGACATAATCATCTGCATGGATATCTCAACTACAGTGGATGAGCTTAATGCCGTGCTCGTCGACAAGCTGATAGATGTCGTCGAAGATCTCGACGGCCAGAAGGTGGGAATCGTCATATTCAACACGACACCTGTCCTGATCTGCCCGCTTACGACGGATTATGATTATGTCATAGACACTCTGGAGACGATACAAAAAGCTCTGGAGATGAGGACCAATTACTATAACAGCCTGAATGTCGATTGGGATGAGTATATTGCCCTCGATGACTTCATCAGCAAAGGAACCCTGGTCGGAAATGAGATGCGCGGTTCTTCGATAATCGGCGACGGACTCGCCGCTGCTGCGCTGAGCTTCAATAACCTTGAAGAGGATCCGGACAGAACAAGGATAATCATCTTCTCGACCGATAACGATCTGGCAGGAGAAGAGCTCATCACTCTTCCTGATGCCGGCAAGATCTGTGAAGAGAAAAACATCATCGTATACGGCATAGGAACCGAGTATATGTATTCGGGCGACCTCAAAGAGATGAAGAATACGGTCGAAGGTACCGGAGGCGAATTCTTCTACGGAGAGAGCAAGACAGCCGTAAGAGACATCGTGGATGCGATCGAAGATCAGGTGGAATCACTTGATGATACTACTTATGAGATAACGGAAGTCGATCAGCCGGAGATACCTTTCTATCTGCTGCTGACATCTATAGCGGCAATGATACTGCTGGCATTCATAACGAAGGTGTAGCCCATGGACAATATTATCTTCAATCCGATAATCCCTGTTGGGGCGATGGCAGTTATCTGCGTCATACTTCTCTGTCTTAAGAGGAGGGGTATCGCACCGTATATCAGACAGATAATCATCATATTGCTGCTGTTCACCATCAATCTGAGACCGATGATCCGAGACAAGCATGTCAAGGTCAACCAGGAAGTGACCAAGTGCAAGATCATATTTGTCGTAGATGATACGATAAGCATGGTCGCCGAAGATTACGACGGCAAGAATCCGAGATTCGACGGAGCAAAGGCCGATATTGCCTACATCATAGACGAGTTCCCGGGCGCTGAGTACAGCATTATCGATTTCAATAATGATGCGCAGGTCCTGACACCGTTTACCGATGATCCGGAATTTGCAAAGGCATTCGTCGACAGCATCACTCCTGTCTATTACAGATATGCCTTCGGAACCAACCTGAGCGTGACAAAGGACGTTCTTGAAGATGTTCTCGAAGCAGCTGACGAGAGAAGCGACGATCCGATATACGTCTTCTTCATAAGTGACGGTGAGATAACGGATGATTATGCACTCAAGCCCTTTGATGATCTTGCCGATTATATCGACGGCGGTGCGGTAATGGGATACGGCACGAGCAAGGGCGGCATCATGCACGCCACCGATTCTTACACCGGCGAGAAAGAGATAATCATGGATGAGAGGGATTATCCCTATCAGCCTGCGGTATCGTGTATCAATGAGGACAATCTCAAGCAGATCGCCCAGGATCTTGGTGTGTCATACGTTCACATGGACAGGACCGAGAGGATCGAATCGACACTCAACAAGATCAAGAATTCGGTAGATACGGATCTTGAAGAAAACAGTAAAGAAGGATACGCGGAGCTCTACTTCTACTTTATGATCCCGCTGGCTGTCCTTGTTGCATATGAGTTTATAAGCGTTAAACGAAGAGGTTGATATGAGGATCACAAAAAGAGTCATAGTCGGAATATGGGTATTGCTCGTGATCTTCATGGGTGTCCTGCTCCTTGCATACTTCAGCAACAGGAACATGATCAAGAGCTACAAGAAAGAGAAGTATGAGTTCAATCAGCTCGGCTTCCTGGGCTTTACCGAGCCGTATGTCAATCCGTATAACAGAGGAAACATCTTCTATTCTCTCGGTGATTACGACAGAGCGATCGCCGAATATGATCTGGCACTTTCTTACAATCCGCCTGAACCGGCCGACTGCATGATCAGAGTCAATTATGCTCTGGCACTGCTCGCTCCGATCGATCCCGACAAGATCACTGAGGATAACCTGGACGATGTTCTCGAGATACTCGATGAAGCCCGCGACATCCTCTGCGAGGACGGATGTGCCAACGACAAGGGAACCGGTCATTACGATCCTGCCCAGACGCTCAAGGATGAGATCGACGAATTCGAAGAAGAACTCCTGCAGCAGGCCGAACCCACTCCGGAACCGACGCAGCAGCCGTCCGATCCGAACGATCCCACGCCTACGCCTACTCCGACGCCCGATGAGGGCAGCAGCGGAGAACAGACTCCGGAAGAACAGCTTCAGGAGATCATGCAGGATTCACTTGAAGACCGCATCGGTCAGAACGAAGACGATTATTGGACTTCAGATTGGAACTGGGGAGACCAGGCCTGCTGGTAAGAACGGATCAGTCTGCGGGGTACTTCTTAAACATCGATTTGAGAAGGATCGGCACCGTGATCGAGCTTACCAGGATCAGAAGGATAACGGCCGTAAAGAAATCCTCGGTAATGAGTCCTGCGGCAAGTCCCTTGGAAGCCGTAATGAGTGCGACCTCACCTCTGGTCATCATGCCGACGCCTATCTTAAGAGCATCGTTGCCCTTGAACTTGCAGAGTCTTGCTACTCCGCCGCATCCGAAAATTTTGCTGAGGCAAGCTACGATCACGAAGCAGACTGAGAACAAAAGGAGCTTCAGGTTCATCGTCTCAAAGGATACCTTGAGGCCGATGCTGGCAAAGAACACGGGCGCGAAGACCATATACGCCGAGATATCGATCCTTCTCTCGACATAAGAAGCATCATGAAGGTTGCACAATACGACACCTGCGACATACGCGCCGGTAATATCGGCGATCCCGAAATACCTCTCGGCAACGAACGCCATTATCAGGCAGTATACGAGAGATGCGATGGGGATCCTCCTCGTGTGTTCATAACGCTTGTCGAGCCACGAGAAGATCTTGTATACGACAAATCCGGAGATTATCGCTATCGCGAAGAACAGTATGGCCTTAAGGATGATCATCCAGATATTGGTCTCTGTTCCTCTGGCGCTGAGTACGAATGTAAGAACGATGATGCCGATGACGTCATCGATGATGGCAGAACTCGTTATCGTTGTTCCGATGAGCCCGTTAAGCTTGCCGAGTTCCTTCAGCGCGGCAACCGTGATGCTGACGGAAGTAGCGGCGATGATGGTACCGATGAACAGTCCCTGGAGCATCTGGTCAGATCCGAATCCGCCCCATCCGTAGAATGCCATGAACAACACCGCACCTGAGATGAGCGGAACGAACACGCCTGCGCAGGCGATGGCCGTAGCCTTGACCCCCGTCTGCTTGAGCTTCTGCATATCGGTGGAGAGGCCTGCTTCGAACATGAGCATGATGACACCGATCTTGGCCATCTGAGAGATGAAGTTGCTCTCGTCAACGAGGACCGGGAGAGGAGCTTCAGCCAGTGCGGGTATGACATTGTTGAGGATGCCGACTACGGCAGGTCCGATCAGGACGCCTGCGAGTATCTCGCCGACGACTTCAGGTGCACGGAATTTACGTGCCGCTATACCGAACAATTTGGCAACACAAAGTATGATCGCCAGATCTCTTAGGAAAGATAGATCTTCCATTATTCCACCTCTTGCTTAATAAGCCGTATTATTTATATCACGCATTACCAGGACAAGGACTTTAAATATGCACAAAAAACAATCTCCGGTTTGATATAATAAGGCAACGATTTTTACAGAATGGACATGTAATGAAGGAATTAGAGTACCCGTTCGATCCGGACTATATACTTCGCAAGAAAAAGGCGATCAGAAGGCAGCTTCTGGGGCGCCCGGATATCAAATACATAGATAAGAAGATAGCCATCCTCGGAGGGTCTACTACCAGCGATATCAAGCAGATCTTAGAGTTGTTCCTTCTGGACTACGGCATCAGGCCGGAGTTCTGGGAGTCCGAATACAACAAGTTCTTCGAAGACGCCGTTTTCGGCAATGAAGAGCTGGACACGTTCGCCCCGGACCTTGTTTTCGTGCACACGACGACCAGGAACATCATGTCCTACCCTGTTGCGGGACAGTCACCCGAAGAAGTGGACGCCCTGCTCGATGCGGAGTATCTGAGATTCGAGAAGGTATGGCAGTCGCTTGAGGTAAGGTACGGCTGCACCGTTATCCAGAACAACTTTGAGATGCCTTACTTCAGGCTCCTGGGCAACAGCGATGCCACGGATATCCACGGAAGGCTGAACTTCATTACAAGGCTTAATGACAGGTTCCACGAGTATGCAAGAACGCACGGAACGTTCTTTATCAACGATATCAACTACATATCGGCGGAGTACGGCATCAAGCGCTGGGCGGATCCCGGAGACTGGTACAGATATAAGTATGCCCTGAGCGTCAGTGCGATCCCCGATTTTGCATTCAATCTCGCGCACATCATCAAGGCCATATACGGTAAGAACAAGAAGGCGATCGCCCTCGACATGGACAACACGCTCTGGGGCGGCATCGTAGGAGACGACGGTCCGGAGAACATCCATATCGGACATGAGGACGCGGTCTCCGAGCTTTATACGGAGTTCCAGCAGTACGTCAAGGCGCACAAGGATATAGGCATCCTTCTTAGCGTTGCTTCCAAGAACGATGAAGAGAACGCCCTCGCGGGACTGAGCAGACCGGACTCCACCTTGAAGCCCGATGACTTTATCGTGATCAAGGCTAACTGGGAGAACAAGGACCATAACATCGTGCAGACCGCACAGGAGATCAACATCGGTGCGGACAGCTTTGTTTTCGTCGACGATAACCCGATGGAGCGCGACATCGTCGAAAGCAACATCCCCGGCATAAGCGTGCCTGCGGTCGGTGCTCCCGAGACATACATAGAGACGCTCGACAGGAACGGATACTTCGAGGTAACGGGACTGTCCGAAGAAGACCTGAAGCGCGGCGACATGTACAAGGCAAACATCGAACGCGCGAAGACGCAAGGTGCCTTCGATAACTATGAAGATTACCTGAAGTCTCTCGAGATGCAGGCGGAGATCGGTCCGTTCGCACCCGTCTACATGGAGAGGATCGCGGAACTCACCAACAAGAGCAACCAGTTCAATCTTACGACCAAACGCTGCAGCAGGGCCGAGATAGAAGCTTTTGCCCAAGATCCCAAATACATCACCCGTTACGGAAGGCTCGAAGATAAGTTCGGAGACAACGGCGTCGTTGCAGTCAGTTTCGGACACGAGGAAGAAGAGTCCGGAGAGAAGATATTCATCATGGATCTCTGGCTCATGAGCTGCAGGGTATTAAAGCGCGGAATGGAATATGCGATGATGGATGAGTTCGTCAAAGAATGCAAGGCCAGAGGCATATCCAGGATAAGAGGCTGTTATTATCCGACGGCAAAGAATAAAATGGTGAAGGAATTTTACAAAGACCAGGGGTTCGACAAGATAAGCGAGGATGAGGAAGGCAACTCTTTCTGGCAGCTCGATCTGTCGAAGCCATATGAGAGCAAGAACATTGCGATCAAAGTCAACTGACGGAGGAAACATATGACAAGAGAAGAAGTATTTGCAAAGCTTAACGAGGTCTTCAGAGATGTATTCGACGATGAGGATATCGTCGTTACCGATGAGACGACTGCGGCTGATATCGAAGACTGGGATTCACTCGAGCATATCAATCTCCTCGTAGCGATCGAGCGTTCTTTTGAGATCAAGTTCACCATGGGTGAGACTACTGGAATGAAGAATGTCGGCGAGATGGTCGACAAGATAATGGCTCACCTCGGATAATCACCAATGTCACTGGTATCCGCTCCTTATCTCGCATTTGTCCTCGCGGCGGTGATAGTCTATTATCTTCTCCCGGGCAAGGCGAGAAGATGGTGGCTGCTTGCCGCTAGCATCGCATTCTGCGCCTTCTGCGGATTCTATACATTGTTCTTTGTGCTGCTTACGGCTTTTACCACTTATGCAGGCGGTCTTCTTGCCGGACGGAAGGCTAAGCCGTGGCAGCGTAACCTCGCCTGCATCATTACGGTCGTATTCAATCTGGCTATAATGTGCGCCGTCAAGTTCTACGGCGTTATGGATCTGATAGCAGCTGATCTCAACACATTCTTCGGTGCATCCAAAGGTGTTAACGAGTTCATGATGTATCTCGTTCCGGTCGGAATGTCTTTCTACACGCTTCAGATGGTGGGTTATGTTCTCGACTGTACTTGGGACAGGATCAAGCCTGAGAAGAATATCGGAAGGTATCTTCTGTTCGCTACGTATTTTCCATACATAACATCCGGCCCGATGAATACATATGCAGGCCTTTCCGCAGAACTGGACAAGTCTGAGACAGCGAAGTTCTCCCTTGCGCGCCTTAAGGAAAGTGCGATAAGGATCGCATGGGGTTTCTTCAAGAAGCTCGTTATCGCAGACCGTATTGCCGTGATCGTTAATGCCGCTTACGGCGACCATATAACTTACACGGGTCTTTATACCGTTATCGGAGTATTCTGCTTCGCGATCCAGTTGTATACCGACTTCTCCGGATGCATCGATATCGTTCTCGGCACATCGCACCTTCTGGGGATCGAACTTAATGAGAACTTCAACAGCCCTTATCTGTCGAGGTCGATAAGGGAATACTGGAGACGCTGGCACATCACGCTGGGCTCATGGCTCCGCGATTACCTCTACTATCCCGTGCTCAAATCCGCACCACTCGTTAAGATCGGAGATGCAGCCAGGAAGGCTCTCGGCAAGAAGCGCGGCAAGAAGGTCCCTGTATATGTAGGAATGTTCATACTGTGGTTCTCGGTCGGTTACTGGCACGGCGGCATGTGGACATACATCATCGGATCAGGACTTCTGCACTGTCTATATATCGTGAGCGGCATGCTCTTCGAGCCTTTGTTCGAGAAGGTGAGAGGTCCTTTGAGAAGTGATAAGATGCCGTATAAGGTATTCCAGATAGTGCGCACGTTCATCCTGGTGCTTCTGGGATTCGTGTTCTTCAGATCCGCCACCGTAGCGGAAGGAATAGATATGTTCAGGGCTTTCGTAAGACCCGGCGGGATTGCTTTTAATGTTGAAGGCATTTATTCTATGGGTCTGGATCTTGCGAATATCATCGTGCTCATCGTATCTGTGGCGGTCCTCGTCGCAGTCGATATATACCAGTACACGGAAGATGATGCAGCTGAGCACAGATCGGCGCTCGCGCTTGTCTGCAGCAAACCTGCCGTCGTATCTTGGGCAGTGTTCATGGTACTGGTGCTTGCGGTAATAGTTTTCGGAAGATACGGATTAGGTTATGACAGCGGCGCGTTCATCTACGCGAGAATATAAGGAGGATACAAAATGAATATTGTTTGTCTTGATATGGAGGGTGTACTTGTTCCCGAGATATGGATAGAGTTCTCTAAGAAGACGGGCATTCCCGAGCTTACCAGAACGACGAGGGACGAACCTGATTACGATAAGCTGATGCACTGGCGACTCGGCATACTCCGCGAGCACGGCCTCGGCCTCAAGGAGATCCAGGACGTCATCTCGCAGATCGATCCCCTTCCGGGCGCGAAAGAATTCCTGGATGAACTGCGCAAGGACACACAGGTGATCATCATCAGCGATACATTCACACAGTTCGCGATGCCGCTTATGGAAAAGCTCGGCTATCCGGCACTCTTCTGCAACTCGCTCGTCGTAGGCGAAGACGGAATGATCGACGACTTCAAGATGAGGATCGAAGATTCCAAGCTCTCGACAGTCCGTGCACTGCAGTCAATCGGATTCGATACGATCGCATCCGGCGACTCTTATAATGACCTTGCCATGATCAAGGCATCCAAGGCAGGGTTCCTGTTCAGGAGCACCGAGAAGATCATCGCAGACAACCCGGACATTCCGGCGTTCGAGTCCTTCGATGACCTGCTCGCAGCTATCAGGGCAGTGCCTGATTCGAACTGAAAAAGAATTACTTGAATGATAAGAGCCGACTCGATCGAGCCGGCTCTTTTCTTTTGCGTTTAAGATTTATATCACTTCTTGATGAGCAGTGACTCGCCTGTCATTTCTGCAGGCTGGGGCAGCCCCATGATCTCGAGGAGCGTGGGTGCGATGTCGCAGAGGCGGCCGCCCTCACGGAGTGTGTACTCGGGATCGTAGTTGTAGAGGATGAACGGAACGGGATTCGTTGTGTGTGCAGTGTGAGGCTGCATTGTCTCGAGGTTCATCATCTGCTCTGCGTTGCCGTGATCGGCGCAGATGAAGAGAACGCCGTTCATCTTCTTTACTGCTTCTACAGCGCCGCCTACGCAAGCGTCAACTCTCTCGACTGCCTTGATGGCTGCTTCGAGAACGCCTGTGTGGCCTACCATGTCAGGGTTAGCGAAGTTGATGATGACAACATCATACTTGTCTGAACAGATAGCTGCATCGAGCTTCTCGGATACTTCGGGAGCGCTCATCTCGGGTTTGAGGTCATAAGTAGCAACTGCGGGTGAAGGAACGAGTGTGCGGTCCTCATCCTTGTTGGGCTCTTCG
>JAFZPJ010000059.1 GCA_017550385.1 Clostridiales bacterium
ATGCATCAAGTCCATACTTTTTAGAAAGATATTCACTGCCATATCCTTCACAATGCTTCTCGTAAATCTCTTTTTTCAATTCAAAACTGTATTTCATATATAAACCCCCGAAGTTTGTTCAACTTCAGGGGTTCACTTCATTACTGCACGGGCTTTATTAATGACTATTCAAAAGGGGATCAGAATGATCTTCTTCTGCCCTTCTGCTCAGCGCCGGAGTCGTCGTTGTTCTCACGTCTCTCACGGCCCTGGAATCCGCCTCTTCTCTCACGGTTGGGACGGTTCTCACGTCTCCTGGGCTCTTCCTCAACATAGCCTTCAGGCTTAGGGAGGCAGTCTCTGATGGAGAGGTTAAGTCTGCCCTGAGAATCGATCTCGATGAGCTTAACATGGACCTTATCGCCTTCGTGGAGAACATCTTCGACCTTCTCCACTCTGTTCCAAGCCATCTTAGAGATGTGAACGAGACCTTCCTTACCGGGCAGGAACTCGACAAAAGCACCGAAGTCCATGAGACGTGTAACTGTACCGTCGTACTCAGTACCTACCTCAGGATCTGCAACGATACCATTGATGATCATCTTAGCCTTCTCTGCCTTCTCGAGATCAGGTGTGGAGATGAAGATAGTACCGTCATCGTTGATGTTGATGTCAGCGCCTGTGTCAGCGATGATCTTGTTGATGACTTTTCCGCCTGAACCGATTACTTCACGGATCTTATCTGTAGGAACCTTCATCGTAATGATACGGGGTGCATAAGCGGAGAGCTCTGCGCGAGGCTCGCTGATGCAAGGCAGGATAACGTCATTGATGATCTGCAGTCTGCCCTTGTGTGTCATCTCAAATGCCTGGCGGATGATCTCGAGTGTGAGACCTTCAACCTTGATGTCTACCTGGATGGATGTAATACCCTCAGTAGTACCGGCAACCTTGAAGTCCATGTCGCCGAAGAAGTCCTCGATACCTTGAATATCCATGAATACCAGGAAGTTGTTATCATCATCGGGATCAGTGATAAGTCCGGAAGAGATACCTGCTACAGGTCTCTTGATCGGAACGCCTGCTGCCATGAGTGACAGTGTGGAACCGCATACGGAACCCTGTGATGTGGAACCGTTGGACATTGTGATCTCTGATACTGTACGGATCGCATAAGGGAATTCTTCCTCAGAAGGAAGTACGGGAATGAGCGATCTCTCAGCAAGTGCACCGTGACCGATCTCACGTCTTCCCGGGCTTCTGGAAGGCTTAGCCTCACCTGTAGAGTAACCGGGCATGTTGTAGTGGTGGATGTATCTCTTGTACTCCTGCTCATCAAGGCCCTCGAGCTTCTGCGCTTCAGCAAGAGGAGCGAGCGTGCAGATGTTCATTACCTGTGTCTGGCCTCTCTGGAACCAAGCGCTTCCGTGAACTCTCGGAATCTGATCGATACCGCATGCAAGAGGACGGATCTCGTCAAGAGCACGTCCGTCAACACGTCTGTGCTCACGGAAGAGATAATCTCTAACAACCTTCTTCTCGAGCTTGTAGATGGAATCAGCTGCCCACTTGGAAAGTCCTTCTTCCTTCTCTTCGAGCATTGCAACGACTTCTTCCTGAAGCTTAGCAACATTGGCGTCTCTGACTTCCTTATCTACTGCGAGAACTGCTTCTCTCATCTTGTCCCAGCCGTATTCCTTAACAGCATCGAATACTTCCTCAGGTACATCAGCAGACTCGTAAGTGAACTTCTCTTTGCCTACCTCGGCAACGATACCGTTGATGAACTCAACGATCTTCTTGATCTCCTCGTGACCTTCTGCGATAGCGTTGAGCATAACGTCATCGGGTACTTCGTTGGCGCCTGCCTCGACCATGCAGATCTTGGTGAGCGTACCTGCGAGGGTTACATACATCTGGGATACCTGACGCTGCTCAAGAGTCGGGTTGATGATCGTCTTGCCGTCGATGAGGCCGAGAACAACGCCGCCGATAGGTCCCTTCCACGGGATATCGGAGATAGCGATAGCGATTGATGTACCGAGCATGGCTGCGATCTCAGGTGAGCAGTCAGGATCAACGGACATAACGAGGTTGTTGACACTGACATCGTTTCTCAGATCCTTAGGGAACAGCGGACGGATAGGACGGTCGATAACACGTGATGTAAGGATCGCCTTCTCACCGGGTCTTCCCTCTCTCTTGAGGAATCCGCCGGGGATCTTGCCTACAGCATACATCTTTTCCTCGTAATCAACGGAGAGCGGGAAGAAATCGATTCCTTCACGCGGCTGGGTTGATGCTGTTGCTGTGGAAAGAACGGTAGTATCACCGTACTTAACGAGCGCAGAGCCGTTAGCAAACTGCGCGAAATGGCCGACTTCTACCGAGAACGGTCTGCCGGCAATCTCTGTCTTGAAAATCTTTTCCATAGACTTTCTCCTTTATGAATAATAGTGATTCTGAAAGGAGGTAGTCCGCAGGTTCACGGTCCGACGCCGGCGTTCGGGCAGTCAACCTACACACTACGCTCCTTATGTAACTTATTAATTATAAACTAAAGCGTGAATAAAACAACTCTATAGGCCTTACATCTTCTGCTTTAAGAGTTTGAGGGCATCGCCTATTGCCTCTTCGTATGTGGGATGAGCCCTCACAATATTGAGATCATCAATCGTCACTATGGCATTTGACATGGAAAGCGCCAGTTCACCGATCATATCCGTAGCATTGGCACACATAAGCTGTGCACCGATAAGAATACCTTTGGAACGGTCCGCAACGAGCTTAACGAAACCACGCTCTTCTCCGGTTAGCACAGATTTCGCATTGGCAGAAGTAAGTGCTCTTGCACTGACAACATCTATCCCTGCCGCCTCAGCTTCACTCTCAGTCATGCCGACGCAAGCGATCTCAGGACTGGTGTAAACACAAGCGGGAATAATCTCATCACATACATAAGAATCTTCATCGAGAATACCTGCAACGACGTTCTCGCCCTGTGCAGAAGCCTTATGCGCAAGCTGCTGGCCTGAAGTAATATCACCTATCGCGAAAATGTTCTTTACAGACGTTCTTCCTGGTCCGATCGTATCGATCCTTCCGTCTTTCAGCTTTATTCCAAGTTCATCAGGCAGTTCGATAACTGCTTTTCTGCCAACTGCGATCATTACGGCTTCAGCAGTAACTGAATTTTCTGATCCATCAGTCTCGAAAACAACTACTGCAGAACCGTCTTCAGCTTTGGAAATAGCTGTAACTCTGGATCCTGTATGTATATCTGCGCCGCGTTTTTTAAGGATCATCTGAGCATTACGGGATATCTCTTTGTCAAAGCCGCTTAGGATCCTCGGAAGGCCTTCAATGATAGTTACTTTACGCCCAAGATCGGTAAAGAACGAAGCAAACTCCGTGCCTATTACTCCGCCGCCGATTATTACCAGGCTCTCAGGAAGCTTTGCTGCTTTAAGAAGCCTGTCTGAATCAGTGACCACATCCAGTTCTACGCCGGGGATGTCAGGAATGATAGTCTCGCTGCCTGTGGCAAGTATGAGATTCTTAGCCCGGTATTCACTTAAGCCTTCTGAATTTGTCACGCTTACTGTTACAGTATCACCTGCGGATACAATTGAAGCTGTGCCAAAGATCACTTCTGCACCGCTCGCCTTCAAAGAAGCTCTAAGACCGTCTACAAGGCTGTTAACTGTCTTATCGCGGTATTCGGCAATAGCAGATTCGTCTATCTCGGGCTTACAGTTAATGCCAAAAGCAGAAGCACCTGCAGCCTGCCTGTAGATACCGGAAGAATGAAGTAGGGCTTTGGTAGGTATACAGCCGCAGTTAAGGCATGTACCGCCTATACTGTCCTTCTCGACAATGAGAGTCTTAAGCCCTGCCTTGGCAGCCTTGATGGCAGCAGCAGATCCTCCGGGACCTGCTCCGATTACGATAAGATCATAGATGTCATTTACTGCCATATATCCACTCCGAACTTGATAAGCGCTGTCTTGCAGCCTCGATCTTTGAAGGATCAAGATCAATGATACTCATCTCTTCTGCAGATCCGTATTTCTCTTCAAACGCTTTTATAATAGCAGATTTTACCTCAACTACAGTAACAGAAGGCATAACTTCGATAAGGTTTACCACGCGCGACTTAACGCTCTTAACACCGTGCCCTTCAAGCTTAGCCCTATCAGGAGTCAGAACGCGGGACATAACTTCCAAGTCCGTGTTAACTAGAATGGTGCCGTGGTGAAAGCATTTCGGGCCGCTCTTGTAGTACGCATTGCCAGAGAATTTGGCGCTCTCGCGGTCGCAGATGATCTCTATGTCATTGCGCCCGGTAGTCTGCACGTCAAGCCCGAGGATACGCATCGCACGAACGATTATCCCGGTCTCATTCTCAGAGCCTGCAAAGGTAAAGTTCAGATTGCCGAGGTCATGGTAGACCGCGCCGCCACCGGATACCCTTCGTGTGAGGCGGATACCGTTAGATACGGCATAATCAACATCTATCTCAGAGTGGATATCCTGGTTCTTGCCGACTACGACAGTATTGTCGTTCTGCCACAGATAAAGCGCCTTGTAGCCGCCCTCGCAATGACCTGCGAGAGTCTCCTCTACTGCAAGATTGTAAAAGGGATCGAAGCCTGTGCCTTGAAGCAGCAGCGTTCTTGATGCCATCAGATAGACTCGACGTAAGCGTCGTATTCTTCAGCGGAAAGGAGTTCGCACTTGTCAGTGACGTTCTCGATCACCGCAAACCAGGCGTTGTACGGGTCTTCGTTGATAAGTTCGGGGCTGTCCAAAAGAGCTTCATTGATCTCCTTAACGACGCCCGTTACGGGAGAATATACGTCAGATACGGTCTTGATAGACTCGACATCTGCAAACGGCGTGCCGGCAGTAACAGTATCACCGACTTCGGGAAGGTTCGCGAAAACAAGATTGCCGAGTTCCTTCTGCGCATAGAAACTGATACCGACACGGCAGGTACCGTCTTCTTCGAAGATAGCCCACTCGTGCTCTTTTGCATATCGTCTGTCAGATCTCTCGCTCATATAAGCCTCACATTCTCTCCGCATACAAAGCCGCACCGATAGCCGAGAGATACGCTGAATTATCTGGTATCACGACGTCAGCACCATATGTCTTTGATGCGCATTTATCTATGTCTTTGATCAAGGTCAGGCCTCCGCTTAGTGCAATGGAATCATACCTGACTTTTCTCAGCAGGACCTTAGACTGCTCTAAGATCTGCCATATCACAGCAGTCATTATATCAGAAGGTTCAGCTCCTTTTGCAAGAAGGCTTACGATCTCCGTCTGTGCAAAAACGGCACATGTGGAAGACAGCTTGAAGGACGGCTCTTCACCGCCGCGCAGGTCTATATCCTCATAGTTGAAACCCAACTGGTTAAGCGTGTTAATCGCGAAGATGCCGCAGCCGGCCGCACACTTGTCATTAACGAAGAATTCCTTGAGCTTGGTACCATCACGCACGATTATCTTCGTGTCCTGTCCGCCGATATCGAGTATCACGTTATTATCAGACGCCATAAGCGCAGCACCTTCAGCAAGAGCGGAAAGCTCGCTTATCTGTGCGTGAGAGCCGATATTATGCTGACCATAACCGCAAGACACAGTTGTGGCATCTGGAAACTCAGCCAGGAGTTCCTTAAGTCTGGCATCAAAGTATTCCTTCTGCTTTACAGGCGTGCGCTCCATGAACAGCTTCATATCATCGCCGCCCTTAATGCAGTACTTGGTATAAGTGGATCCTATGTCAATGCCGATAGTGATCATAGATCAGGTCAAAGACTCCTTCATAACGGATACAAGCTTTCTTGCCTTATCAAGATCCAGGAACTGCCTGTCTATCATGTCTATCTCAAGTTCTGCCTGGATGACACCTACGTCCTTTGCCGAGACGAAGTCGCACTTACATGACTTGTTACGGCAAGAGATCGCACATTTAGCACCCGAAGCTTCGATAAGAGCCGAGAGCCTGGCTGTCTTTGTATTCTGCTTTAGGTTAAGGAATGTGTAGTTATAAGCGTTGAACAGGCTGTCCCATACATCAAGGCCCGAATAATCGAGATTCCACCAATTGATATAATTGGAACCGACTATAGTAAAGCCTTCGGTCACTTCGCTGAGATACCTCTCCGGATGATACCAGAGCGGATATCCTATCCAGAAGAGCGGGATCAATGAAGGATCCTTATCCGGGCTCAGTTCGAGCTCGTCAGCCATTAGGTTATATATGGTCGCCGTATCTTCCTTGCATCTTGCGGTGATGAGAAAGTTGATGTTGTCGAACAGCAGCGTCGGCGGGATATCCTTATCTTTGAAGCAAGCGATGACTCTCTTCCATGCAGCAACCGAAGCCTGGCTTCTCTTTATGGTCTCCTTAAGAGTATCCAGATCAAGAGTATTACCGGAAAGAGCTTCCATCTCCCTGATCAGATTCATGTGCTGGGATTTAACGTATTCGGCAGCTATCTCTTCGGAAGCAAACTCACCCGGATAATCCAGGATTATGAGCGGGACATCGTATCTCTTGGCAAGCATGCTCCACCAGCCCGGCAGAGTATTGCACTGGTTATTGGTCGCTATGAGTACATCAGGCTTGGGCGGGATTCCTCTGGGCCCTGATTCCGTAGCTATGCATCCTTCAAAACAGCAGGAATAAGAACAGCAGTTGCATGACAGGTTCTGTCTCTCGGACTCTTCAAGAAGCGTCTGTTCCTTGCCGCTTGCCGCTATAACCGCTGCATAGCTCTCAGGATAGATGTATTCGATGCCGAGAGCATCAAGGATCTCGATAGGCGTAAATGACGTTACCCAAGCTACTTTCTGCTCAGGTACTCTTCCCTTTGCATATTTGGAGAAGTCCTTGTAGTAGCTTCTCATCGAAGATGCGACATACTTGAGGTAAGAATCAGCCATTGTTCACCTCCAGCATGGAAGCAAATGCAGCAAGTTCTGCCTCGTGCAGATTCTGATCAAGAGAACCGTCGAGCTCGATCTTAAGACAAGGAATAGCCGCGTAATCCAATTCCTTCTTGAGAACGGAATAATAATAGTCATAAGGCTCACAGTACTTCTGTGTGAGCATAAGGACTCCCTTACACTTCTTGGCATCGATTTCCATGCGGGTACTTAAGATCTTTCCGCCGAATTCATTCAAAGTGGGTGACTGACTTGAGCAAAGCACTGACAACGCAATCTGTTCGTACAGATCTTTATTTGAGGCATGATCAAACTTCTTTATGAGCCTGCCGGATTCGGGCAAGTCATCGGCAACAATATTGAGGCCGCATTTCTCAGCAGTCTTAATGATACCGGTAGAAGAGAGAAATGATCCCGCAAGAAACACAGGGATGCCTTCATCAGATATCCCGTCAGCCTCGATCTTCTGTTCTGTTAATGGCATTGTAAGAGCTGAGTGGATGGCTTCGATATACGAAGAATAAGACAATCCTCTCTCGAGTTCTTCATAAAGAGACTTGATCGCCAGTCTGCGAGCCTCTATCTTATCAAGCCTGTCCCTGATCTCATCTTCGGTTATCTTGACCTTATAGTAAGACTCGACAGCTATCTTATAATCTCTGATCACATAGGCAAAGTATCTGACGGCATCAACGCTGTCTACGACCGGTACTGCGATCGGATATATGAACTTGCCCGACTCTTCCAGATAGGAAGATATCGATCTTGAACTGTCGCAGGTCTTAGGGAATACAGCGCCGTCGATAGTCTCGTCAGCAAGGACCTGAGATATATAATCAGATGCATATGCACAGTAATGCGAGAAGCCCGCATCACCTTTGAATCCGGTGAATCTTACCGTGTCGCAGATTGCTTCCGGCACAAAGCCGGACATCGAGAGTATCTTCATCAGCCTTTTACGCTCTCCAGGTCTTCCATCCAAAGGGCATACTTGGCATCGGACGGCATTCTCCAGTCGCCTCTCGGAGAGAGAGAGACCGTACCGACCTTAGGACCGTCAGGTACGCAGGATCTCTTGAACTGCTGCGTGAAGAACCTTCTGAGGAAAGTCTCTTCCCACTTGTATATGGTATCCGCATCATACTCTCCCTCGAAAGCGGCAAGCGCCATACGGTAGATTTTCGAAGGGGTAAAGCCGTACCTGATCATGTAGTACAGGAAGAAATCGTGGAGCTCGTAAGGTCCCACCGTCTCTTCCGTCTTCTGCGAGATCTTGCCGTCTTCCGTCGGAGGAAGAAGCTCGGGCGATACAGGTGTGGCAACAATGTCTGCAAGCGCTTTGGACAGAGTCGGATTCCCATCTGCCGTGCGTGTAGATTCATAGTATACGAGGTATCTTACGAGAGTCTTGGGGATCGAGCAGTTAACGCCGTACATAGACATGTGATCGCCGTTATAAGTAGCCCAGCCGAGAGCGAGCTCGGACAGGTCACCGGTTCCTATTACGATTCCGCCCTCCTGGTTGGCAACGTCCATAAGTATCTGGGTACGCTCTCTTGCCTGAGAGTTCTCGTAAGTGATGTCTCTTACTTCCGGATCGTGTCCGATATCCTTGAAGTGCTGAGTAACCGCATCAGATATGGATATCTCCCTTAATGTGCATCCGTATTCTTCTGCGATGTTGATCGAATTATTCTTGGTCCTTGATGTGGTACCGAAGCCGGGCATCGTAATGCCGATTATGTTCTTACGGTCCAGTCCGAGTTTATCGAAGGCATGGATCGTAACGATAAGTGCGAGAGTCGAATCGAGTCCGCCGGACAGACCGATAACGGCCTTCTTGCTTCCGATGGCCTTAAGCCTTGTATAGAGGCCTGCAGCCTGCATGTTCAGGATATCTTCGCACCTCTGTTCAAGATCACCCTTGGCAGACGGGACGAACGGGGTCTTGCTGAACTTCCTGTTAAGCTTGATATCCGGGAATTCAGTATCGAACTCTATGATATCTACGCCGTTACATCCGTCCAGCACACCGTAGAAGGTATTGCTCCTTCTCCTGTCAGCATCGATGCGGTCAAGGTCGATATCTGCATAGAGGACAGCTTCGTCCTCGTCATCATTGGCAAACCTCTTGCTCTCGGCAATTATCTTGCCGTTCTCAGCGATAATGTTATGGCCTGCGAAGACAAGGTCCTGCGTGGACTCACCGAGACCGGAATCTGCATATACATAGGCAGCCATGAGCTTGGCACTCTGCATCTTGACCAGGTCTCTTCTGAACTTTGCCTTACCAATGATCTCATCCGAGCAGCTGAGATTGAATATCACCTGTGCTCCGCTCTGAACGTATTCGACAGACGGGCTCGATGCTACCCACAGGTCTTCACAGATCTCTACTGCAAACGAGAACTCTCCGCAGTTGAACACTGCCCTGCCAAAGCAGATCTCATCGTTAGTCATGATGACGCCTTCATCGATATAAGGCGTAAAGTGTCTGAGCTCATAAAATTCAGAGTGATTGGGGATATTCTGCTTGGGAACCAGACCGAGGATGTCGCCCTGATGGATTACGGCAGCAACATTATAGAGCTTATCTCCAAGCTGATACGGGAGTCCGACGATGATGATCGTATTAAGATCTTCAGTCTGCTCAGCAAGGTCGAATAAGCCATTGATAGCTTTATCGAGCAAAGCATTCTGCAGGAACAGATCGCCGCAGGTATATCCTGTAAGACCCAGCTCAGGGAAAACAACTGCTGCACAATCATTCTCGGCAGCCTTCTTCGCACAAAGAACAGTCTGAGCAACATTGTAATCAACATCACCGACCTTTACGGCGGGACTTGCTGCCGCTACTCTGATAAAACCGTCAAGCATAAGAATACCTCCCGGAAGTTCTAATTATTAATTATAACATTAGAAGTAATTCTGTTTCAGTAAAAAAGCGGCTCCCTAAGGAACCGCTTCTTCGATAATCTGTTTATAAGATTACTTTCTGATGCCGAGCTTAGCAATAAGAGTTCTGTAACGCTCGATATCAACTGCTGCAAGATAGTCAAGGATGTTTCTTCTCTTACCAACCATCATGAGAAGACCTCTTCTGCTGTGGTGGTCACCCTTATGAGTCTTGAGGTGCTCTGTGAGGTGGTTAATTCTGTAAGTCAGAAGTGCAACCTGAACCTCGGGAGAACCTGTATCGCCCTCAGAGAGTGCATATTCCTTGATGATAGCCTGCTTGTCGAAAGATGCTGACATGGATCTTTCCTCCTTTAGTATTAATACGCCAAAATCGAAGGTAAGGGTCGGAGTCTTCCGCAAAACTGCGATTAAGGCAACTTGGTGATGATACCATCAGTTCCTTTGTTTGTAAAGGGTTTGGCCTGTAAAAAGCGGCTGTCCATGAAGACAGCCGCTTTGCTTTTAACTTATAGCAACCTATCAGCCGAAGAGCTTGAAGTTCCTGATGATAGGAGCAATGGTGTTGGCAACTGTGGACATGAGCTTGATGAAGATATCCAGAGCAACGCCTACAACGTCCTTA
>JAFZPJ010000060.1 GCA_017550385.1 Clostridiales bacterium
ATGACGGTTTGCGAGACGGACGTAGGAATCCAATAAAATCGGCGTCAGTCCATTACCTTTCCTGATTGTAGCTTAGATAACAAGAGGGTAGAAGTATAACTGGCTGTTACCTTTTCTACCCGACTATAAAGTAGCAATAAAATGTACTAACACCACAAAGTAATAAATGGTTGAAAAAGTGGCTGAAATAAGAACGGGTAATCCCGAAAACGCGCATCCTTTCTATGTTTTTAGTTCCGTTCTCGGCGCTCCTAAGCGGTAGGCCAGCGGTTCGAATCCGCTCACGATCACCAATGTTTAAAGGGTTCCAAGATCTTGGAACCCTTATTTATCTGTAACAAAAGTGATTGGATCTGGCTTCTGCCGGGCAGCAGGACTTAGAAAGGTCCGAACATAAATATATTGAGAAGCACCAGAATTACGTAAATCGCCAAGGCGATCATGAGAGCTAAGAGGATCATGGCGATGATGAACATGACCTTGAAGCCCGTTCTGATCTTGCGGCCCTGACTTTTTGCCTTTATTGCGTCTACGATGAAGAGCACTATTGTTACACTGATATATATAAATACAGCCGTCAATAATACTTCGACTAATACGGATAATACACTTCCAACAATGCCAAATAAGTTGCTAATTGACATGATGAGTCTCCTTCAAGTATTTAATCCAGCCCTTACAATCTTCATAATAGTGAAAACTGCTTTTGTGGTCAAACTGTTTTTGTGATGAGTTCGATCTCGAAGCTCCGAGTGAATTACTTTGATCGTTTGCGGTCGTTAGCAAAACTATTCCACCAGTATTTGCAGGAAAGGCTGGACAACATGTGGGAGAATGCTTGACATAGTAGCAAAAACATACTATTATATGGTTAGTAAGTATTGCAATAAAACTAACTGTGCTGTGTCGAGGAAAAGCCAAAGATGAAAGATGTTAATGCACATATCTGTCCGACTTGCGGCGGACAACTCAGAGTCGATCTGGAGCATCAGATGTACGAATGCCCGTTCTGCGGTGTTACATTCGACTATGATTATTTTCGAGAGGAGAGCGTATTGAGCATAGCTGCTCAAGCGCTTACAAAAAAGGAGTTCGATTCGGCAGACAGAGCTTACGGTTTTATGTTGGAGAAAGAGCCTGATAACTTTGAAGCTCTCCGCGGCAAGGCTCTCATAGCAATGAATATTACAAAGATCGACGATATCCGCCGTCTTGATCTGTTTTCAAAGATCGACTATGAGTCGGTCAATAAAGAGATAGACAGAGGGATCGAATCGTCCAAGCCTCAGGACCGCGAGTATTTTACTGTCATGAAGGATATTGTTGACTCGGGTCATGAATTCATCAACGAGAAAGCAGAGCTCAAGACCCAAAAGGCCGAGAGAGATCATTCACAGGACCGTCTTAACGATATCGTCTATGAAAGAGACTCGATATGCATCTATTCTTCTCAAAGGGTCCGTCCGAAGAAAGCTGTTATCCTGACGATCATTTGCTATATAATCTGTTGCCTGTTGATATTCCTGGGTTACAAGCTTGCCACGAGAAATCCGTATGCCAAAGCTGAGGATCTCAGCAAATATGAGACAACACAGACTTCGGACTCTCCATATCAGATCCATGATCCGTATGGAGTGGGTTCCAATGATAACGGATTCTTTGTTGCGTTCGGTGACTATCAGGATTATCAAGACGCTCTTGAGAGGGAAGAACAGCGTAAGATCGACTATGATGCCTGGGAGGAAAGCCATAAGGATTCAGGATCTAACCTCATATGGATCCTGGGTATTGCTACAGCTGTTTATGTGTCGATAGTAATTGCGCTTGTTATTTACGGCAGAACCCTCAATGCCGAGATCTCCAAGAGAAAGGTTAAAGTGGATGAACAGGCCGATAAGGTCAAGGCACGCGAGGAGAGGATCGCTGAGCTCAAAGCCGGGATCGAACAAGGCTATAAGCGCCTCTGTGAACTTCATTCTGTTATTGAATAATTTAAGTTAAAAGTAGGCAGAAGGCGGTTTGTTTACAAACGGCAGGGGACATAAGAAAACCCGAGCACACATGTCTCGGGGCTTTCAAAAGGAGGGGTAGTTATGAATTTTTTTGGTAGCCTCATTATGCCCCTCTTACATAACGGTTTTGCGTTAAACCTGGGTTAAAACCTGGGCAAAAGTTAGGGATTCATTTTTGCACTGTCGGTTTGCCGTGACCGTAGTATATCGTGCGGGGCCCGAGCGCGCGGATCTTCGCATACGTACTCTTCATCGCCCCCAAGTCGGCATACAGATGACCCATCCCGGGCGCGATCCAATTATCGAGCGCATCGCCTGCTATCAGCGAATGGTCCTGAACAAGAAGGCCGATCGAACCGGCAGTGTGGCCGGGAAGTTCGATAACCTTCACATCAGGGAAACCGTAATCTGCAAGAGTATCTCCTTCGGCAACAAACACACAATTTGCCGGGCGTTCGACCTTGGTCTCGCGAAGCACCTTGAGCGACATCTGCAATATAACGAATCCGACCAATCCATAGGAACGCAAAGGCTGCGAATCGTAACTGTCGAATATGCCGTCATCCGCGCGGTGGTATGCGACGGGGACTCCGAACTTCTCTGAGATGGCGGCAGCGTTCTCGGCGTGGTCGAAATGCGGATGCGTCAGCACCACGAGCTTCAGATCGTACTTGCTGCACGCGTCCATGACCATTTCTCTGCTCTCGCCGCTGCTGGTATCTACGAGCAAGGCATTCGTCCCGTCGGTCACCAGATAGCAGTTGTCGGTTCCGCCTTTTAATAGTTGTATGGTATATGTCATTCGTTACTCACTCTCACGATCCTGTTGATGCTCCAGTCAAACCCGGACACGTCGGCGGTCGCGCCGCAGCAAGGGCAGACACGGGAGAGTACCGCGTCGTAAGAAGCACCGCATGTCGGGCAGTTCAAGCTGTATGCGGTGAATGTGGAAGATGTTTTCGCGTCCTTGTGGCGTACGAGGCTAACGATGAATTTCTCGCGCTTCTGAGTGAAGCAATAGCCCGTATAGTAGATGTTATCAAGGTAAACCGTCATCGTAATGTGCAGGTAATCGCCTGTCAGCGTCGCTTCTTCGAACTTGGACGCGCCGCGGTACCGGATGTCGACCAGATCGTCCATGAAGGTCAGGTCGTCATCACCTATGTAGAGGCCGCAGTTCTTGCGGTCGTCTGAATACGCGATGGTGCGGATCGCCGAGAGGATCTTGCCCTCGAACACTTCGTAGGAGAATGCGAGATCGTACTTCCGAACTTCGCGCTCGGTCCTGACCTTGCTCATGTTCGCGCCTGCCATGTCGAGGGTATCGGCAGCGACTTTCACGCCGCCCGCGATCGTTCTTCCTGCGAAGATAACCGTCAGGATCGCGTAGACCACAAGAATTATTATGAACGCGCCCATCACGACGTTGCCTGCGCCGATTATGAGGCTCTGAAATAATCTGCCGCTGGGAATAAAATTCACGAAAAAGCTGTACACGCCAAGGCATACAGCCAACGCACCGCCGATCTTGATTGCAAGCTTGAAACGGTCCACCGTGGCATCGTCAGTCTGCGAAGGCAGCGGGTACGGGCGGTGATAGTAAGCGTTGACACAAGGGTAGAGGCCGTCTATCTGGAACTTGGTGCCGCACATTGGGCAGCCGCCGGCGAGAGTGTCCGCATCGGCGCGGCTTCCGCAGTTCGGGCACACGAGAATGACCTCGCCCTCGTTGCTGTCGCCTTCTTCCTTGTCACGTCTGTCTATGACCTGCAGGTGCAGGATGTTGTCCTTCTCGTCGTTGCGGCGGATACCGCACTTGCCGTCCGTGAGCTCCGTCGCGATGTCGAAATGCTCCGACACATCCTTTGTCGGGAAGGCATAGGACAGCACTTCGAGTTCCTTGACGCGTGGTTCTTCGACGGGCGTATATGTCTCACTGTAAGTTATGCCCTTGCTGTCCAAGCGTTTCTTATGCTCGGTCAGGGCACGGCGCATGTTGATAGACGCACGCGGGGGAATAACATTGTTCGAGTAGAACTCGGAAAGGCCGGTGATGAAATTCTCGCGCAACTCGTCGTACTTCATGCGTGTCTCCTTTTAGATGCCTATCTCGATCGGGTAGTAGCCGATGAACTTGGTCGAACCATTGTGGTGGTAGTGGCGGGCTCTTCCTTAGAAGACTCTTCAGAAGGTTCGACTTCTTCTATCTCCAAAGGCTCTGCTTCCGGCTTGTCGGGCTTTGTCACTCCGCCTGCGCATGCCGTGATGCTTCCGGCAAGAAGTGCTGCGGTGAGACCTAATACTGTGATCTTTGCTGTTAATCTCTTCATTCCGTTATCTCCTTGATCTTTTATAACATTTAATCATTGGGTTGATAAGATGTTCTTGATATAGTAGCTAATACATACTAACATGCGATTAGTAAGTTTTGCGATAGTACTAACTATCTATTTGGAGGTCTGATATGAAGCGGATAACTGATAAAACATCAGTTTCACCGTTAATGCACCGAGACTTAATGAGGTTTGAAGTATGAAGAGAAGGTTTTGCTCACTGTTTTTGATCTTGTGTCTTGCCGCTTCCGGTACGGCATGCGGATTGTTCAGCCGGGATCTCGGACTAAAGCATCTTAAGGAGAAATATCCCGGATATTCTTTTGAATTCAAAGGTTCCGCTGATGATGTAGCTTCGTATACAGTTGAAGGCTTTGATGATTCGGTTGTAGTCCGTGCTGTAGGAGACGGCGTGTTCTATGACAACTTCCTTTATGTAAGATACAAAGATCAGATCCTGGACAGTCAGGTCGGAATTATGACTGAGATATGTTCGAGACTCGGTGTGGATGACTTCAACATAGCTACATACGGTTATGAAGGTTGGATGAGAGACGGTGTACTGACAAGCAATCCGGATACATCTGGGCAGAATGCCAGAGACTATAACACAGAGGATCTTTCGTTCGAAGAATTCATGGCATCTGCGGATTCAAATAATGAGTTTATTGG
The DNA here is from genome assembly GCA_017550385.1 of Clostridiales bacterium. Lineage (GTDB taxonomy): Bacteria > Bacillota > Clostridia > Saccharofermentanales > Saccharofermentanaceae > Saccharofermentans. The sequence goes on from JAFZPJ010000060.1 coordinate 5,018, forward strand.
CGTTATCTACTTAGAAGATGTTGATGCTATCGATCGCGATGAAGTTGCCGCGATCATCAGCGACGTAATCGAAGAGAGCGGATGCGTATATAGTTTGGTAAGGATTGATTTCACCGATAATCTGGATGAATTCGAATATACCTTTGATAAAAGATGGGTCGTATATGATTATCAGCTGATGCTCCAGGGACAGACCGATGAGAACGGTCAGTTGATAGACTTTACCTGGGAAGAGAAGTAATTAGCACTACCACTGTTCCGCACAACAGTACACCTGCAGTAACAAACGGGTGTTTTCAGGCCGAAAAGCACTACCACTGTTCCGCGTGGCAGTACACCCATAGTAACAAACGGCACTTTTCAGGCCGAAAAGCACTACCACTGTTCCGCGTGGCAGTACACCCATAGTAACAAACGGCACTTTTCAGGCCGAAAAGCACTACCGCTGTTCCGCACAGCAGTACACCTGCAGTAACAAATTAAAACCCCGGGACTTAATATCCCGGGGTTACCTTTGTCAGGGTGTTGTGAAGCTTGTTAGTAGCCTTATTATGCCCCTCTTGCGCATCCGAAGTTAATGAAAACCAGAGCAAACCTTAGGCAAAACTTAGTGAAGCCCGTCTGATATAATAAGCGGTAGGAGAAAGCCTTCTTCCATATTATTAAGTTTTAAGGATGATCAAAAATGACCATAAACAACAAAGCGATCAAGCTCCTCGCAATATCGGCAAGCGCATGCCTGATGCTCGGCTCTTTTGCAGGATGCAAGACATCAGAAGAACCCGAAGCAACACCTGAAGCAAGTTCTGAACAGGAATCTTCCGAAGAAACTGCTGAGGCACCTCAGGCATCCGTTGCTGCGAACGGAACCGAGTCCGAGACCTCTGAAGCAACTGAATCTTCTGCAGTTCCAGAGATCCTTCCTGAATATCTCGTTCTGGACAGCGAAGATCAGACATATGCCAATACCTACATAACTAACTTCGTCGAGCAGTATTTCTATGACTACGACAGGGACAGCGCGAGCGCCGAACAGCTCTTGGACTTTGTCCACATCCACCTGAAGATCAACTCAAGCGATTCGATAAGCTATGAGACGAAGGGAGACCTTACTTTCGAGACTTTCACTGTAGATAAGTCCGTCAAGGTCATCTCCAAATACATTGCCTACTACTTCACCGAAGAAGACTGCAAGGCTCTGCCTGAACCTCCGGAGACTTACGGCGACCAGCCTGCAGGTCCTTACTATGCGGACGGCAAGATCTGGTATGAGGCAGGAAGCGGTGAGGGCTACACACAGATCGGCATCGTTGATTCCGTCCTGAATAACACCGACGGAACCCTTACGATAGAATTCACGATCTATTCGATCGACTACGAGGTCTATTCCAGACTGGATATGGACGGCATCGCGGCATACTATTCACTCACCCCGGATCAGGCAGCGGCAGACGCAACCCTTACCAAGACCGGAACCGGCACGGCGATTGTCGATGTCGGCCAGTCAGGAGACTATCTGCTGATATCTTACAGCACCACATAACGGCCAAGGAGGCTTTTATGCAATATCGAAAGGGGATATCCATCCTCGGTTACGGATGTATGAGGTTTACCTCTTCAGGCGGCAAGATCGATCTCGACAAGGCCGAGAAGGAAGTCCTGCGCGCTTATGAGCTGGGCGTGAACTATTTCGATACGGCATATATCTATCCCGGAAGCGAAGAGGCCCTGGGCAAGATACTGGAGAAGAACAACCTCCGCGACAAGATAACACTCACGACCAAGCTACCGCAGTACATGGTCAAGAACCGCGCGGGCCTCGATAAGTATCTTGACGAGGAACTTAAGCGCCTCAGGACGGATCACCTCGATTACTACCTGATGCACCACATGACCGATTACGCGCAGTGGGAGCGCCTTGCAGGACTAGGCATAGTCGAGTGGATGCAGGAGAAGAAGGCCGCCGGCGTCGTTAAGCATTTCGGGTTCTCGTTCCACGGCAACACGGAGATGTTCCTTAAGATCCTTGGCGCATACGACTGGGAGCTGTGCCTGGTTCAGTACAACTACATGGACGAGCATACGCAGGCGGGCAGGGCAGGCGTCGAAGCAGCTGCGGCAAAGGGCATACCGGTACTGATCATGGAGCCTCTTCGCGGAGGCAAGCTCGTCGACCTTCTCCCGGACCGCGCGCGTAAAGAAATAGCCGCCGACACGAACGGCTGGACACCGGCAGAGTGGGCCTTCCGCTGGCTGTGGAACCAGGAGGCGGTCACGTGTGTCCTCTCCGGAATGAACTCGATCCAAATGATAGAAGAGAACTGCAAAACGGCTTCGGCTGCTGAGGCGGGAGCTTTCGGTGAGCACGAGTTCGAGATGATAGACAAGATCAAGGCCATCATCAACGAGAAGACCAAGGTGAACTGCACGGGCTGCCGTTACTGCATGCCGTGCCCCAGGGGAATAGATATCCCTGGGATCTTCTCGTGCTACAACCATATGTATTCGGAGAGCAAGAGTTCCGGCCGTTCGGAATACTTCCAGACGATCGCTCTACGAGCGGACAGCGCAGCTGCAACGCAGTGCATCAAGTGCGGCAAGTGCGAACAGCATTGCCCGCAGTCCATACCGATAAGAGACAAACTCAGGGAGGCCGATAAGGCACTCAGGCCGTTCCCTTATAATGTGGGATTATCCATAGCCCGCAAGTACATGCTCAAGAAATGAATACCGCCGTTTCTGCCCCTGGAATTAAATATAGGCCAGTATTGCACAATGAATAATAGTGTGCTATAACCAATAGTGACAGCCCAAACTGTTATCAATTGGAAAACGGGGGAAAGACAATGAACAACCAACTCAAGAAAGGCGTTCTCGATTTGTGTGTTCTTGCATTCCTGGATAAGGGAGACAGTTACGGTTACGATCTCGCGGATTCGCTGACACAGAAGGTCCAGGTCGCGGACGGCACCGTATATCCGATCTTAAGAAAACTCGCACAGGACGGATGCGTCGAGACTTACCTCAAGGAATCGCAGAACGGCCCGCCGCGTAAATACTATCATCTGACCGATACAGGCCGTGACAGGCTGAGATCGGATCGCGCGGAATGGGATGAGTTCGCGAAGGCAGTAGATGATATTTTGAGTAACAAACAGGGGGACACTAAGGATGAATAAAAAGGAATATCTGGATTTGCTCGCCAAAGAGCTTGATTCCATGTCCTACGGGGATGTAAAAGATATCCTTGATGATATGGAAGCTCATTTCGAGGAAGGCGTAGAAGCCGGCAAGACAGAGGAGCAGATTGCAGAAGGTCTCGGTGACCCTGTAAAGCTCGCAGCAGAGTTCAAGGACGGCAGCAACTTCTCTCAGGTTATGAAGAAGAAGGCAGCGCCCGTGATCGACGGCAACAAGTCAGCCGATCCCGTCGGTGTGCTGCTCGTAGTGCTCCTGGCTATCTTCGTAGCGATCCCGCTCGCCATAGTCATCGCTTGCATCCTCGTCTGCCTGCTGATCATACTCGTGCTGGCATTCACGGCCGCAGTATATCTCATCGTGGCAGCGGTACTCGGCACGTTCGGTACGTTCCTGCCGTCAGCTATACTTCTCGCGGTAACATTGCTGTTTGCCTGCATCTTCCTCTTTGCAGTTACTTTCCTCGGCACGAAATACTTCTGCAAGGGCATCGGTGCATACATCGGCTGGAACAAAGCAATCTGGTATAAAGGAGTGGGGGTGTAAACATGTCTAAGTCAAAAGCAAAAGGTGATCTCAAACTTCTCATTACCGGCGTGGTATCGCTCATCCTGGCGATCGTATTCTCTATAATCACGGTTGCCACCTTCGCGGTACAGCTTGCGCAGAAGGCGGGAGAGACAGACTGGAATGCCATGTGGTCGCAGGTCGAAGCAGGCTTCAACGATGTGGTAGACGACGTGGATGTCGAACTGAAGTGATTACGGTTACTATCTGAGATAGGAGAGGGATAATTTGAGAAAGGAAAAACGCCTTGCTGAAGAGCAGGGCGTTTTTCTTGGTTGCTAATTATATACGTATCAGCCGAGTTCGGGATCCCAGTGCAGTTCTTCCTGCTCGTGCATCCACTGTGAGAGTGCCTCGGTCATCTTGTGCGGATCGTTGTCGAAGTCCTTGCCGTGGAGAGGCTCGCCTACGTAGATCCTGATCTTCTTTCTCTTGAGACCGTTCAGCGGATGAGGCTGCTTGGATGTCCTCGGCCAGATCTGGTATGCGCCGGCGATGTATACGGGGACCATGGGCACGTCAGCCTTGATGGCGAGGTAAGCCGCACCGTCCTTCATCTCTGCGAGCTTGCCCGTGTGGGTTCTTGTTCCTTCGGGGAATACGAAACAGATGTTGCCCTTCTCGATCTCTTTCTTGGCCTTGATGAGACCTCTTACCGGGTTGCCGTAACGGTCGACCGCGATGCCTCTGCCGACTCTCATTATCAGGCGGCCGAGGCTGCCGTGATTAGTCTCGAGGTCGGAAGCTGCGAGGCAGCACATCCACTTGAAATGTCCCTTCGGAAGATAGTCGATGATGAGGACGCCGTCCGGATAGCTCTGGTGGTTGGAAGCGACGACGTAAGGGTTATTGGCAGGGAAGTTCTCCTTGCCGATGCACTTCATGTCGCAGAACATGTGAGTAAGGAGAAGGAAGCCGTTCTTGGCCACTACGTCCCAGAAACCGCGGTGCGTGGGATACTTCTCGTCGAGATTCTTGTGATGCTCCGCGCGGGAAGTCTTCTTAGGCTCTTCGGCCTTAGGTTCAGTCCCGGCGGTCTGCTTTATGTTCTCGGTATCGTTTCCTTCAGGCATGCAAACACCCCTTTAAGTTATTAACTCGTTTAATATACCCCAATAACTTATTTTTTGCGAATAGTGCAAATGCACTTTATTTATATTAGTAAATGCACTTTTATTGTAAAATATTCGGCAAGTATGTTATATTTGCTATTGCGCCTGCAGATGATTTGTTCGCGCATGGAGGATAATTATGACCCCTGTAACGGGTACCGCTATATTTGAAGCCGAGAAGTTCACCGATATCAAGGATCTTGTCATCAAGACCTGTGATAAGTTCCCTGAATCCGACGCTTTTATCTTCAGGAGATCTCCCAAGCAGAGTGAGGTCCACCGCACTTTCTACGAGTACGGACAGGACATCAAAGGTCTTGCCACATACATCCTTAACAGCGAATATGCAGGCGGAAGGCTTGCCGTCGTAGGCGAGAATGCCTATGAGTGGTTTGTCTCCTACAATGCGATCCTCTCTTCTTCGGCAGTCGGTGTTCCTCTCGACAGGATGCTCCCCGAAGACGAGCTCATCCAGCTGCTCATCAGATCCAAGAGCCGAGTTATCTTCTATCACCACAAGCACCACAAGATGATGCTCGACATCGCAGCGAAAATGACTTCCGGCGAACTCGACCTCGCACTTGAGAAGTTCGTTATCTTCTACAAGGACGGCCTTACAGGCAAGAAGCCTGAAGATACATGGCCCGAAGATGACGACAGGTTCTGCGATATCTATGACTGGATAGCAGAAGGCATCAAGCTCAGAGAGGCCGGAGACACCAAGTTCGAGGATACTCCGATCGACGCCAATGAAGCGAAGATAATCCTCTTCACGTCAGGAACTACATCTATGAGTAAGGGTGTACTCCTGTCACACAACAATATCTGTTCCAATGTATATTCCATCTCGCAGACTCTCGATGTAAGGAAGACCGACAGGGCGTTCTCGATCCTGCCGCTTCACCATACTTTCGAGAATACGTGCGACTTCTTCATACTGTCGTGCGGTGCGTGCATCTGCCTGTGCGACGGTCTCAGGTATATCGTTAAGAACATGGAGGAGTGGAAGCCGACGGTTTGTATCTCGGTACCGCTCCTGTTCGAGAATATCTATTCCAAGATCGAAGACGGCATCAAGGCTTCCGGCAAGGAGAAGGTCATCGCAGTCGCAAGGCCCGTTACAAGGTTCCTCAGACGCTGCGGCCTCGACGTCAGGAAGAACGTCTTCAAGGAGATCCTCGATAAGCTCGGCGGCAACTTCCGCATGATCGTCATCGGAGGCGCCGGCATCGACAAGAAGTACATCGATGCATTCACGGACTTCGGTCTGCAGTTCTATATGGGTTACGGTCTTACTGAGACTGCGCCCGTTATCTCGGTCAACAGCGAGCTGTGTGACGTACACGGTTCAGTAGGACGTCCGCTTCCCGGAATTACTGTAACGATCGATGCCGAGGGCAGAGGTCCCAAGGCGGTTGGCGAGATCCTCACCAAGTCCGACTGCGTCATGCTCGGCTACTATGAGAACGAAGAAGCTACCAAGGAAGCGATCGATTCCGACGGCTGGTTCCATACAGGCGACATGGGTTATATCGACAAGAAGGGCGCGATCCACATCACGGGACGCGTTAAGTCCATGATAGTTCTTACCAACGGCAAGAAAGCTTTCCCCGAGGAGATCGAGGCTGTGCTCACGGAGATCAAGGGCGTAACGGAGGCTTTCGTCTGGGGCTATGCCAATGACAGACAGGCGATCGACATATGCGCCAAGCTCCTCATCAGCCGCTCCGTCATCGGTGCCGAGCTCGGCCTTACCACGGAGCCTGACGACAACCAGATCGAGATCTACCTTAACGATAAGGTCCATGAGGCTAACCACAAGATGCCTCAGTATAAGAGTGTTCACCACTATGTTTTCACCGAAGAGGACATGATCAAGACGACGACACTTAAGATCAAGCGTCCCAAGGAGCAGGAACACATCGAAGGCAAGCTTGCCGAGTGCGGCCGCACCATGGCCGAGATGAACGGCAAGAACTTCGACAAGATGATCAAGGCCTGATGGGCAGCCTTCGGATCGTCAGCCTTGACGGGCGTCCGGCCATCTGCGAATTCGAGCAAAAGCGCGTAAAGAATATCAACGTCAGAGTAAGAGATGACGGCACTCTGTACTGTTCCTATCCCAGATATGTTTCCCAGGCTGAAGCGGAGCGTTTTGTAAGTTCTGCGGCCGATTATCTGTCCAAGTCCATCGACAAGGTCGTTGCCAGGCAGGAGAAAGCCGGCAAACCGGTTAAGTACTGCGAAGGCGAGAACATCAGGGTGCTTGGCCGCGAAGTTACGCTGCATATCCTTCAGGGAAAGAAGAACGAAGTCGAGGTCATCGGAGGCGACGTCAATCTCACGGTCAAAGATCCGGAAGACAACGCGCAGATCAAGCGCACCTACGACAAGTGGAGAAGAGCGTCCCTGAAGCGCGTGGTGCTGCTGTATTGCCATGAAGTGTACCCGCATTTCGCCAGGCTCGGAGTAAAGTATCCGGAGAAGATAGCTTTCGGTGAGTATAAGTCGTTCTGGGGCGAGTGTTTCCCGTCCAAGTCCACGCTCAAGTTCAGCCTGAGGCTGTTCGAGCAGAGGGAAGACCTCATCGAATACGTCGTGGTCCACGAGTTCTCGCACTTCCTCGAACTCAACCATTCCAAGCGTTTCTGGGCGCAGGTCGAACGCGTTATCCCGGACTGGCGCGAGCGCAGGAAAAGACTTAACGGCGGCCGCGAAGAATAGGTTATAATAAGTAGTATCCTTTTATGGGGGTACTATTCATGTCTGACAACGTACAGGACCGCTCGCGAAACAAATTCGACCTCTGGGAGCGTAAGCTCCTCGACCTTTCCGCGCGTAATGCACTGCTCAACTGCAAGATCAAAGGCAAGGCGGTGCCGCTCCTCGTTACTTCCTGCTGCGATGCCGAAGACCTCATCTCCCAGGAGAAAGACTACGCTGTTCTGCCGCGCACGGATGCCGGCGAGAACGAAGACAAGACCCCGAAGATCCCCGATATTGAATTCGAATTCGAGAAGATAAGCGATACGTCGGCTATCGCTGAAGTCCTGACGGAAGGCATCAAGGCCTCCACACCCAAGATATATACCCCTCTGACGGAGAAAGAATACGACGACAGGATGAAGCAGCTCTACAGGAGCGCCAGGGTTGCTTTCGAAGAAGACGGCGCGGGCACGCTGTTCCTGGCCTGCGGTTTCCTCAAGTGGTCGGAAGAAGGCAAGGAGTCTTACTATGCGCCTCTGGTCCTCGTTCCTGTCGAACTCAAGCGCAAGATAGGTCTCGGCAAGTACTCGATGCGCAAGACCGATTCGGACGTCAGCATCAACATAACGATATTGGAGAAGCTCAGACAGGACTTCGATATAGATATCGAAGAACTCGGCGGAGAGCTTCCTTCTGATGCCAGCGGCATCGATGTCAAGACGATCCTTGATACGTTCAAGGGCGCCGTTGCACCCAAGGACGGCTGGGAAGTGATCGATGCATGCGTTCTCGGCATGTTCTCGTTCTCGCAGTTCGTAATGTGGAACGATCTGCACAACCACAGGGAAGAGATCTCTTCCAATAAGATAGTTAAGAGCCTTCTCGAAGGCGGACTGTCCTGGGAATATGAGGATATGGAGAGGTCAGCATCCTCTTTTACCGACGACGGCACGACATACCTTCCCATATCGGCAGACGCGTCACAGCTCTATGCGATCAAGAGAGCCAAAGACGGTGCGAGCTTCGTGCTCCACGGTCCTCCGGGAACAGGTAAATCCCAGACGATCACTTCCATGATCGCCAACTGTATCGCAGACGGCAAGAAGGTCCTCTTCGTTGCCGAGAAGAAGGCTGCGCTTGATGTAGTTTATTCGAGACTCGGCAAGATAGGCATCGCGCCGTTCTGCCTTGAGCTTCATTCCAATAAGGTCCGCAAGAGCTATGTCTTAGACCAGCTCGAGACGGCCATGGCAGAGCGTGCCAAGGCTGTCGCCACATCAGGCGGCGGGTATCAGACGATGCTCGATAACGTTAAGGCCAGAAGGGCCGAACTCGATTCGTACATGAAGGCTCTGGGCGAACCGCAGAACTGCGGCTATTCGCTGTTCGAGATGCTCAATGTCTACGGCACCAACAAGGACTACCCGGATGTGATCCTGGACGAAGGCTACGATCAGGACATGTCCGAGGCGAAGGTCGAAGCATGCAGGGCAGCCTTGGGAGAACTCAAGGCTTCAGGCACAGGCCTGTCAGGTGTGCTGGCCGCGGTCAAAGCTACCGAATACAGCCAGGATACCAAGGTTCAGCTCGCGCCCGAACTTGACAGCCTCGAGCAGGCAGCCGACAGACTCGACGCTGCCGTAAGAGCTTTTGCTGCGGCATATCCCAAGCTCGGAAGCGGGGAGGACTTTGCTTCCGTCAGGCGCCTTGCAGATGCAGTGGAGAAATACACGAAGGACAGAGCAGAGATCCTTAAGGACTGGACTCCGGAGTTCCTCGCGCTCGACGGCGTTGCCAAGAAGGCGGAGCTTGCTGCCGCACAGTCGAAGTTCGCTCTGTTCAGGAGCGGCGCTGTCGGCAAAGTATATGACGGCATCAAGGCTCTCGATAAGTCCGGCGCGCACAGGGGCGACCTCGATGCACAATTAGACAGGCTTAACGCATATAAGGCAGAATACTCTGCTTACGGCTTCGAAGCAGAATCTCCGAAGCTGTCTCCTGTCATGACCGACCTTCTTGTCTCCAAGGAAGACTATGTAAAGGCATACGCTGCCGTTAAGGCAAGGCTCGGGCTGGAGGATGAAGCGCTCATGCCTGATACGGGCAATCTTGCTTCCGTTAAGGCTTTGATCGCCGATGTCCGTGCCAACGAGAATCAGATAAGATCCAAAACGATATTCAATGCCTGTGCAGCGAGATGCGCGGAGCTTAAGATCTCGGGTGTGGTGAAGGCTTTCGAGGAAGGCGTGCTGAACGAAGAACAGCTCATACCCGCATATGACAAGGCCTGGGCAAAGCTCATGGCGTGCAGTGTCATAGACAACACGCCCGTTCTTAAGGGCTTCTCAGGCAAGATCTTTGATGAGAAGGTCCAGCAGCTGAAGAAGATAAGCGATGACTTTGAACTTGTGACAAGGCAGGAGATCTACTATCAGATAGCTGCGCACCTTCCTGAGATCAAGGACATCACGGCGGCTGCGGCTTCGGGTCTCGGCACGCTGCAGAAGGCCATCAAGAGCAAGGGACGCAACATCTCCATAAGATCGCTCCTTACGGGTATCCAGGAGCTCATCCTCAATATCACGCCGTGCGTGCTCATGAGCCCGATGTCCGTAGCGCAGTTCATCGCGCCTTCGGAGAGGCCCATGTTCGATCTGGTCGTTTTCGATGAGGCGAGCCAGCTGCCTACGTGTAAGGCGGTCGGCGTCATTGCAAGAGGTAAGGAAGCGGTGGTCGTAGGAGACCCGAAGCAGATGCCCCCGACGTCGTTCTTCAAGGGGCAGGTCTTAGTCGAAGAAGATCCCGAGACTGAGGACTTGGAGAGCATCCTGGATGACTGCCTTGCAGTGAACATGCCCGAGACGCACCTGCTCTGGCATTACAGGAGCCGCCACGAGAGCCTGATAGCGTTCTCGAACAAGTATTTCTATGAGAATAAGCTCTATACGTTCCCGTCCGTCGATGACCAGACGTCGCTCGTAACGCTGGAGAAGTGCGCCGGTTCGTTCGATTCGGGCAAGAGCAGGACCAACGAGGCCGAGGCGGTGAGCCTTACGGAAGAACTCGTGAAGTGCTTCCATGATGAGGAGAAGTCCAAGCGCACGTACGGCATAGTCACGTTCAACATCCAGCAGCAGAGCCTGATCGAAGACAAGATCGACGAGGAGTGCAGGAAGGATACCGAGTTCGAGAAATGGGCATTCGGCGGGGAAGAGCCGATCTTCATCAAGAACCTGGAGAACGTACAGGGCGATGAGCGCGACGTGATCCTGTTCTCGGTCGGATACGGTCCTGACAGCGAGGGCAAGCAGTCGATGAATTTCGGCCCGCTGAACAGGGACGGAGGATGGCGAAGGCTTAACGTAGCCGTTACCCGTTCGCGCTGCGGGATGAAGGTGTTCTCGTCGATCGAGCCCGAGACGCTCAGAGTGACAGACGCCACCCCCGAGGGAGTCAAGGCGTTCAAGAGATTCCTCATGTACGCAGGCGGCAACGGCAACTGGGATTCCGATATCCCGGCGTCCGCAGCAGGAGAGGGCAATTCTCCGGTCATCGACAGGAGTGCGAAGTTCACCGGCATTGCCGATGATATATGCGCGCGCCTTGCAGATAAGGGCTACAAGTTAGAGCGCGGAGTCGGTGATTCCGGCTTCAAGGTCGATATCGGCGTGACCAGGCAGGACGAAGACGATTACTGCCTCGGCATCCTGATCGACGGTGCGGGCGTAGGCAAGAACGATTCTGCTTACTCGCGTGAGATCGCACAGCCGGGCGTGTTGAGAGGTCTCGGCTGGAAGATACTGAGGATCTGGTCCATCGACTGGTGGGAAGATCCTGATGCCGTGATAGCTGCCATCGTCGGTGCTATTGAGACGGATGCGCCTTCCGAGCCGGCCGCTGAGCAGGAGCCCGAGATCCCGATTACGGACTATACCGAGCAGATAGAAGCAGAATCCGAGTCTGCAGCGGAGCCTGAAGCGGCGGATGAGCAGCCTGCCGAAGCAGAGCCGGCCGCAGAAGAAGCGGACGACGTAAAAAAAAAGACTGAATCCTTAGCTGACACCCCTGTCCCATACCGGGTCTGGCCCTGCGCGCTCTCCGAGATGACCTCGGAGGAGTTCCGTGATGCCAGGAACACGCAGATGCTGAGCCAGGCGGTGCTTGAGATAGTGGAGGCAGAGGCGCCCATAAGCTTTGACGTGCTCACGGACCGCCTTTGTGCGGCTTGCGGCATCACGCGCAAGTCTCCGCAGATCATCGAGCGCTGCGAGTATCTGGTCAAGTATTCCAAGATACATCAGACCGCGCAGAATCTGGCTTTGCACCCGACTCCCGAGACCAAGAAGGTCTTCCTCTGGCGTCACGAAGGCGAAGAGGACGGGCTCACTGAGCATTTTCGAAAGCCTGCGGAAGGGGATAAGCCCAGAGATGCCCAGGACATCACGCTCCAGGAGGCTGCCAGGGCTGCGGTCTATGTCGCGAAGACCCAATACGGCATGCCCCGCGAGGACCTCGTCAAGCAGACGGCTTATGCGCTGGGCTTCAAGACGGCAGGCGGCTGGTCGGCCCTTCTGGCCACTGCCGGCATAGATTACGCCGTCCATGCGGGCGAGCTGTCCGAGACGCCGCTCAAGATAGTCTGATAACGTGTAAATAAAGCCTTAATTTTGCCTTCCTTGCGGTTGACTTAGGGTAACCCAAAAAGTATTATTATTGCGGACGTTTTGAAGGGCTTCGACCCTTCGTCAAAATAATTAATGAAGGAGTGCATAATTATGGCATTAGTTACTTCTACCGAAATGTTTAAGAAGGCTTATGACGGCGGTTACGCTATCGGTGCTTTCAACGTTAACAACATGGAGATCGTTCAGGGCATAACAGAGGCTGCTGCTGAACTCAAGTCACCTGTTATTCTTCAGGCTTCCGCAGGCGCAAGAAAGTACGCTAACAACGACTATCTCGTACACCTCGTAAAGGCTGCAGTTGAGCTTCACCCTGAGGTTCCTATGGTTCTTCACCTTGACCACGGCGCAGATTTCGAGACATGTAAGTCCTGCATCGATTCCGGCTTCACATCTGTCATGATCGACTACTCAAGCCACAGCTTCGAGGAGAACATCGCAGAGTCCAAGAAGGTTGCTGATTACGCTCACGATCACGGCGTAGTTGTTGAGGCTGAGCTTGGTACACTCGCTGGTATCGAGGATGACGTTAAGGTTGAGGCAGGACAGGAGTCCTACACAAGACCTGAAGAGGTTGAGGAATTCGTTTCCAGAACAGGCGTTGACTCCCTCGCAATCGCTATCGGTACTTCCCACGGCGCTTACAAGTTCACACCTGATCAGTGCACAAGAAACGAGCAGGGTATCCTCGTACCTCCGCCGCTCCGTTTTGACGTTCTCGAAGAGTGCATGAAGAGAATCCCCGGATTCCCTATCGTTCTCCACGGTTCTTCTTCCGTACCTCAGGAGTACGTTTCCATCATCAACGAGTTCGGCGGCGCTATGCCTGACGCTATCGGCATCCCTGAGGAGCAGCTCCGTAAGGCAGCTCAGCTCGCAGTCTGCAAGATCAACATCGACTCAGACCTCCGTCTGGGCATGACAGCAGGCATCCGTAAGCACTTCACAGAGCACCCTGATCACTTCGATCCCCGTCAGTACCTCGGTGATGGCCGTGCTAACGTTAAGGCTATCGTTGCTCACAAGATCAAGGACGTTCTCGGTTCCGACAACAAGATCTGATCTTAGAGTTAGGATTATTACTTCAGAGGCTGCGCTTCACGGCGCGGCCTCTTTTTTTTTTGCTCCATATTCCGTGTTTGCAGATTATTAGCAAAAACGGCCTGTTTTTGCTAATAATCTTCTAAATTAGCGAATAATTAGCGAAAAACGGGGATTTTTGCTATTTTTCTTCTAACTCTCGCCGCTGCCCCCTCCCGAAAAGGCAAAACCAGCGAAATGTTGTATAATCACCCTATGGCACAGAAAGACTTACCGCTTTTTGAGAAACCCGGTCAGCTGGATCCCGGACGCAAGGTCCCCAACACTAAGGACCCGGCGTTCACTATTCATACTCATTACAGGGAAGGGGACACTGTCCCTGCGGATGACCGCATCGTTTACACCGAGGAGTCGGTCAACGCGATGCAGCCTTTTGAAGATGAGGCATTATTAAGAGGCGACGTTAAGCCCAAGAAGACCGGTAAGGTCACTGGCAACGCCTATATCTCACGCACATACGATCCTGAGCAGGATTACAATAACGAAGGTCACAAGGTCAAGGTCAACTCTGACCCGATGGCGGGCGCAGCCAGCCCCGTGCATGCTAAGTCAGCCTTTAAGGCCGAGAATCCGGGGTTCTTCAATGACATCCGTAAGCTGGGCTTATATACTGCAGCAGTCTGCATCCTGATCGCCCTTGAGATCGGCTGTCTTATCTGGCTGCTCCACTGATCGACTTTTTGGTGGCGTTATCAACAGTTTGAGCCACCATTTCGTGCAATGCTGCCTGAGATTACACAAAATGGTGGCGTTTAAACGTAAAAAACCTACCCAATCATGCAATGCCTCATGAACCACATAAAAATGCGCACCGCCTGGGTGCGCATTTCTCATTATCAGATTATTTAACCGATTACTTCTCTTCAGCTTTTTCTTCCTTGTCCTCTTTCTTGGACTTTACCAGCGTCTTGCCGGCAGGCTCGGGCTTGATAGTCTCATCCTTTGCCTGTGCTGCTTTCTGCTTATCTTCAAAGACATAGTCCTTGCCGGGCAGTGCAGCATTGAGCATGATTCCGATGAGCGAACCTACAGCGAGGCCGGACAGGGAGATTACGAGCGGATCACCGTTGATCGTACCGCAAGGGAGGCTGATAGCTCCTGCAGCAGAATATGTGACACCGATCGAGAGTACGAGGATGAGCGCCGCGATGATGACGTTGCGCACCTTGGAGAAGTCGATCTGGTTTTCGACGAGGTTACGTACGCCTACTGCGGAGATCATGCCGTAGAGCACGAGCGAGATACCGCCGACTACAGGAGTAGGGATGGCGGAGATGCAGGCTGCGAGCTTGGGTGAGAACGAGAAGAAGATCGCAAATACTGCTGCGAGCTCGATTACGAGCGGGTCAAATACCTTGGACAGTGTAAGAACGCCCGTGTTCTCGCCGTATGTCGTGTTTGCCGGAGCACCGAACAGGGAAGCGATGGTTGTTGCAAGACCGTCGCCCGTGAGTGTTCTGTGGAGTCCCGGATCCTGGATGAAGTTCTTGCCGACTGTGGAAGAGATAGCGGAGATGTCGCCGATATGCTCAACTACTGTAGCGAGGGAGATAGGTACGATAGTAATAACCGCGTTGAGGAGCAGAGCCTGATCCAGGTTGCCGCCTGCGAAGATCGAGAAAACAGTGTTCTCTCCCTGAACAGGGAGTCCGACCCAAGCTGCGTTCTGGATATTATCGATGCTAGCCTGTGTGAACAGCTGGAGGTTCGGGTCTCCGCCGATGCAGTAAACGACATTGGGAACAGCGCCCTCGACGCCTGCGTTAAGGTCAACTGCGGTGGACAGAGGTGCTGACATGAAGATGATGCAGACGAGGCATGCGCCGACAACGCCGAGGAGGATAGGGAGGATCTTGACCATTCCCTTGCCCCAGATGTTGCAGATAACGATGATGAGGATAGCAACGACTGCGACGAGCCAGTTGGTCGAGCAGCTGTTGATGGCGGTGCCGGAGAGGCACAGACCGATAGCGATGATGATGGGACCCGTAACGATGGGCGGGAAGAACTTCATGACGCGGTTAACGCCGAAGCCCTTGATGGCAGCTGCGAGTGCCAGGTACACAAGACCTGCGCAGGCAACGCCGAAACATGCATAAGGCAGAAGCTCAGCCTCACCATGAGGCGCGATCGCGAAATATCCTGCCAGGAACGCGAAAGACGATCCGAGGAAAGCGGGAACCTTCCTCTTGGAGAGTATGTGGAACAGAAGCGTGCCGAGACCGGCAAAGAGCAGTGTCGCGGACACGGAAAGACCGGTCAGAGCCGGGACGAGGACCGTCGAGCCGAACATGGCGAACATGTGCTGAAGGCCCAAAACAACGACGCGTCCGGCGCCAAGTTTCCTGGCATCGTAGACCGCGCCGTCTTGCAATGAAGTCTTACTCATAACAAAACCTCCTAAGTGTTATCTTTTGTATCTTAACACTCTTTATTTTCTATATGACAATCATATTACAAACGAAAAGCACAAATCGGCCGGTGACATTTTGTTCATAAACATATTCATAAATAGGGGGTTAGTGTCCATTTTGTTACGACGAAACCGTAAATTTTAAACCCGAAGTTAACTAAAATTGAAAACATTTTGGGCAATATTGACAGCATTATGGCAGACGAATAGAATCGAATTATCAATCAAGGGTGACCCCCGAACAAATCTAAAAGATAGATTCGAAAGGAGACAAGATTATGAAAAAGATTAGAACTAGCAAGAAGGGCTTCACACTCGCAGAGCTTTTGATCGTTGTAGCTATCATCGGTGTACTCGTAGGTATCTCAATCCCGATCTTCTCAGCTCAGCTTAAGAAGTCAAGAGTTGCTACAAACCAGGCTAATGCACGTGCTGCTTATGCTGCTGCAAAGGCTGCTTATCTCGATACAGAAGGAACAAGGGGCGGTTCATATGTTGTAGATACAGGCGTGTTTACTGCTGTTACTACAGCTCCTACAGAAGGAACAGCAATTTCAACTACTGCTATTAAAGATTGGAAAGTAGATGGTAATGGTTTTACTTCTGAATTAGATGACAAGATCGCAACAACATGGTATGTTGCACTTGACGAAAATGGTAATGTAACAAGCATCAGTGCAACTTTCCCTTCTTAAGTGATGTGTCAAAAAAACATATTTTTAAGTAGATGTGGAGGCCGGGTTCATTGCCCGGCCTTCTTCGTAAAACCAAATTGTTGCAAACTTCTAAAGTAAAACTGATATCTTTGTATTATAATTAGTAAAAGCAATATTTGGGATTTGGTATAATTGGAATGAAGAGAACGGTTGCTTACAATTCAACCAGGCGTGGCTTCACACTTGCGGAGCTCGTGGTCGCCATGGCTATCATTATGATCCTTGTCGGAATAGGTGTCCCAATATTCTCGAACGTTCTAAAGAATCACCGGATGAAGCAGGTAAAGGAACAAGAGCTGGCAGCAAAGGCGGCTGCTGTTTCTGCATTTTATGCTGGATATGACAGCAAAGGCAATGTTGTCGATATCACTGAGAACAAAAGCGGTTATTGTACTTTCCTTTATGACGAAGCAAATGGGGCAGTATATGTAGTAAATTCCAATTGTGGAGTATCCGGCTTTTCCGGTACAACCATCGAGAGCTACGGACTGAAGATCTCAAACAGTGAGGACTACACAAAACAAGTCATACTTGTTACGTTTGACGGAAGGTATCACCAGAAAGTCACTAAAAATCCTCCCAATGGCGACGAGAGCAGAGGCGCATGTCAGGAGCCGATAATCAAAGTGTCATGGGTATCGGCGCCATCACTTATTAAAGGTGCATAAACGATGAAGATCAATAAGCGGAAAAACAAGGAGTTGTTAAGAAGCAGCGAGGGTTCATCGCTTGCTATAGCGCTGATTTTCTTTTTGGTGTGTTCGATAATATGTGCAGGTATTATTGCTCTTGCAAACTCTTCTGTCAGCAGCGCTGCAAAGAACTATGATGCTGATACTGTTGAGACTTCGTACAATGGTGCGCCTATACCGGATCCCGTGGATCCTGTTCCTACTCCGGACCCCTTGTATCCGGAAGAATCAGCAGCTGTAACAGCTGTATATAATATTCTGTATGCTGACCTTAATGATGTGTATAACACTGTTGAGAGTGGTAAGACAAAGACGATAAACAAAAGTCCGTCGACTATAACTTATGAGATCTTTTCTTTCATCAACTGCTATTTTGAGAACACAAAACCAAATATGAATCAACAAAAGGTGTATTGGCGTACTACTGATCCTGATCACCCTGAATACGGCGATATTATTAAAAGGGATTTTACTATTACTCTTGCCGGTCAGAAACCTGTAAAGGTTACGATCATATTGACGGATGTAGATGGTTCGGTCGGTGATGCGGTTGGCAATAATAATCCGGGCTGTATGCAGTTTAAGTCTGTTTTGATAACGATTGAAAGTAAAAATACCGCGTGTACATATAAGCGAACCATTACTTTTGAATTCACTGACAAATGCTATTTTAAGAGCTACAGCGGTGGTACAGGCGGATATCATTTCGAATTCAAGAATCAAACTTTTGGTTAATATGGATCGGATCAACTTTACGGGGGTTATATGATGGATAAGAGATATAACAAATATTCAAATGGTGAATCGTTGTCAGAGACATTAGTTGCAGCTCTGATAATCTCGCTTGCTATGATAATGCTCTTCTCCGGAGCCAAGGTTGGTACTGATATCATGGGTAAGTCCAAAGCTGAATATAAGACATACTTTGATAATCTTAATGCATATGAAGTGAGCCAGGCTGCATATGTTGCTGAATACAAATTGAAGTATCCGACAGAGATAACCCCGATAACTAATTATACGTTTACAATCGACCCCAAAAAGTAACGCTGTCAAGGTAGAGGATAAGTCTTATGCGAGCAGTGTATTACAACAGGAATACTCATAAGAGCAGAAAGGGTTTCTCGCTTTCGGAACTCCTGCTTGCGGTGGGCCTTATGGCTTTTGTTGCTACTGCTGCGATTGGTGGAATTGTCTTAATCGCTCATATAAGAGATACGATGAACAGGCAAGCCACGGCCAATATGATCATGGTAGCTACGGTAAGCTATCTTCGTGCTGATCTTAATGACTGCAGTAATCCCGGACCTATGGATTGCACGAAAGAGGCGAATGCAAAAAAGACACCGTTTGTGATCGTTTCCAGGTATAGTGATTTTATTGTGCGTAAGACAGAGACTTCAAATGATACTGAGCTGGCAACAATGAACGGTCCTGTTACGACCTATTACTGGAACTCGTCTCCTACTAATGCAACATTAGGAGGAGACAACAAGAAAACACCTCTGTATGGAATCTGGGTCAGAGTTGAGTGTAGTGGTTATACGCTTCCTGCCGGATGGAGTGCAAGCAATATTACCCCTTGGAAAGGCAGAAGCTATTTGATAGCTCAGAATGTTATGGCCGGCACAGGAATGTATTCCAGAATAAAAGACGGAAAGATCAATTATGATGCCCAGAATAATCTCTATACGTTTACTATAGAAGTCGTTGATGAGAAGAATCCTAATGATGTTATCTTATCTCAGGAAGTAAAGATCTGTCCTGATCCGATAATTCCAACTTTTCCATAACTATATTGAAGGAGCGGTAAAGCGAAGTGAAGAACAAAAGATTGGGTGAGATGCTGGTTGATTCCGGCGCGATTACTGAAGAACAGCTGCAGGCAGCACTAGCCGGCCAGAAAGCAACAGGTAAGAGACTCGGTACATATCTTATCGATGAGGGCATTATCTCTGAGAAGCAATTCGTTGAGACCTTGAGAATGCAGCTCGGTGTTGAGTTCATTGATCTTAACAAGGCGAGCATAGACCCAACGCTTACCGAGATCGTTCCCAAAGACACTGCCCGTACATACAGGCTTATTCCCGTAAAGGCTGAAGGTAATAATCTCTACATCGCTATGGAAGACCCGATGAACTTCCGTGCAGTCGAGGCTGTCCGTCAGATGACAGGACGCCGCGTCATTCCGATGATCGCTTATTATGATGCCATCACCAGGGCTCTGTCGGTTCTTTACGAGAACGAGGGCGCGGCCCGTGCCATCGAGCAGATGAAAGAAGAGCAGACTACAGTCACAGTCGATGACTTAAGTGATGAGATAGCTGCAAATGACGACGAGACTGCTGCTCCTACAGTCAAGCTCGTAAACTCCCTTATCGAGAGGGCGATAGCCGAGAAGGCGTCAGATATTCATTTTGAGCCTTATGAGAAAGAGATGAAGGTAAGGATCAGAGTCGACGGAAGACTCAATACCATGATGGATGTCCCGAGAGAACTCCAGAATTCGGTCATCTCCAGACTCAAGGTCATGGCGGGAATGAACATTACCGAGAGACGTATCCCTCAGGACGGCCGTGCTGTTGTTAAGCGTTCTGACGGAACACAGATAGATCTTCGTCTTAATACGCTTCCCACGATCTTCGGTGAGAAGGTAGTTATAAGAATCCTGATGCGTGAGCAGAGCACGCTGAACCGTCACGCTATCGGTATCACTGAGAAGGATAATGAGAGATTCGACAGGATCCTTAAGAATTCTGCGGGAATCATCCTCATCGTAGGTCCTACGGGATCCGGTAAGACATCTACGCTCTATACAATGATCCACGAACTTATCAGCGAGACGGTAAATATCATCTCGCTCGAAGATCCTGTCGAGTTCCAGATAGCAGGCGTTACACAGGTAGCTATCAACGAGAAGACCGGACTTACATTCGCGAGCGCATTGAGGTCATGCCTCAGACAGGACCCTGATATCATCTGCGTCGGAGAGATCCGTGACGGTGAGACAGCTGAGATCGCGATGAGAGCAGCTATGACAGGTCACCTGGTACTCTCGACAATTCATACTGAGGATGCGATCTCTGCAGTTGACAGACTGCGTGACATGGGCGCAGAGCCTTATCTGATCGCAGGATCGCTGAGAGGCGTTATCTCACAGAGACTTGTGCGTAAGGTTTGCCCTAACTGCAAGATGCCTGTTAAGCCCGATCCATTCACTCTGTCTCTTATCGGTATGCAGGATGACGGTACCGTCTATTACAAGGGTAAAGGCTGTGAAAGATGTTTCGGTTCAGGATTCAGAGGAAGGACCGGAGTATTCGAGATCCTTACAGTTAATGCAGAATTACGAGATGCGATAAGTGAAGGTAAGAATGGTTCTGAGCTCCGCAGATATCTGGCCAAGACGGGATTCACATCCATGATCGAGAACGGCCGAGATCTTGTCCGTCAGGGTGAGACGACCCCTGAAGAACTGCTCAAGGTCATACCTACCATTGAGTAAAGGAGAATGAGTCTTGGAATCATATAAGTATACAGCTCAGGCTTATGACGGAAGCAAACACAAGGGTGTTGTGGAAGCTTCTGATCAGTACGATGCTATAAGCAAGATCAAGCTGAACTATCCTATCGTTGAGACTTGCACTATGATCAAGAAGACGAGGCTCGATGACATCCTCGGATTCGAACTGACTAAAGGCTTCTCCGGTCAGGATCTGGCGCTTCTGTGTCAGCAGTGTGCGATCATCTTGAAGTCAGGCGTCTCCATCGGTCAATGTGTAACAATGGTTGCCGATCAGACGAAGAATAAGAAGATCAAGAAGCAACTTACAAAGACGTCTGAGGACATCAACCAGGGTAACTCGATTGCCAAGTCCTTTGAGAAGAATTGTCCGGATTTCCCGATAACGTTCTTCGAGACTATAAGGGCGGGCGAGGAATCAGGTACACTTGTAAAGTCTTTTGAAGCTCTGGAGAGTTTCTACATTAAGTCGGACAAGGTAAAGAAAAAACTCAAGTCAGCACTGTCTTATCCTATCTTCGTGCTCTGCATTGCCATTGTCGTATTGATCGTCATAATGGCGTTCGTAGTTCCTCAGCTTACGCAGACATTTGCGGATATGGGTGGAGAACTGCCCGTTATTACCAAGATACTCATAGTGACTTCCGAATTCTTCCAGCATTATTGGCTTGGCATATTCATCGGTTTTGCGATGATATTCATCGCATTTAAGATCATCACCCACAATGAGCAGGGCAAGCTCTGGTGGTCGAGAATATCGCTTAAGCTTCCGGTTATCGGCAATATCCAAACACTCCATGCATGTGAACAGTTTGCAGATACATTATCTTCTCTGATGGCTTCGGGAATCCTTGTGGATAAGGCTATCGATACTACTGCAAAGGTAATGGATAACTATATCTTCAAGCGGGAAGTCTATGCGATGGCAGATAAGATAAGGACCGGTAAGACAATGGTCGAAGCCATGAACCAATGTCCGTATTTCCCTGACATCATGAAGACCATGGTAGCGGTCGGAGAGAAGACGGGTTCTGTTGAAGTATCACTGCAGACCATAGCGGCTTATTATACGTCTGAATATGACAACGCAACACAGAAGGCATTATCCAAGGTAGAACCTACAATGATGATCTTCCTGGCACTGTTCGCCGGATTCATAGTTATCTCGATCTATCTGCCTATGTTTACCATGTACGATCTGTTCTGATGGAGGAGCTTGATACTTGAATCTTGTATATCCGTTATTTGCTGATAATATGTTCGCGACGATATATCTGCTCGTGATAGCTTTCTGCTTCGGAGCAGTGTTCGCGAGCTTTATCACATGTACGGCATGCCGTGTGGTGATCGGTGAAGACTGGACAAAGGGTCACAGCCATTGTGATTCTTGCAAACACGAATTATCCATGCTCGATCTGATACCTATAGTATCGTGGCTTGCACTCAAGGGTAAGTGCAGATACTGCGGTGCTAAAGTTCCTGCCAGAGATGTTATATTCGAGATAGTTCTTGGTTTGGCGTTTGCAGGAACGCTGGCATTCAACTTGGCGGTCGATCCCGTAGTCATTCAGACCCTTGTATTGGAAGTGCTTCTCCTCGGACTTTCACTTGCCGATTATGACAATCACATAATCCCCGATGGATTCCTGTTGGCTATGCTTATAGTCTGGATCATCTTCGTCGGTTTTATGCCGGATACTCAAGGGTATGCGTTGGACGGCATTATCGCGGTTGTAGTGATCGCAGGCATTATGCTTCTTATCACATTAATTCTTAATAAAGTTCTCAAGAAGCAGAGCATCGGCATGGGGGATATTAAGCTCTTTGCATGTTGCATGCTGTTTACCGGTCTTTACCGCGGAGTGCTTACTTTGTTCCTTGCGAGCATGATAGGTCTCCTAATTGCTGCTATCGGCCGTAAGAAGAAGATAGCGTTCGCACCTGCAATATCTATTGCTACGATAATAAGCCTCGTATTCGGAGGCACTCTCATAAATATGTATTTTGGACTTATAGGAGGATAAGGTTTTGGGTAAGAATGTACTTGGAATCGATATCGGAAACTACAGTCTCAAAGCGGCTGAGTGGAAGAACGGCAACTTGAAGGACTTTGACACCTTCGATATGCCGGGCAATCTCGTGAGAGGCGAGGAGATCGTTGCTTATGAGGCATTGGGAGATTTTCTTCACGATGCAGTGAGAAAGCGCTTCAAGACACACGATGTGGCTCTGGTAATTCCCGATTCACAGTGCTTCATCAGAAGACTGAAGCTCCCCGTCATGACGGAGCAGCAGCTTAATGTCAATTTGCCTTATGAATTCCACGACATAGTCAAAGAGAATACAGAAGATTATATCTATGATTATTCTATAATCGGAACCATAGATGACGATGGCAGAGAGTTCCTTGATATGACCGCTGCATGCGTCAGCAGAGAGACGATCGATAGGCTTAAGGACCTGTTTGCAAGGAAAGGGTTCAAGCTCGTTAAGGCTGCGCCGCGAGTTATCTCTACGGGTAAACTGATCCAAGTTGTCTCTCCTTTTGATAAGAATAAGGATTTTGCTACTCTTGATCTCGGTCATGAATTCACCAAGATCGATATATACAAGAATGGCGTGTATGACTTAACGAGAACGATCGAACTTGGTATGTCTCATGTCGAAGCAGCAGCAGGCTCATTCCTTAAGTGTGATGTTAATGTTGCAAGGATGCGTATGAGAGACAACGATAAGGGAGTCCTTGATTCCGAACAAGTAAGAGGAATATTCGACAGCATTGCAGTCGAAGTCATGAGAGCCGTTAACTACTACACCTTCGAGAATCCTGAGAATACTCTTGATAACTTCTATATCTACGGCGGCGGTGCAAGATACAGACAGTTCGAGGATGCTATCAAAGGTGCGGTTCCTCTCAACATAATCAAGTTCCTCGGCAATGACCATAAATACAACATTCACGACTCACTTAACGACGGACTCGCAGCTGTCGCTATCGGAATGAAGCTGGGAGGTAAGTATGAGTAATAATGTACAGGGCAATGTATTGAATAAGCCTATCGGGGGGACGAGGAAGATCAAGTATCCTGATAAGGAAGTCATTAACTTCATCAAGGATGAGAAGAAGAAGTCTGACGGTAAGGCGCTCCTAGTATTCACGCTGTTTATGGCTTTGCTTCTTGTATTCATATACTTTGGAGTTATCAGACAGCTTCAGAAGATCGATGCAGCTGAGCGGGCTTACAATGAGGCAAATAGTGAGCTCGCTGATTGGCAGGAAAAATCCGAAGAATTGTCTGATGTAGAAGAGGAATATAATTCCCGGATCGAGATGTATTACACTGAAGAAGAAGTGAATTATTCTAACCGTAAGGAGATCATTGATCTGATCAGTGAGGATGTTCTTCCATACTTGGATGATGTCTCCGTTGATGTGTCATCGGATAACCAGATATCTATATATGCTAATCAGGCTGATTTCTCGACAGTAAGCCAGGTGCTGGATATCCTTAAAGCCGATGACAGGATCTATTATGTTAATGTCACGACTTCTAACCAGCAAAGTAAAGAAACTTCCGGATACACTGTCGATGCGCAGTATGTGATCACCTGGAACTATGATGAAAGCGAGGTGAACTGATATGCTTAGCCGTAAGTTTACTGCTCGGGAAGCAGTTGTAATCCTTGTACTTGTTGCAGCAATATTAGGTTACTTCTATTACTATGTCGTTTATCAGTATTTTGAAGATCAGAAGGCAAAGTACGATGTATCTGAAGTTCAAGATGAGATTGATTACGAGCAGCTGAAGGTCTCTCGTCTTCAGAAAATGAAAGAAGAACTCGAGAATGAAGGGCCAAGTGATTCCATTCTGGGCGTATATAACAATCAAAGTGAAGAACTCAATGCACTTGCCGCTATTCTTGAGAACAAGGCCACAGATATCTCGATGAGTTGGAGCGATCCTCAGCTGGACGGAAAGATCGTCAGAAGAGATGTAACCATATCATTCAATACCGGCAGCTTTGCAGAAGCAGGTGACATCATCAAGGAGATAGCTGATTGCGAATACACTCTGGTCATTGTTGATCTGTCTATGGATGAGACCGAGACCGAAGAAGATGTCGAGGTTCCTGTAGCAAGCTCAGTAGCAACTGAAGAAGTTGATGTTGTAAATGAGGGTGCAGAAGGCGATGATCCCATAATTGATTCTCAGTCACAGACCGAGACGGTTACAGTCACTAAAAAAGTTACAAGTGTTTATATAACTATAAGATTCTTCGAGACTACAGACGGAGCTGTTAACCTGAATGGTCTTATCGTTCAGAATGACGATCCGGTAACCGCTGAAGACGATGACGGACTTCCTTCAACAGAAGAACTCAACGACGAGATCAACGGATATTGAGTCATTTGAATTATCTGCAATAACAAAGCCGTCTCACACGAGGCGGCTTTCTTTATTCATCTTAGTGTTTCGCCGGCTCCATCCCGAACTCTTCAGCCACTTCGCTCTTATCCGTCCAGCCGATGTAGTACGCCGTGATCTCGGTGAGTTCGTTGGATATCTTGTCGTAGTATGGGATGCCGGTATCGATATCGTAGGTGGTATACATTATCTCGTTGGGCAGGTTCGCGCTGACATACGTTACCAGATCATCCGTGGTGCCGCAGTTGTTGCCGAAAGTATCCGCCTTGTAGAGGTCCGGCGCGCCAAAAGTGTGCAGTATCTCATGCGCATACGAAGCCGGGTTCTCCATGCCGTCTATGCTGTTGCAGTAGATCCTGCAGAACTCATAGGGATAGGTAAAGCCTTCGTCGCAGACGATCGTGCAGGAATTCTTGTTGTAAGTGGACGGTGTGTTAACGAACAGAACGTATACAACGCTGTTTGCCCCGAACTTAGCCTTGATATCGTCGATGGGGGCGATGTTGGCAGCGATGTACTGCCATACTTCCTCGATGCCCTGTGCACCGGAGTTGTTGAGGATCTCGTCGGACATTTTCGCCTCGTAGTAGAGTTCGGGGTTGACAGTCCAGTCGCACTTGAAGTCGACGAACTTGTTCCAGGAGTTGGCCTCGGTCTCTATCCAGCCTGTGGCGAGCTTAAGGAAGCCCAGGGACTGCGATATGGTCATCTTGTCGTCAGGGTCGGTAAAGTCCCAGGAATATGTCGGAGTGGACACGTATATCGATACTACGGCAACGATCCCCTCGCAGCTGTCGGCAGAACCGTGCGGAAGCTGGGGAGGAGCAGTAACTTCGGTGGAGACGCTTCCTTCTGATGAGGGAGAATCGTATAACCCGGGACGGATATAGCAGCCCGTGAGGGCAAACATCAAACAAATAATAAATAAAACAAGTGTATATCTGATCTTCATAGACAGAATTATACCTATATTGGTCCCGGCGCTCAAATCTTTGGTCAAAGTGCTTGCCCACAGTACGCGCGGGATTTGTTATGTTAAGACTATGGCAAAAACTACGGACATGACAAAAGGAAATCCGATGAAACATATCGTGAGATTCACGATACCTCTCTTCCTCGGCAATGTTTTCCAACAGCTCTACAACATGGCGGACAGCGCCATCGTCGGGCAGAAGCTGGGTGTCAATGCGCTGACTTCCGTCGGTGCGAGCGCTTCCGTGACGTTCCTCATCATCGGTTTTTGCATGGGACTTACCGCAGGGTTCGGCATCCCCGTATCGCAGCGTTTCGGTGCGCGCGATATATCCACCATGCGCAAGTACGTCTATAACAGCCTGTATCTCTCGGCAGTTGCCGCAGTCATCCTGACGGTCGTGACGTGCAGCAATACAAGGCAGATCTTAGAGCTTCTCAAGACTCCCGATATCTATATGGAAGATGCCGTGAAGTATCTGTTCATCATTTTCGCGGGGCTGTCGTGCACAGTTCTGTACAACATTGCCGCATCGATAGCGAGGGCCTTGGGCGATTCCAAGACGCCGTTCATATTCCTCGTTGTGTCTGCCGCACTGAACGTCGGCTTGGATTTCCTGTTCATCTTCGGTTTCAACTGGGGCGTGGAAGGCGCGGCCGTAGCTACCGTCATCTCGCAGGGCGTGTCCGGCCTTATGTGCCTTATCAAGCTCCTTACCAAATATCCTGACCTCAGGAGCAGCAAGAACAAGGACTATCTCCGCCCGAACTCGAAAGCGGTCCTAGTCCTCCTTAAGATGGGCGTTCCCATGGGACTCCAGTCTTCGATCACGGCCATCGGTTCGATCCTTCTGCAGATAGCGATAAACGGCCTCGAGAACGTCTATATCTCGGCTTATACGATAGCCATCAAGGTCAAGATGCTCTTTATTCCGATGTTCGACTCTCTGGGCACGGCTATGGCAACTTATGTCGGACAGAATTACGGCGCCGGCGATTTTGGCAGGATCAAGCGCGGCATCAGGGATGCGATAATCCTTGGCGCTATCTTTACCGTCGTTACGATGGCGGTGATCATGGGCCTCGGCAGATACATCATCATGGCATTCATCAAGGCTGAAGAAGTCGGAGTAATAGATGCCGCATACAAATACGTTTTTATCGATGTCGCTTTCACCGGAGTTATCGCATTGCTGTTCATATTCAGGTATTCTATACAGGGGATCGGCAAGAGCCTTACGGCTATGGTCGCAGGCTTCATGGAGATGACGGCAAGACTTATTATGTCGCTGTTCGTTATCCCGTTCGTCGGCTGGACCGCGGCATGCTTTACCGATCCGTCGGCGTGGGCAGCCGGCATGATCTACTGCGCGATAACATTCGTTATCTTACTGCGCATCAAAGAGAAACAACACGGCAAGAATTAACATTCGGAGGGAAGAGATATGAGATATGAGTTTACGGATAAGAACGGTACGTTCCGGGCAACCGAGACCGGTGATACGAGTTTCCTCTATCTGCCGATAGCATCTCCTTCCGGAGTGTTAAGCTGCATCACGCCTTCGGGCAGGGGCGATTCCAGGCTGTCGCAGAATCAGTATCTGCTCCCGCCTGTAGTCGTTGAAGACCTGCAGGAGTCGATGGCCGGCCGTAACTTCTGGTTCGATATCGAGGGCGTGGGTTTAAGATCTGCCTTCGGATTCTCTCTTGCCCAGCTCGGTGCCAAGGACAACATGACGCTCGAGGGCGGCATGCTCTGGCAGAAGACGTCTCTTGAGATCGCTGACGGCGTACTTTGCGAGACATTGGACTTCGCGCCTGTAGGTACCGCGAGAACAGAAGTCATGCAGGTTACCGTTACCAATAACAGCGGCATTGATATCACGTTCACTCCTTCTGCAGCCGTACCGATCTTCGCGCGCGGTGCAGATCACATAAGAGACCACAGACATGTTACTTCTCTTCTCAACGTTATCCGCGTCAAGGATATCGGAGTTGAGGTCGAGCCCACGATGGCTTTCGATGAGAGGGGACACCACAGGAATTCCGACGTATATGCTGTCTACGGAAGAGACGGTGCAGGCAATGCTCCTGCCGAGATCTTCCCGACGGTCATCTCTTACACGGGCGAGGGCGGCAATCTGCTTAATCCCGCAGGAGCCAAGACAGGAACGGTCGGCATGGCGCCCGGGTCCGTCGTGAACGGCGAGGAGGCATTTGCAGGCATCAAGTTCGCTTCCCGTAAGCTTCTCCCGGGCGAGACCGCAACCTACAACATCATCATGAGCTTCGGTACGGAAGGTTATGATTATCTCGACAGTGCCAATGTCGCTTCGGCATTCGATGCTCTCAAGGAATACTGGAAAGACCAGAAGATAATCCACACGTCTACCGGCGACGACAAGTTCGACGGCTGGATGGAGTGGGTCAGCGTGCAGCCGCAGCTCCGTAAGCTCTACGGTTGCTCGTTCCTTCCTTACCACGACTACGGCAGGGGCGGAAGAGGCTGGAGAGACCTCTGGCAGGATTCGCTCGCGCTGCTCCTGAGGGATCCTTCCCAGGCGAGAGAAGACCTCGTCAGCTACTTCGCAGGCATCAGGACGGACGGCTCCAACGCGACCATCATCGGCGCGAAGAGGGGCGAGTTCATCGCTGACCGTAACGGCATCGCCAGAGTATGGATGGACCACGGCTTCTGGCCGATGTTTACGGTAAACCTCTACCTCGAGCAGACGGGTGATTATGAGTTCCTTTTCGAGAAGGAGCCGTACTTCAAGGACAGACAGATAATGAGGGGAGAAGCGGCAGATGAGAGCTTCGATCCTGAAGATAAGCCCCAGCAGCGCACTGCATCCGGCGAGGTCTACGAGGGCTCGCTCATCGAGCACCTCCTCGTGCAGCAGGTAACGCAGTACTTCGACCGCGGTGAACACGGCAACATGAGGCTCAGGGGTGCCGACTGGAACGATGCTCTGGACATGGCGTCCAAGCGCGGTGAGAGCGTGGCGTTTACTGCGGCTTATGCAGGTTCCCTTGGTATCCTCGCTGATATGGTCAAGGCTTCCGGCCGGGAGAAGATCGAAGTCTTCGAAGAGCTTGCTACGCTTATGGATTCCGCGGATGCAGGTGTGGCTGAGCTTCCCGACCGCCTCGCAGAGTACGAGAAGAAAGTCGCTTCCCGTGTGAGCGGAATCCGCGTGGAACTGCCTGCAGAAGAGCTCATCTCCAAGCTCGTTAAGATGAGCGAGGCTATCCGGGAGCACATCAGAGCAAACGAGATAGTCGGTGACGGAGAAGGCAACTCCTGGTTCAACGGCTACTACGATAACGACGCGGAGAGAGTCGAGGGCGTGATCGGCGGCGATGTCCGCATGATGCTCACATCCCAGGTGTTCACGGTAATGTTCGGCACGGCGACGGATGCCATGGTGGGAGACGTCATCAAGGCTGCCGACAAGTACCTCTATGCGCCCGCTCTCGGTGGATATAAGCTTAATACTGACTTCCATGAGGTCAAGATGAATATGGGCAGGGCATTCGGCTTTGCTTACGGCGAGAAAGAGAACGGCGCTGTATTCTGCCACATGGCAGTAATGTATGCTTACGCGCTCTATTCCAGGGGCTATGCAAGAGAAGGCTATAAGGTCTTCGATGCCCTGTACCGTCAGAGCGTTGCCGAAGGTCCCGACGGCGGCAGGATGTATCCGGGAATCCCCGAATACTTCAACGGCACGGGACGCGGAATGTATCCGTATCTCACCGGCGCTGCAAGCTGGGCGGTTATGCTCGTGCTTAAGCAGATGTTCGGCGTGTCCGGACGCGGCGGCAAGCTCGTCCTCGCACCGGCGCTCCTCAGCGAGCAGTTTGGCGAAGACGGCAGGGCAGAGGTATCGCTGTACCACGACGGCAAGCCGCTGAAGGTTACATATGTCAATTCCGGCCGCAAGGACTTCGGTGAGTATAAGATCTCCCGCGTAACCGTTGGCGGAAACGAGTATCCTTGCGGAGGCGCGGAGTTTGAAGTGCCGGAAGAGAGCCTTGCCGGTGCGGATTCCATTGTTGTTGAGTTAAGCTAAGCAAAATTACTGCAAGAGTTACTGCGCTTGCAGTAACTTTGTCAGTAAAAAAGGGCGTTTTTGACCCAAAAGTACTGCAAGAGTTACTGCGCTTGCAGTAACTTTGTCGTTAACTACAGCCCTGTACTGCCCGCCACTAAAAATTAACAGTATTATTCACTCAAAACGGATATACTGTATTTATCATTTCCAATTGGAGGAATCAAATATGGCTAACAAATACGCTGGCACACAGACAGAGAAGAATCTCCAGGCCGCTTTCGCAGGCGAGTCCCAGGCTAGGAATAAGTATACTTATTTCGCTTCCAAGGCTAAGAAGGAAGGCTTCGAGCAGATCGCAGCTATCTTCCTCCAGACAGCTGACAACGAGAAGGAACACGCTAAGATGTGGTTCAAGGAACTCGAGGGCATCGGCGATACTGCAGCTAACCTCGCAGCAGCTGCTGACGGCGAGAATTTCGAGTGGACAGACATGTACGAAGGTTTTGCAAAGACTGCAGAGGAAGAGGGTTTCCCGCAGCTTGCAGCTAAGTTCAGGATGGTAGGCGCCATCGAGAAGCGTCACGAAGAGAGATACAGAGCGCTCCTCAACAATGTTGAGACAGCAGCAGTCTTCGAGAAGAGCGAAGTCAAGGTTTGGGAGTGCAGGAACTGCGGCCACATCATCGTCGGCACAAAGGCACCTGAGCTCTGCCCGGTATGCGCTCATCCCAAGAGCTATTTCGAGATCAGCGCAGAGAACTACTGATACCGGTATTTGCCTGAATTACAGTGAGGGACCCTTCGGGGTCCCTTATTTTTGTCCGGATATGTTATGCTTGAGACATATGGTACGTGAAGCTGAAGTTAAAGACATCCCCGATATCCTGAGGCTGCTGGTCCAGGTCGACATGGTCCACCATAATGCTCGCCCGGATCTGTTCAAAGGTCCGGCGACCAAGTACAACAGTGAAGAGATAGCGCAGATCATAGAGGATACGGGCAAGCCTCTGTTCGTTTTCGAAGACGAGACGGGAGCTGTAACGGGGCACGCCTTCTGCATCTCCAGACAGATCGTGGGAGACAGCGTCCTGACGGACATCAAGACTCTGTATATTGACGATATCTGCGTCGACGAGAATGCCCGCGGCAGGGGCGTCGGCAAGGCGCTGTATGAACACGTTAAGAAGTATGCCGGAGATAATGGTTACTACAACATCACTCTCAACGTATGGGAAGGCAATCCCGGTGCACGGGCTTTCTACGAGGCAATGGGCCTGAAGCCGCAGAAGATCGGGATGGAAGAGATATTGTAAGCAGGGATTACTGAGGTTTGGGGAATCCGAGCTTGTCGAGAATGCTGTCGATCCTGGATCTGTGATCGTCGTTGTCTTCGGTCGTATAGACGAAGATAAACGAATTGCCGGACCAATACCAACCTCCGTAACAATAACCTTCCATCGGGTATTCTTCGGTCGTTCCGTCCAGAGTGAAGTAAGCATATTTGTCCGTGGATTCTTCTTTGACGGATCCGTCAAAGGTTCCGGACTCCACCATTATGGAATATACTTCATCGAACATTTCTTTGGCTTCGCTTTCTTCATCGGTGTGCCACAGATATGCCACGACGCAGTTATAGTAGTAACCGTCTTTGGCACGGACATCATTACCGAACTGAATGCACTCGAGTTCACTGCCTTCAGGACCTTTGATATTCATAAAGTCACTGTCTTCTGCTAAGGCTTTGGCATCCTTGATCGCTTTTTTGAATTCATCCGAAGTAATGCTCCTGACGCCTTTTGGTGCGCAGGCTGCTATGGAGAGGACCATAGAGCCCAATAGAACAAAAGACAATGCTTTTTTTAAAAACTTACTCATAATAAGTCCTCCCTTAAAGTGTGGATTTGGCTTCATAGTACTATATGGCGCCGAATGGTACAAATGGGTGATAGCCATCTTGACGCCTGATATGTAAAATAATACTGAGAACAAATATCTTTGACAGGCGAGGTGCGATATGATCAAAGCAAAAGTTCAGAAGTTTATGGCGGCCGTGCTGGCTGCGATCATCGCGGCAGCGGTATTCCCGGCTTTGCTGGATAACGAGACGGTCCTGGCGAGTCCGACGTATTGTCCTACTGTAAACGTCACTACCATCGATGAATCCGGTAGCATTATAAGTGAAGTCGGCGGTTCTTACGGTATCCCGGGAGATCCCAAAGTCACCGGTGAGACTGTGTTTTTGTTGGCAACTCCTAATCCGGGATTTGTTCTGGTGAGCGTTACGTACGGAAACGGAGTCACAGGCGGTGTTGACATTACAAAAGATATGAGCTTTGTTGTAGAAGACTTCAATCCTGTCATTGATATCCTTTTCCAAAGACAGTCTGTAGTCGGAGTAGAATGGGTACCCGGCGAAGGCGGAACCGGATCTCCTGTGGTATGGCCTTCAGTAGTCCCGGGAACTGAGATAACTTCGATAGCGGATCTTCCTGATGGTTGGACCGCACCTGCCGGGCAACGCTTGATATCTTGGAAGATGGAAGATGTGACTGGTGCTCACGTATGGCAGGCTGGCACCAATGAGAAGATCGTCAGCGAGACGGTTATGACAGCTGTCTATGGTAACTGGGTTACAGGCTGGGAAGATAACGGAGCTAATGGTGTTGATGAGAGTTTTGGAGTAAATGATTGGGCTCTCGAAATCTCAAAGACGGATGCAAAGGTTCCGGTCATCCCGGGAAATTCTGAATATATAGAGGTATATCTGAAGGACGGTTACTGTCTTAAGTATAACCAAGTGGAAGTTGTCGGCGTCAACAGTAATACTGTATATGCCAAAATGAAGATGACCCATTCTACAGCTTTCGGCAATAACTGCTTCTATGGTGAATTCACAATGCCTAACGAGGACGTTAAGCTTCGTTTCGAGACTAAGATCGGCGATCCTGCAGATGAGCCTGCAGAACCCTATGAATCTTACCCCCAGATCACAGGCGGCAAAGCTCATGTCCAGGATATCGGAGATGTAACTGTCGAACCTGATCCCGAGACGAGCATAATCACACTCGGTACGACCGGTCAGTCCAAGCGCATTGAGCAGATCACGATCAACTTCAGCAATCCGACATCTTACTCCGGTACGCTCCAGTACAGGGTACACGTTCAGGACATCGGCTGGATGGACTGGGTCGATGCGGGCAATCCTGCAGGCACCACAGGCCAGTGTAAGCGTATAGAAGCCATCGAGATACGTCTCACCGGCGAACTGGCAGACTATTATTCAGTCATATACAAGGTCCACATTCAGGATTACGGTGATGCGCAGGGCTGGGTCAAGGACGGCACTCTGGCAGGCACTACGGGCGAATCCAAGAGGATCGAAGAACTCTGCGTGTCTATCGTTCCCAAAGGTCTCGGTGAAGCGCCTTCGATCAAGTACAGAGTTCACGTTCAGGACTACGGCTGGGAAAGCAAGTATGCGTGCGACGGCGCCATGAGCGGCACTTCCGGCCAGTCCAAGAGGCTTGAGGGCATCGAGATCTTTATCTCCGGCACACAGTACGGCGGCGGCGTTAAGTACAAGACACACGTACAGGACATCGGTTGGGAAAGCTCATGGTCTTATGACGGCGAAATGAGCGGTACCCAGGGACAGTCCAAGAGACTCGAAGGAATCTCTATTGAGCTTTATGGTGAGATAGCTCAGTACTATGACATCTACTATAGAGTCCACGCTCAGGACATCGGCTGGCTGTCATGGGCTTGCAACGGAGACTATGCGGGCACTGCAGGCAGATCGGCTAGACTTGAAGGCATTCAGATCGTGCTCGTTCCTAAGGGATCTCCTGTTCCGGGTGAGACCTATCAGGGCATAACTTCCGTCAGCCCGATGTGCTTCGTTGAAGGCTTTGATACACCTGTTGGTTAAGTGTTTGAAGTATAGGTCAGATAAATAAATCAAGGGAGGAAAACTAATGTTAAAAGCAAAAAGAATCGCCGGCAGTATTACGAGTGCTGCTGTCACGACCGCAATCCTTCTCGGTGCAGTAATGCCGGGCGTGGTTCTCGCAGATGAGGTCACGATCCTGAATGAAGGATTCGAAGGATCGAATCTTATCTCTAGTGGATGGGGTTGCGAGTACTACACGGATAATGGTAGTGATTGGTCTTGGGCTATCCAAACTAGTGCATATTTGGAGAATAGGTCCGATGATCTAATTGAGTCTGCATACAGTGGCAGTAAATCAGCATATATTGGTTGGCATAATGATTTGGGTTATGATTTCTCAATCCTTATCTCACCTCAGATGGATCTTAGTTCTTACCAGTCCGCATCACTGAGTTTTTACTTCATTAATCCTAAAGATGTTTATAACGGGACTGAACAGTTGTCGCTGTGGTACCGCGTCGACGGCGATGAATGGATGCCGATCACAGCGTTTACTGACGGAGACAATCCTCATAGCGATTGGACATCAAGCGGTAAGATCACTCTTCCGGATGATGTGCTTGCAAAGAATGTTGAGATCGGATTCAAAGCTCTTGAAGGCAATGGTTATGGAATCGGAATCGATAACGTTGTCGTTAAAGGCGAGGAGATTACTGCAACAGAAGGCGATCCTGAATTTGATCCGTATGCGTGCATGCCTGAGATCACAGGCGGTAAGGCGCACATTCAGGATATCGGTGATAAGACTTTCTATCCGGAGCCCGAGACAGGAATAATGACGCTAGGTACTACCGGTCAGGGTAAGCGAATGGAGCAGATGACGTTCTATTTCGATAACCCCACAGGATTGTCCGGCACGCTTCAGTACAGGGTACACGTCCAGGACATCGGCTGGATGGATTGGGTGAATGCAGGACAGCCGGCAGGAACCACAGGTCAGGGCAAGCGTATCGAAGCCATCGAGATGCGTCTGACGGGCGAGCTTGCCGAGTATTACTCCGTCGAGTATATAGTACACATTCAAGATTACGGTTATAACCAGGGTTGGGTCAAGGATGGTGCACTTGCCGGCACGACAGGTGAATCCAAGCGTATCGAAGAGGTTTCTGCTTGGATCGCGCCTATCGGTACAGATTCCTATACTTGTGTTAAGTACAGAGTACATATCCAGGATATCGGATGGGAAAGCGAATACGCTTACGACGGCGAGATGAGCGGTACTTCCGGTCAGTCCAAGAGACTCGAGGGCATTGAGCTCTGCCTTGAAGGACTTGAGTATTCCGGCGGCATCAAGTACAAGACACACGTACAGGATTACGGATGGCAGGGCTGGTGCTATGACGGCGAGATGAGCGGAACGCAGGGTGAGTCCAAGAGACTGGAAGGTATCTGCATCGAGCTCTACGGTGAAGTCGCGAATTACTACGACGTCTACTACAGAGTTCACGCGCAGGATATCGGCTGGCTGTCATGGGCTTGCAACGGCGATCCGGCAGGCACTGCAGGCAGATCCGCAAGGCTTGAAGGTATCCAGATCGTGCTCGTTCCTAAGGGATCTCCCGTTCCGGGCGATACATATGAAGGTATTACGTCCGTCAGCCCTATGTGTTTCGTTGAAGGCTTCGGCGAAGGTTGATCCCCGCCCCCTTAGTTGTTGACAAAGACCTCTTAAGCTTCTGCTTGAGAGGTCTTTGTTTTGCCTGCCTGAGAATGAGCATTTCGAGCGCGATTATGGTAGCATTATAATGTCCGTCCGTACGGGAATGCGGCCGGGGAAAGGGGATAGGGATTTGGGATACAATTTCTTCAAGATCACGCAGCTTAAGGAGAACTTCAGGCAGAAGCTGAACACGTTTGTAGGCTCATTGGGTTCGGCCATAAGTGACGGCAAGAAGATATCTTTTGCCGACAACGACATAAGCTATGTGCTGCAGCTCCAGCATGACCGTATCAAGGAGAAGGGGCTTAACCTTGAGATGGAGATCTATGACAGGGATACCAATACCAATGCGACGGTCGGTTCCGAATGGAAAGACGAGCACTACGAGAGCTATGTCTGCAATGAGCAGCTGGGTATCAAGAGGAAGTTCACCA
The DNA here is from genome assembly GCA_017550385.1 of Clostridiales bacterium. GTDB lineage: Bacteria > Bacillota > Clostridia > Saccharofermentanales > Saccharofermentanaceae > Saccharofermentans. The sequence goes on from JAFZPJ010000060.1 coordinate 41,228, forward strand.
GGGACGGCAAGAAGGTATACGCCGATAACAAGAAGAGCGTCCTGTATACGACTATAACGGATGTTACTACAGGCATTCATCCTGATGATGAGACCATAAGCTGCCCTAACTGCGGTTCTGTCAGTACGATCGCCCGGATCCAGGGAGGATGTCCGTACTGCGGCACCGTGTACAAGATGGACGATCTGTTCCCAAAGGTTACTGCTTATTATTCGCTCGAAGACGTCGGCATAGCAGGCAACGAGCACAAGGCAAGCATGAGGCTTTTTATAACAATTACCGGAATCGTATTCGCCCTGATCCCGGTCATAGCGAATTTCCCGGATTACTTTGCATTGTTAACGGGTCAGTCTGATGATATCGAGCTGATATTCACGCCCTTCCTGCTTCTTCCGATAGGACTTCTTGCAGGATACTTCTTCTACAGTATTTTCCTTGCCGTCAGGCTGATATCGGTCGGGTCCAGGCAGTCGTCCGGCAAGTGGGGGACCATAGGTTCCAGGGCGAAGTTCGAACAGAGGATGAGGCAGTACAGCCCGGAGTTCTCTTTCGAGTACTTTACGAGCAAGGCGATCTCACTTATCAAGACTGCCGTCTATGCTCCGAACGAGCAGGAACTGCTCTTCTACAGGGGAGGAGCGATGGATCCTTGGTTCAAGGATATTATCGATCTTAATTACGGCGGCGCACTGGGAGTTGTCGGGATCAAGGAAGAGAACGGCACCGTTACCATAACGACTGATGCTTTCTTCGATGTGCTCCACGCCGCAGGAGATAAGATAAAGAGCAAGAGATCTACTTTCAGGGCAGTATTCCAGAGAAGGACGGATATCCCGATCGACATGGGTTTCTCCATGACAAAGATACAGTGCCCTACCTGCGGCGGAAGCTTCAATGCCGTACAGAACAAGTTGTGCCCGCACTGCGGAAACGCTTACGATATCGAGTCGCAGGACTGGGTCCTCGTAAGCATTGAGCGTGAGTAAAGGAGAGATATATGAAGAAGAGTAAAGCATTATTGAGTCTGGCCCTCTCGCTGGCAATAGCATTCAACATCACGGGCTTTGTCCTGGCAGATGAAGCTGCAGAAGGGGACGGCTCGGTCCTGACCATAACCGAGACTGAGACTTACACCGCCGATTCCGATTACGACAACGATGAACTGGCGGAGATGTACATCGCTCAGGAGATGGATCTCAGCGATCCTGTCTGCTACGCGAAATACAACTATGTATCAACTCTGAGCAGTGCCGATGCTCTCGTCTTCAGCTATCTCAGAGGACAGATCACACAGATCGCCTCAGGCAGCATTACGAGCACGGAGATAGCTCTTCCTGCACAGTATTCTTATACATACTCTGCCGCTGATCTCGGAATGAGTAACCTGACTCAGAATACAACCCTGATGAAGCAGCGCGTTGCCGAGAAGCTTCCGATCAATGTCAAGAACATCAACCAGGCGCTCATGGGTTCCTGCCCGTACGACATGTACTGGTACGACAAGGAGGAAGGTCTGACCGTCTCCACCAATTATTCTTATAATTCTTCGTCCGTCACCGTCAGCTTCACATACTGTTTTTCCGTAGAGAAGGAATACCAGTACTCCAACGATGAGTACAAGGTTAATCCGACATACGGTCAGGCCGCGAAAGCAGCGGCTGCGAACGCCAAGATCGTCATAGATTATTATGCGACACTTGACGATTACAACAAGCTCCTGGCATATAACAACGCCATACGCAATCTGACAGACTACAATGACGCGGCTGCAGAGAGCGCTACTATGCCTTACGGTAACCCCTGGCAGATGGTGTGGGTCTTCGACGGCGATCCTAATACAGAAGTCGTCTGCGAAGGTTATGCCAAGGCCTTCCAGTATCTGTGCGACAACTCGACGTTCCAGGACAGCAGCATCTATGCCATCTCCGTATCCGGCAAGGTGACGTTCTCGTCCAATAACAGCGGCGGACACATGTGGAACATCGTTCACATCGGAGGCGCCAACTACCTTGTCGACGTCACCAGCAACGACTCGGTAGGAAGCAACATCTTCTTCCTGGTCGGCGCTACCGGCTCCGTCAGCAGCGGCTATGTGTTATACGACGGATCGTACTATCCCTATGATACGAAGATCAAATCGCTCTATCCCGCGTCTGCACTCACGCTCGCAGGTTCGAACTACTCGCCTTCGTCTTCTACTACGCCGTCGAATCCTTCGACGCCTTCTATCCCGTCTTCTTCAGGCACTCCCGTTGTGAGCGGCACTGGCCCCCAGCTCACGGGAGGCTTAGCGCACGTACAGGATTACGGCGATGTAGGCGTAACTGCAGATCCGCTGACCGGCATGCTTACCATAGGAACGACCGGTATGGGCAAGAGACTCGAGGCGATCACTATCGATTTTACAAACAACACGCCTTACGAAGGTACGCTCATGTACAGAGTCCATGTCCAGGACATCGGTTGGATGGACTGGGTGGAAGCAGGATCTCCTGCCGGTACTTCAGGCCTGTCTAAGCGTATCGAGGCGATAGAGATCAAGCTGACAGGCGATCTCGCCAACTACTACTCGGTCGTCTACAGCGTGCACATCCAGGATTACGGAGATGCTCAGGGCTGGGTACACGACGGAGCGCTTGCCGGCACAACAGGCGAATCCAAGAGGATAGAACAGCTCAAGATCAAGATCGTTCCCACGGGTTCTGATACGACCATGTCAGTAAAGTACAGAGTTCACGTTCAGGACTACGGCTGGGAAGGCTCTTATGCTTCCAATGGTGCCATGAGCGGCACATCAGGCCAGTCCAAGAGACTTGAGGGCATCGAGATCTTCCTTGAGGGCTGCCAGTACTCAGGCGGCATCCAGTACAAGACTCACGTCCAGGATTACGGCTGGGAGAGCTCATGGTCCAAGGACGGCGAGATGAGCGGTACACAGGGCCAGTCCAAGAGGCTTGAGGGTATAGCGATAGAACTCTATGGCGACGTGGCTAACTACTACGACGTCTACTACAGAGTGCATGCCCAGGATATCGGCTGGCTGTCATGGGCTAAGAACGGAGAATACTCGGGTACTGCCGGCAGATCGGCAAGACTTGAAGCCATCCAGATCGTCCTCGTTCCGAAAGGCTCGCCCGCGCCTGATGCTACATACGCCGGTATCACTTCAGTAACGACGCTTGCTTTCGTTGAAGGATTCTAAGACAACTTTCAAGGGGGACATATCCATGCACAAATGGTATGACGAGGAATACGAATTCACTATTGAAGTAACGGGTTTTCTTCACGGTGATAAGACCGAGAATTACTGCCGTAACGGCGAAGAGATCGGCGACACATACAAATGCACATACGGCTGCCCCGTCAATAAGGACGGCTACGGCATCTGCTCGAAGACGATGATGATGCTCTATCCTTTGATGGAAGCCGTCAGGAGCGGGGGCGACCTCGAGAATCTCGGCGGTAACGGCAAATACGAGAAGACGATCGTCTGCCCGGACGGATGCGTTATCTTCAAGCTGACGGCAACGCCCCTCGGCAATGAGAACTTCCACAAGGGCGGGTTCTGGGAGTATCCTGACCAGACCGAATGATCCGCTTGTGATAGGGAGATAAGATATGAGAGCACTGATAATCAACTGCAGCCCGGTAAGGACAGGCGCTACGGCCGAGATAGTTAGGCTAGTCACTGAAGAACTGTCTTCAAGATACGAATGCAAAGTAATCTGCATAGATGACTATGATTTTGCTTTCTGCAAAGGATGCAGAACCTGCCACAGTACCGCCAAGTGCGTAATGCCCGATTCGCAGGTAATACTGGATATCATGGAAGAGTTCGCTGCATCTGACATCATCGTCTCTGTCGCACCTTCTTACTGGGCAGACATACCCGGACAGTACAAGTCATTCATCGACCGTTGTACACCGTGGTGCAATACGCACGAACCTCATGCTGCGATCCCCGGCGGCAAGAAGGGATATGCGATCGCACTAAGGACCGGTCCCGGCATGCATGAATGCGAGAGACTTATAGGAAGCATCGAGCATTTCTACGGACACCTGGAGATCGAATCATCAGGTCATCTCGGCCTGACATCGATAGAGTTCAGGGAACAGGTAGAACCCAGAAGGCAGGAGATAGAAGAATTCTGCAAGAGTATTTAATGCAGTATCGCCTTGAGCTTCTCGTCGGTCGTTAGAAGGTCCTTGGCGAGCTGTCTGTACTTCTCTTCGTGAAGATATGTATGACGGTGGGGCTTCATCGAAGGCGCCATGTCTATGGCCTTGCTGTAGTCCTCCGCCTTAAGATCGAGAGTGGCGCAGTAGTCCCAGAAACCTGTTTTCGTGAAGATGTTATCGACGCGCTTCCATCGGTGGTCCGTTATCTTGCACATGATGTACGTGCCGATGCCGACCTGAACGCCGTGCAGCTGCGGGCGCTCGAGGAACGAATCCAATGCGTGTGAGATCATGTGCTCGCTGCCGCTCGTGGGCGCGCTCGAACCTGCGATCTCGTTAGCGATGCCGCTCATTGCAAGCGAGTCCAGGAGCTCTTTGAGGAAGAGGTCTTCGTCGATGGATTCGAACGGAGTCCTTACGAATGAATTGGCTGCCTTCTTGGCGATCATGAAGGCGAAATCATTGACCTCACCAAAGCCCATGTCCTCCTCGTGCTGCCAGTCGTATGTTGAAGAGATCTTCGCGACCATATCACCGACACCGGAGTAGAGGAACTTCACCGGAGCACTCTTGATGACGTCCGTATCGACCAGGATACCGTAAGCCATCTTGGCGGGAACGGACTTCCTGTGGCCGTCGACCGTGAGGGAAGCGGATGAGCTCGAGAATCCGTCGGAAGAAGAGCTCGTCGGAATGCTTATGAAGGGGATCCTCAGGATGTAGCCGATGTATTTCGCGGCATCGATAACCTTGCCGCCACCCATGCCGATGACTGCCTGCGTCTTGTTGGGCAGTTCGAACGCCAGATCCGTTATGTCATTGAAGTCTACCGTGTCCATCTCCTGATGGTGAAGGATGCTGACTCCGGCCTTCTCACAAGACTCGAAGACGGTCGCGCCGAACATCTCCGTCAGGCCGTTGCCGAGGAGCAGGACCACCTGCGTGATGCCTTCATCTCTGAGGAAGTCTCCGATATGCGACGTTACGCCGCGCTCTATCTTAAGTATCGAAGGAATCGAGATCTCGTCTTTGGACATGGTATTACCTCACTTTCAGTTCAGCCTATTACTTCAGGGACGACCTTGATAAGCTCGTCGAAACTGTTTATATACGGTACTTCGGTATCGATCTCGCCGAAGCCGTACTTTGCATGTATGAAGGGCAGCCCCGCCTTTGCCGTCGCATCGTAGTCGCTCTGGATGTCGCCTACGTAGCAGGCAGCGGTAAGGCCGTTCCTCTCTGCGATAAGCCTGATGTTCTCATCCTTCTGCAGGAAGTTGTTGCCGTAGCATTCGATATCGTCGACAAGGTCTTCCACGCTGCCGTAAGGTATCCCGTAGAATCCAAGGAAGGCCTCGATATAGCCTGCCTGGCAGTTGCTAACGATATAGATGTGATATCCCATCTCCTTGAGCTTTGCCCACGTCTCGAAAACGTTCTCATATAGCAGTCCGCCGTGCTCTCTGAGGTATGCGTTCTCATACTCCTCGCAGGAGGCGCGCAGTGCATCTCTCTCGGGCCCCTTCTCGGTATAAGTGAACAGCGTGTCTGCGATGACGTCCATGGGCTTGCCCATAACGCTCTTGATGTCATCTGAAGTAACTGTCTTGTCTGTATAGCCAGCTTCGCGAACCTTAACGGTCCACGCCTCGGCGACGTTTGCCGAAGAATCCCAGACCGTACCGTCCATATCGAAGATAATGCCTTTTTTGTCTTGCATGGTGTCTCCCTTGAGTTTTTTGATATGAACCATTATACCAATTCCCTGAGATGCATTATTACGGCAATTTTGTAGTAGGATATTAAGTGGGTATGGTTACGTTAAGATTAGCTGCAAGTGAAGATATAGAGAAGATCTGGAAGATGCAGGTCGAGGCTTTCGCAGGGCTCCTGGAGAAGTATCAGGACTATGAATTAAGTCCTGCAGCCGAGGGTATCGACAAGATCGAGGAGAGGTTCTTCCAGTCCGGATCTGCGTATTACTTCATCGAGGCGGAAGGCGCCGATGTAGGCGTGATAAGGATCGTCGACCGAAAGGACGGCTCGAGGAAACGCATATCGCCTCTGTGGATAATGCCCACATACCGCGGCAGGGGATACGCGCAGGAAGCGATGCTCGCAGCAGAGGCAGTCTACGGAGCACATCACTGGGAGCTCGATACCATATTGCAGGAGGAAGGCAATCTCCACCTCTACGAGAAGATGGGATACCGTCAGACCGGCAAGACAGCGCGCATCAACGAACGCATGGACATCGTTTTTTATGAGAAGGATTAAGCTATGAATTATAAGATCATCGACAAAGAAACATACTACCGCAAGGGCGTATACCGCCACTTCACCGAGGACTGCAAGTGCTCGGTCTCCATGACTGCCAGGATAGACGTTACGGATCTCGCGGCGCACTCCAAAGAGACCGGTACCAAGTTCTACATCAATTTCCTGTACCTTCTGAGCAAGGTCCTCAATTCCAGTGACGATTACAGGATGCAGTACCTCTGGCAGTCGGACGAGCTCGTCTGCTACGACGTTATCAACCCGACGCAGTATGTTTTCCACGAAGACACCGAGACGTGCACTCCTGTCTATACGACTTATTATGAGGACTACGACAGGTTCTATGAGAATGCCGTGCTCGATCTCGAGCGTGCCAAGAACACCCGCGAATATCTTCTGGATGCCGCAGGCCATCCCAACTGGTTTGATGCATCATTCATCTCCTGGCTGTCTTATGATTCACTGAACATCGAGCTCCCCGACGGATATCTGTACTTCCTTCCGATCGTTAACTGGGGCAAGTACAGGGAAGAGGGCGGAAGGCTCATGATGCCCGTCACTGTCCGTATGAACCATGCGGTTGCCGACGGTTATCTTGTGGCGAACGTGTTCAGGCTCCTGGAGAAGGAGATCGGATCATTCTGCGGCTGATCCCTGCCTTGCAAACTTGACGGAAAGCTCATTCTCCTTTAATATTTTCGCGTTTAAGGAGATAGAAGGAGAAGAGAATGCCTGATCTAAAATTGTTCGCGATAATCCTGTTTGTGGCGATGTATGTGCTTCTGATCCTGCTGCCTAAGTTCAGGCCGGTCATAGCGCTTACCGCCGCTGTGATATATGTGGTGGCGGGCGTGCTGCCTGTAGATAAGGTGCTGACGTCGATAGACTGGAATGTGCTGATGATGCTTTTCGGTACCATGGTCATAGTAGACTATTTCATAGAGTCCAAGATGCCGAACAAGATAGCGGAGTGGCTGTTGCGCCTCGCACCGAACGTGCTTTGGGTGACGGTCCTGATGTCTGCTTTCTCCGGCATCATCTCCGCCTTCATCGACAATGTCGCGACGGTCTTGATGGTAGCCCCCGTAGGCCTTGCCATCTGCAAGAAGCTTAAGATCTCGCCGGTTACCATGATCCTTTGTATCGCGGTGTCTTCCAACCTGCAGGGTGCTGCGACGCTCGTAGGCGATACGACGTCCATCATGCTCGGCGGCGCTGCAAACATGAACTTCAACGACTTCTTCTGGATGCTCGGCAGGCCGGGAATGTTCTTCGCGACTGAGATCGGCGCGCTTTTGACGATCCCGATCATTATGTTCCTGTTCCGCAAGGACAAGGAGCCCGTTACCAGTGACGAGCACACAGAGGTAAAGGACTATGTTCCGACGATCACGATGCTCGGACACGTTGTGCTCCTCATCATCGCTTCGTTCATCCCCGATACTCCTTCCATCACGAACGGTGTTATCTGTATGGTGTGCGGTATCTTAACGATAATCTGGGAACTGTTCCTGTCCAAGTCCAAGGACTCCATGATCCACGCGCTCAAGGCGATGGACTATGCGACGATCACGCTCCTTACGGGTCTTTTTGTCGTCATCGCGGCAGTAACTGAGATCGGTCTTGTGCAAGATCTTGCCGACTTCATCGCAAAAGCCGGCGGCAACAACATGTTCCTGCTGTTCACGATCATCGTCTGGGGCTCGGTAGCGGTATCCGCTTTCATCGACAACATTCCTTACGTTGCTACGATGCTCCCGATACTTGCCACGGTCGCAAACACCATGCAGGTCGAGCCGTACTTCCTGTTCTTCGGGCTTCTGGTCGGAGCTACTCTCGGAGGCAACATCACGCCGATCGGCGCTTCTGCTAACATCGCAGGTGTCGGCATGCTCCGCAAGGCAGGATACGAGGTGAAGTTCAGGGATTTCTTCAAGATAGGCATCCCGTTCACGCTTGCAGCCGTCCTCGGCGGCTATCTGTTCGTCTGGATCTTCTGGCACCCGTAAAACCTCTATTATGTAATTTAAGATACTTTTAGCATCAGCGATTTTGTAGTATTATTGGCTATTAGTTTTTTAATTAATAGGAGACAATACGATGAAGGAACTGATGCTTGGTAACAAGGCCGTCGCAAGAGGGCTTTACGAAGCGGGTGTCTGCGTAGCAAGCTCATACCCGGGAACTCCCAGTACCGAGACGACCGAAGAGGCCGCTAAGTTTGACGAGATCTACTGCGAGTGGGCACCTAACGAGAAAGTCGCTATGGAGACCGCTTACGGCGCGAGCAGGGCAGGCAAGAGATCTTACTGCGCGATGAAGCACGTTGGTCTGAACGTTGCTGCTGACCCTCTCTTTACGATAAGCTACACGGGCGTTAACGCAGGTATGGTAATACTTGTAGCAGACGATCCGGGCATGCACTCATCCCAGAACGAGCAGGACTCAAGGCACTATGCCATCGCGGCGAAAATGCCCATGCTCGAGCCCTCTGACTCCCAGGAGGCAAAGGATTTCATCAAGGCTGCATACGACATGTCCGAGCAGTTCGACGTTCCCGTCCTCTTCAAGATGTGCACGAGAGTCGCACACTCCCAGTCGATCGTAGAGCTCGGCGATAGGGTAGAGGTCCCCGTTAAGGAATACGTCAAGGACGCAGGCAAATACGTCATGGTACCTGCAAATGCCAAGAGACGTCACCCGATCGTAGAAGAGCGCACGCTTAAGCTCATCGAGTTCGCTGAGACTTCAAGCCTGAACCGCATCGATGAAGGTGCGGACAAGTCCATCGGCATCATCACATCATCAACTTCATATCAGTACGTTAAGGAAGTGTTCGGCGATAAGCACCCGGTACTCAAGATCGGCCTTATCAACCCGCTTCCCGTCAAGAAGATCAAGGACTTTGCTGCTTCGGTAGATAAGCTCGTCGTAGTAGAAGAACTCGATCCCATCATCGAGACACACTGCAAGGCTTTGGGCCTTGAAGTAACAGGCAAGGATGTTCTGCCTCTCATCGACGAGTTCTCACAGGGACTTATCGCTAAGGCATTAGGCGAGCCCGAGGCTCCTTCCTGCAAGAAGATCGACGGACTTCCCGGAAGACCGCCGGCAATGTGCGCAGGCTGCCCTCACAGAGGAATGTTCTATGTCCTTTCCAAGAACAAGATCACAGTCTTAGGCGATATCGGATGCTATACGCTCGGCGCTACGCCTCCGCTCTCTGCTATCGATACTACAGAGTGCATGGGTGCATCCATCAGCTCGCTCCACGGCTTCAACAAGGCTCTGGGCGCAGACGCTGAGAAGAACACAGTTGCAGTCATCGGCGATTCGACCTTCATGCATTCGGGTATGACAGGTCTTGCAAACATCGCATACAACCAGACCAATTCGACTGTCATCATCCTCGATAACTCGATTACGGGTATGACAGGACACCAGCAGAATCCTACGACGGGCTTCAACCTCAGAGGTGACCCGGCAGGCAAGATCGATCTCGAAGCGCTCGTACGCTCTATGGGCATTAACAGAGTAAGAGTCGTAGATCCTTACAACCTCGCTGAAGCAGAACAGGCAGTAAAGGAAGAACTTACTGCAGAAGAGCCTTCTGTGATCATCTCCAGAAGACCGTGCGCGCTCCTCAAGTCAGTCAAGCGTCAGCCCGCGATCAAGGTCAACCCTGATAAGTGCAAGTCCTGCAAGGCCTGCATGAAGCTCGGTTGCCCTGCGATCTCCTTCAAGGACGGACACGCTAAGGTCGACGCGACACAGTGCTTCGGCTGTAAGGTATGCAGCGAGCTTTGCAAGTTCGGTGCTTTCGAGACATTGGAAGGAGAGGCGATCACATGGTAACAAGCATTATGATAGTAGGCGTAGGCGGACAAGGGTCCCTTCTCGCCAGCAAGATATTAGGTAAGGCAGCAATGGACAAGGGATATGACGTTAAAGTATCCGAGGTCCACGGCATGAGCCAGAGAGGCGGATCGGTCGTTACTTACGTCAGGTTCGGCGATAAGGTCAATTCCCCCATCATCGACAAGGGCGGCGCTGATTACATTATCTCTTTCGAGCTTCTCGAAGCCGCAAGATACGTCGAGTTCCTTAAGCCCGGCGGACAGATCGTGACCAACTCACAGCAGATCGATCCTATGCCTGTTATCGCAGGCACCGCAGAGTATCCTGCAGGTCTTATCGAGAAGATGGAAGAAGCAGGCGCCAAGGTCGATGCTATCGATGCGCTCTCGCTCGCTGAGGAGGCAGGTTCTTCCAAGGCTGCAAACATCGTATTGATGGGCAGGTTCTCCAAGTACATAAGCGACATCAGCAAGGACGAGTGGGTCAAGGTCATCGAGAGTACCGTTCCCGCGAAGTTCCTTGAGATGAACAAGAAGGCTTTCGAGCTCGGAGTGAACGCTTAATGCCGGATATCGAAGCAGTAAGAGAGTTCTTCAAGGGAGACAAGTACGCCACAGAGGCGACAGGTATCGTTATAGAGAGCGTTGAGAAGGGGCACAGCGTTGTCTCGCTCGAGCCCGACGGCAGGCACTTGAATGCAGTCGGAGGTCTTATGGGCGCAGTGTATTACACGATGGCGGATTTCGCTTTCGCGGTCGCGGAGAACTGCGAGCAGCCTTCCGATACCGTTACGGTAACGCAGGCAGTATCGATGAATTTCCTGAGATCCTGGCCCGGCGGCAAGGTTACATGCAAGGCGGACATCGTAAAGGACGGCAGATCCATCTGTCTGTATGAAGTAAAGTGTTATGACAAGGATGGCAAGGAACTTGCGCTTGTTGTGATAAACGGATTCAAGACTTCCATAAGGAAGTGAACAGGAGGAGTGATATATGATCTGGAATGAAGCAAAGGAGTGCATGTCGCGTGACGAGATCGAAGCGCTGCAGAGCGCAAGACTCGTTAAGGTAGTTAACCGCGTCTATCACAACGTCGAGTACTACCGCAAGAAGATGCAGGAAGTAGGCCTCGAACCCGGTGACATCAAGGGTATCGAAGACTTGGACAAGCTGCCGTATACAACATACGCAGACTTAAGAGACACATACCCCTTCGGACTGGCAGCAGTTCCCAGATCAGAGATGGTACGTGTTCACGCATCTTCAGGTACGACGGGCAAACCGAAGATCGCCGTCTATACAAGACGCGATATCGATATCTGGGCTGAGTGCGTCGCAAGATGTCTGTCCATGGCAGGCATCACAAGAGACGATATCATCCAGGTAGGCTACGGCTACGGCCTCTTTACCGGTGGCCTCGGCGCACACTACGGTGCAGAGTATCTGGGCGCACTTGTACTGCCTATGTCCACAGGTAATACACAGAAGCTCATCGACATGATGATCGACTGCGACGTTACATCGATCGCCTGCACACCTTCTTATCTCCTGCACGTTGCAGAGGACTTGGAGAAGGCAGGCCTCGTAGATAAGATCAAGCTCAAGAGTGCCATCTGCGGCGCTGAGCCCTGGACGAACGAGATGCGCGACCAGATGGAAGCAAGGCTTCATATCAAGGCATATGACATCTACGGTCTCACAGAGATGATGGGCCCGGGCGTTGCATGCGACTGCGAATACCACAAGGGTCTGCACATCTGGGAAGATCACTTCCTGCCCGAGATCATCGATCCTGCAACACAGAAGCAACTGCCTAAGGGTTCTGACGGCGAGCTCGTCATCACCAACCTCACAAAGGAAGGAATGCCCCTCATCCGTTACAGGACGAAGGACCTCACATCCATCGAGTACGACAAGTGCGAGTGCGGACGTACGATGGCACGTATCCAGCGCTTCAGAGGAAGATCCGACGACATGCTCATCATCAAGGGCGTCAACGTATTCCCGTCGCAGGTCGAGGCAGCGCTCCTTACCATCGACGGTACGACACCTCACTACATGCTGGTCGTTGACCGCGTAGGCAACAGCGATACTCTCGAAGTTCAGGTCGAGGTTGCAGAGGAGTTCTTCACAGACGAAGTCAAGTCGCTCGAGACTCTCAAGAAGACCATCCACGACAAGCTCAGAATGGCGATCGGACTCAACGCGAAGGTAACGCTCGTAGAGCCCAACGGCCTTGAGCATTTCGACGGCAAGAGTAAGCACGTAACAGATAAGCGCAAGCTCTATCAGTAAGGAGGTAAGACTTTATGTTTATCAAGCAGTTATCCGTTTTCCTCGAGAACAAGGAAGGCAGACTCGACAAGGTCCTCAAGACTCTTGCTGACGGCAATATCAACCTTCTTTCCGCGAGTCTTGCCGATACATCCGAGTTCGGTGTGCTCCGCCTTCTTGCAGATGATGCGGACAAGGCTAAGGCTATCCTCAAAGAAGCAGGCTTTACCGCACGTGTCGACAACATCATCGCTGTCGTCGTACCCGATGCAGTGGGAAGCTTCGCAAAGGTCTGCGCAATGATCAACGAGGCAGGAATCAACATCAGCTACATCTACGGTCTGTCCATTGACGGTGAAGGTACTCCCATCGCCATCAAGACTTCCGATAATGACAAGGTAGTAGAGATCCTTAGCGCTGCAGGCGTGAAGATGATCACTCCGGCAGAACTGGCATGATGCCTTAAGATGATCTGATAACTCAGGCGGCTGCTCGTGCAGCCGCTGTTTATTTCTGTGGAGTACTAGAGTCTGAAAATGAAGATTCCTTTTACTGTGGTTGCGGTAAATCGAGTTCGGATTGGTAAGACGAGGAATATAATTTCACAAACAAAAGGCAACATCTCTCCGTCAGAAGCCTTATGATATAATTAATAATTATTTTCAGCTGCTTTGGAGGATGCATATTGGGAGAATCGGCTAGCGGTCTGAGCACTTCAAGGTTAGGTTTTATAGATGTTGCAAAAGCAATTGCTATCCTAACCATGATCATAGGACATTTTTATGCACCTCCGATTTTTGCTGGCAGAGTAATCTATTCCTTTCACATGCCGCTTTTTTTTATTGTTAGCGGTTACTTCGTAAAAGATTTCGACATAAAAAAGAATCTCATTCGTTCCTCTAAGGCACTTCTCATTCCTTATGCAATAGGGATGTGTATGAAGATGATTGCCGAGATCGTTTTTGTCGGCGGAGACCAAGGGCTTAGCGGCATAAAGCAGCTTTTTCTCGATATGCTTGGAGGCATGTGCAAAGAGTCTGCCACATTTCCGTGGTTGCGCGGTGTTAATATGATATGGTTCCTTCCATGTCTTTTCGTTGCCAGAAATCTCTTTGTTATTATCATGAAGCTGACGGAAAAGAACAAGTACCAGTGGTCGATCAGGATAGCCATTCTGGCGATCCTGTCTTGTGTTGGAATGGCATCCCCACGTCTTACTTATGAATACTTCCCGTGGTGTATTGAAATCGCGTTTGTGGTACTACCGTTCCTGTATTGTGGCAATGTGTTCCGTAAACGCGGTATTTTCTCGAACAAGCACAGATATCTGTATGCGGGAGGCTGCATTGCGGTATGGGTTGTTCTTTTGTTGCTGGGTTTTTATATAGAACTCGCAGCTCATTACTGGCCTGGTTTTTACCTGGCATTGTTCGAAGGTATGATTGCATCATTTGCAGTTATATGTCTTTCGCAGCTTGTTGATGCGATTCCATATCTTAGCAGAGTTATCAGATGGATTGGAAGAAGCAGTCTTACCATTTTACTTGTTCATGATATTGATGACAGGTACGGTATACTTGATACCATATTTAATGTGCTGTTCTCTGGAAGAGTCAGTGTTATCCTACCGTTAAGGATAGTTCTTATTCTGCTGATCACGGGTCTTGTACGCGCCATCGTCAATGGTTTGAAAACGTTGAGATCAAACGATAGTATAACAGCTGTAAACGGTTAAGAATTGGTTTACCTGTACGATCCGTACTTGGCTTTCTTTTCCTGTTTTTCCTGATACAGCAGACCGTCAGCGACTTCGAGTTCGGCGTAGATATCGACATCTGGACTGCATACGAACTTGTGGACGCCGGTGCTCATCTCGATGGGATAAGGCTTGCCTGAGAGTTCGTTATGGCTCTTGGTGACTTTCTCGATCCTCGCCTTGATGGAATCGATGTCGCAGTCAGATCCGATGACAGCCATGGCGACAAATTCGTCACCGCCCATCCTGCCGACGATATCAGCGCCTCTGAAGCACTCGCGGAGGATGTTCGCGATGGTCTTCAAAGCATAGTCACCGTCATCGTGACCGTACTTGTCGTTGATCATCTTGAGATTGTCCATATCCGCATAGCAGACGACAGACACCTTGCCTTCGTTGAGCGGATCGGTGAGGACCTTCTCGACCTTTGCGAGGAAGCCTCTGCGGTTATATAGCCCGGTGAGCTCGTCCTGCTTGGAGATCTCGTCGAGCTTGGTGTTGTCCCTGATGAATCTTTCGAGGGAGTTCTGCAGATTCTGCTTTGCCTTGTTCTGTTCCTCGATCATGATGAGCGACTTGAGCGTGACGGACAGTTGGAAAGCGATGGTCGAGACGTCGGACAGATAGCTTGCCTCGAGTTCGTTTACGAGCATTCCATAAAGATCTGCACCGACGAAAAGAGGGAAGACCACCATGGTCCTTCTGTTATCGCTTTCGGCAAATTCGTTGGTAAAGAGAAGCTCAGTCCTGAGTAATTGCTGCTCGTCGCTCATGGCGCGGATGCCGTTTGAATCGGACATTGCCTTGAGCAGGATCGACTTGGGACATTTGAGCATTTTGTCTGCGGTGTTGTTGATACCTCTCTGGAACAGGTAGAGGAAAGACTTCTTGAATCCTACTGAGTAAAGACCGCCCAGAAGCTGTTCGTAAGGGATGTCTGCATCCGAGGACATTAGGAATATATCTCCTGTCTGCTGGTTTACCATCCTCGACAAACGTCCGCTCTCGTTGTTCCTGTCGCTTACTCTTGACAGACCGGAGTAAGACATCAGACGGTAGAAGTCAGAGAATGTCTCGTTCATCAGTCCGTCTTCATGGTCGGTATCGATCATGATAGCGGCTTCATGCTGCATGGACTGCAGGACATTAAAGAATTTCTCCGGTGTCGTGTATACGAGAATGTCAGTGTGCAGCAGGTGTGCGAAAGCCTTGTTGATATTCGCGATCTCGGACTCAACATCTTTGGTATTGGCAAAAGCAATATAAGCTTCGAAGAAAGCGCGCAGCCTGCTCTTGATCATTACAAGCGGCTCGTCGTCGGAGTAAAGACCGAAGAGGTATTCTTCTGTCGTATCCATAAAGTTATATACGCCGGTCTCGATACCTTTCATATTAAGTCTGTTGCACATCTCTTCAACATCTAAGCCTAAGCAGCCGCAGGAGCTTCTTTGCACGAGATGGGTATCGACATCCATATCTGACAGTTCCTGCCCTTTTATGTAGTTCTCCGCATTGAGGACAGCCTTATATGTGAGCGATGCTGAACTTGCCTCGACGGTAGTGAGCGGGGGCTTGAGCGAGACGGAGAAATCATCGTCGTCAAAGCCTGTGACAAGTATGTCCTTGCCGGGAAGGAGACCTCTGTCGTAGAGCACGCGATAACCGCCTGTCGCCATGTTGTCGTTAGCGAAAACAATCGCATCGGGCTTGCTGTTCTTATCCAGGAGTTCGTTCACCACATCGGAACTGTTCGCAGTAAAATCGCCGTAGACGATGAGGTCTTCCTCTACGGGAATACCGTACTCGGCAAGAACTTTTTTATAGACCGCAAGTCTTTCCTGTGCGTCGCGGTTCGTAACGGGTCCTGAGACATAACCGATCTTCCTGGCGCCGTGCTTCTCGATAAGGTGCTTTATGACCTGGCTTAACCCCGACTCGTTGTCGAATGTGACTGAGTGGTAGCCTTCGAAGCTCGAGAAGAGGCAGACGATAGGAACCTTCGGAAGTGACTCGAGGAAAGCCTTCTGGGTCTCGTCGTCAGCTCTCGAGCATATCAGTCCCTGAAGGATGTAGATGATGTCCACATTACGCTCCGAGGGGAGGCTGAAGACGGAATTGTACTGGTATTCGAACTTCTTGTCGGCATACTTGCTGTCGGGTTTGCCGATATAGTGTCCGGGGAAGATGAAAAGGTTAGCATCCAGAGCCTTGGCAGCGAGCTCAGCGCCCTTGCAGGCCTGACATGAGAAGTAGTTGTCGAGATCATCAACGAGAAAACCGATATTCAGACGTCGTTTCATAAAGGATGCACCTCACTTCAAGATCTATTTTTATAATATCACACGCGAGAATATTATTTTGACGAGAACGGCTCATGATGATATTATTCTTTGCGGACTATATTTTATTTAGGGTGGTGGATCACAAATGCCGGTAACCGATATACTCAGACGCAATGCGAGAGAACACGGCGATGAGGTTGCGCTCATAGAGCTCAATCCCACGATGGAAGATACGAGGAAGATCTCATTCAAGGAGTTCGACCTTGTTCAGCAGACATCTGCAAGACCGTACCGCAGACAGATCACATGGAAGATATTCGACGAGAAGTCCAATCGTGTTGCCAACATGCTCCTCGACAGGGGCATCAAGAAGGGCGACAGGGTAGCTATCCTGATGTTCAACTGCCTCGAGTGGCTCCCGATCTACTTCGGTATCCTTAAGACCGGCGCGATCGCGGTTCCGTTCAACTTCCGTTATACGGCAAATGAGATCTCATACTGCGCAGACCTGGCGGATGTGTCGGTGCTTATTTTCGGCGAGGAGTTCGTAGACAGACTTACGATCAACGCAGACGAGCTTGCCAAGAACCGCCTCCTCATCTATGTAGGCGAGGGTCAGGCTCCGGAGTTTGCCGAGAGCTACTGGCACATGGTAGCCGACTACTCCAGCGAAGACGTAGACATAGAACTTACCAACGAGGACCTCGCTGCCATCTATTTCTCATCCGGCACGACGGGCTTCCCTAAGGCTATCCTTCATCCGCACCTCTCGCTCTATCAGGCAGCAGAGATGGAAGCCGTACACCACGAGACTACCAAGGACGACTGCTTCCTTTGCATTCCGCCTCTTTATCATACCGGCGCGAAATTCCACTGGATGGGTTCCCTTTGGACCTGCAGCAAAGCAGTGCTCCTCAAGGGTACAAAGCCTGATATGATCCTGAACGCAGTATCGGAAGAGCACTGCACGATCGTATGGCTCCTGGTACCGTGGGCGCAGGATATACTTGATGCATTAGACAGAGGCGAACTCAAGATCGAAGACTACAAGCTCGATCAGTGGCGTCTCATGCACATAGGCGCACAGCCCGTACCTCCGTCGCTGATCCGCCACTGGAAGGAATACTTCCCGAAGCATCAGTACGATACGAACTACGGTCTGTCCGAGTCCACCGGCCCCGGCTGCGTACACCTCGGACTCGAGAATACTCACAAGGTCGGCGCCATCGGCGTTCCCGGTTACCGCTGGGAGTGCAAGATCGTTGACGACAACGGCAATGAAGTAAAGCACGGCGAAGTCGGCGAGCTCTGCGTTAAGGGTCCCGGCGTCATGCTCGAGTACTACAAGAACCCGAAGGCTACAGCCGAGACTATAAGAGACGGCTGGCTTTTCACAGGCGATATGGCAATGCAGGACGAGGACGGCTTCTACTTCCTTGTTGACCGTAAGAAGGATCTCATCGTATCCGGCGGAGAGAACATCTATCCCGTCGAGATCGAGAACTTCCTGCAGGAATATCCTAAGGTAAAGGACGTTGCCGTCATCGGACTTCCCGACAAGCGTCTGGGTGAGATCACCGGTGCTATCGTTGAAGCTCAGCCCGGCAGCGACTGCACGGTCGAAGAACTCGAGAAGTTCTGCAACCAGCTTCCCAGATACAAGCGTCCGAAGAAGATCATCCTCGCAGATGTTCCGAGAAACGCTACGGGTAAGATCGAGAAGCCTGCGCTTCGTAAGAAATACGGAGCCGAGAGGCTCGTCGAGCAGGAGAACCGCTCGTAAACAAGATACCAGGCCTGCTTCAGATGCATATGCATCCGGGGCAGGCTTAATTTATAAACAAAGGGTGTTAAAGGTATGGTAGTAAAGATTATCTTCTTAATCATCTTCTTCGCAGTTATGATCGGCATAGGTGTCATGACGCGTAAGAAGGCAAACAGCGTCGACGGTTTCGTCCTTGGCGGAAGATCCGCAGGTCCGTGGCTCACGGCTTTCGGATACGGTACATCGTATTTCTCTGCGGTCGTGTTTATCGGATATGCCGGTCAGTTCGGTTATAAGTACGGTGTGTCTTCCACATGGATCGGTATCGGCAATGCGGTCATCGGCTCGCTCCTCGCATGGATCGTTTTAGGCCGCCGCACAAGAGTCATGACAAAGCACTTGGATTCCAAGACGATGCCTGACTTCTTCGGCAAGAGATTCGACAGCCAGGCTCTCAGAGTAGCTGCGGCTCTTATCTCTTTCATCTTCCTGATCCCTTATACATCTTCTGTCTATAACGGTCTGTCCATGCTGTTCAACATGGCATTCAATATCGACTATAAGGTCTGCATCATCGTAATGGCAGCGCTTACCTGCGTATACGTTATCCTCGGCGGTTATATGGCAACCGTTGCCAATGACTTCGTTCAGGGTATCGTAATGCTCTTCGGTATAGTTGCCGTCATCGCGAGCGTCCTCGGAAACAACGGCGGCTTCATGCAGGCTCTTACGACACTTTCCCAGCAGGCTTCTGACAATGAGGTATCTGCCGGAATGCAGGGTGCGTTCGTATCTTTCTTCGGTCCTGATCCGCTGAACCTTCTGGGTGTAGTCATCCTCACATCCCTCGGTACATGGGGACTTCCTCAGATGGTCGGCAAGTTCTACGCCATCAAGGACGAGAAGTCCATCAAGGCAGGTACGGTCATCTCTACGGCATTTGCTACTGTCGTTGCAGGCGGATGCTACTTCCTCGGCGGCTTCGGAAGACTTTATGCTTCCAATCCTGCCATCTATAAGGAAGACGGCTCTGTCAACTTCGACTCCATCGTTCCTACGATGCTCTCAGGTCTGCCTGATGTTCTTATCGGCGTAGTGATCGTGCTCGTTCTCTCGGCTTCGATGTCCACGCTCTCATCACTCGTACTCACATCGAGCTCAACAGTTACTCTCGATCTCATCGCTCTGATCGGAAACAAGAAGGGAGAGGATAAGAAGAAGGTCGACAAGAGAAATCTCGTTACAATGAGACTCCTTCTCATATTCTTCATCGTAGTATCCGTTGCACTCTCGCTTAATCCGCCCACGTTCATCGCACAGCTCATGGGCTACTCATGGGGCGCTCTTGCAGGTTCATTCCTCGCACCGTTCCTCTGGGGACTCTACTGGAAGAAGACGACCAAGCTCTCTGTATGGGCCTGCTTCGTCGCAGGCGTCGGCCTTACGGTATCCAACATGATCTTCCACTTCGTTGCATCTCCGATCAACATGGGTGCGATCACGATGCTCGCAGGTCTTGCTATCGTTCCTATCGTAAGCCTCATCACACCGAAACTCGAGCAGGCAAAGGTAGACGGTATCTTCGCTTGCTACGAAGAGAAGGTCTCAATCGAGAAAAAGTACAGCCTCGAGGAGAACGAGGGCGAGGGCTGATCTCCGAAAAGCTTAACTGCACACAGCGCCGTCCGGCTCCGGGCGGCGTTTTTGTTTGGCTGCCGGAGCGAGTTAGAAGGTTTTTAGCAAAAACGGCTTGTTTTTGCTAACTTTTTGCTAAATTTGCGGATCTTTAGCGAAAATAGCCGGTTTTTTGCTAATTATTTGCTAACTCTGAAAAAAGCGGTAGACAAGCAGGTCAGAGAGGTATATTATATGAACATATGAACAACCGCTCATATGAAAGGAGAACCAAAATGGCTCACGATCATTCAGACATCATCAAGCACGTAAA
This sequence comes from Clostridiales bacterium, assembly GCA_017550385.1. GTDB lineage: Bacteria > Bacillota > Clostridia > Saccharofermentanales > Saccharofermentanaceae > Saccharofermentans. Next base: position 61,566 of record JAFZPJ010000060.1, read on the forward strand.
GAAGGGACTTCCCAAGGATGAAGAGCTTCAGGACTTAGGAGATCTCTTCAAGATCTTCGGAGACACCACCAGGATCAAGATCATGTATGCGCTGCATGAAGACGAGATGTGCGTCTGCGCCATTTCCGAACTCCTCGGTATGACCCAGTCTGCCATCTCTCACCAGCTTAAGACGCTTAAGACAGCTAATCTCGTGAAGAGCAGACGTGAAGGGAAGACCATTTACTACAGCCTTGCAGACGATCACGTTAAGACGATCATTGCGCTCGGCTATGAACACATTACAGAGTAAGGAGAACACATATGAAGAAGACATTTGAGTTAGAAGACTTGGACTGCGCCAATTGCGCGATGAAGATGCAGGAAGCAGTTAAGAAGATCCCCGGCGTCATCGACTGCGAAGTGAATTTCATGACACAGAAAATGAAGCTCGAAGCTGAAGATGCTGTCTTTGACGATGTGCTTAAGAAAGCTGTCAAAGAGATCGCCAAAGTTGAACCCGATTGCACGGTAGTACTTTAAATCATGAAGACCAAGCTCACCCGTAAACAGAAGAAACTCCTGACAAGGATCATAGTCGCGGCGGCTCTTTTCGCCGTGATGATGGTCGCTGATAAGCTCATCGAGATCCCGTGGTTCATCAGCTTGCCGATGTTTGCGGTGCCGTATCTGATCTGCGGATACGATGTGCTCCTCGCAGCTTTTAAGAACATCGCACACGGCCAGGTTTTCGACGAGCGCTTCCTTATGATGGTGGCGACGCTCGGAGCTTTCGGTGCCGGCGAGTATCCGGAAGCTGCAGCTGTAATGCTCTTCTATCAGACGGGCGAGCTGTTCCAGGGTATAGCGGTCGGAAGATCGCGCAAGTCCATCGCAAGCCTCATGGATATCAGACCGGATTATGCGGTGGTGATAAGGGATGGAAAAGAAGAGTTGGTATCTCCCGATGAAGTCGCATTAGGTGAGACGATACTCGTAAAGCCCGGTGAGAAGATACCGCTCGACGGTGTCATATTAGAGGGTGCGAGCTCGGTCAACACGGCGGCTCTCACGGGAGAATCCGCACCTGTTGATGTCTCGGTCAGCGAGACGGTCATATCGGGTACGCTTAATCTTACGGGCGTTATCAAGGTCAGGACGACCAGCACGTTCGGAGAGAGCACAGTATCGAAGATCTTGGAACTTGTGGAGAATTCTTCTTCGAAGAAGGCCAGAGTCGAGAACTTCATTACCAAGTTTGCAAGATGGTATACGCCCTGCGTCGTTATCGCGGCAGTCCTGCTTGCAGTCATACCTCCGGTCGTACTCGGCATCGGTAGCTGGGACGTCTGGAAAGAGTGGCTTACAAGGGCCTGTGTATTCCTCGTAGTATCGTGCCCCTGCGCACTCGTCGTATCGGTACCGCTGTCTTTCTTCGGCGGCATCGGCGGAGCTTCCAAGGCAGGTATCCTCATTAAGGGTGCCAACTATATGGAGCAGATGGCCAAGGTCGATACCGTCGTGTTCGATAAGACGGGAACGCTTACCAGAGGCGTGTTCAAGATAGATGACATTCATCCGAACCTGATCGGGAAGGACGAACTCTTGGACATCGCTGCTGCGGCAGAGAGCAATTCCTCGCACCCGGTGGCTCAGTCTATAGTCCGCGCTCATGAAGACCATATCGACAAGAGCAGGATCGGCAGTGTGGAAGAAATCGCAGGCAAGGGCGTAAAGGCTGAAGTAGACGGTATAGGATACTATGTCGGCAACGGCGCGCTGATGGATCTGTGCAAGGCCGACTGGCATGACTGCCATCTGACAGGCAACATAATCCACATTGCAAGGCAGGCTGGAACGGGCGTCGACTATCTCGGACACATCATAATCAACGACGAGATCAAGGAAGACTCGGAAGCTGCCATGGCTGACCTTAAGAAGCTCGGCGTAAAGCGACTTGTTATGCTCACGGGTGACAAGAAGAACGTCGCAGAGAGCGTCGCGGGAAAGCTCGGTCTTACGGACGTTTTTGCAGAACTTCTTCCTGCTGACAAGGTCTCGAAAGTCGAAGGCCTCCTAGGAGATGCCGGAAAGCTCGCATTCGTAGGCGACGGCATCAACGATGCACCGGTTCTCATGAGGGCGGACGTAGGCATCGCGATGGGTGCCATGGGTTCAGATGCAGCCATAGAATCTGCAGATATCGTGCTCATGGATGACAAGCCTTCGAAGATAGCTGATGCCATAAGGATCTCTAGGAAGACAATGCGCATAGTAAAGGAGAATGTCGTTTTCGCGCTGGGCGTAAAGGCGCTTATACTGGTGCTCGGAGCGCTCGGTATCGCGGGTATGTGGTTTGCCGTGTTCGGTGACGTCGGAGTGCTCATCATCGCCATCCTGAACGCTGTCAGGACCATGCGCATCCCCAAATAATGTAACAAGCCTGAAACCTAAGGATTACCTCATAAATGTTACAATTATCGTAGCCTATTGTGGCATAATACTTGTAAATTAATGGGGGACACTATGGATTTTACGTATTCTAACGACGGTTTTCTGCCATATGATTCCTTTGACTATATCTACAGTGAACGCGAGTTGCCGGAGTTCGGCAAGGTAGCTTCGCCTTATATGAAGCCTCTTGCTACATGGAGATTCTTCCTGGCAAGAGGACAGTCAGAGATACCGTTTGGCGTTGAGAAAAAATCATATGACGACAGCGAGTGGGCGCTCATCAATACGCCTTCTACATGGCAGACGGAAGGTTACGGCCTGCCGCAGAACCTTATCTATGATTATCCCCAGCGCCTTAAGGACGAAGACGATAAGAAGGAACTCACGATCGGCGACAGATTCATACTGCAGTCAAATACCAATGATGACGACGAAGTAGGTATCTACAGGAGCACGGTGGTCTTCACGAAGGAAGATCTGGAGAGAGCGATCTATATCGAGACTTCCGGTATCTGCGGAAGCTTTAAGGTCTATGTCAATGACAGGCTTGCTGCTGATTCTCACGCTATCTTTACTCGCAAGAAGCTGCTCATCTCGGAGTTCGTATCTGAAGGCGTCAACCTCATCGTAATAGTCGTTAACCGGTACGACAGAGACGATTCCGGTCACGTCATCCTCGATTCGATGAACTACGGCTTCTCCGGGATCTTCAGACCCATAATGATCGTAATGGATTCGCTCCTCGAGCTGTCCAATGTCCACATCAAGCTCGAATACGTGCCTGAGGCATATCTTAACGAAGTCGCCAAGCTTAACGGTATCGCCGAGGCAGGCAAGGTTGCCAGAGTCCCTCACGGCAACTTCATGATCAGGGTCGATTTCCAGCTTAAGAATCACACCAACTTCATGATCCCTTATTCGGTAAGGATCTCGGTACTCGAGGCTCGCGCGGAATACGATCCGTACAAGCTGCCTTTCGTTGCCATCAAGGATCAGGGCAAGCCTGCAGTAGGCGTTGTGGATGCGCTCAAGGAGACAAGGGCTCAGACAGAGTTCGTTGCTCTCGACGTAGCACAGTGGTCTGACTGCACTCCTGTCCAGTACGACATGGTATTCGAGGTCATGAACGCCGAGAACAAGGTCGTATGCGCAAAGAAGAAGAGATTCGGCTTCAGGACAACCGAAGTCGTTCACGATAAGCTGAACATCAACGACAGGCGCGTTACGCTCCAGCTTACCCATTACTATGAGTTCGATCCCGCGGAAGGTATTGCGGTCCCTCAGGACAGGATCAGACAGGACATCATCATGATGAAGAGAGTCGGCATCAACGGCGTTATCGCTGATGGTTTCCCGCTTTCCGATGATTTCCTTAACCTGTGCGACCAGTACGGTATGTATGTCATCGCGACATCTTATCCCGGTATCATGCGCGACTACGTCGAAAGTGCCATGAACCATCCTTCCGTTGTCATGTGGGGTGTCCAGAACTATAACTTCGATCCCGACCGTGCTTCCGGCGCGAAACACGGCTGCATGCTCATAGACGATACAAGGCCGTGGTACTGCGAGTCGGAAGGACATCTTGTTGCCAGGAGCCGCAGTTCTAAGACTCTCGAGGCTTCGTCCGATATGAAGCCGCTTCCGAGTGAAGCCGGCGCCATATACGGTCCCTGGGTGGATCTGTGTCTCGACAGGAACATCGTTTTCGGGAAGAACAAGACAGGCAAGAATCTCTTTGAGACAATCCCCGGCCGTACGAGGTTCACGGACGATGATACTGCGTACAAGTGGATACATCACGCAGACCTGGTCGGCGGCAAACAGAAGGAGAATTCCTGTATTGGACAGGGTATCGTCGACAGCGACAGGAATCCGCACCCGGTATATCTCGATATCAAGAAGCAGTGCCAGACGATAAGCATTTTCGCGAACGCGGGAGATCCTACTAATCTCACGATGCGCAATACCAACCCGTTCGCATATACGGAAGAACTCGACATCGAGTGGAAGATCCTCATGGGCGGTCAGACGATCGTATCAGGCCGAGGTTCGATAGGTGAGATAGAGCCGTTCGGTTCTAGAACGCTCAGATTCCCGTTCGAGGTGGAGATGTTCCTCACTCCCGGATGGGCAGGCGATAAGCCGGAGTTCGTCGAGATGTATGCGAAGGGCTTGTCCCACGAGCTCGTATTCGATATCACTCTCAAGCTGCATAAGGATACTTACTATGCACGTGCAGGCTATGAGGTTGCTTTCTTCCAGGAGATCCTGGCTGAAGAGATCGCAAGTCCCGCAGGAACCGGTCCGTCCCTCAAGAACGGCCTTAAGCAGGGTGCATCCGTAACTGCTCCTCAGCTCGGTGCAGGTTCTGCGATGTCCGCTCCGGATGAGAACCTCGCTCTCAAGGCAGCAGGTGCTGATGAGCAGTCCGAGGTAATGGACGAGATCCCCGAAGGCGACATCATCGGTCTTAATACGGTTAACGAAGAAGGTCTGGTCGAAGAGCCGATCATCAATGCAATGCCCGAGTCTGTTGAGGCGATCACGGAGGAGATAATCACCGAGGTCATCAACAGGGCTTCGATCACGACGGGCTCCGAAGGTATCTGCCTCGGCAACAGCGACAGGAAGATAGGTTTCTCGAGGGAACAGGGCGGATGCTCGAAGCTTGAAGTCGACGGCTTCAACTTCATCAAGGGTTCATTCCTGCCGAGCTTCTACAGATGTCCTTCCAATATTGACAGAATGGATAAGAGCTTCGTACTCGCCAAGACGATCTTCTCACCGGAGACCGATTACGAGCACATTCAGGAAACACTGCAGTTCAAGAGCAGCAACTATGGGCTTAAGGACGGCGTCTTCAACATGGTATCCGTATATAAGTCGTTCGCCATGAAGGGCGACGTCATCATGTACTACGAGGTGCCTTCTGCAGATACGCTCAGAGTTACATTGAACTTCACACCCAAATACGACATGGTCAGATACGGCATAAGGTTCAGGATCGTTAAGGGCGATGTCCTCTGTTCCTGGTACGGAAGAGGCCCCGGAGAATCTTATGTTGACCGTAAGAACGCGGCAAGGCTAGGTGTCTTCGCAGCAGGTGCTGATAAGATCTATCACCCTTATGCAAGACCTGCGGAGAACAGCTCGCACACGGATACTCAGGTCGTTAAGATCACCAACGCTCTTGGTGACGGTATCACGATAAGAAGACTGGGCGGCAATCCGAGATTCGACTTTACCGTCCTTCCTTACACACCTGAGCAGATGAACGAGTACCTCCACGAAGAGCAGCTCATGAACAACGATTTCTGCGAATTCATGTGCGACTTCTGCTCAAAGGAGATCGAGAGAACGAGAGACAACACTTCTTCGCAGCCTGTCAAGAAGGGCGTTACCTATAAGGAGACGTTCGAGTTCAAGCTCGAATCACATGCCTGATCTGACTCTTAGGAAAGCAGCCGTATCCCTGATATGCATATCCATGCTGTTTGCATCTTCATGCGTGAAGGTGCCTGCGCAGCATGACTACGGCGTATTCCTCAGTGTTACCGAGGATCTGGATCAGCTGAAAGACTACAAGACCGTGGTCATAGATGCCCAGTTCTTCTCGGCAAAGGAGATCTCAGACTTCAAAGCATCGGGGCATGAGGTGTTCAGCTATATCAACATAGGGTCGCTCGAGAACTGGCGCGACTACTATGACGAAGACCTGACGCTCTCCGCATACGAGAACTGGGAAGAGGAGCGCTGGGTAGATGTATCGCGTGAGGAATGGCAGGACCTGGTCATTTACGGACTGATCCCCGAGCTTCTCGATAAGGATATCGACGGGTTCTTCGTGGATAACTGTGACGTGTATTATCTGTATCCGACTGAGGAGATAATGGATGGTCTGACCGTTATGATGAGATCCATGATCGCTACCGGCAAGAAGGTTGTGATCAACGGCGGTGATACTTATCTTGATGCCTATTGCAGCAGCGGCGGAGAATGGTCCGACGTTATAACCGGCATCAACCAGGAGTCTGTATTCTCATCCATCCTCTGGGATGAAGATAAGTTCGGGACAGCTGATGCTGAAGATACCGAATACTTCAAGGATTACATAGAGCGTTACGCCGATAAGGGAGCAGTAATATACCTGCTGGAATATACGACAGATGAGAATCTTATCAAAGCGATAGATGCCTATTGTAAGGACAAAGGCTTCACATACTACGTCTCGGATTCACTTGAACTTACGATCGGATGATCACTCCTGCGGTCTGTAGATCGTGGATCTTCCGTCTCCCGCAATGCCGTTGATATAGTCGCTGACAGTACCGGGCTTGGTTCCGGCAAGGCCTTCCTCATACATGTACATACGGGAATCGATCATGTCTATGTTGTGCAGCACCATCGCCTCAGGAACGGCGGGAAGCGTGATCGCACCCCACTCGAGCGTACCGTGGTGCGACGCGATCAGGTGCTTGAGCAGACGGACATCCTCACGGTCATATGTCTCCCTGCCGGCCTTGATATCAGATTCAGCCACCATCTTATCGATCATCCCGATACCTATCAGGGCATGCCCGAAAAGCCTTCCGTCGGCAGTATAATTCGCAGCACCGAGTTCTGATGTGCTGAGTTCTTCGATCTTGCCTATATCGTGAAGGGCGGTACCGCATACAAGGAGCTCACGGTTAAGCGTCGTATAGATATCGCAGACGGAATAAGCTGTCTTGACCATTCTGAATGTGTGATAGAGAAGACCGCCCATAAGATTGTGGTGCATTGACTTGGCTGCCGAAGAAGAACAGAAGGCTTTGGAATTCTTGGAGATAAGCCTTACAGTGAGAGCGGTGAGACTGTAATCATCTTCAGGGATGACGACATTGTCCTTGTCATACTCTCTTCCGGATGAATCCAGAACGATCCTTATCATATCGAGCAGCATCTGCTGTCTGGGCAGAGGAGGCATCTTGATGAGCGTAGCCTTCTCTTCGTCGGTAAGCTTTGCAGGTTCTATGGAATCTACTGTGTAGTTCTTCTGATTCTGGAATTCGGTGCACTTAAGGCGCACGTTAACCGGCTTCTCTTCGCTTATTCCCTGGATCTTAAGGGATTCTCTGGTATTGTTGTTGAACAGATTGGCTTCCTGCTGGGTCTTGCCGTCACTCAGCGTAAGACGGCAGTAAGGGTCGCCCTTTTTGGTGGTGCGCTCCTCGATCCTTATGACAAGAAGCGTCATATCGTAATTGTTGCCGATCTCTGTCTCTTCAAATCTAATCTTGTACATATATAACTCCTGAATTTGTTTGATGTAATCCTATCACAACACCTGACCCATTTTTAGTGCAATTTTGTATTGTTTGTGATTAAGAAGGGGATAATGCCTGGGGTATAATCATTCCTGTAGGAGGGGCCTTTGAATGCGCTACAAAGCTGTGTTATTCGATCTTGACGGCACGCTGCTGGATACGCTGAGCGATCTTGCGGCAGCTCTTAATGCTGCGCGTCAGATGAACGGCCTTCCTGCCCAGGACACGGAGCAGATCAAGAGCTTTATAGGCAACGGCAGAAGGAAGCTCATAGAGCGGTCGCTCGGAGCTGATCCTGCCGGATATGATGAAGAGCTTGCCGTCAAGCTACTGACTGACGATTCGCAGTACTATAACAGTCACTGCATGGTCAATACAAAGCCTTATGACGGCATCGTGGATCTGATCAGAAGGCTCAGGTCTGACGGACTTAAGATATGCTGCATTACGAATAAGGCAGATGAGACGGCAAAGATACTTATCGATCATTTCTTCCCGGACATGTTCGATATTGTTATCGGTTCCGTCCCGGAAGTGCCGGTAAAGCCCGATCCCGAGATGGTAAGCCGCTGTCTTATCAAGCTCGGACTGCAGGAGTCAGAGTGTGTTTTTATCGGGGATTCCGAAGTTGACATTCAAACGGCAGCAAGTAGCGGCATGGATTCCGTCAGCGTATGCTGGGGATATAAGACACGCGAATTCCTTGAACGGGAAGGCGCTTCGCGGATATGCACAAGACCGTTGGATCTTAGGAGATACATATATGACTGATACCAAAGTAAGAGAGAAGAGCAATCTCAAGAAGATCGCCATCGGCGGCATATTTGCTGCTTTTGTGTTCATCGGAACAGAACTTCATATTCCTACGGCGATCGGATTCATGAACCTCGGTGATGCCGTGATATTCATTGCAGCATATCTGATCGGTCCCGCTGCGATCCTGCCTGCAGCCATAGGCTCGGCCTTAGGAGATCTTCTTGCAGGCTATCCGATATACATCGTACCCACATTCGTCATAAAAGGACTCATGGCTCTTATCGCTGCCTTGATCTTGAACAGACGTTCAGGCAAGAAGATCGCGTTCATGAAGCGTCTTACGGCCGGCCTTGCATCCGAAGCTCTTATGATCGCAGGATATTTTACTTTTGAAGTCTTCCTATTCGGTATTGCGTCAGCCTCAGGTTCTATACTGTTCAATCTCATACAGGCTCTGGCGGCACTCGTTATTGCAATACCTCTTACTTACGTGCTCAAGCTCAAGCTGTAAAATTGCTTTTTATCAGATTATTAGTATCATTAAAGCGTTAAATAATCGGTTAAGAGGTAGCTTTGATGAGCATCAGTTTGAAGATAGGCAAGAGAGATCTGCCGAGAGTTATCGTAGCGGCGTTATTCTGCATTGCGGGCATAATACTGTCAGTGCTTCAGGGTTTCTATGATTCCATTTTCTGGTATGCCGGGCTGTTCCTGCTCACGATCCCCACGGTAACGATGAATAACAGGGAATCCAAATGGATCAGGATCATCCCAGAGATACTGTATCCGCTGTTCACGGCTTACTTCACCATCTTCTTCATGCAGATGATCAATCTTGCCAACCATAAGAATCTCGACGGTGAGAGATGGCTCTACCATGTCATGTATCACTATGAATTCACCAGGATGTTCAGAGAGATACCCATCATCATCTTTGTATACTTCCTGCTCCGTATGTGCATGGTACCGAGAAGGTTCGCGGCATGCTTTGCTCCGCTTCCGTTCCTCATCCTCGGACTTGCCGATTACTATGTGTTCGAATTCCGCGGACACGAGATACTGTTCAGCGATTTTATGAGCGCGCAGACTGCTGCCAATGTGGCAGGCAATTATAATTTCGATCTGCTCTATCCGGTAGTATTCCTTGTCATGCCTTATGCGATGTTCATGATGGTATGCCTGAGGCTCAAGGGAGACAAAGCGGCAACTCCCGCATGGCTGAGAGTCATTATCTATGGCGTTCTCTCGGCTGCATTCCTTGCAGGATTCATATTGTCGCTCGTGGACTGGGCGGTAACGAACAGACCTCAGGACTGGGCAGACAAGGGATCGAGATTCAACGGATTCCTTCTTAACTTCTCGCTGTCCGTAAAGACTCTGTTCATCGAACCGCCGGAAGGATACTCCCTTGATGCTCTTGATGAACTCGTCGCAAGCGAAGGCGTCGATATTAACTATACCGGCAATGCTGATGAAGCTTCCAATGTCATCGTCATCATGAACGAATCCTTCATGGATCCCAGGAGTTATCTGTATACTTACAGTTTCTATGAAGATCCGACACCGTACTTCAACTCTCTGAAGAATGATCCCAATGCCGTCGTAGGCCTTGCGGCGTCTTCGGTATACGGCGGCAATACTCCTAACTCGGAGTTCGAATTCCTTACGGGTATCACCATAGGATACATGCCTAACGGTGCTGTTCCTTATATGCAGTATGTTGACGATCCCCAGTATTCTCTCGCCTGGGCGATGAAGGAGATGGGTTACTATACGATAGCCATGCATCCATACTATTCCAGCGGTTGGAACAGGACGAACGTCTATCCGAACCTGGGCTTCGATAAGATGATGTTCATGGATGATTTCACATATGAGCAGTCTGACCTTCAGAGAGATGAATACATGACTGACGCCCAGGCATACGCAAACCTCATCGACCAGATCGAGCAGGCACCGGAAGGACAGAAGGTATTCGCATTCCTGATCACGGTTCAGAACCACGCAGGTTATACGGAGAACCTTACCAATTTTGAACCTACCCAATACTTCGCGCCCGGCACTGCCAACGGCAACGAACTAGCGCTCAATGTGTACCTGACATGTCTCAAGCAGAGTGATGTTGCTCTCGAAGAGCTTCTTACTTATCTGTCTGAGCAGGACGAGAAGTACACTGTCATGATGTTCGGCGATCACCAGCCGCAGTTCATGTCAGTATTCCCGAACAACTTTGCGCCCGGAGTATATACGAGCTGGACGATACCTTACATGATCTGGACCAACTACGATATGGATCCCGAGCTCAAGGCACAGTATGAGAACGATCCCGTAGGCATCACGAGCATCAACTATCTCTCCATCGATACCCTTAAGGCTGCAGGTGTTGAGCTCCCGGGTTATTTCCAGCTCCTTGAGAAGATGAGAGAACAGCTCCCCAGCATCAATTCCGCAGGATACTATTCGAGCAGCCTGGGATCATTCGGCATCTACGGAGATCCGACTGACGAACAGACACAGAAGACACTCGATCTGTTCCGCTTTATCCAGTACAACCTTATGTTCGATAAAGAATCAGGCGAATTCAAGAATTCACTTATGAATGTGGTAGGTGGCTGACATGGAGAATTATGACGTAATCATCATCGGAGCAGGCCCCGGCGGTATATTCTCCGCCTATGAGCTCACAAAGAAGGCACCTGATCTTAAGGTTGCAGTTTTCGAGGCGGGACATCCCCTCGAGAAACGTAAGTGCCCCATCGACGGCAAGAAGATAAAGTCCTGCATCAAGTGCGAGACATGTGCCATCATGAGAGGATTCGGCGGTGCGGGAGCTTTCTCTGACGGCAAGTACAATATCACCAATGATTTCGGCGGTACCCTTTACGAGCATATCGGCAAGGAGAAGGCGCTGGAGATAATGCGCTATGTCGACGAGATAAATCTCGCCAACGGCGGAGAGGGAACGAAGCTTTATTCGACCGCAGGTTCCGGCTTCAAGAAGATCTGCCTCGAGAACAAGCTGCACCTGCTTGATGCTTCCGTAAGACATCTCGGCACAGACAAGAACTATCAGGTCCTCGGCAACATCTTTGCTTACCTGAAGGATAAGGTGGATTTTTATTTCGATACGCCCGTAGGTGACATGAAGATCAATGAAGACGGAACGTACTCCGTCGAGGCCGGAGACAAGGAGTACACTGCCCCCAAGTGTATCGTCTCCGTAGGCCGTTCCGGAAGCGGATGGATCGAGAAGGTCTGCAAGGAACTTGGCATCGAGACGTTCTCCAACCGCGTCGACATCGGCGTAAGGGTAGAGCTTCCCGCGGTCGTTTTCTCGCACCTTACATCTGAACTTTACGAGAGTAAGATCGTATACAGAACAGAGAAGTTCGAAGACCGTGTCCGCACGTTCTGCATGAACCCCAACGGATATGTCGTAAACGAGAACACCAACGGTATCGTAACGGTAAACGGACACAGCTTCGATTCACCGGAACTGCAGTCCGAGAACACCAACTTTGCTCTTCTCGTCGCGAAACACTTCTCTTCACCTTTCAAGGATTCCAACGGCTACGGCGAGTCTATCGCTAAGCTTTCCAACATGCTAGGAGGCGGCGTTATCGTTCAGAGGTTCGGCGACCTGATGCGAGGAAGAAGATCCAACGAATCGAGGATCGCCGAGTCGACAGTACGACCTACGCTTCAGGCAACGCCGGGTGATCTGTCTCTCGTGCTTCCTAAGAGGATACTTGACGGCATCATCGAGATGATCTATGCACTCGATAAGATAGCTCCGGGTACGGCTAATGACGATACGCTCCTGTACGGCGTTGAGGTCAAGTTCTATAACATGGAAGTTGCAATAGACGATAATCTCGAGACAAAGTATCCGGGACTCTACGTGATCGGTGACGGATCAGGCGTTACGCACTCTCTGTCCCACGCTTCTGCTTCCGGCGTATACGTTGCAAGGAAGATAGCAGGAGAAGAATGATAAGACCGGTCACTGTTACCGCAGTGACCGCGAGTCCGCCTTCAGAACCGAAGGCGCCGCCTGTAACTATATCCATCGAAGACTTACCGTAAACGGCCTTAAGTACCGAGGATGCTGCTTCGGTACCAGATACCTGCAGTCCTATGATGTTGCCCTGAGTAAGATTCCACATCGTATGTATGGCGCTCGTCATCCAGATATTGCCTGTCTTAAGGTATATCAGTGCGAACAGTAATGCGATTAGGAACAGATTGATTGCGGCCAGCGGCGTGAAACCTATATTGGCCGAATGGAACGCGGCGAAGAGGAAAGAAGACAGTATCACCGCCACGGCCGTATTGGACTTGTCTTTGACGCGCGGGATCATGAATCCTCTGAACATGATCTCTTCGGTCATACCCTGAGGCAGCCACATAAGAAGATTTATAATGAACGCGACTGAGATGCCGCCTCCCAATCCGAAGCTGATGCAGCTTACCTGTCCCGTGAGGATCAGTATGAGAAGCACTGAACCCATCATGAGAAGACCCAGGACAAGTCCTGTCAGATAAGATCTTACGATGCCGGCGCGGCTATCCAGAGGAAGTCCGAGCTTGCCGAAGCAGGCGGTAAAAGGTCTTATCTTCTCGCGGTTGTAGATCCTGAGCAGATAAGCAAGGATCATGAGGATATATCCCGGGAGCATGAGTCCGAGGAACAGCGGATCGCTCAGGAACATGCCGAATACTTCCATGGTCGTAGTGATGATGTCTTCGATGCTCGAGACATCTTGTAAGTCCATTATGTACTGCGTGTATTCGGCGCGGCTCATGAAGCTTATTACAGTAGGTATTACCGCCACCAACTGGAATACGGACAAAACTGCAAACGGATAGAATACCTGATCTGTATAGAAACTGATATTCGACGCGATGCGGTCTGCGCGTTCCATGAACGATAGCTTGATGCTGCCGTCCCCGGTGCGGATCTCGCTCTGCTTAACTGATTCAACAGATACGGTGAAGCGCTCCTTATGAAGCAGCCTTGAAGATACTGCGCCGATCCCTGCTGTTAAAGCGCCTGAAGACAGTACGCAGGATATCAGAGCAGGGATATTAGTCTCATTTGCAAGCGCCGTTCCTATACCGTAGAAGTGACCGTAGATGGGGAAGTAGAAGAAGACTTCGGAAACCTCACGGTAATTCTGTATGCAGGTAACACAGACCGCGATAAGAAGAAGGAATATAGGCAGGAATGCAGTCTGTGCCGATATTACGCTGTCATTGATGACGGATGTCAGGATAACGATAGCTGATATAAGGACAGCAAGACTTATCACGTATATGAGCACGGCAATGATTCCCGGCGTTATGAAGCGCCAGTTTGTCTGCGTAAACAATACGACGATAAATGCGGGAATGAGAGCTTTTATGGTTACGCCTGTGATGTTCCCTATGATGATCGAAGATCTCGGAAGAGGGGACATGATTATCTCGGTAAATGTTCCGTTCTCTTTCTGACCAGCGATAACACTGGTTCCCGAACTCATTGCGGCAAAGAGGATAACGATGAATATGACCAGCGGTACGATAGTCTTGCCGATCGCGAAAGCTGCTGCTGCGAGACCGGAAGCTCCCTTTGGATCAGCAATCGGTTCATCCGATATCCGGAAGTCCGTCGTCTCGAGTGCGGTAACATTGTGAGCTTTTCTCAGGTAGTTCTGATAATTGCCCAGGTAGGCATCGATGAACTGTTTTTTCATATCGCCGTATTCAAGCGAATCAGTCCTGTAGTATGTCAGGACTTCGACCTGACTGATCTCTCCGGATGAGAATCTCTCGTCTATCATCTCGTCAAAGTCTTCGGGGAAGACGATCGTAAGATATGCATCTTCCTCCTTCATCCATTCCTGATATGTCAGGAAATCATATGCGGCATCGTTCTCCTTGTAGATGAATTCGGAATAGCCGTAATTATCATATGTATATTCATAATTGATTATCTTCTTGTAGTTCTTCAGATCTGTAAGAGAACCGAAGTTGTCTCTTTTGGACTCTCTGGAATCCTCAGTCGATCCGTTATACTCGATGAAGCTGTCAGGAGCATTGACTATGATTATGTTGAATACTTCATCGCTCCACAGGTGATACGGGAAGAACCATAATGCGAACGAAGCCAATACACAGATCAGAACGAACAAGAAGACCAGGCAGGATATAAAAGCTCCCGCGGAAGCCTTTGCTCCGGCTCCCTTTGTGAAGTTAAAGAAACTCTTGATTATTGCCTTCGTTCCGCGTCTCATTCTTCTTTATGATTATCTACATACAATTTGAAGAATGCTTCTTCAAAAGAAGCAGTTCCGGTCGTCTTTATCAGTTCATCTGATGTTCCTTCGGCTACGATCATGCCGTCTACGAGCACGCCTATCTTGTCGCAGAGTTCCTGCGCTACAGAGAAGATGTGTGTCGACAGGATTATCGAATGTCCCTTGGCACGCAGCTGTTTTAAGTAGTCTGTAACCTGCCTCGATGTGAGAATGTCCAGACCGTTTGTAGGTTCGTCGAAGATTATCACTTTAGGATCATGTATAAGGCTGATGGCGATCGACACCTTCTGCTTCATTCCGGTTGACAGTTCGCTGATCCTTTTGTCGGCAAAAGGCGTAATGCCGAATGTCCCGAACTGAAGCGCTTTCCTGTCTCTTATCTCATCCTTCGGGATGTCATATAATTCAGCGAAGAAATCATAGAGCTTGTTTGGTGTGGACATAGGATCGAGCTTGATCTCAGTGGTAAGGAATCCGATCCTTCTGTGGATCTCAAGAGCGTCCTTGCGCGTATCGAGATCCGTTATGCTGATCGATCCCGAAGTAGGCTCGAGAAGAGTTGCGATCATGAGCATGAGCGTAGTCTTGCCGGCACCGTTAGGACCGAGCAGACCGTAGATCTCGCCCTCATCGACTTCGAAGTTAACACCCTTGATAGTCTCGCTGTCTTTGGTGTAACTCTTATGAACATCATTTACGCTTATTACTTTCAAAACCCTGCCTCCTTATAATCCTTCTGAACATCAGTATGGCGATTGCCGAATCGAGCAATAACATAACGGCAACGTGCCAGAATTTCTCCTGTGAATTGAATGTCTCTGACATCACCGCGAGCGAGTTGTGAAGCGGAACAAAATACTCTATTGTCACAGGTCTTGTATAACGGAACATCTGTATGAAGAAATCCGCAAGGAACAACACCAGCGGCAGCTGCAGATTTACTATCGTATCCTGCAGTCTGCTCAGCGAGAAAACTATCGACAGACACAATGCACACATAAGAAAACATGTAACGGGAACAGCGAGCACCACTATAAGCAGCTGCACCGGAGTAAGGAACAGACCGAAAGGCAGAAGAGACATCGCACTGTTGCTCCTGTTGATCCATGATGCGAAGAACATAACGAATGTAGTGACATAAGTCGAGACGGAAGCGATGTATATGATCGCGAGCGTCTTACCTATGATGAAGTGTGATGCGGGTACCGGTGTCATGAATAACTTCGTAAGGAAACCCCGGTTCTTCTCCTGCGCGAACATATCCTCTGCAAGAGAATAAACACAATAATACATCATTATCATCAGTATTCCCGGTATTACTTTTGACGCAGAGGAATTTGCGGTGATCCTGAAGTCCATGAACTTCGTGACGGGGTTGAAACTGTCAATGCTGAACAGGTCGCTCCCTATCAGCGCATATTCGCCGCCGAGGATCGTGATGAGACCGTCCTGATATTTATCGAGAACGTTCTGTCTGAATTGTTCGGCAAGTGCCTGACCTCCCATGGAAGAAGCAGAATAAGACAGATAGACTACGGCGTTGCTCTCGACATGTTCTCCGCTGTATATATCGTCATAGTATTGTGAGATCTTCTTATCAAAATCAGTATTCTTCTCGCCGGACCAGAAAGTGCATACAACAGTACCGTTCTTGACTATGCTGTATATGTCATCGTCTTTGGCATACTTATCGAATTTGTTGCGACTCCAGAACTCGTAATTAAAAACCTGTGCATCGATATTCTCATCAAGATATTGTTTGAATGAATCGGGTGCATCGACAATGATTATCGGACGGCTTACAAACGATCCGGTAGACAGATAATTCATCAACAGCGGAAATATATTAAGCGCGACAGTAAGTACAATTGCAGGCAACAAAAACAGTGTTGCCGTCTTACGCCAGTTGGAGAAGATGCGCTGAAGTTCCCAGCGATAAACTGTCATGATATGTCTCATGAAAACATTTTATAATACTGCGGAACAAAAAAGCATGCTTGAAAACGAGTTTTCAAAGTGTTGATAAATTGAACAAAACAAGCCCTTTGAAAGGCTTTAAATCTAAAAGAAATATCAATTTCTTTTGTTGACACTAATACAAAAGAAATGTAGATTAAATATATCCAACAAGGAAAATTATGGAGGTTCTAAGTATGGAAACTGAGAAGAAAGATGTAAAGGTAGAGGCAAAGGCTGCTCCTGTAGCTGCAGCTCCTGCTAAGAAGGCAGCTCCTGCTAAGAAGGCAGCTCCCGCTAAGAAGGCTCCCGCTAAGAAGGCACCTGCTAAGAAGGCAGCTCCCGCTAAGAAGGCAGCTCCTGCTAAGAAGGCAGCTCCTGCTAAGAAGGCAGCTCCCGCTAAGAAGGCAGCTCCTGCTAAGAAGGCTGCTGCAAAGAAGCCCGCTGCAAAGAAGGCTCCTGCTAAGAAGGCAGCTAAGAAGGTTGTCGCTAAGAAGGCAGAGGTTATCTTCCAGATCGATGGCAAGGACATCACAGCTGAGAAGATCGCTAAGAAGTTCCCTAACGGCGGTAAGATCTATGTTAACGTTGCTGAGAAGAAGGCTTACGATGAAGCTGGCAACGGCAAGAACATTTTCTGATTCTGATAACAAGCTTCTTATAAGAACTCCCGCTTAACGGCGGGAGTTTTTTATTGCGATTTTTATAGTTTGCTGTATGCTTGTTCTATGCCTTTATTGACTGTACAGAATGTATCGATGAGTTATGGTGAGCGCCGTGTTCTTGACGGCGTGAATTTTCGCGTTAACCAAGGTGACAGGATCGCATTCATCGGTGATAACGGTGCAGGCAAATCGACACTGTTCAAGATCATAAAAGGTCTTATTACTCCCGACGGCGGTGACGTCATCTATCACGGCAATACGATCGTAGGTTTCCTTTCGCAGAACATGAGTGAACAGGATCTGTCAGGCAATACTTTAAAACCGGTCAAGCTCATCGATCTCGAATACAGGATGCATGAACTCGAACGTGAACTGTCAAAAGGTGAAAGTGATGATCTTCAGGATCTCATGAATGAGTATGCTGATGTTCAGGCAGAGTATGAGAGTGCCGGCGGTTACGATTACGAACACAGACTGAACGATGCACTGGGCGGACTCGGTCTCTCCGGAATAAGTGACCGTACTGATTTCACGGGACTGTCCGGAGGAGAGAAGATGAGAGTCTGTCTTGCAAGACTAATCGTTGAACGTCCGGATATACTCATGCTCGACGAGCCTACCAACCATCTCGACATGGAAGCCATCGACTGGCTCGAAGGTTTCCTCGGTTCATACGGCGGAGCTGTCTTTGTCATCACTCACGACAGACACTTTATCGACAGTGTCGCGAACAGGGTCATCGAACTCGACGGCGGAAAGGTCACCGAATACAAAGGTAACTATACAGAGTACAAGATACAGAAAGAAGAATTCATCAAGACTCAGACTTCGGTCATTGCGAATCTTGAGACTGAACTCGAGCATCAGCTCGAAGTAAAACAGACGTTCCTCTCGCACCGCAACATAAGCGGCTACCATCAAAGAGAGAAGGTAGTCGAGAAGCTCGCCGATGTACTCGAGAGAGAACGTGCGAAGCTTCCTTCCGGTTATGCGAAGATGAGCTTTGTCGCGACACCGAGAGAGACTGAAGGTAAGTCGGATAAGATCCTCCTTGAGGTCAAAGGCGTATCCAAAGAGTTCGACGGCAATGTGCTTTTCGAGGATGTGTCGTTCGAACTCAAAGCGGATGAGAAGATCTTCCTGTGCGGTCCGAACGGATGCGGAAAGACAACGCTGCTGTCGATGCTGTCAGGAAAGTCTGCAGGATCGGCCGGAACGGTTCTCATCGCACCGGCGATCACGTGCGGATTCATGGGACAGTTCGTTCCTTTTGATGATGAGAGCGTCACGTGCTTTGACGAGCTGATATCCAGGAGCGATCTTCAGACTACTGAAGCAAGGTCGCTTCTTGCGAGATTCGGATTCAGGGGCGAAGACGTGTTCAAGACGATCGACATGCTCTCGGGTGGAGAGAGGTCGAGACTCTATCTTTGCTGTCTGCTGAATGAGAATCCTGACATCCTTTTCCTCGATGAGACTACAAATCACCTCGACATCAATTCAAGGGAGATCTTAGAGGATGCTATCCGCGAATATCCGCGTGCTGTTATCTGCGTATCGCACGACAG
>JAFZPJ010000061.1 GCA_017550385.1 Clostridiales bacterium
ACCCAGATTTGAACTGGGGATCAGGGTTTTGCAGACCCATGCCTTACCACTTGGCTATGGTACCATTGGTGACCCGTACGAGAGTTGAACTCGTCACTCCGCCGTGAAAGGGCGACGTCTTAGCCGATTGACCAACGGGCCCTGTATGGTAGCGGCAGTGGGATTCGAACCTACGACCTGCCGGGTATGAACCGGACGCTCTGGCCAACTGAGCTATGCCGCCATGACAGTGCGTTAAAAATTATATAAGGTGAGGTGTGCTAAGTCAAGTGATTTGTTAAGTCGCGAGGTCAAGATTTCGCATGATGAGCGCCGTGAGCTCGTACTTGGTGTTCTCGGGGTTGAAGACTAGCCCGTCCCCCTCGTAAGTGTAGATGATGTCGATCCCCTCGATCAGCCCTATCTCGCTGTAGAGTCTGTGACTGTGCTCCTTGTCGCGCCTGTAACCGCGATCGCCCATCCTGCCTTGGTGCTCATGGTAGAAACACCTCCCCGTGAGCTTGCTGAATCCGAGGAAATCCGGTGTGAACTTGATCCCGTCGATATAGATGGGCGTCTCGTACTTGAACTCGATCCCAAGCTCGTCGTACACCCTCGCGATCTCGCGCTCGCTCTTGGACTTGTACGCGACGCCCTTGTACGTCAGCTCCGCGCTCCCTCGGTAGTTGTTCATCCCCGCCTTCTGCCTGTTGAAGAACGCACGATCCATCGTCCGGTACTCGTCTATCGCGCGGGTGACTATGTGCGGCTCGAGGTCCGGGATCTCCGCATTGCCGTACTTGCTCTTCCAGGCCGCGAGCAGGTGCCTGAGCACGCGCTCGTGCTGCTCGCGCGCCCTGCCCTTCGGTAGGAGCTCGCGCCCGGTGAGCCCGGTGGCTACATATTTGTGCGATCCCAAGCAACAGAACTCGGCCGTCCCTGCCTTATACTTCCAAGTCTTGATCTCCACATCCGGCAACTCCGCCAACCTCTGCTTGCAGTAGTTGATCATCAGTGCATGTAATTCAAATGTGAGCTTCTCTACAACTAACATGCACTAATTGTAAGGCCTGGGCTCTCGAAAAGGGGCTCAACTTCCGTTTGTGGCTGAAGTTGAGACTTTTGCGACTGTTTTTCAGGCCGCCCGATCTGGCAGTAGATAAAAAGTAGACAAAAACCCTGAATTTATCTACTAATTATCTACATTAGATTAAAAGTAGATAAAATCGCCTATTTTATCTACTTTTTGTCTACCGGGCAGTCCCGAGCCCCCAATCACCGTCCCGCGGGCACAAAAAAGCCGGCCCGAAGGCCGGCCGTCTTTGCTAATCAGTAACTCAAAGATTACTTGAGCTCGAGTTCGCCGCCGCAATCAGCAAGCTTCTTCATAAGCTCATCAGCCTCATCCTTGGAAACGTTCTCCTTGAGAGCAACAGGTGCCTTCTCAACGAGTTCCTTAGCATCCTTAAGGCCCATGCCCAGAGCGTCCTTAACTGCCTTGATAACGTTCATCTTGGAATCGCCGAAGCTCTTGAGCATAACTGTGAACTCTGTCTGCTCTGCTGCGCCGCCTACTGCGCCGCCTGCTGCTGCACCTGTTGCAACTACTGCTGCTGCAGATACGCCAAATTCTTCTTCGATAGCCTTCTCGAGGTCGAAGAGTTCCATAACTGATAATGTCTTGATCTCGTCAAGAATTGCTGTAACTTTCTCACTAGCCATTTTAGTTTTCCTCCTGATTAATATTGACTAATTACTCTGCGGGAGCTGCAGCGGGTGCTGCCTCTTCTGCGGGTGCTGCAGCCTCTTCAGCTGCCGGTGCAGCTTCTTCTGCTGCGGGAGCTGCCTCTGCAGCAGGTGCTGCTTCAGCTGCGGGTGCGGGTGCTCCTTCTTCTGCTTCCTTCTTCTCAGCTACTGCCTTTACGAGCATTGCGAGCTTTGTAAAAGGGAAAAGCATAGAATAAGCAACCTGAGTGTAGAGAGTCTCGGTATCCGGTACCTTGGAAAGTGCGATGATCTCGTCGATCGAAGCAACCTTACCGTCAATGATGCCGCCCTTGATCTCCATCGGTTCATAATCTTCAGCATACTTTGCAAGGATCTTAGCGGGAGCTGTGATCTCATCGCTGTAAGCTACAGCCGTAGGACCTTCGAAGATCTCGTCGAGTCCTTCGAATCCGAGCTTCTCGAATACTCTCTTCAGAGTAGTATTCTTGATAACTTCGAACTTAACTCCTGCCTTGCGAAGATCAGCTCTCATAGCAGTATCCTGAGCAACTGTGAGTCCGCGTGTAGATGCAAATACGTATGTAGCCGCACCCTTCAGTGACTCAGCGAGCTCTTCGACACGCTGCTGCTTTGCTGCAAGAATCTTCTCACTGGGCATATTCGGTTTTCCTCCTTGTTAAAATTTCATATTAAAACCCCTGTACCGTTCAGACAGCACAGGGGCAGAATACTCTTGATATACAAGAAACATCTTCCTCGGCTGGCAGCGTTCCGTTAAGGAACACTATTAAGGGGCTCACCCCGCCTGCTGTCTTAGGCAGAAAGGTATTTAATTGTTAATTAAGCAAACTTCTGAGCGTTTACTCTTACACCAGGGCCCATTGTCGTAGCGATGGAGCAGTTCTTGATGTACTGTCCCTTAGCTGCGGACGGCTTAGCCTTGATGATAGCTTCCATCAGTGCCTTGAGGTTGTCTACGAGCTTCTCCTCACCGAAAGAAACCTTGCCGATGGGGCAGTGGATGATGTTAGCCTTGTCGAGTCTGTACTCGATCTTACCGGCCTTAACTTCGTTAACGGCCTTGCCAACTTCCATTGTAACTGTGCCTGCCTTAGGGTTAGGCATGAGTCCCTTAGGACCGAGTACCTTACCGAGGCGGCCAAGCTTACCCATCATGTCGGGTGTAGCGATGATAACGTCGAAGTCGAACCAGTTCTCTTTCTGGATCTTCTCGATCATATCGTCGTCGCCTACAAAATCTGCGCCTGCTTCCTTAGCCTCATCAGCCTTGGGACCCTTAGCGAGTACGAGTACTCTCTTTGTGCGGCCTGTACCATGAGGAAGTACAACTGCGCCTCTAACCTGCTGATCAGCGTGACGTGAGTCAACACCGAGTCTTACATGGAGCTCAACAGTCTCGTCGAACTTAGCCTTACCAGTCTCGATAACGAGCTTTACGGCTTCGTTAGGATCATAGAGTGTGGCTCTGTCTACGAGCTTTGCGAGCTCAGCATATCTCTTGCCTCTTTTCATGCTCTATTCTCCTTTCTTAGTCCTTTTTAACAACGATGCCCATGGAACGTGCTGTGCCTGCTACCATTCTTGCGCAAGCCTCGAGGTCTGAAGCGTTAACGTCAGGCATCTTGATCTCAGCGATCTTTAAGCAATCATCCCAAGTTACTGTTGCAACTTTCTCTACGTTAGGTCTGCCGGAAGCCTTCTCGATCTTTGCAGTCTTCTTAAGCAATACGGGTACCGGCGGAGTCTTTGTGATGAAAGTGAATGAACGGTCTGCATAAACCGTGATGATTACAGGGATGATAAGTCCTGCATCATTCGCTGTCTTCTCATTGAACTCTTTGACGAACTGCGCGATGTTGATACCGTGCTGTCCAAGAGCTGGTCCTACCGGCGGCGCGGGTGTTGCTTTGCCTGCAGGTATCTGAAGCTTTACATAACCTGCTACTTTTTTAGCCATACTGGCCACCTCCCAATTAAATTTATTACCAGAGCCCGGGGGCTCTCATAATCAGTTATTAAACCTTCCTGACCTTGATGAAATCGAGTGTCAGAGGTGTCTCTCTTCCGAACATGGATACCGTAACGGTAACCTGCTGCTTCTCTTCGTTGATGTCCTTTACGACAGCCTTGCTGTCCTTGAAAGGACCGTCGGTGATGATGATGAGATCGCCGACCTCGTAATCTACTTCAACAGTAGAAGGTACGATGAGACCCATCTTGATGAGGTCTTCATCAGACATCGGAGAAGGCTTGTTCGGATCGGGTGCTACGAAGCCCGTAACGCCGTTTGTGTTACGGATCTTGTACCACAGTTCCTTATCAAGCTGTTCGTTATTGCCGTATACGAGCTTCAGGAACAGATAGTTAGGGAAACGAAGGACTTCCTTCTCCTTGCGCTTACCGTTCTTTGTCTCGACAACCAGATCCGTGGGAAGAAGGACTTCCTGGATGATATCGCGAAGGCCCTGGGCATCCGCGTAGTTATCGATAGCCATCTTAACTTTTTTCTCATAGCCGCCAAAGGTATGAATGATATACCACTTAGCTTCGTTATTCTCCGGCATTCTTAACTCCTAGTAATTATCAGCCTTCGCTGCTTGCCTCAGGCTCTGTTTCCGCCTCGGAAGCGGGAAGTTCAACTACCATCTCGGATGTTGTCGGGATAGTAGCTTCCGTCTCTACAACATCATAGAATCCGATCTGATCGAGTACCCAGCGTCCGCCGGTACCGATAAGAGTCAGATATACGGCAAAGAACAAGATTACAAGCAGTACGACAGCGGATGTCTTGGCGAGCTTGTCCTTCGGGGGCCATGTGACCCTCTTGAGCTCAGCGATGATATCCGTGAACTTCTTGCCTATACGCTTAAAGATGTTATCTTTCTTATCTGCCATCTTAAATACCCTTCGGGATTACTTGGATTCCCTGTGAACAGTGTGCTTACGGCAGAAAGGGCAGTACTTCTTCAGTTCGAGTCTTTCTGTATCGTTCTTCTTGTTCTTATAGGTCTGATAATTCCTCTGCTTGCACTCTGTGCATGCGAGTGTGATCTTATCACGTGCATCACCTTTTGCCATGATCTGATACCTCCAAATCTTCTTTCCTGGCCCTACTTCCGGGCCTCCACACGCAAAATTTGCGCATTAAAAAAAGACCTCTTGCGGGTTTTAGCTTGAAGATTGTATCACAGGTGGTTATATAAAGTCAATCAACTTCTTCTGGATCTTAGCTCGGCTTCGACATCGTCAAGCGTGATGCCCCTGTCGACCATGAGAACGAGAAGGTGATATTCGAGGTCTGCGATCTCCTGGATCGTTGCCTTGCGGTCCCTCTGAGATGCCGCGATAACGACCTCGACGGCCTCTTCTCCAAGCTTCTTGGAGATCTTGTCCGTGCCCTTGTCAAAGAGATAATTGGTATAAGAACCCTCCGTGGGGTTTGCCTTGCGGTCAGTGATAACGCTGTAAAGTTCCTTCAAGATGTCCATGTAGACTCCTCCTTATCAATCTGTCCCGAGATCCCAGTCCTCGAGTGCGGTGTAAAAACAATTCTTGTTGCCGGTGTGGCATGCGGCCCCGGTCTGCTCGACGGTGTACAGGAGCGTGTCCCTGTCGCAGTCGATCTTGCAGGAGACGACCTTCTGCACGTGGCCCGAGGTCTCTCCCTTTTTCCAGAGCGTGTCGCGCGAACGGGAATAGTAGTGCATGTAGCCCGTCTCGCAGGTGAGGTTGAACGCATCGTAGTTCATGTAGGCCATCATGAGGACCTCGCCGGTCGTGGCATCCTGCGTTATCGCGGGCACCATGCCGTCGCTGTTCTTCTTCATGTGTGCCCACATATCGAGGCTGGGCGCGATCTTGCGCACCGGGATGCCTTCACCTTCAAGGTAATCCTTGAGGTCCGATATCTTTATCTCACCGAAATGGAACAGGCTTGCGGCGAGCACCGCGTCTGCCTTGCCGTCGATGACCGCATCCTTAAAGTCTTCCATGGAACCTGCGCCGCCGGAAGCGATCACCGGTATGCCGACGTTCTCGGAGATCATGGAAGTTATCTTGTTGTCGTAGCCGGACTTTGTGCCGTCCTTGTCCATCGATGTGAGCAGGATCTCGCCTGCGCCAAGGCTCTCGGCCTGCTTTGCCCACTCGAGGGCGTCGATTCCCGTAGGCTTGGTGCCGCCTGCGATGACGACCTCATACCCCGAAGGGAATCCTGTCTCGCGCGCCTTGACGTCGATGGCTACCACTACGCACTGCGAGCCGAAGATCTCTGCCGCGCGGCTGATGAAAGACGGATCCTTGACTGCCGCGGAGTTGAGCGAGACCTTATCGGCACCTGCCTCGAGGATCGCCCTGATGTCCTGGACTGTCCTGATGCCGCCTCCGACCGTGAACGGGATGAACACCTCGGATGCAACGCGTGAGACCATGTCGATGGTCGTGTCGCGGGACTCGAGCGTAGCTGTGATATCCAGGAAGACGAGTTCGTCCGCGCCTGACAGGTTGTATGTTTTCGCGCACTCGACGGGGTCGCCCGCATCCCTTAAGGATACGAAATTCACGCCCTTTACGACTCTGCCGTCCTTAACGTCGAGGCACGGGATTATACGTTTTGTAAGCATTTTGCCAGGTCCACCCTTCCCTCATATATGGCCTTGCCGACGATGACGCCTGCGCAGCCGGAAGTCTTTATCTCCATTATGTCTTCGTCCGAGCCGATGCCGCCCGACGCGATGACCTTAAGGCCGGTCTTGTCCACCATCTCGCGCGTAGCTTCCGTCGCGGGACCCGTGAGCATGCCGTCCCTTGCGATATCGGTGAATACAACGGTCGTGGCACCGAGGTCCTTCATCATGAGCGCGAAATCTACCGCCTTGAGTTCGGACTCCTGCGTCCAGCCGTCGACGGAGACGAATCCGCCCTTTGCATCTATTCCTATCGCGACCTTATCGCCGTACCTGGCGAGGGCCTCCTTAGTGAACTCGGGGTTTTTGACCGCAGCCGTTCCGAGGACCGCACGCGATACGCCGTATTCCTCGATCCACTTGGTAAGCGTCTCCATGTTGCGGATTCCGCCGCCCGTGTCGACCTTGAGTCCGGTCTTCTCCGCTATCTCGCGGATGACTTCGTGGTTGGTCGGGATGCCGGACTTCGCGGCATCGAGGTCCACGATGTGGATCCACTCCGCGCCTGCCGCCTTGAACTCGGCTGCCTGTGCGAGCGGGTCGTCGTTATACACGGTGACGTCGTCATATCTGCCCTGTCTGAGCCTGACGCATTTGCCTCCGATGAGATCTATCGCGGGAAGTATTATCATCTTGCGGTTCTCCTTGCAAATTTCGCGAGGATCTGAAGACCTGCCTCGCCGCTCTTCTCGGGGTGGAACTGCGTCGCGAAGATGTTGTCTCTCTCGAATGCGGCACAATACTTGATGCCGTAGTTTACGTAAGCCGCAGCGTCCGCCTTATCGTCGGGCTCGCAGTAATACGAGTGGACGAGATAGACATAGTCGCCTTCGGACAGGAGCGATCCCGTAACGTCCTCTAATTTGTTCCAGCCGATCTGCGGAACCTTGAGGTCGCCAGCGGGAAATCTCTTGACCTTGCCGGGGATTATGCCGAGACCTGCGACGGGTTCTTCGTTCTCCCAGAGGTCAGTGCACTCTTCGGACTCGTTCATCAGGAGCTGCATGCCGAGGCAGATGCCGATGAACGGCGTGCCGGAAGCAACGACTTCCTTTACGACGTTATCGAGGCCCGACGCAGCCAGGTTCTCCATTGCCGCACCGAAAGCTCCGACTCCCGGCAATACGACGCCGGATGCCGCCTTGATTACTGACGGATCCGACGTGATGCAAGAGTCGTATTTGAGGTGATCGAAGGCCTTCTTTACGGACCCGAGATTACCCATTCCATAGTCGATGATGGCTATCAAGTTCAGATTTCCTTTCCGGTGATCCTTGTGTAGCACTCTCTGTACTTCTCGGCAGTCTTGTCGATGATCTCCTGAGGAAGCGTAGGTGCAGGATATGTCTTATCCCAGTCGAGTGTCTCGAGCCATTCTCTGAGGAACTGCTTGTCGAAGCTCTTCTGAGCTCTGCCCGGCTGATAGTCGTTAAGATCCCAGAATCTTGATGAGTCGGGAGTGAACATCTCGTCGCAGACTGTGAGCTGTCCGTCGATCTTACCGAACTCGAACTTCGTGTCTGCAAGGATCAGGCCCTTTGTAAGAGCGAACTCGGATACCTTTGTATAGAGTGCGAGCGAAGCGTCGCGGAGTGCCTTGGCATCCTCTTCGCCGATGAGGTCGACGAGCTGCTCGTATGTGATGTTGATGTCGTGGCCGGACTCTTCCTTTGTGGAAGGTGTGAAGAGAGGCTCGGGGAGCTTGTCGCCCTGGAGGAGTCCCTCGGGCATCTTAACGCCGCCTACCGTGCCGGACTTCTTGTATTCCTTGAGTGCGGAACCTTCGAGGTAGCCTCTTACGATGCACTCTGCAGGAAGCATCTGCGCCTTCTTAACGAGCATCGAACGTCCCTCGAGCTCTTCCTTGTACTGGTCGAAGCCTGCGGGATACTTGGATACGTCGGTGGTGATAACATGGTTCGGGATGATGTCTTTCGTGAAATCAAACCAGAATGCGGAAATGGATGAGAGTACCCTGCCCTTGTCCGGAATGAGTTCATCGAAGATGACGTCGAATGCGGAGATCCTGTCGGTAACGATCATGAGGAGAGAATCTCCCGTGTCGTAGATGCTCCTTACCTTGCCCTGTGCCAGGACCGGCTTGTCGATGAAGCTTGTGTCTTTGATCAACATTTTATGTTTCCTCCGATAATAGATTGCTTATTAGAGAGCGCCCTTGGTCGAGATGACCTGGCCTGCGAACCTCGGGTCGGGTTCTGTCGCTTCACGAAGAGCCCTCGCGAGTGCCTTGAACATCGCCTCTGCCTTGTGGTGATCGTTCGTGCCGTAAGGCGCTGCGATGTGCAGAGTGATCATGGCGTTATACGCAAATGATCTGAAGAACTCTTCGAACAGCTGCGTGTCCATCTCACCGCAGAAGTCTCCTGCGAACTCAGCGTCATAGACGATGAACGGTCTGCCTGAGATATCGATGACAGCATCACCCAGTGCCTCGTCCATGGGGATCGAAGCCGAGCCGTATCTTCTGATGCCGACCTTATCGCCCAGTGCCTGAGCTATTGCCTGGCCCAAGACGATGCCGGTATCTTCGACTGAGTGATGAGCATCCACCTGAATGTCGCCCTTGCAGACGATGTCCATGTCGATGCCGGAGTGCTTCGACAGAGCAGTGAGCATGTGGTCGAAGAATCCGATTCCTGTATCTATGTTGTTTGCGCCTGTACCGTCGAGGTCTACCTTGACCTTGATGTCAGTCTCTTTTGTCTTGCGTGCGATCTCAGCTGTTCTGGACATTTTTGATCTCCTCCGTGCATGCTGCTACGAGCGCTTCCATCTCTTCGTCCGTACCTATCGTGATGCGCAGGTAGTCGCGAAGAACGTCTTTATCAAAATACCTCACAAGTATACCCTTTTCGCGCAGGTTTTTATATAACAATCCTGCATCAAGTCCCTTGGGGGGCCTTGCGAAAACGAAATTCGCAGACGACTCCGGCATGGTGAACCCGAGTGCCTTCAGTGCGTCCTCGGTATACTTCCTTGTCGCGATTATCTTCGCGCGGCACTCCCTGTGATACTCCTCGTCGGAGATCGCAGCTGCTGCGACAATCTGTGCGAGCCTGTCCGTCGGGTAGGAGTTGAACGAATCGCGCGCCCTCTTAAGACCCTCGATCAGTTCCTCCGATGCGATCGCGTAGCCGATACGAAGACCTGCGAGCGAGTACGACTTGGACGTCGTCCTTACCACGCAGAGGTTCGGGTACTTGGGAAGAAGGGTTACCGCGGTCACGTAAGGCTCTGCAAAGTATGCATACGCCTCGTCGATGATGACTACCGAATCGGGATTCTTCTCGCAGATGTAAGAGATGTCATCAAGAGAGATGGCACGTGATGTCGGCGCGTTCGGATTGGCGATCGCGATGCCGCAGTTGGGCACTCCCTCGTAGTCCGTCTTCTCGAGCCTGAAGTCTTCGCGAAGCGGGATCTTCTTCGACTTGATGTCGTAGAAGCTCTCGTATACGGGATAGAAGCTGTACGAGAAATCAGGTGTCAGCACCGGCAGGTCCGTATTGCCGTCCTTCTCGAAGAATGTCTGGAAACACAGCGCCAATACCTCGTCGGAACCGTTGCCGCAGAATACCTGCGACGGGCTTACTCCTTCCCTGTCCGCTATGGTCTGAACGAGCTTGCCTCCGTCGGTATTCGGATAGAGCCTGAGCTCTGCGATATCGAATGAAGCCATCACTTCAGCGACCTTCGGCGAAGGTGCATAAGGGTTCTCGTTTGTATTCAGCTTGATTATCTTCCGGCCTTCCTTGGGCTGTTCGCCCGCGACGTAAGGCTCTGCATCATTTATCTTTTTGTTCCAATATTTACTCATGCTTTTACTCGAATCTGGCTCTTACAGCTGCAGCGTGGCAGGTAAGACCCTCGCTGTCCGCGAATGCCGCGACGTCCTTATAGACCTGCTCGAGCGATTCGCGGTTGTAGTTGATCACGCTCATCTTCTTGTAGAAGTCTCCCGTATTGAGAGGCGAGAAGAATCTTGCCGTTCCGGAAGTCGGAAGCGTGTGGTTCGGTCCTGCGAAGTAGTCTCCAAGAGGCTCCGGTGTGAAATTGCCGAGGAACATCGCGCCGCAGTTGTTGATCTTCTTAGAGAACTCTTCGGGATCTTCCACGCAGATCTCCAAGTGTTCAGGAGCGATCTCTTCCGAGAATCCCACTGCCGTATCGAGCGAGTCGCAAACGATGATCGCGCAGTAGTCTTCAAGTGATTTCGAGAGCTGATCCTTCCTCTCTGCGAGCTCGGACCTTCTGTCCACTGCTTCGAGGACCTTCTCTGCGAGCTCCTGCGAGTCCGTCAGGACGATCGCGGAAGCCATCTTATCGTGTTCTGCCTGCGAGAGCATGTCGGCTGCGACGAACTCGGGGTTGGCAGTCTTGTCTGCGATTATGAGGATCTCCGAAGGACCTGCGAACATGTCGATGTCGACCTGGCCGTAGACCAGTCTCTTTGCCGTGTTGACGTAGATGTTGCCCGGGCCGCAGATCTTGTCTACTCTCGGTACCGTCTCGGTGCCGTACGCCATAGCTGCGATAGCCTGCGAGCCGCCCATCTTGTAGATCTCCGTCGCACCTGCGATGGATGCTGCCGCGAGGATGACCGGAGCTATCGTTCCGTCCTTTCTCGGCGGTGTCGCGAAAACGATCCTTCCCACGCCTGCAACGGATGCAGGTATGACGTCCATCAATACCGTGGAAGGCAGGGGTGCCGTACCGCCCGGTACGTAGACGCCCGCGATGGAGATGGGTCTTACGCGGACACCGACCTGCGCGCCGGAATAAACGTCCGTCATGAAGCCCTCTTCCTTCTGCTTCTCGTGGAAGGCGCGGATGTTTGCCGCCGCACGTTCCATGACGCCCATGAGCTCGGGATCGATGGAAGCTTTTGCTGCTGCGATCTCTTCGTCGGTTACCCTGATCTGAGATGCCTCCATCTTTACGCCGTCGAACTTCTCCGTATATCCTAGAAGGGCCTTATCGCCGTTCTCTCTGATGTTATCTATTACCTGCTGCACGGTATCGATGACGGGCTTTAAGTCCATCTTGCCCCTGATGCCGAGCTTCTCTACTGTGGCCTTGAGGTTTTCCTTTGTGCCGTTAACCAACTTACACTTCATTTTCTTCTCCTTGCTGCAAAGCGAGTCTGAGCTTTGCTATCATCGGTTTGATCTCGTCTTCCTTCATCTTCATCGAGACTCTGTTTACCACGAGTCTCGCCGAGATATGGGCGACGGTCTCAAGCACGTCCAGGCCGTTCTCATACAGAGTCCTGCCGGATTCGACGATATCTACTATTACCTCTGCAAGGCCCGTGAGGGGTGCGAGCTCGACCGAGCCGTTGAGCTTGATGATCTCTACGCTCTCTCCTCTTACGCCTTCGAAGTAATTTCTTGTGATGTTGGGATATTTTGTTCCTACTCTCTTGTTCGGGATCTCGTCGAGCTTGTCCTTGAGCTCGGCGGGTCCTGCGACACACATCCTGCACTTGCCGAGGCCCAGATCCAGGACCTCGTAAAGCTGTCTGCCCTCTTCGAGCAATGTGTCCTTGCCGACGACGCCGATATCTGCTGCGCCGTACTCGACGTAAGTGGGAACATCGGAAGGCTTGGAGAGGATGAATCTCAGACCTGCTTCCTTGTCTTCCAGTATGAGCTTTCTTGATTTATCCCTTGCAGCGGATACGTCGTATCCTGCCCTCTCCATGATGTCCAGGGTCTGGTCTGCAAGTCTTCCCTTAGGTAATGCGATAGTAAGCATCAGGCGTTACCTCCGTTCATAAACATAACTGTCTCGATACCCTTCTCCTTGGCGTAGTTATCGAGCTCTTCTTCGGTCATTCCGGTCGTATCGAGGATGGCGGGAGTGCCTTCTGCCCTGAGCGATTCCGCCGTGGCAGCAGCAGTCTCGAAGTCTCCTCCGACGATAACGGAAGCGCCCTTTGCAGGAGCGTACTTGTCCTGCCTCATGAGTGCTGTGATAGCGAGCGTCAGTGAGATGGAGAAGCCGACTGCCTGAATCTCCTTGCCGAAGGTCTTGGCAACGTCGTCATATCTTCCGCCCGAGATGATCGGGAATCCGACTTCATATGTGTATCCCTTGAATACCATGCCCGTGTAATACTCGACGCTCTCTACGAGGCTGAGGTCGATCGACACGTACTTGAGGAAATCGTATCTGGCCATGATGTCCAGGATCTCCTTCAGGTTGTCGAGCGCTTCGATGGCACCCTCGTCAGTGATCCTCGGACGGATCTGGTCGATAGTATCGTATGTTCCGCCGGACTCGGTGAGCATGAGAAGTGTCTCTTTGTCTTCGCTGCTGATATCGAGCTTCTCGATCGTTACGGAATCTCTGTTGGCGATGGCATTCTTGATCTTGAACTGGATCTCTTCGTCAATTCCGAGCTGCTTCATGAGGCCCTTGTAGAACTCTACCTGTCCCACGGATACCTGAAGGTCCGTGATGCCCATCTCGAGCGCTGACTTGATGGCGATCGCGAGGACTTCCGCATCGGATCTTGCTCCGCTAGCGCCAAGGAGCTCGATGCCGCCCTGGGTGAAGCCCGAGAGCTTGCCGCCGCCGGACTTGCCGGAGCGGTACATGTTTTCGATATATGAGAAGCGTACGGGATAGGTCTCGTTCCTGCCTGCGCAGAATCTTACCGCCGGGATCGTGCCGTCATAGCGGTTGCAAAGGAGTCTGCCGGTGCTGTCGGTGAACTTGTAGAGTTCCTCTTCCTTTACGAAATCCTTATATACGTCGAAGTACTCGACGCCGGGCGTCTCTATCTCTTCGTATCCGTTAAGGAGGAAGAGGTTCCTCAGCTTGGACTCGAGCTCGCGCTTGAATCCGCATATTCCGGGAAACTGATCCGTGAATCCGTCCGGTGTGTAGTATTTGTTGGCCATTTCATTACCTCTTTGTTCTCTTTAGTCAACTAAAGTGCATGTTTTGACCTTGCAATAATACCACGACGGATTTCTTTAGTCAACTAAAGATTTAAACATTCAGCGGTCTGACAAGATCAGGGCTCTCATTGTTCCTGGCATTCAGATCCATTCCCGATACCCAGAAGCATGCAGCGAGACCGATCACAACCATGACGACGTCAAAGAGATTGTCAACGAAGAATCCGTCAAAGACATATGAAAATATCGTAACGAATCTCGTGGTGGCAGCTTCGATAAAATCTATGGATCTTGCCGCAGCGAGCTCTCCTGCGAGAACTATATACATAGCCAGCGCGTATCCGAAGAAAGACGACACTGTCGCGATTATCCTGCCCGCGATGTTCCTTTTGCCCTTCCATGCATAGAGGCAGCCGCCGATCATGGGCGCGAGTGCGTAGATGATCGTATATTCTTCTTCAGAGAAAAGTATGTCCGCGACGTTTATCATCATCAGAGCAAGACAGCCTGCAAAAGCGAGCAGCGCTCCGAGGAAGTAATTGCCCTTGCTCGATAGATCCTTCTGCCCTTCTGCGACCTTGTTGTAGCATGCGCGGTGAACGGGAACATAGAGGCCCTGATGGAAGCCTGCCGTATCGCAGCAGGTCGCATGGCAGTACGGGCATGCCGGATCCTCATAATACTCGGCAAATTCTTCCTTGATCATGTTCCTTATCTTCTCGTAGGAATTGACCGGGTTGCCGTTGGAGATGGTAAAGAAAGCCTGTCCGTTTGCATATGTAACATATCCGCCGGGGATCCGGGGCTTGATCTTGTTGAAGTAAGCCTGGTCGCAGGCAACTGCCGCTCTGGCATACTGCGATAATGTGATCCTTACGGGAATGCGGCCGACGACGTCCGTCGCGCAGTTACCCTTGACCTTCATGTTGTATTCTCTTGCGAGTTCATCGAGCACACCGTTTGCCATGATACCCCTCCTACTTGTGATACTTCTCTCCCCTGGAGATCTTGAAGCTTCTGTATAACTGCTCTGTCAGTATAAGTCTTGTCATAAGGTGCGTCAGCGTTATGTTGCCGAGGCAGATCCTTCTGTCTGATCTCTCCCTTACTTCCGGCGAGAGACCGTTGCTGCCGCCGATAACGCAGGTGAGATTGCCGCCTCCGCGCTCGATGTCGCGGGTCAGATACTCGGCCATCTTCTCGGATGTAACGAGCTCTCCCTTAAGGTCCATCGCCCAGACGATCTCTCCCGGCTTGATGTGGGATAAGATCTTCTCGCCTTCGCGCTTAAGTGCTTCATTAACGGGGATTGAATCGGGGCAGTCGTCTACTTCGATTATCTCGAGCTTAGCAAATCTCGACAGCCTCGTCTTGTATTCTTCGATCCCGTCCTTGAGCCACTTGTCCTTCATGTGTCCGGGACAGACGATCTTGATCTTCATAGGTCGTAACCCTTGACCGGTCCCAGCCTGCTCGCGGTCTGCACTTCGTAATCCGTACCCTGGCTGAATCCCCAGCTGGCAAGCGCATCGACGAAATACTCGATGGCGATCTCTTCGGTGTTGTTGTGCGGAGAGATGTGACCGAGGATGAACTTATGCGTTCCGTTCTCGATGAGTCTCTTCGCCGCTGCCGCGCATCCGACGTTGCCGAGGTGGCCTTCGCCGCCCGAGATCCTCTGCTTGAGCGAAGGCGGATAAGGTCCGTTCTTCAGCATGTCCGGATCGTAGTTGGACTCCAGGAGCACTGCGTCCACTCCCTTAACAAAGCCTTCCATCGAAGGAGTGAACCTTCCGAGGTCGGTCATGACTGCCACGGAAGCCTTGGTCTTAAGGTTGTTGATGCGGTAGCAGACCGAGCCGTTGATATCGTGCGGAGTGGGCAGAGCCCTAACTTCAGCGCCGCACTTAAGAGTCAATATGTCATTCTCTTCAATTACGGATACCTCTGCTGCGATCTCTCCTATCTTGTATGCGGAAGTGAGCGTGCAGAAGACCGGCGTGTGGTATTTCTTTGAGAATACCTGAAGACCCGATATGTGATCCGTGTGTCCGTGAGTTACGAAGATCGCTGCGACATCATCCGGGTATACGCCGGAATCGACAAGCGCATTCGTAATGAGACGGCAGGATTTGCCAAGGTCTATCAGGAGATGCGTATCGTTGACTGTAATGAGTGTGCAGTTGCCTTCACTGCTCGAATATAAGGGCTTGATAGACAGATCCGAGCTCATGCTTCGGTATCCTCTGTGTATTCTTCAACATAGACGCGCTTGATGGTCGCGCCGAGAGCAGTGAGCTTGGATACGATGTGCTCATATCCTCTGTCGATCCTGTATGCCTGTGTGATATGCGATGTGCCTTCAGCTGCGAGAGCCGCGCAGACAAGTGCCGCGCCCGCACGGAGATCCGTTGCTTCCACTCTTGCCGCACGGAACTTGTCGATTCCGTTTACCCAGGCGATACGCTCATATACATTGATGTTCGCGCCCATCTTAGCAAGCTCGGGAACATACTGGAATCTGTTCTGCCAGACGTTCTCGTGCATGCGGCTCTGACCTTCGGCGGTGCAGAGAAGAACGACTGTCTGAGGCTGAAGATCCGTCGGGAAGCCCGGATACGGTGAGGTCTTAACGCTCGTCGACCAGATCTCGTCATCGGGTGAGTTCTTGTATACCCTGATGCACTCATCGCCTTCGTCGATCTGATATCCCATCTCGCGCATTTTCGCTGAGAGCGGTTCCATGTGCGTAGGGATCAGGTTGTGGATGGTCACGTCTCCGCCGGTTACCGCAGCCGCTACCATGTAGGTTCCGGCTTCGATCTGGTCGGGGATGATGGAATATGTGAAGTGTCCCGGAAGCACCGGAACGCCTGTGATCTTGATAAGGTCTGTACCTGCGCCCTTGATCTTGGCGCCCATCGAGTTAAGGAAGTTCGCGACGTCAACAATGTGCGGTTCCTTGGCAGCGTTGATGATCTCGGTCTTGCCCTCGGCCTTGCATGCCGCGAGCATCGCATTGATCGTGGCACCTACGCTGACGATATCGAGGTAGATCTTCGCACCGTGCAGAGGCTCGGCATTGAGATTTACGATGCCGCTGTCGATGTCGGTAGGTCTTGCACCTCTCGCGCCCATGAGCTGGAATGCCTTGAGGTGAAGGTCGATAGGTCTCTGTCCGAAATTACATCCGCCCGGAAGTCTTATCGAAGCCTTGTGGCAGCGTCCGAGGAGTGCGCCCATCAGATAGTATGACGCTCTGATCCTGGATACCAGCGCACCGGATGCTTTGTAGGTGTTGATCGTCGTCGGATCGATCGCATAGGTATGCAGGTCGATCTGATCTATCGTCGCACCCAGTGATCTGCAGAGTTCCATCATGACATGGACGTCTGAGATATCGGGGACGTTCTCTAATGTACATGGGCCGTCGACCATCATGGCCGCAGCTATGATTCCAAGAGCGGCGTTCTTGCTGCCGCTGATCTCAATGTCGCCCTTGAGGGGCGTTCCTCCTACGACCTCATAAGCGTAAGGTCTGGATCTGTTAAATTCTTTATCTTCTGCCACTATATACGGCTCCGGTCAGTTATCGTGTTGGTCAGGCAGCGGGCTGCTTCCGTCAAGCACCTGCTTGAGCGAAGACTTCACCTGCGCGGGCTGCTGTGGTTGCTGCGGCTCCGGTTCTGCCTTGTTGTCGGCCGACCTGCGGGCGACAATGTCGTCAATATTATACCTTTTTCCTTGCACAGTTGGGTGAATTACGTGTTTTTCTTTATTATCTCTTGCCAATTCGGCTGCATTCTTCTTTACTTCGGCCGGATTCTGGGACATCTGGACCACCGGACGGGTCAGGATCGCACGTGCTTCTTCCTTGGCAAGGCGCTTCTGTTCCTCTTCCTGCCTGAGCCTCTCCTGCTCTTCTAACTCGGCATTGATCCTGTCTTCCTCTGCCTTCGCGAGGCGCTCCTTCTCGGACTTTATCGCAGCCTGGCGCTCGGCACGGAGCTTCTCTTCTTCCCTGAGCCTTGCTTCTTCCGCAGCAGATGCGATGCGCGCGAGTTCTTCTTCTCCCGCTGCGATCTCATAGCTGTCGATGGCAAGCGCGGATGCCGGGATGCTCTCGTCTGAGACGGGTGCGGGCTCGTCGTAAGGCTCTTCTTCAAGACCCGTCAGAGGTCCGTCTTCTTCCATGTCTTCAACAAAGAGGAGCTCTTCTTCGAGGTCCGCGAAACGCTCGTTTCCAAACGTCGATATGAGCTTGGCAAGGATCTTGTCTCTTGCCGGAGTATCGGTCTCATCCGTGCCCTCGTACTCTTCGATGAGGGGCATGAGATCCTCGTAATTCATGGACTTCGCGGCCTCGCACATCTGCAGTCCGAGGAAGTACGCAGCTGCTCTGTACAGAGGCTTCTCGGAGATGATGCCTGCTCTCGCATCAGCATACACGCCGTCGAAAACGGTCTTTCCCGAAGGCAGGCTGAGCGTGAATGTGGAGCCCGAACCGAAGGTAGACGTTACGCTTATCGCACCATCGTGCATCTCTGCGATCTCCTTGGCAATGGCAAGACCTATGCCCGATCCGCCTACCTCGTGGTTGCCGGAATTATCTACTCTGTAGAACCTCTCGAAGAGGTGGTCAATGTCTTTTGCAGGAATGCCTCTGCCGTTGTCTTCGACCTGGACTCCGATCCTGTCGTCGATCGTGACGATGCTGACGTGGATCTGGTTCGGCACCTGCTTGTTATCGTATTCGATATACTTGATGGCATTGGTAAGAAGGTTGATGACCGTTCTCATCACGAGCTTGGAATTGCCGTATACCAACGGATACGGGCCTTCCGAAGGCATCGAGAAAGTAACGGACGATCTTCCCGGATACTCGGATACGTTGGCACATGCCATGTCCGTGATCTCCTTGATATCGAAGATGCCCATGACGGATGTATGCGAGCACTGTGACAGTACGAGGAAGTCGTTGACGATATCCTGCATCCTCGTTGCATTGACCTGGATCCTCTGTGCCCAGATCATGAGGTCATCGTGCTGCGGCATGCCGCCGTTCTCGCCTGACTTAAGGATGGAGAATACGGAATTATAGACTGACGTGAGCGGAGTCTTGAGCTCGTGCGATACGTTCGCAGCGAGATCCTTCTGTCTTCTCTCGTCGTCCTTTATCTGTGTAATATCATCTACTATTACTATCGCGAGATCTTCGCCTGCGAAGAACTTGCTCTCTTCGGTGCCCTTCTTCTTAAGTATCTTGATCTCGTAGATCTTGCCTTCGTTGAAATAGTTGACCCTTATGAGATTGACGCCGTTCTCGCAGCTCAATATGTAATTGGACTTGAGCTGATTGCCGTTGTCAAAGGCCTCAAGGAAAGCATCCAGAGTCTTGGGCAGGCCGTCCTTAAGGAAGCCCGGAAGCTTGAATATGCCTTCGTTGACGAATATCGCCTCGCTCTTGTCGTATACTGCGATGCCCAGGCCGATGTTATCTAACACCGCCTTCTGTATCATCTGCTCGCGCTCAAGTGCATTGATGCTGCCTGCGACGTGGGACTTAAGCGAGGTGTTGCCTATAAGGTATCCCGCTATGACTCCGAGCAGTATGAGTATGAGCGCGAAAACAACGACAAGAACCCAGTTCTCGCCTAATTGCTTCAACAGATCCTGTACGGATAAGATGCAGATCAAGTCAGATCATTCGGGAAAAAGTACCCGAAGCCTCTTCTGGTAACGATGTACTTGAAGTTCTTCTGGTCGGGTTCGATCTTCTGTCTTGTTCTCTTGATGGTAACGTCGACAGTTCTCTCATCGCCGAGGAAGTCGAACTTCCATACCTGCTTTAAGAGTTCTGATCTGGAACATACTCTTCCCTTGTTCTCTTCGAGATACTGGAGGAGCTGGAATTCGCGGTTGGTGAGATCGCAGGATTCTTCATGCTTGAATGCCTGCATTACGTCGCCGTCGATGATGAGCTCGCCGTCACAGTATTCATGTCTCTTGGAAGCGCCCTTCTTGCCGGACTGGGAGTACTCTGATCTTCTGATCATGGCTCTGATCCTCTCGATGAGAACGCCGGGGTCGGAACCCTTGGACAGATAGCTGTCTGCGCCTGCACTCAATGCTTCTATCTGATACAGAGGCAGATCACCCTTGCCGGTAAGGAATAAAACAGGTGTCTGATAACCTTCTTTTCTATAGTCTGTGATGAACTGAAGTCCGTTATATTCGGGCATCATCCAGTCCAGGATGATGATGTCGGGCTTCTCTTTGACTGCCATTCGGTAGCCGCTTCTGCCGTCTGTTGCAGAGATTACCTCGAACGAGATCGCCTTAAGCATGTCAGCTGTAGAGTTAACTACTGTGGGATCGTCATCAACGATAAGGATCTTTGCCATATTCACACCTCAAAATACGAATTACCTAATTAATATAAATAATTGTACCAATAAAACACTTCTTGTAAATTGTAATATTACATTTTTATTTCAAAATCAGACATAAGAAAAGTCCCTCCACGTTACTCCGTGAAGGGACTCATTAAATCCGGCAGCAACCTATCTTCCCGGGCCGTTGCCAGCCGAGTATTGTCGGCACCAGCGAGCTTAACTTCTGTGTTCGGGATGGGAACAGGTGTGGCCTCGCGGTAATAACCACCGGAATGGATGAGAGCTTTTGTG
>JAFZPJ010000008.1 GCA_017550385.1 Clostridiales bacterium
GAATCCGAAAGAAGCCTCGATATCTTCATTCTTAAGGTCGCCGTCGATCGTCTTAGGGCAGCCGATAACCTGGATACCTGTATTATTTGCAGCCATGTACTCAGCAAGAGTAGCTGCGTTTGTGTTGGAATCGTCGCCGCCGATGATTACGATAGCTGTAAGACCGTTCTCCTTGGCAAAATTTGCAACAGTCTGGAACTGCTCAACAGTCTCGAGCTTTGTTCTGCCGGAACCGATGATGTCAAATCCGCCTGTATTTCTATATGCATCGATGAACTTGTCATCGAACTCTACATAATCATTCTTAAGAAGTCCGTCAGGACCTTTCTTGAATCCCAGGAGCTTGTTCTCAGGATTTGTAGCTTTCAAAGCATCATAAAGGCCTGAGATAACGTTGTGTCCGCCCGGAGCCTGTCCGCCTGAGAGGATAACGCCTACGACCTGCTTCTTTGCTTCTGATGTGTTAGCGCCCTTTACGAATGTGATCTCGGGCTTACCGTATGTATTAGGGAAAAGTGCCTGGATCTTCTCCTGATCTGCAACAGACTGTGTAGCAGCGCCTTCCTGTACGCTGATCTCAGCGATACCGTTTCTGAGCATGCCCGGAAGCTTGGGTGAATACTCATATCTTGCCTTCTGAAGTGGTGAAATATCCATATTCGTACTCCTTTGTAGAAAATTGACCTATAAATAATAAATAATTTGGTCTCAAATGTAAATGCTACTATATTTGATAATTAGCGGTCATTCCCTCGACCACATATAGCAATAAGCCTGTGTTCTGGCTGCAAAATTGGTATCTTCCAGCATCTCACGGACCTGCTCTTTGGTATACCAAGCTGCTGATATCTCTTCTTCATCTGAGGTACTGGGCGTGAATTCGCCTGTTGCAGTACCAATGACACAACAGCTCCTCTCATTTGTGATACCTACGCCTGAATAACTTGAAGGAAGGATCTGCTCGATATTCTCAAGCTTTAGACCGGTCTCTTCCCAAAGTTCTCTTGCTGCAGCTGTCTCAGGGGTCTCACCGGGATCGATGAGTCCTGCCGGGAAATTAACTGCAACATCTCCGACTGCCATCCTGAACTCATGATTGAGCAGTATCTTTGAGTGATCCGGAGAGTGGATGATGAGAACTACGGCATCGCACTTATCCGAACGGATATCTTCGATCCCTTTAATGTCACCATTGCGGGAGATCATCTCATACACTTTCTCATTTCCCAATGCAGTCTTATATCTGGCGTTGTAGTAGTGAATGAACTTACCGCTGTACTTCTTCTCTATACTCTCAAATTCCATTTTCACTTACCCATTCTCTTTTTTATTATGTCGGGAGAAGCTACTGAATAACCGAAGAAACCCATTTTCTCACCCAACAGGAAATACTCCCCGTGGTTATACGCCACAAGTCTTGCATTGTCCAGACACAATCTTCCGTTCTCGTCCAGAAGATATGAATCAGCGGTGACAGCCTCAATCTGACCGATAAACATATCGTGAGAGCCGAGTTCCTGTACTGCCTTGACAGTGCAGGATATCGATACGGGAGCTTCCTTGATTGCATAAGCATACTTCATGCCTTCAGCCT
Organism: Clostridiales bacterium; assembly: GCA_017550385.1. Taxonomy (GTDB): domain Bacteria; phylum Bacillota; class Clostridia; order Saccharofermentanales; family Saccharofermentanaceae; genus Saccharofermentans. The sequence continues at coordinate 1,595 of JAFZPJ010000008.1, forward strand.
TCACGGGTGTTATCGAACATGCTTTGAACTTGTCCTCGTCCGCTCCGGATCTCACTCCGCAGTAATCGCATGCCTTGCAAAGCGATTTGGATACAAGGTTTACCACGAATTCTCCGGTCTCGGATATAAGCTTATGCGAATGCCTGGACTTCCTTATGCTGACAGACACCATTGGCGGTTCGGAATTGACCGTTCCTGCCCATGCTACCGTCATTATATTCGGTCTCTCCCCTTCCTTCTCAGGATCCTTACCTGCACATGAGACCATTACAACAGGTACGGGATTAAGGATCGTAGATACCCCTATGCTTGTCTTATCGTGTTTAGCCAAATCAAGCCTCCTTGGAAATAAGCGGTGTTACTGCGAAGAACGACTCATGGAGCAGCAGGTAATCCTTTATATCAAGGCCTGCGGAATATCCTACGAGATTGCCGTCCTTGCCTATTACCCTGTGGCAGGGCACCACTATTGATATCGGGTTGTCGGAACATGCTGCTCCGACTGCCCTTGTAACTTTTCGCGCCTCGAAGCGGTTGCCGTCGCACAGCTTCAGCGCAATGTCTTCGTAGCTCGCGGTAGTACCGTAAGGAATGGAGCAAAGCTGTTTCCAGACCTTGAGCTGGAACTCCGTGCCTCTCATAAATCTGTATCTTAGATCAAATGTCGCTCTCTTGTTGGCAAAATACTCCGAGAGTTCCACATAAGCCTTGGCAAGCTCGGCAGGCAGGCTTACGAGCTGTTCTTCGTCCATATCGTAGAGGCCGCCTTCGGAAGCTTTGATGCACCCTCCCTTACCAAGAAGTCCGAGACTGCCGGCAACATTGAGAATAAACGGATCTTCAATGCGCGTACCCGGATGAAGGAGCCTTATCTCATCAATGTAGTCCTTACCGCCGGTGATAATGGCAATTCCACGCTCAAAAGGAACAAAGCAGACATTGTACTCTGTATAACATGCGGCCGTCAGCGCAAAGAGGCCTGCATCTTCAAAACCCGTGTCAGTCCTGATCTCATCCCTTAATACCGCTTCCTGCATGAAACCGTGAGATGAGAGCAATTCTTCGGTTACGGCATCATCAGCCCTACATACAGCTATTACCTTATTGTAATATTCGGTAAGGAAACAATACTTCAGCGCGGCTTCCATGATCTCGGATTTGATGTCCATATCGGCATCTTCCGTATAAACGAACTCGAGCTGTACCGTGCTCATCTTCCTGTCACGGCGGAAAAGCTTTACGACAGCGCGGATATTCTCATCCTGTGCGATCAGAACATCAGTCATACGGCTGGCTACAAAGCCTCTGATATCGGCTTCAACTACAGCGAGCGTACCCGACATAAGGCCGCAGGCACGAAGCTCTGAACTGTCACCTATCTTGATCTTACGAAGATTAATTCCCGCCATAGCAAGCCTCCGGATCAAAATCCGCATCAAGGGTGAAGAATTCGGCAAGATACTCGAACGAATTCCTGTACAAAGGGTTATCGTAACCAGCAGGACAATAGACCGCATTGTCCATGATCTGGCTGTATATATATGCTTCATTACCGAAAAGCTCATCCGTACAGACTTCGTCCCAAAGGCCCTGGTCTCGTATCACGGGCAGATATCCTGACATATCTTCAGTCCTGTATATCAGAAGCTGTGCGTCAACATCATATGTAATAAACTCCGCGAACTCAGCCGCGAATTCCTTATCCGTGCTGTCCTCAGCGATACACAGACTGTATGGCTCAAGATAAGGAACTCCGGGATTTGCAGTATCGGCACAAGGCAACCTCAGGATGTAGAGCTTGCCCGGGAAGTATTCGGACCAGATACCGATATTATCGGAAGTCTCAAGCCATACCGCAGCATTGCGCGCGTAAACAGGATCCGCACCGCTTGCATCCGTATTGGATGCAAGGCCGCCTTCATACAGACCACCAATATATTCGATATCAGACATAAGCACTTCGGAAGCGTCCGCACTGTCATTCTCATACTCTTCACACATCATAAAGGAATATGCTTTATCACCGTCAAAACTGCCGGAGATATACGGAGCTAGTTTATAAGCTGAAGCAAACGGAACCACACTCCCCCCTTCATTCTCGGAAGCTATGTCTTCGAGATAAGTCTGAAGCTCAGTATTTGTAAACTTTGAAGATAAGATTCCTGATTCAGGAATATAGTCACTGTTACCGAGAAGGATCACGGCCGAAGAATAGTGCGGTATTCCGTAAAAAACACCGCCTTCAGATGCAGACAAAAGTGCATCCATATAGATCTTCGACATATCGATATACTCGGAGTCGGAGATATAATCATTGAGCGCTGTGCAATAACCGCCGGAATAGACCGAAGAACAATCCTGTGCAAGGAAAACATCGGGAACGCTGCCATTATCATCCCAGGACTTGATCGTGACCAGATCCGCACCCTTGGAAGGCACTTCGCTGTTAGTAATAACGAAATCCGTTGAAATACCGTCCAATGAAGCAAGATCGATATCTGCGCCGGAATACATATCATCCCAGGTTCCGCTGCGTTTCATGTAGAACATGGCGGAAAGGTATCTGACTGTATCATCAGAATATGGAAGTGCAACTGACAGTGTCTTGATTGACTTTGTCTCCCCTTCCGTTGTCTCTGTCTCCTGTGCAGGAGCAGATGCTTCCGGTTCACCCGGGAGTTCGGGGAAGACATTCTCTTCGCGCTTGCAGGCGGAAACGCAGAATGCCAGGCACAAAAATGCTGCTGTCAGAGCCGTTCTCTTAGAATACACTTAGCCGTTTACCTCCTGCCATTTCATTATATCATTACTTGTCTTCGGGCAACCCCTTCTGACTTGACATTAAAGCCTCTAATGAGTATATTTTTATGGCACGCCAATGTGGCTCAGGGGTAGAGCAATTCACTCGTAATGAATAGGTCGTGGGTTCGATTCCCACCATTGGCTCCAACAACAAGAAAGCACCCGCTGTAACATACGGACAGTCCTCGGAGCTTCGCTCCTGCGGAACTAGTTACAGCAGGTGCTTTCTTATTGCAGAAGGAGTTATATGACAGGTTTAGTCTTTGATATCGATGATACGCTTTATTGCAGGCAGGATATGCTGGTAAAGGCAGCGGAAACCGTGCTCGGAACTACTGTTACCGACCCGCTGTATTTCATCAAGATATTCTATGACAAGAGCGACATCAACATGAGAGATCTCGAATCCGGCAAGATAACGACCAGAGAGATCAACGGCTGGCGCTACGAAGAGACCTTCAAGGCTCTGGCACTGCCCTTCCGAAGCGGTGACGGCGTACTGTCTGCCGATGCCTATCTTGAGCTGCAGAGCCATATGTGCCTCAGCGAAGATATGATCGAAGCACTTGATTCGTTTGCTTCTAATCCTGACATCAAACTTGCAGTCCTTACTGCCGGAGAATCAGAGCATCAGCGTCACAAGATCGATATGCTCGGGCTGGACAGATGGTTCAACAGTGAAGATATAATCGTCTCCGGCGAGACAGGTTTCTCGAAGCCTGATGTCAGATTATGCCGCATAGTCGAAGAGAAGCTGGGCCTTAAGCCTGACGAACTGTGGATGATCGGCGACTCTTACAAACACGATATCACAGGAGCAATAGACAGCGGCTGGCATACCATATGGATCAACAGAAGATCTTTGCCTCATCCGGACAGACTTCCCGACTTTGAAGTCACATCCGACAAAGAGCTTACATCACTTCTAAGATCCAAATTTACATAAACAAAAGGGCTGCGGCACATAACCGCAGCCCAATTCGTTAGTTTCGTCAGTGTATCAGTGGTGGAACAGTCTGATTCCGGTGAACGCCATCGCCATGTTGTACTTGTTGCAAGTCATGATGACATGGTCGTCACGGATGGATCCGCCGGGTTCAGCGATGTACTTAACGCCGCTCTTGTAAGCGCGCTCGATGTTATCGCCGAACGGGAAGAATGCATCAGAGCCGAGTGCTACGTCAGTATTCTTAGCGAGCCACTCCTTCTTCTCTTCTCTTGTAAGAGGCTCCGGCTTCTCCTTGAACAGAGTCTGCCATACGCCGTCGCGGAGTACATCTTCGTACTCGTCAGACATGTATACGTCGATCGTGTTGTCTCTGTCGGGACGGCCAATACCGTCTACGAACTTAAGGCCCATGACCTTCGGGTTCTGTCTCATCCACCAGTTATCAGCCTTTGAACCTGCAAGTCTTGTGCAGTGGATCCTTGACTGCTGACCTGCTCCGATACCGATAGCCTGTCCGTCCTTAACATAGCAGACGGAATTACTCTGAGTGTACTTGAGAGTGATCAGAGAGATGAGAAGGTCGATCTTCTTATCGTCAGGGATGTCCTTGTTGTCTGTAACGATATTAGCGAGCAGATCGTTGTTGATAGCGAGCTCGTTTCTTCCCTGCTCAAATGTGATGCCGAATACCTGCTTTGTCTCGATGGGCTCGGGGACATAATCAGGATCGATCTTGATTACATTGTATGTGCCCTTTCTCTTAGACTTGAGGATCTCGAGAGCATCGTCAGTATAACCGGGAGCGATGATACCGTCTGATACCTCTCTCTTGAGCATTGTGGCTGTGATAGCGTCACATGTATCGGACAGAGCAACGAAATCACCATAAGAAGACATTCTGTCTGCGCCTCTTGCTCTTGCGTAAGCGCAAGCGATGGGAGAAAGCTCGCCCAAGTCGTCTACGAAGTAGATCTTTGCTTCTGTCTCGGACAGCGGCTTACCTACTGCAGCGCCTGCAGGAGATACGTGCTTGAATGAAGTTGCAGACGGAAGTCCCGTAGCAATCTTAAGTTCTCTTACAAGCTGCCAGCCGTTAAAAGCATCAAGAAGGTTGATGTATCCCGGCCTGCCGTTCAATACTTCAATTGGAAGGTCTGCTCCGTTAGCCATGAAGACTCTGGAAGGCTTCTGGTTGGGGTTGCAGCCGTACTTAAGGGCCATCTCGTTCATATTATTTAATCCTCCGCGGTAATTAATTATACGTTCTTGTTTACGATTCTCGTGTCAGCCTCGCCCGTAGCGATGTCGATGAATCTTACAAAGAGAGATACCTTGTTGTCCTCGTTCAGGGACTCCCAGACGTTAGCTGTGAATGTATCGATATCGCCTGAGATAGCAACCTTCTCCGGCTCGCCTTCGAATGAAGGAAGCGGGTTGCCGTCACCCATGTAAGTGTGCAGGAATCTGCCGACGCCTGCCTTGGGGTTGGAATATGTGAATGTGTGGCGCTCGCAGGAAGAAGGATCACCGTCTGCACTCTTCAGGATGGACATCGCAAAGTTGTATGTGCCGCCTTCAACATGCATGATTCCGGATATTCTGGGGGTATAGTTAGGAGCATCATCCTCAAACTCCCTGCATCTCAGGGACTGCTCGAAAGTCATCTGCTTATCCATACCCTCATAGATAGTATCTGTCTGGTCACCATTGGTAACGATAGTCTTATTACCGAGTACTCTTACGGGAGAATAGATGATGAGGTGCGGATCCGTGAGCTTGGAAGGATCAAAAGCCTCAGTCTTGATGCCGTCCTCTGTTGCCGTGAACACGCGGTTACGGGAGTTAACGCTCCTGCCCATGATGAAGTAAGCTGTTACAGCCTTGCTTCCGTCCTCTGATCTTCCGATCACGATTCCTCTTCCGGGATATGAATTCTCCTTAAGAAGCTTACCCAAATCTGCTGTTTCCATTGACGGATCCTCCTGTATTTTATTCTCTTACGTATGCAATGTTGTTGTTGATCTCCACCTTGCCGTCAGCTATGAGCCTTATAGCCTTGGGAAGGATCTCCCACTCGCATTCCTTCATGATGCGCTTCTGCAGGATCTCGGGAGTATCATCGGGCAGGACATCCACTGACTTCTGCAGCAGTATCGGACCCTCATCATAATTCTCGTTCACGAAATGCACCGTGGCACCGCTGACCTTTACGCCTCTGGCGAGTGCTGCCCTGTGGGGCTTGATGCCGTACATACCTGCGCCGCAAAAAGACGGAATGAGCGCGGGATGGATATTGATAATGCGGTTGGAATACTCGCTGACGATCTTCGGTCCGAGGAGTGAGAGATATCCTGCAAGGACCACCAGTTCGGCACCGGAAGCCTTAACCTCCTCTACGACCTTCTGATCCCATTCAGCCTTGTCTGCAAAATCAGCAGAACGGAGTACGACAGACTTTATGCCGTTATCCGCAGCGCGTGTAAGCGCATAAGCGTCGGGAGAAGACGACAGAACAAGGACTATCTCGATATCCTGAAGGATGCCTGTCTTCGTATTATCTATGATCGCCTGAAGGTTAGTACCGCCTCCGGAGACAAATACTGCGATCTTCATCCGTTACTCCTATTAAAACTCAGTATCTTCAGGTCTACCTGCAACAAAGTTGCCGTCGAAACAAGCTGCGCACACATCGCACTCGATCGTGTTGAGACATTCCTTGAGCTTTTCCAGACTGATGTATCCGAGAGAATCTGCGCCGATCATCTGTCTGATGTCATCAACAGACTTGGTAGCGGCAGGAAGTTCCGTCTCGGAAGAAGCGTTTGCTCCGTAGAAGCAGCCGAACTTTACCGGAGGAGATGCGAGTCTTACGTGAACTTCCTTAGCACCGTTCTCTCTGAGGAAGCTGATGATGTGCTTTGTTGTGGTACCTCTTACGAGGGAGTCATCAACGATCGCGATCCTCTTGTCCTTGATGGCTGTCTTAAGAGCAGCGAACTTCATCTTGACCGCGAGTTCACGCTGTGTCTGCGTGCTCTTGATGAATGTTCTGCCGACGTAGCGGTTCTTGAGAAGACCTGCACCGTAAGGAACGCCGAGGCCTGCCGCAAAACCTTCAGCAGCTGCGTTGCCCGAGTCAGGCGCACCGATTACGAGGTCGACATCACAGGGGTGAAGCTCAGCCAAAGCCTTACCTGCTCTGTATCTGGAATCAAATACACTCATACCGTCGATGACGGAATCAGGTCTTGCAATATATACATACTCAAAGATGCACACCTTGCCGTCCTGTCTGTTCGTGGGACTCTCTTTGTAGAATGTAGACTTTACGCCCTCCGAAGAGATAGAGATGATCTCGCCCGGCTCGATGTCTCTTATGAATTCAGCGCCGATAGCATCGAGCGCACAATTCTCGGAAGACAGGAAATATGTATCGCCGATCTTACCGAGAACGAGCGGTCTGATTCCGTAAGGATCTCTTACGCCAATGAGCTTGTTGTCAGTCATGAAGATCATGGAATATACACCATGGATCTCTTTCATCGTCTCGAGGATAGCCTGCTCGCACTCGTCAGTCTTGATGCGGTTCCTGGAGAACAGTGAGAGGATGAGCTCCGCATCGATGTTCGTCTGGAAGATCGCACCCTGGTTAACGAGCTCTTCCTTGATGGCGGAAGCATTCATTACGACAGAGTCGCATGTAAGTCCGATGTTGCCTACTCTGGACTTGATGATGATAGGCTGGATTGCTTCGGTGCCTGACTCTCTGGGCGAACCGCCTCTCGCGTGACCGATGGCGGAGAATCCTGTAAGAGCCGAGATCGTAACTTCATCGAATACATCGGTTACCAGACCGGGATTCTTGTGGATCAGGAATGAACCGCCGTTGTTTACCGCAATACCTGCGGACTCCTGTCCTCTGTGCTGGAGTGAGAAGATTCCGTAGTAACAGGATCTTGTCACATCCTCTGTGTTGCCCTTGATGTTGAAAGCACCGAAAATACCGCTCATTTGAGTCTTGCTCCTTAACCTTTAGATATTTGCTATTTTCTCCTTCAGAGCCGCATCCTTGGCGTCTACTGAAGATTTGAGTTCTTCTTTGTACTCAGTGAGCTTAGTTCTCAGCTCACCGTCTCTTATCGCGATCATCTGGCAAGCCAGGATAGCCGCATTTGCCGCACCGTCGATCGCAACCGTGGCAACCGGAATGCCCGTAGGCATCTGGACAGTAGCATAAAGCGCGTCAACTCCGTTAAGAGCGCCGCCCTTACAAGGTACACCGATAACCGGTAGTGCCGTGTGCGCTGCAAGAACACCTGCGAGGTGAGCCGCAAGACCTGCAGCAGCGATTATCACATCATATCCGTTGCTCTCAGCCTCACTTGCCAGCTTGGCAGCGCGTTCGGGAGTCCTGTGGGCAGAAGCCACAGCGGCATCATAAGCCACATCAAACTTCGAGAGCATCTTAAAACATTTTTCCATTACGGGGAAATCGGAATCCGAACCCATTACAACAAGAACTTTACCGTTAGACATAACATCAGCCTTTCACAAAATTATTCGTCCTCATTGGACCAGCCGAGCTTAGAAAGAACGCGATAGTACTCTTCGGTTCCCCATTCATACGGTGCCGGACAGAAGTCATTACCCGGTCTCGTCGAGGTCTGAGAATAAGGAATTACGCTCAGTTTATAGTCTACGCAATATTGGCCTTCACTGTCCATTATAAATGTGCATTGAATTATACAAGAATCGGGGTCGCTCAATATGTTATTTCCACCAAAACAAAAATTGGACAGGCTGTAGCATATGTATTTGCCGTTGTATTCCTCTATGGGCTGAAGTCTGTGCGGATGGGTTCCAATGACAATATCGGCGCCGTAATCTATGAGTCCGTAAGCGAGTGTGATCTGGTCATTATTTGGGGTGTACATCTTCTCTACTCCCCAATGGCAAGAAGCTATGATTATGTTCGCGCCCATCTCCTTGAGCTCGTCGATGCAGGCCTTGCCCTGATCCAGCGTTCCGCTGTTGCCTAAGCCGAACATGCCGATCTTGATTCCGTCCGGAGTCTCGTATATCGCCACGTTGTCGGCATCGCTCCAGATAATGCCGTACTCATCGAGATTTTCCCTGGTATCTTCCAGACCCTCGAGCTTATAATCCTTCGTGTGGTTATTTGCTATGTTTACTGCCTCGATACCTGCTATCTGGAGCATCTCCAGAGCTTCAGGCTTCATCTTGAATACAAATTCCTTCTGGGCATAGCTCGTAAGATCAGTGACGGCATTCTCAAGATTGCCCAGAGTCAGATCGTCAGCAAGGAAGATATCCTTACAGTTCTGGAAGCAGTATTCGTAATCGTCACCTACGACCACGTTGAATCCGGAAGAACTGCTGGATCTGGAATCTTCAGTCAGGGTAAGATCGCCAACAAAAGACACTGTTACCGACTTTGGTTCTGAAGCTGCTATCTCTTCAGCCGGAGGCAGCGGAGTCGGCGTGGGGGTAGGAGTCGGAGACGGCAATGTCGTCTCACCCACTGTATCCAGGATCATCGTAGTCTGGGCCGTATCGGGAGTGAATCCCTCTTCAGACGAAGAACAGGCGGATATGCCAAGCACAGCCGCCACGATCAAGACCGGGATAAAAGGATAAGATTTCATAGAGTCATTATATCAATCTTTGGCAAAATCAATCCCGCATCTCCATTATTTTATTAAAAAAGACGAACCTTCTCTTCTTCAAAGCAAAATGCCCTCCGATGTGATAAACTCTTTCGGATAACAAAAAGAAGAAGGACATCATGAAGACTGAAGATTTTTACTACGATCTGCCCGAGGAACTGATCGCCCAGGTACCGATTAAGGACCGCACGGCCTCAAGGCTCCTCATATTGGACAAGAAGACCGGCAAGACGATCGACAAGCACTTCTACGATATCAAGGATTACCTCAGAAAAGGCGATGTTCTCGTCATTAACAACACGCGCGTGATCCCCGCCAGGCTCTTGGGCGTCAGGACTGACACACAGAGCCCTGTTGAGCTCCTTCTTCTCAAGAGGATCGATGATAACCACTGGGAGACACTTGCAAGGCCAGGCAAGAAAGTCCGCGAAGGCAGAAGGATGACCTTCATCCCCGGTGAGCTCGAAGCCGAGTGCGAACAGGTCTTGGAAGGCGGCAACCGCATCATACGCTTTGATTTCGAGGGCGTATGGGAAGAAGTGCTGGATAAAGCGGGAACGGTGCCGCTCCCTCCTTACATACACGAGAAGCTCGACGACCCCGAGCGCTATCAGACTGTCTACAGTAAGGACCCGGGTTCTGCCGCAGCTCCTACTGCAGGTCTGCACTTCACCAAAGAGCTCCTTGAAGAGCTTCGCGGCATGGGAGTCGAGATCGCCGAGCTCACGCTCCATGTCGGTCTCGGAACTTTCAGACCGGTAAAGGCCGATAACATCGAAGAACACGAGATGCATTCCGAATGGTACGACTTCCCTAAGGAAGCCTCCGACATCATCCGCAAGGCAAAAGCCGAAGGCAGAAGGATCATATCCGTCGGCACGACGTCTACCCGTACGCTCGAGTCCGTTGCCGCCATCGACCCGGAGATGAACCCTCACTCGGGATACACGAACATCTTCATCTACCCCGGATATGAGTTCAAATGCATCGATTCGCTCATCACTAATTTCCATCTTCCGGAATCGACACTTATAATGCTGGTATCCGCTCTTGCCGGAAGAGATAACGTTCTTAATGCATATAAGCACGCCGTCGAGGAGAGATACAGATTCTTCTCTTTCGGTGACGCGATGTTCATAACAGATCTGGAGGATTAAATGTCACAGCCGCCCGTATGGTACGAACACATCCACACGTGTAAGCAGACCGGTGCAAGGCTCGGCAGGGTCCACACCCCGCACGGCACGTTCATGACGCCGGCATTCATGCCTGTCGGAACACAGGCTTCCGTAAAGGGCATGAGCCCTGAAGAAGTATCAGGAATGGGCGCGGGCATAATCCTGTCCAATACTTATCATCTCTGGCTAAGACCCGGCAGTGAGATCGTTGCCAAGGCAGGCGGACTACACAAGTTCATGAACTGGAACGGTGCCGTCCTTACGGACAGCGGCGGATTCCAGGTATTCTCCCTTGCCAAGCCCAAGGACATCAAAGAAGAAGGCGTTAAGTTCAGTTCGCACATAGACGGACGTAAACTCTTCCTGACTCCCGAAGATTCCATGAAGATCCAGAACGACCTGGGAGCCGATATCATCATGGCATTTGATGAGTGCTGCCCCTACCCTTCAGAATATGATTATGCTGACAGGTCTCAGGCAAGGACGACAAGGTGGCTGGAGCGCTGCATCGCTTCACACAAGAACCCCGATACCCAGGCACTCTTCGGCATCATCCAGGGATCGATGTATCCCGAGCTCAGGAAGAAGAGCGCTGAAGCGATCACTTCATTCGACCTTCCCGGATTTGCCATAGGCGGGATCTCCGTCGGCGAACCCAAGGAGCTCTTCCTGGAGATGATCGACTGCACGGTACCTCTCATGCCTGAAGACAAGCCCAGATACCTTATGGGCGTCGGCACGCCTGACTATCTGATCGAAGGCGCATTAAGAGGCGTCGATATGTTCGACTGCGTACTTCCCACGAGAATGGGCCGCCACGGAACCATCCTCACGGATTACGGCAAGAAGATAATCAGGGATAAGAAGCATGCTGAAGATTTCGGACCGATGGATCCAGAGTGCGGCTGCTACGCATGCAAGAACTATTCTGCTGCATATGTAAGACACCTGATCAAGGCAAACGAGATGTTCGGCCTGCGTCTGTGCACATACCACAACATCTACTATCTGCTGAAGCTCATGGAGCGTGTCAGAGAAGCGATCGCAGAAGACCGTCTCGGTGACTTCAAGGAAGAATTCTATAAGAGATACTACGGCAATTAATTTCCGCGGACTATTAGCGTTACGGCAGACAGATTGCCGCACTTGAGCTCGCAGCTGTCGGATATCCTTCTGATCATATAGTTCATCCACTCAGAACAGTTGTCTGATACCAGAGCATCTGCGAGGATGGCCTCGTCCGTCAGTTTGCGGTAAAAATTCGAAGTAGCGCAGATTATCCTGTCACCCTCGCTTAACCCGAACTTTCCGTTCGGCAGGCTCCTCATCTCTCCGCTCATGACTATCTTCGCGCTGACATTGCCGCGTCTTACACTCTCGACCACATGACCGTCGATCTCCATGATCATGTATTCCGCTTCGGGAGGCATCTGGCACTCGGCCTGCTCCGAGGCAAACTCGAAACGGTGCGAAGGGTCGGCGATATCTTCATATCCGGCAGTCTCTATTATCGTTCTGAATGCATCTTTGAACTTATCCTTATCGCTTCCGAACTTATTTCCGTCGAGCATTCCGATGGTCGTCGAGACAGAAGCGGCAAGGACCACTTCATCGTCATATGTAAGGCTGTCGCCTGCATGTCTGAAGATGTTGTATTCGATCACAGGAAGCTTCTCTCCATCTTTACGATTATTCCGGTGTAGTTGTCCTGACGCTTATTCTTCTTTGCCCTTACGGCATACTTGAGCCTCTCGGCGGAGGTCCTGGCACTAAGTGCTGGCGATACGTATTTGGAGATCCTTCCGAGATTAACGGTGTCCGTTACGCCGTCGGATGTTACAAGGATGACGTCCTCCTCGAACAGTCTGATCGGGCTGCTGGTCCTGATGATCTTGCATTCATGATTGCCCATGAAGTCCGTAAGTGCTCTCGCTCTGTTATTTGTGTAGGCATCGTGGGTCGTAATGCCGCCTTCTGCCATCTTCTTAACGAGATAGGACACATAGTTCTGTCGCTGGTTAAGAAGCGTCGTCTTATCGCCGCGCATAAGTATGATGTTGCTGTCGCCTGAAGAATAGAAGTTCATGAAATTATCCTTGATGTGGATCATGACGATCGTGGCGCCGCTGCTGAGCTTGTATTTCTCGTATATCTCATCGGAAATCTGCCTCAGGATCCCCGCCACTTCGTTCGTGTCCTCAAAATTGAACGGATAAGACTCCTTGAGCCTGGTGATTATATAGCTAGATACGTCCTCACCGTTGGCAAGGCCTCCCATTCCGTCAGACACGGCGGCTATGAGACCGTTATCCGGCATCTCTGTCATCGGCGATATATAGAAAGAATCCTCCTGCGCATCGCGCTTGCCCCGTTCGATGAAGTAAGCCACATCGCAGATAAGGTAATCGTCATTCTTATCGGCTATCTTCTTTTTGTATTTGAACACATTGATCACTATCGCCAGCATGATGTAAGCAAAAGCGCCCAGCGCGATAAAAAACAGTACGCCTCCGACCTGCATGAGCTCGACGATCCTGTCGGAAAGGAGGGTAAAATCAAGCATCGGACTCCTCCTTCCCTTCCTGCATATAGCGTTCTATAAGGCTGTCGGCATATGCGGTGTTGAGATAGTGCACGACGGAAGACAGTACAAACAGATACAGGAAAAGGCATACGCCCACAGACACTATCTCCGAACTCATGATAAGAGCGAACGGGATCACCGCGAGCACGATGATGTTAAGCAGTGCCATGCCAATGCTCGGAAACAGTCTCAGGAGCATCATAAAGAGAGCGTTCTTATAGATCTTAAACAGTCCGAGATCACTGGTTACCATTATGCGGTAGACAATGCTCTGCATGAGCGAGAATACAACGAGTATTACGGCAAAGAGCGCCGCCAGAGGTATCAGGCCCAGCCCCAGATAGAAGCTTACGGCCAGAAGACAGATGAATGTAACCGCAATTGAGATGAACGTGGCAGGCACGGACTGCTTGAGGTTATCCTTTACGCCTGCAAGGAACACTTTGACCGAAGACTCGCTTCCGGTACGTGCCATACTGCCGTAAACCTTGGCAAGACCGGCCTGAACAGGTCCAACACAGACAAGAAGGCTAGATACCAGGAGCATGACGCAGAATATCATCATCAAGCTGTATATGCTCAATGCAGCTTCCTGACCGGCTATGTCGTTGGAACGGTTTGTCTGACCATGTATGCCAAGAGATACCAGAGTATCAACGAAAGTCTCCGGCATGAATGAAGCATTCATCTTAGGAAGGATATATGCTGCCAGCAGGAAGGCCGCTGCCATAGCAGGGATATTGAAAATAACAAAAACCACATTGCAGCACATGAGCTTTACAAGATTGGTGCCCAGGCCTCCGATGACCGCAGTTACGCCTCCGCGGTCTGAACCCGCGAGAACGTTCCTGTCTTCCTGCCTGTCTTCCGTAACGCTCATTTCCCTACTGCCCGTGAAGTTTTCTGATCTCCTCTATTGTAACCGCAAAACGGTCGATTTGCTCAAGTGCCCTTACGGCAATGGCAGAATTCTTATCCTTCTTTGCCGTCTTGCCGCGGAATTTTCCGGGAATGGGATTAACCAGACCGAAGTTCGCATTCATCGGCACGAACTTCTTAACATTCGGATCGGACACATACAAAGCCATGGAACCTATAACGGTATCTGCATCAGGCATCATCGGACATTCGATGCCAAGCGCTTCGACCGCAGCATAGAATCCGGCCAGAAGTCCAGAAGCAGTAGATTCTATATAACCTTCAACTCCTGTTATCTGTCCTGCAAAATGAATAGACGGGAACTGTCTCAGGCTGTATCTGGGCGTCAGATTTGCAGGCGAGTTGATATAAGTATTGCGGTGCATAACGCCCATCCTGTAATATTCCGCATTCTCAAGACCCGGGATCATGCCGAAGACTCTCTTCTGCTCACCGAACTTAAGCCTGGTCTGGAATCCTACAAGGTTATACATGGTCTTCGCCCTGTTGTCCTGTCTGAGCTGAAGGCAGGCATACGGCTCTTCGCCGGTAGCGGGATCGATCAATCCTACGGGCTTGAGAGGACCATACCTCATGGTATCTTCTCCTCTTGAAGCCATGGTCTCGATCGGCATGCACCCCTCGAAAACGACTTCCTTGTCGAAATTCTTAACATCCGCCCTCTCTGCAGTAACCAGAGCATTTCTGAAAGCAATGTATTCTTCTTTATTCATCGGGCAGTTGATGTAATCATCTCCGCCCTTGCCGTATCTCGAGGCTCTGAAAGCCTTGGTCATATCAATGGAATCAAGAGTTACTATCGGTGCTGCCGCATCGAAGAAATGAAGGTCCGAACCGGTAAGAGTCCTGATGTCATCATAGAGGTCACCGTCAGTAAGAGGGCCCGTGGCAACTACCACGATACCTTCGCGAGGTATCTTCGTAACTTCTTCGGATACGACCGTGATGAGCGGATCATTCTTGATCCTATCGGTTATGTAAGATGAGAATTCGTCTCTGTCTACTGCGAGTGCGCCGCCTGCAGGCACTGCTGCCCTGTCAGCGGATTCCATGATGAGTGATCCGAGTCTTCTTAATTCTTCCTTCAGAAGTCCGATAGCATTCTCAAGAGCTGCTGCCCTTAAGGAGTTGCTGCATACCAGTTCCGCGTAACCGTCGCTGTGATGTGCCGGAGACTTGCGCGCCGGCTTCATCTCATAGAGCTTGACCTTAACGCCGAGCGAAGCGATCATGTGTGCTGCTTCACAACCGGCGAGACCTGCTCCTATGACTGTTACTTCACAGGATTCACTCATCCTTGTCAGAACCCGAAGACTTCTTCTTTCTTGCGTTAGACGGGCAGTCCTTATTTGAACACTTCGGATATGCCTTTTTGCCATAGTGCTTCAGCACCATGAACGAACCGCATTCGGGACAGGTCTTGCCATCGATCGGAAGGTTCCAGGAGATAAAGTCACAATCGGGATTTGAACCCTTCTTATCGCATGTATAGAAGAGCTTTCCGCGGTACTTCTTGGAATGATGCGCGAGAAGCCCTGATCCGCACTGGGGGCACTTGCCCTTTGCCTGTATCTCGATGTTCTTTGTAAAGTCGCACTGAGGGAAGTTAGAGCATGCTACGAACTTACCGTATCTGCCTTCCTTGTAGACGAGCTCGCTGCCGCACTTGGGGCACTTCTCACCCGTCTTCTCTGGAACGATCTCGATCTTCTCTATGGAATTCTGTGCACTCTTCACCTGTTCGGCAAATTCGGGATAGAAATCACTTAAGACCTTCTCCCACTTAACGCTTCCTTCTTCTACCTTATCGAGATTGCTCTCCATGTCAGCGGTAAAGCTGACGTCTACTATCTCAGAGAAGTTCTCCGAGAGCATATTTGTTACGAGCTTGCCGAGTTCGGTGATCAGGAGTGATCTGCCGTCCTTCTCGATATACTGTCTGTCCAGGATCGTTGAGATGGTGGGCGCATATGTTGAAGGCCTGCCGATACCGTATTCCTCGAGAGCCTTGATAAGAGTTGCTTCCGTAAAATGCTGCGGCGGAGTGGTGAACTTCTGGATGCCGGTTACATCGAGATTCTTGAGTTCGATGCCTTCCTCAAGAGCAGGAAGTCTTGCCTTGGAATTATCCTCATCATCTTCCTTCTTATCTTCTGCAACGTCTGCATAGAGAACAAGGAAACCCTTGAATGTGATAGTCTCGCCGGATGTCCTGAAGATATGCTCACCGCACGAAGCCTCTACAGAGAGAGTATCGAGCTTTGCAGGAGCCATCTGAGTTGCAAGGAATCTGTCCCAGATAAGGGAATAGAGCTTGAACTGATCAGATGAGAGCGAAGCTCTGATCGAAGCGGGATCCATGTCAAAATGCGTGGGTCTGATCGCCTCGTGAGCATCCTGTGCGGAATTCTTGTTCTTATACTTTCTTCTGTATCCGGAAAGATACTCTTTGCCGAAGCGGTCGACTATGAGCTTCTTTGCAGCCTCATAAGCCTCATCCGAGATCCTTACGGAGTCTGTTCTGATGTAGGATACGAGAGCTGTCTGTCCTGCCCCCTTGATATCGATACCTTCATAGAGCTGCTGGGCAACGGACATCGTCTTCTTCGATGAGAATCCGAGTCTTCTTGAAGCCTCCTGCTGCAGAGTGGAAGTAGTAAACGGAGGATAAGGATTACGCTCTCTTGAGCCGTGCTTAACGGAAGTGAGCATAAAAGGCTTGCCCTTTGTATCGTTTAAGACTTTGTTGGCATCTTCCTCGCAGGTAAGCTTAACGTGTGATGTCTTGCCCGCCTTGTTTATGCCGTAGTAGCTCATGAGGAACTTGTCAGATGCCTTGCCAGGAGTAACGAGTGCCTTTACAAGCCAGTACTCTTCGGGTTTGAACGCATCGATCTCGGCATCCCTGTCCATGACGATCTTTGTTGCAACAGACTGGACTCTTCCGGCTGACAGACCCTTACGGATCTTCTTCCAGAGAAGAGGGCTTAACTCATAACCTACAAGACGGTCAAGGATCCTTCGTGCCTGCTGAGCATCGGCAAGGTTCATGTCGATGGCGCGCGGGCTGCTGATAGCTTCCTGTACTGCCTTCTTTGTGATCTCATTGAAAGTGATCCTGCAGTTTGAATCAGGATCGATCTTAAGGACTTTGGCAAGATGCCATGCGATCGCTTCTCCCTCGCGGTCAGGGTCCGTCGCGAGCAGCACTTCATCACAACCGGCTGCAAGAGTCTTGAGTTCTCTTACGACCTTCTCTTTTCCCTTCATTGTGATGTATATAGGCTTGAAATCATTCTTAACGTCAACACCGAGGTTGCCGGAAGGCAGATCTCTGATATGACCGAGCGAAGCCGTTATCTGAAAGTCGGGTCCCAGGTATCTTCCGATAGTCTTGGACTTTGCCGGAGACTCAACGATTACTAACTTTTTTCCCATGCTTTGAATCCTTTAAAATTTTAGTCGCATATATATATAATTCATCATTAACAAATTGTCAAAGAAAACTTTCCGCACTGATCAGTGATCCATCCCTCAAGCTTCATATCAACAAGCAGCTGCGATATCCGGTAGAACGGGAGAGCCAGCGCCCTGCACAATTCATCAATGTTTTTGGGGCCTGAAGACAGTTCGTCACTTATGAGCAGCTTCCATTGCGCGTCACCCACCTCTTCAGGAAACATCTCCGCTTGCTTGCGCAGATCATCGATATCCGCCTTTGCTTTCTGCTCAAAAGCCTCTTTTTCGCTAATTGATTCATACAGACCTTCAAAGAAATACGGATCCCCTATCCTTTTGAAGATCTGAGCCTGTGATATGCTGTCTATAACGCTGTCCGGCGATATCAGGACGTTCCCGCCGTCTTCAAGCAGCTTCATCCCGCCTTTGGCATTCTCAAAATAGATACTGTTCGGGAGTACGAATACTTCCTTTCCCTGAGCAGCCGTAAACGATGCGGTATGCAGCGTCCCTGACACCTCTCCCGCCTCCATGATGAGCGTGCAGTCTCCCAGGCCCGCTATAAGGCGGTTTCTGGCAGGGAAATACTGTTTCAGGACATTCTGTCCGGGCGGCATCTCCGAGATAACAAGGCCATCACATACTATCTGCTCATAGATATCTCTGTTCTCGCGCGGGTAGATCCGTTCAGGACCGCCGGGAACTACGGCCACGGTGCTGCCTTTATGCCTTACAGCTGCAGAATGCGCCGCCCTGTCAACTCCCGATGCCATTCCCGATACGACGACTATTCCCTTGTTGCTCAATTCAGTAGCAAAACTCTCAGTCGCGAACAGCGCATACTTGCTCGCCTCCCTTGAACCGACTATAGCCACGGCACCATTAAGCACCAGGTTCCTGAGGATCTCTTTCCTGCCTCTGCAATAGATCACTTTGGGCATACCGCTCAGACCGCGCCAGTTATACGGGTAAAACTCGCTGTCAAGGACGGATATGACGAATATATTGTTCTTCTTCGCTATCTCACGGTATTCATCAGCTGTCTTAAGGACCAGATCCCAGCTGTTTATCACTCCGTCCAGCTTCCTGCACGTACTCTCACTTAATTCAAACCTGTCCATCTCTTTGATGCGGTCAAGATCCGCAAGTTCCCTGTAGTTTTTTATCTTATGAAGGTTCTCGAGTTCATTTATGGCCTTGAAGTCCAGCTTCGTTACCATCCTTATCGCCGAATACCTGTAATCCGATGCATAGTCTTTTATAAACATATCCCACCTCACTCAAACAGCTTAGTTCTGTATATTGCCGCTTCCGATACATCCCTCTCTCCGACATCTTCACGTCCGTCAAGGTCCGCGATCGTCCTTGCCACCCTTAATACGCCGGTAAATCCTCTGGCAGAGAAGAAACCCTTCTCCGAGAGTTCCGATGCATATTGAGCAACCTTCTGCGGGATCCTCATTGCCTCAGCCGGATTCTCCGCTCTTACGGTCGCATTGAGCAATCTGTTCCCGAGTTTCCTGTATCTGTCATGCTGTCTTTCCCAGCATTCTGCTACGGCATTCCTGATCCTGACCGTCTCATCGCTTATGTTGTTCTCACATATCGATGCCATATCCGCCCCGGAGATCGAAGTCATCTCACTTACGATGTCTATCCTGTCGAGAAGCGGACCGGACAGCTTGCCCATATATCTTTTACGCGCACCCGGCGTGCACCTGCACTTCCGCCCCGGCTCCAAGTACAATCCGCACTTACATGGGTTTGCCGTGCCGGCGAAAATAAACCTCGCAGGATACACGAACGTCTTGCCGCTTTTGGTAAGCCTTATCTCCCTGTCCTCGAGCGGCTGTCTTAAAGCCTCGAGAACCTCCGGCTTGTACTCGCACAGTTCATCCGCGAGGAGCACGCCGTGATCTGCAAGAGCAAGTTCTCCCGGCGCAAGATTACTGGAATTGCCCAGAAGGCCGCTTACCGATATCGCGGGGCCTGCGTATCTGCAAGGCCGAGTATCAGTGGGTTCTGCACCGTCGCCTTCGACGGCTTCAGCGAGTGCATAGACTTCAGGTATTTCTTCCGGGTACAGCGGCGGGATAAGGCCCGTAAGTATCCTTCCCGCCATCGTCTTGCCTGACCCCGGACTTCCGACCAGAAGGATATTGTGGAACCCCGCAGCACTTAATATGATCGCGCGTTTGGCTTTCTCCTGACCTTTGAGAAGCGAGATATCGACCGGATCTTCGCCCTGCGAACCGCAAGCAAATGCAAGTACCCTCTCACAGTATCCTTTCAAGCCGAAGACCGACCTCGCCTCAGAAAGGCTCGATACCAGCGCCCCGCGATACCCCGCGACAGCAGCGCTCCGTTCTTCCTCCTCCGGTATTATCTTGATATCAAAGCCTTCCTGCCTCATGCACACGAGCCTCTTAACACACCCCGGAGTCGCCTTGATCTCCCCTTTGAGAGAGAGTTCGCCTTCTGCATACACTCTCTTTCCCGGCGGTTCGGGAAGCTGGCTGGAAGCAAACAGTATGCCGAGTGCTATCGGCAGATCGAACCCGGAACCCGATTTCTTCATGTATGCCGGGCTGATACTGACCGTAACGTGGCCCTTCGGCATCTTGAATCCCGAGACAGCCAGAGCCGAATGAAGCCTTCCCTGAGCCTCCCTGATCGAAGAATCACAAAGACCGAGCACAGAGAATGTCGGAATTCCTGGAGTTACTGAGACTTCTATCTCTGACAGCACCGCACCGGTTCCGTCGTTAAAACATGAATATACTTTTGAAACTTGCATCAAAATCACCTCCTTATCAAAAGCATACAGAGAAAAAAGGCCGAAAAACCCGACAAAAACCGACAAAAACCGACAAAATCCCGGCGATAAGTGTATAATGCAATAGCTTAAAAACAGTAAACAAAAAGAGGTATTAATAAAATGAAACTCGGTATCGTAGGTCTCCCCAACGTTGGCAAGAGCACACTCTTCAATGCGATAACAAAAGCAGGCGCAGAATCGGCTAACTATCCCTTCTGCACGATCGAACCGAATGTAGGCGTTGTATCCGTTCCGGATGAGAGACTCGATAAGCTGGCCGAGATGTACAACCCTGAGAAGTACACCCCTGCGGTAGTTGAGTTCGTTGATATCGCCGGTCTGGTCAAGGGCGCGAGCAAGGGTGAAGGTCTGGGCAACAAGTTCCTTTCCAACATCCGCGAGTGCGATGCCATTGTCCATGTTGTAAGGTGTTTCGATGATCCCGACGTAGTACACGTAAACGGTCATGCAGACCCCAAGTCTGATATCGAGACTATCGACATCGAGCTGATCCTGTCTGACCTGGAGATAATGGAGAAGAGGATCGACCGCACCAAGAAGCTCATGAAGGGCGGCGATAAGACATATGCTGCAGAACTTGCATGCTTCGAGAAGATCTATAACTGCCTGGCCGAAGAGAAGGCTGCAAGAACGATAGAATTCACGGAAGATGAGCTCGAGTACACGAGAGATCTTCAGCTGATCTCCATGAAGCCTGTCCTCTACTGCGCAAACATCGCTGAAGATGACATCAAGAATCCTGACATTCCCTATGTTCAGGTCGTTAAGGATATCGCTTCCAAAGAGAATGCCGCAGTAGTCGTTATCTCGGCAAAGATCGAAGATGAACTCGGGCAGCTCGATCCCGATGACCGCCAGATGTTCCTGGATGACCTCGGCATCGAGAGTGCAGGCCTCGATAAGATGATCCAGGCTTCCTATAAGCTCTTAGGTCTCATCTCGTACCTTACGGCAGGCCCCAAGGAAGTGCGTGCATGGACGATCACCAACGGCACCAAGGCTCCTCAGGCGGCAGGAAAGATCCATTCTGATTTCGAGAGAGGATTTATTAGAGCCGAAGTCGTATCCTACGATGACCTCATGGCTTGCGGTTCTTATAACGCTGCCAAAGAGAAGGGGCTCGTCAGATCAGAAGGCAAGGAATATGTCATGAAGGACGGCGACGTCGTCCTCTTCAGATTCAACGTCTGATATCATTTCCCCTTAGCGCTCAAGATCATTGATTCAACTCCGCTCGCTATGAACGTGATGCCGGATAATACTATTATGCCCCTTGTTCCGCTGAACGGGTCGATGATGCATGCGATGCCTGCAGCGAATATCCCCAGGGACAGCACCAGCATGATCCACCAGTAAAAACTCTTGAACCGCGGTACCAGAGTAGCTTCGCGGATCTTGACTACACCGTCTATAAGGAAGAACACGCCTACAGTGAGTGCGAGTATATTAAGAACAAACTCAGGCTTGATGAGGAAGACCAGACCTAAGATCATGATTATCACCGAATATACCAGGACTATCTCTGCCCCGACAGACTTTCCGTATCCTGCCGCTCTGAATTCCTTAATGGAGATAATGTAATCGACGGCGCCCGTTATTCCAAGGACCAGGAGTATGAGGGCGAACAGTATGCCTATCACATTGGATACCGCATCAGGGAATACGATAAACACGATACCCGCGAGTATCGTAAAAAAGCCTTTGATATACGAAGGGATCCCCGTCGTGTCTATCCTTCTCATCAATAGTAATCCGCCCGGGTAATGCTGCCGTCGCCCGTGATCTCATAGACATTTCCGCAAGGCACGGTAGCCGTCCTGCACAATGTCTGGACCAGATCCTTTACCATCGCCACACTCTCACGCAGGTAATTATGCGGCGCTATCACATATCCCGAATTTACCGCTTTTACACCGACTGCGTCAATCCCCAGTCCGCAGGCAATGTATGTTGAACGGTAGATGTGATATCCCTGAGTGACTACTACTGCCGACCTTACGCCGTAGTAGTAATACGCCCTGTACATGGTCTCGTATGTGGAATAACCGTAGACATCCAGGAAAATATCTTCAGGATCTACTCCGGCGCCGATGCAGTATTCATACATCGCCTCTACTTCGTCATATTCTTCCGCATCATTCTTATCGCCGCTGAGAAGTATCTTGTCTGCCACGCCCTCGTTATACAGGCAGACTGCCGTAGCGAGCCTGTCCTTAAGGAACGAACTGGGCGACTTGTCCTTGTGTACTGCACAGCCCAGAACGATAATGCAGTCATACTTTCTCTCAGGTTCGTAAGACTCGATGGAATGTATCCTGCCGCTGACGGAAAGGATCACGATAAGATCCGCCGCCACGACGACGGCAATAACTGCGGCGATTACTGCAACAGCTATCTTAATTACCGTCTTCGGGATCTTCAGACTCTTCTTTGTCTTTGAATCTTTGCTCAAACTCTTCTTCCTCTCTTGCTACCTGTTCGGAAGATCTGACCTTGCCATCATTAATGTCCTTCTGAATGCTGTCCAGCTGCATGACGATACGGTAGAGCAGATAAGTGGAAAAGCCAAATACTGTCGTTACCATGATCTCTGCTATGATGATGAACTCGGTAGGCAGTCCCTCCAGTGTAAGAGACAGCACCAGAAACAGTATCAGTGCAGACAGATATACTCCTGCCGATGCCCTGTAATAGTTCTTAGCATGACTTGCGGACAACTTGCTCTTTCCGAGCAGAAAGAATAAAAATACGCCCGCGCCCAATGCCAAGAAGACCGCAGATATTATTACTGCCGTAAGATTCATATCCTTATGCCTCTTGCGTGGAGCTGTTCCCGGATGAGCTTATCGACCTTCTCGTTCAGCGCATCAAGATCCCAGGAATTATCGATTGAATAATCGCCGAGTTCGCAGTACTCGTCATCAGACATCTGCATTGCGATCCGGCGCTTTGCTTCTTCATGATCAAGTCCCCTCTTGGCGAGCCTTGCCAGTCTGACTTCCTCGTCACATGTTACGACCCAGATCTGATTGCACATCTGTGTGAACTTGGATACGGGGATCGGAACATCGAGCACTATGCACTTTGTTCCTTTCTCACGCTCCTTCTCCGCACGCGCTTCCATCTCCTCGAAAACAAACGCATGTATAAGGGAACTTAGCAGATCGAGCTTGGCCTTATCATTAAAGACCAGCGTCGACATATACTTCCTGTTCATGGCTCCGGAAGAAGTTACGGCGCGGGGACCGAAGACCTCGGTGATCTTGGGCATGGCCCTGCCACCTGCTTCCGTTACGTCTCTGGATATCTCGTCAGCATCGAGGACAAGGAGACCCCTGTCTCTCAAGATTCCGCTGACCGTACTCTTGCCGCTTCCTATTCCGCCAGTGATTCCGAGTATGAACATATTATTTTGCCCTCAGCCAGTCCTTTCCTGTATGCACGTCGGCTACGAGAGGAACTTTGAACTCAGCCGCAGCCTCCATCTCGCGCTTAAGTATCTCGGATGCCTTCTCTGCATCCTTCTCATCACATTCAACTATCAATTCGTCATGCACCTGCATAACGAGAAGACTGTCGGGCAATTCTTCTCTAAGAGCTCTGTATGCCCTGTTCATCGCGATCTTGATAACATCGGCAGCAGTACCCTGAATAGGTGTATTCATTGCAGCCCTGAGTCCGAAGTTCCTAAGGTTTCTGTTCTGACTCTTGAGTTCGGTGAGATTCCTTCTCCTGCCGTAGTATGTCTCGGCATAGCCCTTTGACATACCGTCTTCTTTGAGCCTGTCCAGATAATTCATGATGCCCGGGAACTGGTTGCCGTACTCTTTGATGAGATTACCTGCATCCTTGATCCCGATATCCAGATCGTTCGACAGACCGTAATCCGAGATACCGTAGATGATACTGAAGTTAACAGTCTTCGCCTGCGCTCTCATCTTCGGAGTTACATCCGCTTCGTCCACACCGAATACCTTGGCGGCAGTCCTTCTGTGGATGTCTTCGCCCTTCATGAACGCATCGCACATGATAGGGTCTTCTGACAGTGCCGCAAGGAGCCTGAGCTCGATCTGCGAGTAGTCGGCATCGACAAGGATACGTCCTTCAGGCGCAGTAAAAGCTTCGCGAAGCCTCGATCCTTCAACGCTCCTTACCGGAATGTTCTGAAGGTTCGGTTCGCTTGACGACAGCCTGCCTGTATTGGTCATTGCCTGAGTGAATCTCGTATGGATCCTGCCGTCATCTGCAATGGCCTTAACAAGGCCTACCGCATATGTGGAATCGAGCTTGCTGAGTTCTCTGTATTCGATGATGTACTTGATGACCGGGTGCATGTACTTGAGCCTGTTGAGCTCGTCTATGTCAGTAGAATACACACCTGTCTTATTCTTCTTTCCATGAGGCAGCGCAAGTTTGTCATCTGCAAACAGCACGTCTGCAAGCTGCTTCGGAGAATTGATATTGAATTCGAATCCCGAGAGGTCGTAGATCCTCGCACATGTGTCTTCGAGCCTTCTCGAATACTCTTCGTGAAGCCTGTTAAGCCTCTCCCAAGATACATTCATGCCGCAGCGCTCGATGGAATCAAGCGTTATTACCAGCGGGAACTCGATGTCGTAGAGAAGCTTTCTGACCTGCTCCTCCTTATCGATATCTCTCTTGAGGACCTTCGCGATGATCATATTCGCATACAGCTTGAGCGCAGCCGTGATAACCGCCTTGCCTTCGTCCTCGCCAAGGTCGTCGAACAGCGACAGCTGTCTTGCTTCCTGCTGCTCTTCGATCGGATATGCAAGAGACGTTACGCTCACGTACAGCCTCTCAAAATCCGCCTTGCCCTCGATCTTGTTGCAGACATAACCTGCTATCATCGTATCGAAAACAGATTTAACGGACCTTAATGCTCTCGGGCAGACCTTCGAAGCATCCTTGTAGCCGTAAGAAGCTATGAATGTCTCATCATCTTTATCGAACAGAGCACATGCATCCTGGACAGACATCTGATAGAAAACAGATGCATCAAAGTCGAGCAGAAGCACATATGATCTTGAGTTAACGCTTACAAAACCGATGCCGGCATTAAGAGCATCGGGATCAGCTCCGGCCGGGACCGAAGAAGGGATCTCCTGCTTAATGACAGGGCCGTCTGATATGAGTTTCTCGAGCTTTGCCTGAAGATCTGATACAAAGGGATCTTCCGTCGTTGATGCCACGGTGGGCTTTACATTCTCGAGGTCAAGCTTCTTTGTCAGCTGCTTCAGTGCCAGCTGCGACAGTCTGTCAGCGAGAGCCTGGTTGTCAGAGATCTGACCTGTGTAACCGGTCTTATCCACACCGTAAGGCACAGGGGCATCTCTAACAATGGTGCAGAGCTTAAGGTTCATATCGAGAAGCTCTTTGGATTCAGATATCTTCGTCTTAAGTGCAGGCGACAGTTCATCTGCATGCTCATATACTCCGTCAGTAGTCTCATACTGGGCAATGAGCTTGAAAGCCGTCTTCTCACCTACTTTGTCCACACCCGTGATGTTGTCGGAATTATCTCCCATCAGCGCCTTGACGTGAACAAAGAGCTCCGGCTTAACGCCATAGGTAGTCTCGAACCTCTCGCGGTCAAACAGCAGTCTCGGTTCCTTGCCTTTGCCTGACTGCGGCATTACGACCGAGACCTTATCGGAGATAAGCTGGAAGTCATCGTGGTCTCCGCTGAAGATGAAGACATCCATGCCGGCTTCCTCACCCTGCTTGGAGAGCGTACCGATGAGGTCATCTGCCTCATATCCCGACAGTTCCATCCTCGGCATACCGAGAAGGTCGCAGAGTTCCTTTACTACAGGCATCTGCGCTGCAAGATCGTCGGGCATGCCGTGGCGGTTTGCCTTATACTCCGCACTCATCTTGTGACGGAATGTAGGTTCTCTTCTGTCAAAGAGAATGCACAGATGATCGGGCTCATATTCCTTCATAACTCCGAGAACGGAGTTGAAGAAACCGTTAACCGCTCCTGTCGGTGTACCGTCAGGAGCCGTCATAGGAGCTCTCCCTATGACAGCATAGTAAGCGCGGTTGATTATCGAGTTGCCGTCAACGAGTAATAGCCTTCCCATATCAGTTTTCTCCGGCCATATTGCCTTCCTTCTCGATCTCCATGTTCCTGACAGTATGTGCAGTGGAGATCATGAGCTTGATCCTGTTGAGCTGGTTTGCTTCAGATGCACCCGGATCGTAGTCGATCGGGATAATGTTGGAGTTGGGATACTGACGTCTCAATTCCTTGATCATACCCTTACCCGTTACGTGGTTAGGCAGACAAGCAAACGGCTGCGCGCAGATGATATTAGGAACTCCGTCTTGAATGAGCTCGATCATCTCAGCCGTGAGGAACCATCCCTCGCCGCAAGAGTTACCGCAGGACAAGACTGAAGAGGATTTCTCCGCAAGTTCCTGTATCCTCTCGGTAAGCATGAACTTTCCGCCGGTCTTCCTGAACTCCTTGTTGATAGGATTCCTCAGGAGTTCCATGAACCTGATACCCTGAGTCATCAGATATGCGGTCTGCTTGCTCCTTCCGAGATTCTGCGCCTGCCAGATCGGGTTATAAGCACAGTATAAGAAGAAGTCGAGAACGCCCGGGAGAACACCTTCGCAGCCTTCTGCCTCGATAACGTCGATAGCGTTGTTATTCGCATCAGGCTGGAACTTGACGAGGATCTCTCCGACGAGACCTACACGCGGCTTTCTGGGAATATCCTTAAGAGGCAGCTTATCGAACTTCTCTACTGCAAACTTGATAAATGCCTTGTATCTCTTGATCTCCGGCGGATTGTCGAAATCAACGCCGATAGACTCGAGGACTTCTCTGATAGCCTGCTGCTCTTCTTCAGTCTTGGAGTAATAGCTGCCCGGCATCATGATGTCATATCTCTCGGTAAGATCATCTGATAAGCCCTTGGGGTTCAGCATCTTTCTTCCGATCCTGTTAATGTATGAATACAGCGCATTGGCAGCTCCGGGAACCGTCTCATAAGGTCTGGTCCTGAGAAGAAGCGTCGTGAGCATGTCACCGAGGGATAGTGCCTTGATCGCATCGAGCAGGAAGCCTGCAGTATATTCGAATCCCTCGTTCTTCTCGAATCTCTGTGCAGAGATGGTGATGACGGGGATCTGAGGATAACCTGCCTCCTTCAGAGCCTTCCTTAGGAATGCAACATAGTTGGTAGCACGGCATCCACCGCCTGTCTGAGTGATCGCCAGAGTAGTATTATCCGGATCGAGTTCACCCTTCAATACGGCATTGATCATCTGACCTACGACGATGATCGTCGGGAAGCATGCATCATTGTTTACATACTTCAGTCCGCACTCGATATCTTCTCGCGTTGCCTGCTTGAGGAGCTTGAGCTTATATCCGTGCTTATGGAACACTGCCTCGACGAACTCGAACTGGATAGGAGCCATCTGAGGAGCGAGGATCGTGTGGTTCTTCTTGTTCTCCTTGGTGAACTCTACTCTGTGAAGAGCATAAGGAGCATCGTCTTCCTTCGGAGCTTCTGCCTTCGGCTCGGTCTGCTCCAGTTCAGATCTCTCGTTCATAGCCACAACGAGAGATCTCATCCTGATCCTCGCTGCACCGAGGTTGGATACTTCGTCGATCTTAAGGAGCGTATAGAGCTTGCCTGAAGATTCGAGGATCTCCTGCACCTGATCCGAAGTTACGGCATCAAGACCGCAGCCGAAGCTCGTAAGCTGAACGAGTTCGAGGTCAGGTCTTGTGATAACGAATGCGGCAGCCTCATAGAGCCTCGTGTGATACATCCACTGGTCAATGACTCTGATAGGTCTCATGAGCATTCCGGCTCTAGCCACGGAGTCTTCAGTGAGGACAGCAAGCCCTAGCGAATTGATCATCTCGGGGATACCGTGATTGATCTCGGGATCGATGTGATAAGGTCTGCCTGCCAGGACTACACCCTTGAGACCCTTCTCCTTCATCTCCTTAAGGACTCTGTCACCTTCAGATCTGATATCTTCCTTGTACTTGCCGTACTCGGCAGCGCCTGCTTCAACTGCAGCCTTGGCTTCTTCGTAAGATACTGCCGTATAGTCGAAGCACTTAACGAGATTCCTTGTCACAGCCTCAAGGTTATCCAGAGGCATAAAGGGATTAATGTAATTGATATCGAGCTCTCTTAAGTTCTCCACATTGTTGCGGATGACCTCAGGATATGAGCATACGATCGGACAGTTATAGTGGTTGTTCGAACCGCTGTTCTCGACATTCTCGTAAGGAACATCAGGATAGAATATCGTCTTGATGCCGCGCGAGATAAGGTTCTCGATATGTCCGTGCGCCAGTTTTGCAGGATAGCATACCGACTCCGAAGGGATCGTCTCCATGCCGCTCTCATAGAGTTTGTGAGAAGACCTTGCCGATACCAATACCCTGAAACCGAGCTTCGTGAGGACCGTAAACCAAAACGGATAGTTCTCATACTGGTTAAGTACTCTCGGAATACCGATCTCGCCTCTCGGAGCATCTTCGAGCTTCAAAGGCTTATAGTCGAATGTTCTCTTGTACTTGTAATCGAATATGTTCGGGAGCTTCTCCTTGTCCTTGACGGTCTCCCTGTCGAGCGCGATGTCCTCGCCCCTCTCGCATCTGTTGCCGGACACGAATCTCTGTCCGTTCGAGAACTTGGCGATCGTAATGCGGCAGTGGTTCGTACAGCCGGGGCACTGAGCATTCTCAGTCTCCATGGAGAAAGAATCGAGCTCGTCTTTACCTAATACCGCAGAGCTTCCGTCATCACCGTTCTTGGCGCGCTTTCTTGCGATCAAAGCCGCACCGAATGCGCCCATGAGACCCGCAACATTAGGTCTGATCACATCACGGTGGGATACGAGCTCAAAGCAACGAAGGATAGCGTCGTTAAGGAACGTACCGCCCTGAACGACTACGTTCTTTCCGAGCTGCTCCGTATCTCTGATCTTGATAACTTTGTAGAGTGCATTACGTACAACGGAATAAGACAGACCTGCGGAGATATCGCCTACGGAAGCGCCTTCCTTCTGCGCCTGCTTAACCTTTGAATTCATGAATACCGTACATCTCGTGCCGAGGTCTACAGGCTTCTTCGAAGACAGGGCAGCCGCCGCGAACTCGGGAGTCGTAAGGTTAAGTGTCTCGGCAAATGTCTGAATGAACGAACCGCATCCCGAAGAGCATGCTTCGTTGAGCATGATGGAATCGATGACGCCGTTCCTGATCTTCATGCACTTCATGTCCTGACCGCCGATATCGATGATGAAGTCGACGTCCGGACAGAAGAACTTGGCAGACTGGAAGTGCGCCATAGTCTCGATCTCGCCCTCATCTATGCCCAGCGCCGCCTTGATGATGTTCTCGCCGTAACCTGTTACGCAGGAATATGCGATGTGGCAGTCAGCAGGCATCTTGGAGTAGATGTCCTTCATGATGGTAACCGCACTCATGACAGGGTTACCCTTGTTGGATGCGTAGTATGTGTATACCAGGTCGCCCTTGGCATTGATGAGGACAGCCTTTGTCGTTGTGGAACCTGCATCGATACCGAGATAGAGCGCGCCCTTCTGATCTTCGATATCAAGTACCGGAATCTTATCCTTCTCATGTCTCTCGTCGAAAGCCTTCTTGTCAGCCTCATCCGTAAAGATAGGATCGATCCTGATGATATCCGGAACGAATCCTTCCCTGTTCTTGAGCTTTACGCAGAGGTCAGAGAGCTTGGCGGGAGCCGTACCGTCAGCGGAAAGCGCAGCACCAAGACCGACATAGATCTGAGCATCATCAGGCATCCAGAAGGAGTCTACCTTCTCGGCAAGAGTTCTCTCGAAAGCGTTGCGCAGCTCTGAATTGAAGAACAGCGGGCCTCCGAGGAAAGCGACGTTGCCCTTGATGGGACGGCCGCATGCAAGGCCTGAGATCGTCTGGTTTACTACCGACTGGTATATCGAAGCGGCAAGGTCCTCCTTGGCAGCACCCTCGTTGATAAGGGGCTGAAGGTCGGATTTCGCGAAAACGCCGCACCTTGAAGCGATCGTGTAGAGCGATCTGTAATCCTTTGCAAAGTTATTGAGACCGTCGGCATCTGTCTGGAGAAGTGAAGCCATCTGGTCGATAAAAGCACCCGTACCGCCGGCACATGTTCCGTTCATTCTCTGTTCGAGGACCGGATGCATGTAAGTGATCTTCGCATCTTCACCGCCGAGCTCGATGATAACATCAGTCTCGGGATGGTATTTCTTGATGGCAACCGTCTCTGCCATTACTTCCTGCGTGAACTTGAGGCCGAGCCAGTTTGCTACCGAGAGTCCGCCCGAACCCGTGATGACAACGTCGACATATATTCCGGGGAACTTCTCATTGACCTCTTCGAACAGATCGTTAAGAAGGCCTGAGACATCAGAATGATGACGTCTGTAGTCTTTGTAGATGATCTCCTCACCGTCAAGGATCACGACCTTGATCGTCGTGGATCCGATATCAAGTCCCATGCGATAGAACTTATCCATTTCATATCCTCCAGGTAGAGTTATTTTTGTTCTTGCCGGCCTTCGGTGTGCCCTTCGGCTGATTCTTGCCGCCCTGCACCTGACCGTCACCGTCCGGACGGTATCCGCCGGAACGCTTTGAAGAAGATTTCTTCGAATATGAAGACTTCTTCCTTGCAGGGATCGTACCGAAGAGCTTGAAGGACTTGTCCTTCAGATCCTTGAGCCAGTCCATCTGCTGCACCCTAAGGCTCTCCCTGAAATCCCTGTTTGACAGAGAATCCTTGAATTCGCCGTCAAGGCATATCCTCAACAGTTCATCAGGAACGCCCCTGCCAAGATCAAACGGCTTACCAAAGCAGTCAGAGACTTTAAGCCTGAGCGGCTCAAGCACCATGCTCACATTCTTCTCATATACCTCTTCCTCGCACTTGATGCCAAGCGTGAGCATCAGGCCTGCAAAGTTGAGGTTTACATACGGAAGATTGCCGGAGAAGATCAGATGAAGGCAGATGAGCTTCATATATGATTCAAGGTTAATGCATTCCTGATCACATATGAGCGATACCTGATCCTCTGTAACCATCGAGGATATATCAGATCTCTCACTGTCAAATCCGTTCGACCACAGGAAATACAGTTCACGGTACACTTCACGCTTGAACTGCTCGAAATCCCTTGTCAGAGGTTCAGCAAGGACCCTCTTACCAAGATTGAAGACATACTGCATGTAAGACACTTCAAGGTAACTGGGGACCGAGAAATACTTAAAATATGCTGCAACGTCACGCGCATTGAAGTAATAACTACGCAAATGTAATCTCCTGTTATGCCAATTAATCAGACTGAATTATAACATAGACCGCGCGTTTTCTTTTAATAATTTATATTTTATGCTTTAATACAAACGAATTTGATATCGGGAGTGTTTTTATGTCACTTGATTCCTTTGAAATGAAGTTCCTGTCTGACCTTATAGCCATCCGAAGCGTAGGCGGAGATCCCGAGGGTAACCTTCCTTACGGCAGAGCGCCTTACAGCGCACTGGAGTTCTTTCTGGACACTGCAAAGGAATGCGGCATGAGGACAGGGATTATAGATAACCGCGTTGGATATGCGGAGATAGGCCCTGAGACATCAGATAAGCTGGTCGGCATAGTATGCCACCTTGATGTCGTCCCGGAAGGAACAGGCTGGAATACCAACCCCTTCACCCTTACACTGACCGAAGACGGCTACCTCTGTGGCAGAGGCATAACAGACGATAAAGGACCCGCGGCAGCATCTTTCTTCGCCATGAGAAGGCTCCTTGCTTCAGGTACAGAACTCAAGACAAGGATCAGGCTCATACTCGGTACTGACGAAGAGCGCACATGCTCCTGCGTCGAATGCTATGCAGACAAGGGCGAGATCCCCGCTTTCGCGATCACGCCCGATGCCGAATTCCCTGTTATCTACGCAGAGAAAGGCATCCTGAACGTAAAGGTATATTCTGACTCGCCTTCACAGATCACGGCTTTTGCAGGCCACGCTACCAACATGGTGCCCGCATCGGCTGAAGCTGAGACAGGCGGTAAAAGATTCGAGGCATCCGGTGTTCCCGCACACGCTTCAAGGCCCGAGCTTGGCGTCAACGCCATTTTCGAGCTGGTGAAGAGCCTGGGCAAAGATGAACTCGGCCTGTCCCCCGTGCTTTCTTACATAAGGAACGAACTGGCAGAGAGGCCTGCAAGTGAATACACGGGATGCTCTGTAACGGACGATTCCGGCGAGATCACCGGAAACCCGTCCGTCTTAAGGGCAGGTGCGGACGGCGAGTCGATAACGATAGATATCAGATATCCCGTTACGGCTTCGAAGGACGATATCCTGGCGCATTTCGCAGAAGAAGCGGCCGCATACGGTCTTAAGGTATCCGAGACAAACCACATGGCTCCTCTATACAAGGAGAAGGCTACTCCTGAGATCAAGATGCTTACAGCCGTATGGGACAAGTATATGGACCGTTACGACGGCTTTAAGGATGAGTTCAAAGGAATGTACAAAGAGCCCCTGGCGATCGGCGGCGGTACATACGCACGTCATATGCCTAACACCATCGCATTCGGAATGCAGGCACCCTGGCAGCAGGATCAGTGCCATCAGGCCAATGAGAGAAGAAAGCTTGCTGATTTTGAGACGGATATAGATATCCTTACAGAAGCGATAACGGGACTTACAGAACTCGTCTGATAGTTGCGATTCCCGTCATGGCGGAAAATGTCGATGAGACTACCTTACCCTTGGATGAAGATGCGTGGATAACCGTATCTCCGCCGATATAGATGCCGGAGTGATCGATCCTTCCGTCACCGTCATAATCAAAGCATACGATATCACCTACAGCTATATCAGCTGCGGATACCTCTGTACCGAGCTGTGACTGCGAGTGTGCACTGTGAGGCAGATAGATACCGTAGAAATTAAGGAAGCAGTACTTAACGAAGCCTGAGCAGTCGAATCCGCTCGGCGAGCTTCCTGCATATACATAGGGAACTCCGATGTAGCTGCTGCAATACGAAGGGAAATCCGAAGCTCCGGCACCCGGATCCGAAGCAGGCTGCGAAGGTGCTTCCGTAACTTCAGGAACAGGAGTCGGCGTAGGAAGGCTCTCAAGACAGAGGCTGGCCTTAACATAGCTGCCGGAATCGGTCTTGTACCAGCCGTTATCCGTTTGGGCAACAACATTGATAGGCGTGCCCGTCGAAAGCGTCGTGACCTTAGTATAAGTGATGCCCGGACCCGTACGGGTATTGAGGCTGCAGCTTGCATATACCGTCATGGAACATTCTGTCTCTGTAAAAGAAGCAGCCTCCGGTGCAGGTTCATTCTGAACGGGAGCCTGAGTCTCCTGAGGCTGTTCGGGCTGAGCAGGTGTCTCTTGAACGGGCTCAGCCGCATTCTCTTCTGCCTGTACTTCCTCATCTTCGGGAATGACGACTTCTTCGGCCTCGCCGACTGATGCATTCTCGATATAACCCTGAGTACCGTCCTCGGTCCTGATCAGTGACCAGTCAGAACCAAAAGACAATCTTACGACGATCTGACCTGCTGACAAGGTGCCGATGAGCTCAGAATCCGCTGAAGCGGCCTTGAGTATCATGGTGTCGTCTTTAATGATCGAGTAAGACTTGCCGTCATAGGAGTAGCCGTCGGTATTGATAACGGTATCCTCATTCAGGGTAAGCGTGTAATCGTTGATATCAACATAGTTATTCGATCCGCCGGTAAGCGACTCGTCATAAGCATATTCTTTTACGGTGAGTTCCATGGAAGGACTTTGAAGATCGACCCTGTCAGAAGCGCCGAGATCAGCGGCATTGATCGAACAAACGGCAATGAGCACGCCCATACCGAAGGAGACCCCTCTGATAAGACGTCTGTTAGATGCCAAAATTACTTTAAGCCCATTTAAACCCATACCCGGATTTTATCAAACGGGAAATGGCAAATTAAGCAAAACCGCGGAAAACAGGGCTTTTGTAACCCAAATGTAAATTACCTGTGCTTGTCTGTTCCTTCGAAACTGTTATACAGATCGATTATCTGAGGTCTGAGCTTGAGGAAGACATCAACGAGCTTAGGATCAAAATGAGTGCCTGCCTCTTCCTCGATCAGTTTGAAGCATTGGTCGTAAGGCATGGGCTTCTTGTATGCACGCTCGCTGGCAAGAGCATCAAATACGTCGGCAAGAGCCATTATCCTTGCCTCAAGAGGTATGTTCTTACCCTTGAGTCCGTCAGGATATCCCTTGCCGTTGTATTTCTCGTGATGGTAGTGCGCAACGTTGACTGCTACTGCAACGAATTCCTTATCGTCAACTTCTTTGAGGACCTTTTCCACGATAACCGCTCCGACTTCGGCATGACCTTTCATCTTCGCATACTCTTCATCGGTAAGTCCGGCTTCTTTTCTCAGGATATAGTCATCAACTGCGATCTTACCGAGATCGTGGAGAACGGCAGCCTGCTTGACCGCATACCAGTAATTCTCGGACTTATCGCCGTAAGCAGGCATTGTCTGCAGTGTATCGACAAACAGCGAGACGCAGGATGATGTCCTGTTGATGTGACCGCCTGTAGAGTTGTCACGTGATTCGATCATTGACGCCATACCGAGGATAGTCGATTCCTGAAGGCTCTTCATCTTCTGGAGTGATTTGTTTACCTCATTATTGGATCTTGCTATCTCACGCCTTGCCTTATGGATGAGATTGTCATTACGCAGATGGTCCTCATAATGCTGGGTCCTGTCCTCCATCTCGACGAGGTAGCCGAGCACGTGGTGCGATGAACCAAAGTGGATATAGCTGAGCTCACAGTCGAGGTATCTCCTCTCCTCGGGGTTCCTGTCGTTAAGGCCCAGTCTCTTAAGTGAATTGCGCTCGTGGATATCAAAAGGTGCCGCCTTCTCCTTGACCCAGGAGACAATAGACTTAAGCGCATAGTTCTCAGGTTCTATGGGCTTATCGATCTTAGCATCCTTGATCTCGGGGAACAACTTCTCGGCAGCGACATTGCTTCCTATGTAATTCATGTTACGGTCGAAGACGATATAACCGTATGGGCTCAGTTCTTCCATCTTCTCCTGAACGCTCAATGTAACATCATAGAGCATCGATCTGGTGCTGAAATACACCAGTCCGATGGAACAGACCATATAGAAGAACGGAACCATCTCATATCTGCTTACAAAGACCTTCTCTAGGAAGTAGACAAGGAATCCGGCAAGGAAAACGCCCACATATGTAAACATGGTCTTGAAAGAAGCCTTCTTCTTGCCGATGAAAGCGAGTACCGTGAAGAATCCCGACAGGGCAAGCTCGATACCTACGACAATGAATCTCGCATAGTAGAAATTAGCCGGTGTAAACATAAAATCAGCCACACCGTCGGGATATATCAGAAGTCTGATGTTATCGTAGAAGAACGGATATCTTCCTGTCATTGCAATAGCAAAGAAAAGAATGACATTGACCGCCGATATGGAATACACGAACCATTGGGGGAGCGTTGACTTGGAGAACTCCGCCAGGATGAACATTACCATCATCGGCAGGAATATTCCGCCTATATATGACAGTGCATTGGCAAGGAGTGCCTCACCGATACCCGTCGAAGAAGCAAGGAAAAAATACCCGACGTTGCTGATGAGCAGCAGCAACGAGAGCACGACCTGAAGATAATTGTTGTTACGCCTCGAGTTATTGAGCAATACGAACGTACTGCCAAAACTCAGAAGAACAACCACCCCGAGCAATATCTTATAGACCATGGCTATATTTTACTACATTTGACGGACAAAAACGGCTCTGTGATAAAATATTGCAAAATATGTGACAAACAGGTGCGTTTTATGACGAGAGATAAAGTCCTAGCCATGATCTTAAGGAGCGACGGTTATGTGTCCGGAGAGTCCGTCAGCCGCGAGCTCGGCATCACCAGGGCTGCCGTAAATGCCGCCGTAAAGCAGATCAAAGAGCTCGGATATGACATCGAATCCTCCACCAGGAAGGGATACAGGCTCTTATCCTCCCCCGGCCTCATGAATCAGGGCGAGATCCTTGCAAGGCTCCCGGAAGGAAGAGCCGGAGATATCACCGTCCTCGATACAGTCGATTCCACCAACACGATGCTTAAGGAAATGGCAAGACAAGGCGCACCTGCGGGATCAGTCGTAATCGCAGACGCACAGACAGGCGGCAAAGGAAGACGCGGAAGAAGCTTCCTGTCCCCTTCCGGCACCGGCATCTACCTGTCGTATCTCATGATCCCCAAGGGCGGCCGCGAGATAATAAGCGAAGTGACCGCCTGGACCGCAGTTGCCGTAAGAGAAGCCGTCCGTGAAGTGTGCGGAGTAGAATGCGGTATTAAATGGGTTAATGACCCTCTCATCAACAACCACAAGATCTGCGGAATCCTCACGGAGCTCTCCGTCGTGGCCGAGAGCGGAGATATAGATAACGTAATCATCGGCATCGGCATTAACGTCAACCAGAAGAAGGAAGATTTTCCCGAAGAGCTCAGAGAGATCGCTACTTCCATATCTGCAGAGAGCTCTGGGAAGGTTTTCTCTAGAGCAGAGCTTGCCGCCTGCCTCATCGGAAAGCTCGATGAGCTCGTATCTGCCTGGCCGGACGGCAAGCGCAGATACCTCGAGCAGTACCGTGAAGCATGCATTACCACCGGATCAAGAGTAGCGGTATTCAACCTGGCGGACGATACACCCAGAACAGGTCTCGCATTAGGCATAAACGATGATTTCTCACTTCAGGTCCGCTTTGACGACACCGGTGAAGAAGAATCCGTCAGGAGCGGAGAAGTCAGTGTCAGAGGGCTCTACGGCTACACCTGATCAGACCGTGATATATGCTTTTATCTTATCGAACTTGGCGTCTCCTATCCCGGAGACGTTCTTTATCTCTTCTATGGCGGCAAACGGCGCCGTCTCCCTGTAATCGATTATAGCCTGCGCATAGACTTCTCCGATCCCCGGAAGCGACATAAGCTCATCCTTGCCTGCCGTATTGATGTTGACCAGAGAAGCCGCCTCAGCCTGGCTTCCGGCTCCTTCTCCCCATACATACTCATCATCTTCCCTGATTATGTCTTCCTGCACCTCGAAAACATCCTCCGACACCGATCCTTCCGCCTGCTCGCAGTCAGGAATGAATACAGATACGTTGGACTCGATCTTATAGACCAGATTGATCTTGGTGACATCGGCATTCTCCGTTAATCCCCCGGCGCACTCCACCACATCATTAAGTATCACGCCTTCGGGGAGCTCATATACCCCCGGCAGGACGACCGCACCGCATATGTATACCTGCACCGTTGCAGGCTCTGAAGCTCCTTCAGTCCAAGATGTCTCACAGGCCGTGTCAGTCTCTTGAGCAGACACTTCTGACGGCATGATGATGCTCTCGCCTTTTACCGTCTTGATGAAGGTACCGCCGGTGCCGTTGACCAGCAGCTTATACGCAAGGCTCAAAACCGCGATCAGGATAAATGCCGCCGGATATATGAATGTCTTAAGTTTTTCCTTCTTGTTCTTCATGAACAAAGCATAGCACGCAAACAGGGGCTGAAAACCCGACAAATTCCGACAAAAACCGACAAAAAAGCGGCCCAGAAGGGCCGCTCGTGATCAGAACATATTACCAGTCTTTACTGGGCTTCCTTGCTCTTAGTCTCCCAAAGCTTCTCGATGTTGTAGTTGGCTCTCTCCTCAGGATGGAAGATATGTACTACGACGTCCTTATAGTCTACGAGGATCCAGCGGTCTCCGGATCTTCCCTCAACATGGTCCGCCATGATGCCGTCATCTCTCTTAAGTACGAACTCGACCTCGTCTGCAAGTGCTTTGATCTGTGTGGTGGAATTACCGCTGCATATTACGAAATAATCAGCAAGAGTCGTCTTGCCCGTTACATCTATTGTCTCGATATCGATTCCCTTCTTTGAATCGAGTATCTCTACGATCTTCTCAGCCAGTTCTTTGCTTTCCATTAAGTTCTCCTTTGGGTTTTCCAAAATTATACATTAAATCCCGAGCTCACGCATCAGATCCTGAGTCAGAGGATGTATGTCTCTTCCCTGCTTTATGAATTTATCGCGCACCGCACTTACTGTCATGCGCATAGCTTCGTCCAAGTCCTTTTCGGCGGCGATCCTTATGTCCGTAAGGTCCGTATATGTCCTGGCGGGTTCGATCTTATCTGCGACATATACGATCTTCTCGAGGACCGTCATGCCGCCCTTGCCCGTCGTGTGATAGCAGATGGCATCTAATATCTCTTTGTCTGCGATACACATGTTTGTCTTGGCAAACGTTGCACCCGCAGGCGAATGCAGGATCTTCTTCTCTGTGAAGGTGTCCCCCGCGTATTCTCCGGCAAGGCGTCTCTGTTCGTCGATATCGAGTTCCTTGGCACAGTCGTGTATCGCACCCGCGATGAGCGCCTTGTCCTTATCCGCGCCGTGCACCTCCGCGAGATGTGCAGAAAGGATTCCTACGTTAAGCGTGTGAAGGAGTCTCTTCTCTCCCAGATAGTGATACATCAGGACAGCGAAGTCGAAGAACTGTTTCTTCGCATCATCGCTGCAGCCTTCAAGCTTAGTGTTCGCTGTATAGAGCGCATGTGTCTTGATGAACTCGCGGACAGGCTCGGGGCACAGATCGAAATCATCTTCTCTTACGATCCCCGAAGATGAGCACTCGACGCCGTCCAGCCTGAACGACTCGATATTGCCGCCTAAGTTCTTCCTGATGAATCTTGCGCACGCTTCGATATCGGTATCATCACCCGGCCTTGCTGCAACGAGAAGCGTGACGTAATCAAGGATCTCTCCGGGCTTGTACCACTGCTCGAAGGTCGCGAGAGTATCAGAACCCATGAGCCAGTAGAAATCATGATCCTCAGAAGCTTTCTTGGACTTCACGCCGTTATCTTCGAGGAACTTACGGATATATTTGGGATCTGTTAGTGCCTTCAATGTCAGCACTGTATAAGATACGCCTTCTATCCCGAACTCGACGTCGCTGGTGTAAACGTTCTTAAGCCCCGATGCTTCGACCGTATCCTTGACCATGTAGTAGCGGTAAGGTGCGGGAAGTATCGACGTGTATCTCTTGAAGGAATTGCATACGGAAGGAACTACGATGACACAATCTACCATGCCGCTCTTAAGAGCGCTCCTGATCATCGCGAGATGACCGTTGTGGAAAGGGTCGAAAGAGCCTCCGTATACTCCTATCCTCATCGTCAGGCCTTGAGTGTCCTTCCTATGTCGTGACGGAAATGCATGTCCTTGAAGGAGATCTTCGCGACGCCTTCGTAAGCGCCGTCGA
>JAFZPJ010000009.1 GCA_017550385.1 Clostridiales bacterium
CCTAAGCTCAAGGCGGCATGCGTCGATGCTTCGCTCATCCACGAGGCAGCGATCGGCAAGATCGCAGGCGAGCAGATAACGAAGCTCATGACATTAGGCCTCACCGAATCTCAGGCAGAGGCAAAGATCATCGACGGATTCTTAAGATAAGATCTGATCAATAAGCGTATTTAAGGAAGGATGCGGTCCACTGGAGCGTATCCTTCTGTTTTACGGAACTTCTCCTTGCACTCGAAGGATCCGAGGCAGTCAGAAGGATCGACTCTCTCGAAGTTAATGCCGCCGATCTGGTTCCTGGTTATCTTGGCTGATACGAGCGTGAACTCCTCGTCCTGACCTGTCGCGCTGTTGACCTGAACGTCCTGAGCATGGATAAGGACAGTCTGTACCGGCAGGAGCGCGAAAGTATCTCTTGCGACTCTGAGGATCGTGCTCGAGACGTAGTCTCTCATAAGATCATAGTAAGCGGTCTTGGTGATCTCTTTCTCTGCGACAGTGCCGTCTGCCTTGAGGCTGAGCACCGTAGTCGGAAGGACCTCAGCGGACCTGACGTTGAACTCGACTTCGAGGATCGAAGGATCGTCAGTTCCGACTTCGAAACTGCTGCCGTATTCGAGCAGGTCATCGAACGGTCCGACTTCTTCTATTACCTTGAAGTAAGAATCGATATCTCCTGCGAGCACGCTCTGTGCGAAGGGTGCCAGATCGCCGGAAGTAAGAGTCGTCCAATCGATGGCACCGTCGCTCATCTTGTGGATGGACTTGAGCTGCTCTACTGCTGCCTCATACTCTGCGACGATATTGCGGTTCTGCTCGAGCTCGGCTTCGGACAGACCCTTGGCTGCCGTCTTCGCGCCTTTTGCACCTGCGGCCTTCTTATCCTTGCCGCCGAAAAGGTTCTTCACGTTGCTCGTCTTGGTATAGTAAACGCCGGTGCCGGGGATGCCCACGGTCGTGCGTGCCTGACCCTTCATATTGATCGACTGGCGCATACCGCTCTTGCCGAATGATAAGCTCGGTCCGGACTTGCTGAGGTTAAGCTTAAGACCGTTTCCGAGTGAGATCGATTTCCTGAAATTAAGTCCCATAATCTTGTTCTCCGTTTTGTAGTGCAAAGCGCCTGTCGTTACATTGATAATCTTATCATAAATATCCGTTGAAGAATCAGAACGGTTTGAGGTTTGTGCCCGTGCTATGGTAGAATAGCGCAGATATTATTACTTCCGGCTTAGCTTTGAATTAAGGGTCATCACATGAATAACGGTAAACCAGCTTTGAGAAGATCGGATACTGTGCCATATCTGGTTATCGGCGGCACAGCTTTCCTGCTGACTGCCGTTATCGTACTGATGAACTATCTTCTGTCCGGAATAGTTCCTTTTGGCGGAAAGGCGATGCTCTACAGGGACGGCGGCCTGCAGATGGTCGACCTGTTCTGCTGGTATAAGGATGTATTGTCCGGATCGTCTCCTGTGAGCTACTCATTTGGAAAGTCCCTGGGAGGAAATACATTTGCCGTATTCTCCTATTATCTGGCATCACCGCTGTCGTTGCTGCTCGTTTTCTTTGATAAATCACAGATGCCTCTGTACATGAGCATTCTCTTTGTCCTTAAGGCGTCACTTGCTTCTTGTTTTGCCGGGATCTATCTGACTCACAGATTTGCGCCGAAGGGGAAAGAGAAATACGTTCTTGCGGTAATGCTCTCAATATCATACGGCCTGTCACAGTATTTTATTTCGCAGAACGGAAACACTATGTGGCTCGACGGTGCATATATGCTCCCGTTGGTCCTTATGGAATGTGAGAGGCATGCCGGAGGCAAAAAGAGCATCAGACTGATCATTACACTTGCCCTGGCATTGTGCTTCAACTGGTACAGCGGTCTTATCGACATGATGTTTGCAGGCGTGTGGATCATCTTTGAACTGATCCGCCATGCCGTCACTTCTGATGCAGGTAAGGACGGAACGAACGGGAAGGATCGTTTAAGGTTCTATGTTACAGCGATACTAAGATTCGGTCTGGCATGTATTTGCTCTTTGATGATAGCTGCGGCAATCATTGTTCCGACATTATTAAAACTCTCAAACCGCACATACAATAAAGGCGGATTGTCAATGCTGCTCGATCCCGGCATGACCGGAAATGCTTTGACTATGGTTATGGGATATTCGATCGGTATGGTATGCACTGCTGAGAGTGTCAGTCTCTTTGCAGGGAGCGTCGTGCTTTTGGGTGTCTGCATGCTTTTCGCAGCAGGAAGAAAACCTCTGAAGGAGAAGATACTGTATGGCGGTCTTCTTGTCTTTACCGTTCTCATGTTCTATTGGCAGCCTCTCGCCGCATTGTTCTCACTTCTCCGTCATATAGGAGCATTCTGGTGCAGATATTCATACCTGGGCATATTTGTGCTGATCTTCCTTGCGGCAACATTTTATCTTGATAATAACGAGATCAAGGTCAAGGCATGGATGCCTGCGGCTGCAGCTGCCGTGTTCTCCGTCTTATCGATCCTGCTCGTTTTGCTGTTCCCGGGGCGCGGCGAGGAGTATATGGTTGCTTATGCATTTGGCAATGCAACCGATTCGGATCCGGATACATTCCTGATCCCGCTCCTGGCGAAGATCCTCTTCCCGTTGATCATCTCATTGTTCATGAGCATGTATCTCGCGTCAAAGAAAGAATCGGTGTTTATAAGAACAGCCGTTGCCGTCATTCTCTGCGTTTGTGTGATCAGTGAACTTATTGCTGAACAGGTTGTGATGACAGGCATCTATTCCACCAATGATGCAGTATATGTATCCGAATACATTAAGCAGGAAGAGCGGCTTCTCGAAGAGATCGAAGACGATTCATTCTACAGAGTTATACAAACGACTTGCCACAGTGAACAGATCGAGGGAGTCCCGGCGTCATATAACGAACCGATGGCTTTTGGTTTTAATTCTGTTACGTCATTTGTGTCTGATCCGGATGAGGATACGATCTTCTTTATGGACAGGGCCGGGTATGCCGAGTACAGTACAACATTTACCGTCACGCCTTCCGAGAATCTTGCTCTGGACAGTCTCCTCGGAGTCAAATATGTCATGCTGCCTTCGGGAGATGAGGCCAATACCGGACTGGAATACTATTCCGGGATAAGCGGCTTCAAAGATCTGTATTACAATCCTTATGCACTTCCGGTGGCATTTGCTTATGAAGGAAGCGGCGATTACGATAGTGAAGCTTCTGAATCCCCTCTCTTTGTGAATGATCTGTTCAAGAAACTTACCGGTACAGAAGATGTTTTTATTCCCATTGATTATGATGTTGTCGACGGCGCCGGTGATGTCAGTTATCAGATCGATCTGGGAGATGAATACGATCCTGAAGAATACATTCTCTATGCCGAACTGATCACCGATACAGACAGCGGAGGAATGCTGATAGTAAACGGTGAAGACTTGATCTATTACTCGGGCTTTTTAGCGCCTTCACTGGTAAGGATCGATGCGGGAGAGAAGCTGGTTACGGTATCTCTGGACTTCTATGAGGAATCCGAACCTTTACCCCAGGTCACGGAGGCCAGATTCTATCTGCTTGATACCAATAAGCTCAAAGAAGCTGCAGACACGGCAAACGCGAATGCGGCGAGCGTATCTGTTCTTGAAGACGGTTACGGAAGCTTCAGCATCGATAATCAGAATGAAGAAGCCAGCCTCTTCATATCGGTCCCTTCGAACTCCGGCTGGGTGATCACACGCAACGGAAATCCGGTTGAGCCCGATATGATATCCGGCCTGCTTATGTCTGTTCCTCTTGAGAAGGGACAGAATACTATCGAGATGCGCTATAAGACACCGCGCCTCACCGAGGGTATTATTGCAAGCATATCAGGAGTGGTGTTGCTTGCTGTGATAATAGCCGCAGAAGAGATCAGTACTCGAAGATCCAATAAATCTCGTCAGACTTACAAAAAGCGTAGTTGAACGTTGGGTTACCGGGGAAATTCTCCCCGCCATTATTCTGTGAATAATACTCGTCTATCGATTTGCTTTTTACGGCAACTTCTTCATCGGTCAGAGTTATCTTCGTAACTTCATTCCAATCAAGAGTTGTGCTTCCCGAAGGAAACGGGTCCGTGAATTCTTTGATTATCGGATTACCGTCGTCATCATATTCGAGAGGTTCGGGCCAGCCTGTCATATCTTCTCCGTGGATTACTGTCTCGCACAGAAGCGTATGGAAACCGGAGTCTTTGTTGAGCTTCTCTATGGTATCTTTTACCATCACAAACGCATACTGATGATCCGGATGCCATTCGAATTCCGAGGTGGTATAGACAGCAGAAGGACGGATGGTACTGATGATGTTATAGAGATCAGTCGTGATGTTTTGCTTTGTATAATCAGCCGGAGCTCCGGTGTCCAGCGTGTGATAGTCATAGAGGTTGTATTCGGGGTTACCATAAGTCTTGGTGTAACCGCTGGGTGCCGTGATCACCTCTTTTGGATTGGAACTGTTATATAAGCCGTCGAGGGTAAAATCCCCGTACCCCATAACGATGATATCCGAACTGTCAACACCGAGTACGGCAAGTGCATTCATGCTTTCGACTATACGTACGGGGCCCATGTCGCCGCTGAAAAAGTCACCATTAGTCATGAGCACTACCTTGACAGTGTCTCCCTGAGCGATCAGATGCTGTATGGTGCCTGCAAACCCAAGCACCTCGTCATCTTCGTGAGGCACGACTATCATTGAGATACTGTGTTCACTGGGCGACAGG
The DNA here is from genome assembly GCA_017550385.1 of Clostridiales bacterium. Taxonomy (GTDB): domain Bacteria; phylum Bacillota; class Clostridia; order Saccharofermentanales; family Saccharofermentanaceae; genus Saccharofermentans. The sequence goes on from JAFZPJ010000009.1 coordinate 4,775, forward strand.
CTGAATCCGTCTAGAGTGATATCGCCGTCCCCGGGAAGATAGGAGAAGCTTATGGTATCAATCCCGCCCTTGAGGGCGATCGTCTCCGTAACAGTTCCGCTTCCTGAAGGGAAGACGACCTTCATGAAGAAGTGATCATTTATAAACAGTCCGAGCGTACCGTCGCTTCCGTTATTTACATATTCTACGGACAGATCGTAATATCCCTCTTTGTCCGTATCGTACGCGAAACTCACGGCAGCGCCTTCCTTACTGATACCGTCTACTGCTTTGCCGCCGCTGTAAGAACTGCCTTCCTGAATGTCAGAAGAATCCAAAAGGCAGTCTTCGGCTTCGATAGCACCTTCCCCGGCCTTGAAGACCGGAGGTCTCTTGAGATTGCATCCGGCACTTCCCAACAGGAACGCTGTGCAGAGGATCAGGCTGACCCACTTAGTCTTCCGGCAATAGTTCAACATCATATTCAAACACCTCGTTTACAGTAAAAGCCTGGCTGTTTCCGTACCAATACGTGAGCTCTTCCATGCATTCCCCGACGATCGGATCACAATAGGCTCTGCGGTCATCGTTATCCTCAAAGAAAGTGATCATTCCATAGACCGTATTATCGGTTATCTTTCCATCATGGTCTGTTCCTTCAGGGTAGAATCTAAACATGCCGATGATCCCGCCATTGTGTGCGTAACCATGCTCGGAGCCGTAACCATCTATATCGACCGTGCAGCTTGTAAGATCCGGATAACCCGCAGCGCAGATCCCGCCCATGAACTGCTCGTCTTTTGTCTCACTGTCCGTATCTACACAGATGAGAGTAACATCCGCATCAACGTTCTGTATCACGCCGCAGCCATAGCCGATGACACCGCCAACGCCGAACATCCTGTCGTGAGCGCGGAGATACACAGTGCCTTCCACAGTGCAGTTCACTATGATCGAATCGCTCATGTATCCTGCGATTATTCCTACGAAGACCGGAGAATCCGAGTTGATCTCAACATCCGCGCCCCGGAAGGACAGATTGCGCACCTCGGCGTTTTCCATTACATCAAAGAGGCCGGAGAAGGAAGTCTCATATACTTTCATATTGCCGTCATATGTATCTCTCTTGGAAGATCCTTCAGCGGTTATCTTAAGATTGTTGATGGAATGACCGTCTCCGTCAAGGATCCCGCTGAATGCAAAAGGTTCCCACTCGACCCCACTCATATCAATATCGGATGTCAGGACATAATTGCCGTTCGGATCGTCTCGCATCGACGCCAGATCTTCAGCCGAAGATATCTTTGTATATGAGATGAGCTCGAACTTGTGTGCAAGATCGAATCTGGCAAATCCTATAAAGAGCATCGCTCCAAGTGCTGCAGCGCCGAGTACTGCCAGAAGGATCACGGTCCGTCCCGATGTTTGCCCTCTTTTGCCGGTCTTCATGTCATGTAAGTCTTCCATTCCTGTTATCCTCTTAATTATATATCGAGATCAAGGTATATCGGACAGTGATCCGAGCCCATTACATCGCTCATCATGTCAGACTCTTTTACTTTCGACTTAAGCCCTTCCGTGACGAAGAAATAGTCTATCCTCCAGCCTACGTTCCTGTCTCTGGCAAATGTCTTATATGACCACCAGGAATATGCCTCGGCCTTGTCGGGGTGGAGCATCCTGAAAGTATCGATCAGACCTCTCTCCGCGAACTTATCCATGTAAGCGCGTTCTTCGGGAAGGAAGCCCGACACCTTGGAATTCGCCTTCGGATTCGACAGGTCGATCTCATTGTGAGCGGTGTTGACGTCGCCGCAGCAGATGACCTCGCGTCCCTGACTCTGCAGTTCCGTCACGAGATCCAGAAAGCAATCGTAAAACCTTAACTTGAACTTGACGTAATCATCGCCCCGTCCGCCGTTCGGGAAGTAGATGTTGAACAGTACGAAGTCACCATAGTCTGCGCGGATCACCCTTCCTTCGTGATCGAACTCATCCGTGCCGAGACCGTAAGATACTTCGCACGGCTTCTTTGTATAGAGCGCCGTACCGGAATACCCCTTCTTCTCTGCCGAATAGAAGTAGCTCTTATATGGAGCCATATCCGTTATCTCGGGCGAGAGCTGATCTATGTTGGCCTTGATCTCCTGAATGCCGATCACGTCTGCGTTCATCCCGGCGACTGATTCGGCGAAACCCTTGCCTGCCACGGCTCTGATACCGTTTACGTTCCAGCTTACTATTCTCATAGAAATCCTCGTGCTTTATAATGTTTTCATTATTTTACTATAAGGTCGGGGCAAAAAATTGAAGATCCTCGTTGAATTACTCGGAGGCACCATAGGTTCGCACAAAGACGAGAACGGTACTGTCGTTCTCGGCAGGGACATGACGGACATCCTTCCCGAAGGTGTCGATGCAATTGTGCGAAGTCCGCTGACCTATTCATCGGAGAATGCTGACGCCGATACGTACCGCGATGCGCTTAAGGCAATATCAAGAGATATAGATGAGACAGATCCCGAAGGCATCCTCATACTGCACGGTACGGATACGATGGCGTTTTTCGCGCAGCTTGCATACAGGGTATTAGGAGGCGCGAGACCCATACAGATCGCAGGGAGCGTTCTCCCGCCGGATGATCCTGCTTCAGATTACAAGAAGCAGATAACAGATGCCGTTAAGTTTCTTGAAGAAGGAAAGAGCGGCGTCGTCTGTGAAGGCCGCTCGATCCCGCTGGATCGCGTGACATCGGCAGACATCAACGGACGTTACGGCGAGCACCCTGATACATTTGAGCATTTCTACGGTATGGATATCCTGGCGGAGAGAGCAAAAAGATTCTTATCGGACGAACCCCTTCCGAAGCTGCTCGTCATACCTGCAGTTCCCGGTGCTATTATCCCTGCGGACGGCTTCGACAGAGTCCTGATCGACTGCTATCACTCCGGTACGGCACCCGTATCGCTTGTTCCTCATATAACCCGATGGACTGCTGAAGGAATAAGAGTATTCCTCGCGCCCATACCTTCCGGCGGCAACACCTATGAGAGTCTCAGACAGCTCATCGGTGCAGGTGCGCTCCCGCTGCAGGGCATGCCTCTCGAAGGCGCCTGGGCTGAAGCGCTGCTGTCGTGACCGGCAGTTATATTACTAATATCTGATCCCCTTAAAAAACCAATGCAGACTTGACCTTTTTGCATGCCTGTGAGATACTTTGATTATCAAACCTTTGATAGTCAAAGTATTTTGTCTGACTGTCAGGTTACATCAGGAGAGTATTAATGACTGGCAAGATCATAGGTCTGGGTTCCTATCTTCCCGAGAAGATCGTCACTAACGACGACCTGTCGAAGATCATGGATACCAGCGACGAATGGATCACCGAGAGGACCGGCATCAAGAGCAGGCACATAGCTGATCCTGTTAAGGACAGACCTTCCATCATGGTCGTCAAGGCTGCCAAGCAGGCAGTCGAAGCTGCAGGCATCGCCCCGCAGGATATCGATCTCATCGTAACGGCATCGACGACGCCTGATCTGATCTTCCCCACGATGTCGACGACGATCCAGGAGGCGATCGGTGCTTCCGAGAACTGCGGATGCTTCGATGTCAATTCGGCATGCCCGGGTTTTGTCGCAGCATATAACACGGTAGAGAGCTTCATCGAGACAGGCAATGTTAAGCTTGCGCTCGTTGCAGGCGTTGAGTGTAATTCCAACTTTGTTGATTGGACTGACAGAGGCACATGCATCCTCTTCGGTGACGGCGCAGGATGTGCCGTGCTGAAGGCTGAAGAAGGAAAGCGTAATGAGTTCATCATGAGATCTTCCGGCAAGAGAGGAACGTGCCTTCACTGCGAGTCTGCAAGGCAGCCTTACCGTAAGGATGAGGAAGGCTTCGACAAGCTTACGGGATTCAATATGAACGGAAGAGAAGTCTTCAAGTTCGCGATCACGGAAGTACCTAAGATCATCACGGACCTCTCGGTCAAGTATGGTTTTGATCTCGGCGAGATAGATTACTTCATCCTCCACCAGGCAAACCAGAGGATCATAGAGGCAACTGCCAAGAAGCTCAAGCAGCCTCTTGAGAAGTTCCCGATGAACATCATGAATACAGGCAACTGCTCTTCTGCAAGCATCCCGATCCTCCTTAAGGAGATGAACGACAAGGGAATGCTCAGAAGAGGACAGAAGATAGTAATGGCCAGCTTCGGAGCAGGCCTCGTATGGAACGCAAACTACATCGAGTATTGATTGAGATAAAGGAGAAAAGAAAATGACCAGGATTACAGATCTTATCGGAATCAAATACCCCATCATCCAGGGCGGAATGGCATGGGTCGCAGATTACCACATCGCAGCTGCAGTAAGCAACGCAGGCGGTCTGGGACTTATCGGCTGCGGCGGTGCTGACGAGAACTGGGTAAGAGACCAGATCCACAAGTGCAGAGAAGCTACGGACAAGCCGTTCGGCGTTAATCTCATGCTCATGAATCCGAGAGCTCCTCAGATCGCAGAAGTACTTGCCGAGGAGAAAGTAAAGGTCGTTACGACCGGCGCAGGTTCTCCGGAGAAATACATGGAGATGTGGAAGAACGCAGGGATCATCGTTATCCCCGTTATCGCTTCCGTCGCGTATGCGATCAGGATGGAAAGATGCGGCGCTGATGCAGTCGTTGCAGAGGGCACGGAGTCCGGAGGACACATCGGCGAAGCTACGACGATGACACTCGTTCCCCAGGTAGTAGATGCCGTTCAGATCCCTGTTGTCGCAGCAGGCGGCATCGCTGACGGAAGGGGGGTCGCAGCTGCATTCATGCTCGGTGCCGAGGCAGTTCAGTGCGGAACGGTATTCTGCGCCTGCGATGAAGCTAACATCCACCAGAACTACAAGGACATGATCCTCAAGGCAAACGATACATCGACAAAGGTTACGGGAAGATCCACAGGTCACCCCGTTCGCCAGATAAGAAACCAGCTCACAAAAAAGTACCTCGAGCTCGAAGCAAAGGGTGCAGGTTTAGACGAGCTCGAGCAGTTTACAGTTGGCTCCCTCAGAAGAGCGGTAGTCGACGGTGATACCAAGGAAGGTACGTTCATGGCAGGACAGATCTCCGGAATGATCAAGGAGCAGAGATCAGCTCAGAAGATCATCGAGGATATGTTCTCCCAGGCAGACGAACTTCTCGGAAGAAAGTTGGAAGTGTAATGAAGATCGCTTTTTGCTACCCCGGACAGGGTGTACAGAAGATAGGAATGGCCCAAGGGTTTGTCACTGCGGGTCCCGAGTTCGCTGCGATGATGGTCAAGGCATCAGAGGCTGCTGACATCGACATGGTTAAGCTCATGTTCGAAGAAAACGACGACATCAACATCACCGAGTTCACACAGCCCGCTCTCGTTACAGCATGCTGCATCATCACGAAGGCACTGCTCGAAAGCGGCATCAAGCCCGACATCACTGCAGGTCTTTCCCTTGGAGAGTACTGCAGCCTGTATGCTGCCGGCGTCATGAGTTTCGAGGACGCGGTAAGGCTTACGAGGATAAGAGGAAGACTGATGTCTAATGCAGTTCCTGCAGGCGAAGGCGGAATGGCAGCTGTTATCGGACTCGACGCAGAGACCATCGAGAACGCGATAAAGGACATAGACGGATGCTGGATCGCCAACTACAACTGCCCCGGACAGATCGTCATCACGGGTAAGAAAGAGGCAGTCGAGAAGGGCATGGAAGTCATCTCTTCCGCAGGCGCGAAGAGGGTAGTGCCTCTTAACGTATCAGGTCCTTTCCATTCACCTCTTCTCGAGAAGTGCGGAGAAGAGCTCTATGCAGAGCTTGAAGGCGCAGAGATCTCAGAACCGGAGATCCCTTACATCGCTAACGTCAATGCGGAGAAGATCGTAAGCGGCGCTGACGTTAAAGAGCTCCTCAAGCGTCAGGTATACAGCCCGGTCAAGTGGGAGCAGACACTTCTCGCACTCAAGGAAGAAGGAGTCGAACTCATCGTGGAGGTCGGTCCCGGAAGGACCATCGCAGGCTTCGTAAAAAAGACGTGTCCGGAGATACCAGTCGTGGGAGTCTCCGAACCTGAAGACATAGAGAAACTGCTTCAGACAATAGGGTGATAAAGGAGAAATTAAAATGGCAGAAACAGAGAGAAAAACAGCGGTCGTAACAGGTGCTTCAAGAGGCATCGGTCTTGCGATAGCAAAAAGGCTCGCCAAGAACGGATATAACGTCGCCATGGTCGCTTCATCCGCACCGGAAAAGAACGAAGATGCGGTTAACGAAGTCAAGGCTTATGGCGTAGATGCTAAAGCATATCAGTGCGATGTCGCTGATTTCGACAAGGTCGGCGAGACAGTCGCTCAGATAATGGAAGACTTCGGAGGTATCTATATCCTCGTCAACAATGCGGGCATTACTAGAGACGGGCTGATGCTCAAGATGACTGAAGAGAACTTCGATTCCGTCATCTCGGTCAACCTCAAGGGTACGTTCAATTTCATCAAGCACTGCACGCCCGTCATGATGAAGAAGAGAGAAGGAAGAGTAGTTAACATCTCTTCCATCGTAGGCCTTCAGGGCAATGCGGGACAGGTAAACTATTCCGCATCCAAGGCAGGCATCATCGGCATGACAAAATCATGCGCAAGAGAGTTCGCTTCAAGAAACATCACATTCAATGCAGTCGCTCCGGGATTCGTCGAGACATCCATGACAGCTGTCCTTACCGACAAGCAGAAGGAAGGTCTTTTTGAACTCATCCCGCTCAAGCGTTACGGACAGCCGGAGGATATCGCGGGTGCGGTTAGCTTCCTCTGCTCCGATGATGCTTCGTACATCACGGGTCAGGTCCTCTCCGTCGACGGCGGAATGCATATGTAATCAAAGAACAAAAGGAGATCAAAGCAGATGTCAAGAAGAGTCGTAGTAACAGGTATGGGTGCAGTCACCCCGCTCGGAAATAACGTCAATGATTTCTGGGAAGGATTGAAGGCCGGCAAGAACGGCATCGGTCCCATAACAAAGTTCGACACTACGAACTTTAAGGTAAAGCTCGCAGGCGAAGTAAGGAACTTCGACCCTAAGGAATACATGGATTTCAAGACGGCGAAGAGAATGGAGGAATTCTGCCATTTCGCTATCGCCGCAACAGACGAGGCACTCAAGGATGCAGGCATCGCTTTCGATGAAGAAGGCAAGGTCATAACGGACGATCCTTACAGATTCGGCGTTATCGTAAGCTCCGGCGTAGGTTCGATGCAGGCTCATGAGAGAGAACAGGTCAAGTTCGCAAAGATTGGCAAGATCGCTCCTATGTACATCCCTGAGATGATCGCCAACATGGCATCTGCGAACATAGCCATCAAGTACGGCATGAAGGGTATCAACACCTGCGTCGTTACAGCTTGTGCAACGGGCGCTCACTCCATAGGTGATGCATTCAAGGCAGTCAAGTACGGCGATGCCGACATCATGGTAGCAGGCGGCTGCGAGGCTGCTGTTTGCCCCTCAGGTGTTCAGGGCTTTACCGCACTTACGGCTCTTTCCACGAACGAGGATCCCGAGACTGCTTCAAGACCGTTCGATAAGGACAGAGACGGCTTTGTCATCGGCGAAGGATCAGGTGTTCTCATCCTCGAGGATTATGAGCATGCAAAGGCAAGAGGCGCGAAGATCTACTGCGAAGTCGCAGGCTACGGCGCTACATGCGATGCATATCACATCACTTCACCCGCAGAGGACGGTTCCGGCGCGGGCATGGCAATGATCATCGCCATGAAGGAAGCAGGTATCGAGCCTTCCCAGATCGACTACATCAACGCACACGGTACATCGACTCACCACAACGATCTCTTCGAGACAAGAGCGATGAAGTATGCGTTCAAGGAAGACATCAAGAACGTTGCTATCAACTCCACTAAATCTATGACAGGACACCTTCTTGGCGGTGCCGGCGGCATCGAGCTCATCGTCTGCGTTAAGGCGATCCAGGATTCGTTCGTACACGTTACGGCAGGATCCAAGGAGACGGAAGGTGAGATGGATCTCGACTATACGTTCTTCGAACCGAAGACAAAGAACATCACTTATGCGATGACAAACAACCTGGGATTCGGCGGACACAACGCATCCCTCATCGTAAAGAAATTCGAAGAGTA
>JAFZPJ010000001.1 GCA_017550385.1 Clostridiales bacterium
AGTTTTGGTCCCGATAATCTCTAACATCTGCAAATCGTGATATAATCACGCAATGCGCAAGACGACACCCAAAGGCATAATACTGCTTCTTCTGACTGCGGTCATATGGGGTTCTTCCTTCGTCGCCCAGTCGATAGGAATGGAATCCATTGACGCGTTTACCTTCACGGCTCTGAGGACGACCCTCGGTGCTCTGGTGCTCATCCCCGTAATAATCATATTCAACCGTAAGTTCGATATGAGGCCTTCCACTCTTATCGCAGGAGTCGTCCTGGGTTTTGTCTTCTCGATCGCGCAGAATCTCCAGCAGTTCGCTTTCTATTATTCGACTTCGGGCAAGATCGCGTTCATTACCGCGTTCTATATGTTCTTCGTCCCGCTGTTCAGCATATTCCTCAGGAAAAAGGTCCGCCTCATAGTCTGGTGCTCGATCATACTCGGACTCATCGGACTCTTCCTCATCTGCATCAACCCCGAAGACATGACCGCCATCAACCCCGGCGATATGCTCGCATTCGGATGCGCGGTATTCTTCGCAGTTCAGATAATGCTGATCGACCACTTCACCGGCAAGGACATCAACGGCGTGCAGCTGTCCTTCATGCAGTTCGTCGTGGCCGCTGCCATATCGTGGGTGTGCATGTTCGTTTTCGAGAAGCCGGAGCTGCCGAATATAATTACCGCAGCCCCTGCCCTTGCGTATTCGGGCATCATGAGCTGCGGTATTGCTTATACTTTGCAGATATTGGGACAGAGGCACGCGAGTCCTGTTGTGGCATCGCTTCTGATGTGCCTGGAGTCCGTTTTCGCCGTGATAACGGCAGCGCTTGTCCTTCAGGAGATGATGTCGGTCCGCGAGTTAGCAGGATGCATCATCATGTTCGCCGCGATAGTTATTTCGCAGCTTCCTTCTCGTACTTCTCAAGAGGCGCATTGAGGTCGGTATTCTCGGGAAGGATCTTCTTGAGCAGGAACATCAGACCTATCGTCAGCGCCGCGCCTATCGCGAGGCATACAGCTGCGTTCTGAATGAATCCCGCGAGCAGATACGTCGCGAAAGATACCGCTGCAGCCGTAAGTGCATACGGAAGCTGCGTAGATACGTGCGCGATGTGGTTGCACTGCGCGCCTGCAGAGGACATGATCGTCGTATCGGAGATCGGTGAGCAGTGGTCGCCGCAGACCGCACCTGCCATGCAGGCAGATACGCAGATGATGGCCAGAGGGCTGCCGCTCTCAAGCGGGAACGCCTTGAGCGTGATCGGGATAAGGATACCGAACGTACCCCATGATGTGCCCGTAGCAAATGACAGACCGCAGGCAATGAGGAATATGATCGCAGGCAGGATGTTGATGAAGCTGCCCTTGCTCTGGTCAACGACACCCGCTACATACTCTGCTGCACCGAGAGACTCGGTCATAGCCTTCAGAGACCATGCGAGCGTAAGGATCGTAATGGGTGCTACCATTGACTTGAAGCCTTCCTCGATGCACTTCATACATTCCTTGAACGCAAGGATGCGGCGTGTCAGATATAGGATCAGCGTGAAGACGATCGCAAGGAACGAACCGTATGTAAGACCTACGGAAGCGTCACTCAGGCCAAAAGATTCAGCGAAATCCTTCGGAGTCATGGCTGTCTCGAAGAATCCGCCCGTGTAGATCATGCCGAGCACGCAGAAAACGATGAGTGATGCGACAGGCAGGATCAGGTCAATGACCTTACCCTTGCCCTTGATCTCATCGTCCTTGGCACCCTCGGGCATGGGAAGCGTGAACAGGTCGCCCTTGAATGCGTTCTTCTCATGCTTGACCATCGGGCCGTAATCGATCTTAAGGAAAGCGATGCAGAGCATCATGAGGATGGTCAGGATCGCATAGTAGTTATAAGGGATCGCCTGGATGAAGAGCAGAACTCCGTTGGTTCCCTCGGGAGCAAAACCGGATACTGCGGCAGCCCATGAAGAGACCGGAGCGATTATGCAGATAGGCGCAGCGGTCGCGTCAATGAGATATGCGAGCTTAGCCCTTGAGATCTTGTGTCTGTCGGTGACAGGCTTCATGACGGAACCTACTGTAAGGCAGTTGAAGTAATCGTCGATGAAGATGAGACAGCCGAGAACGATGGTCGCGATCTGCGCACCGACTCTGGACTTGATATGCTCTGAAGCCCATTTACCGAACGCTGCGGATCCTCCCGCCTTGTTCATCAGCGCGACTATGATGCCGAGGAACACGAGGAATATGAGGATCCCGACATTGTACTCATCAGACAGTGAACTGATGAGGCCCTTCTGGAATACATGTTCCATTGCTCCAACGGGGTCAGTGAATCCCGCAAAGAAGAAACCACCGAAAATGATTCCCACGAACAGCGAGATATAGACCTCTTTTGTGATCAGCGCAAGCATGATTGCCACGATCGCGGGCACGAGCGCCCAGAATGTGCCATACATAAGCTTCCCTCCTAAGTTGTAATCGTTCCTGAGTCAATAAAATAGGGACTTTGGGATATTTGTGATTATATATTCATTTACGGGTGCGTTCAACTTAAACGAAAGTATATAATTAGTACATGAATGCACGAGAGTACTTGGAGATACTGCATACGGCTGAGAAACTGAAGGATACTCCGCGCCACTGCACTACCACTAACGGAAGAACGGAAAGTGTGGCTGAGCACAGTTGGAGAGTGTCTCTTATGGCTATGCTCTTAAGGCGCGAATTCCCGGATGCCGATATCGACAGAGTCGTTGACATGTGCCTCATACACGATCTCGGAGAGTGCTTTACCGGCGACATCCCGACTTTCGAGAAGACGGATTCCGACAGGAGCGTAGAAGACGGCCTGCTGGACCAGTGGATCACTTCCCTTCCGGAAGAGATCTCGACATACTTCAGGGAACTCTATGCCGAGATGGATGCGCAGAAGACCACAGAATCCAAGATATACAAAGCTCTCGATAAGCTCGAGGCATTGATACAGCATAACGAATCGCCGATATCCACCTGGTCAGAGAATGAATATGAACTGAACAAGACGTATGCTTTCAACACTGTCGAATTCTCTGAATGGCTGACTAAGCTCAGGCAGGAGATCCTGAAGGATACATTGGATAAGATCGAGGAGGCTTCACAATGAAGGTTCTTCATAAGGGGTTTGCAGTTATCTTATCAGCAGTCCTCATTGTTTCTTCCCTGGCGGGCTGCGGTTTGTTGGAGCGTATCACGAACGGTAAATACGATCCCGACATGACTATCGGAGAGCAGATCAAGACCAGGCATTATAAGGGCCATGCTATTGATTTCGGCAAGAACGAGCTGCTTGATGAGATATTGGAATGCGTTGAAGATAAAGACGTTGACCGGATGATGGACCTGTTCTCAGATTACGCTCTCGATGAAAACGACGTCCTGGACGAAGAGCTCGAGGAGCTTTACGAGGCTTTCCCTGAGATCGATGAAGTAAAGAATAATTCTTGTTCGGAATTCGGCTCGCACAACCAGGGATCGACGGAATACAAATACAATTATATAATCAGCGCCGACATCTATGACGAAGAAGGTAACCGCTACTATTTCATTATTGAATGGATAGAAGGTTATTCCGAAGATCCTGACATGCAGGGACTGTATTCAATACAGTTGGTAAGCGAGGATTCCTATTGGAACAAGACATTCACAGTCCACAGCTGGGGCGACAGGCCGGGCGTTTACGTGTACCTGTGAAGATCGAAAACAATACTCAAAATACCGATTTGTGCGGTATAATACCTCTACGCGCCTGTGGTGAAATTGGCAGACACGCCAGATTTAGGTTCTGGTGAGCGATCGTGCAGGTTCAAGTCCTGTCAGGCGCACCACTACAGGCGGGGCAACAGCCCCGCTTTTTATGGAGTTTATTATGAGAAAGATCCTGGTTGCAAATGACGACGGCATTAACTCCGAAGGCATTGCACGGCTGGCAGAGCTCGCGAAGGAGTTCGGCGAAGTCTGGGTAGTCGCGCCTGAGAAACAGTTCAGTGCGATGTCGCATTCTGCTACTTTCTGGGGTCCCGTTGATATCTGGCCGGTGGATTTCCCGGTCGAAGGTGTACGCGCATTTGCGACATCCGGCACACCGGCCGACTGTGTCAGTCTCGGTATCAGTGTTGTTGTGCCGGGCGGTCCCGATGAAGTATTCTGCGGGATCAACAAAGGCTACAACATCTCATCAGACATCCAGTATTCTGCGACAGTCGGAGCAGCGCTTGAATCGGCAAGCCGCGGGATACATACGATAGCTTTCTCGGAGCACCACGAAGCTCCTCACGATGTCACCGATAAATACATCAGTCAGATCGCTTCAGAGCTGTTGGACAAGCCGCTCGCCAAGAATGAGATCTGGAATGTCAATTTCCCGGGATGCACCGTCGAAGAGTGCAAGGGGATCAAGTACGACTGTGTCATGTCGCAGGACGATTTCTATGCAGGCAGTTATGTCATAGTCGGCCGCAGCGGAGACAGGATCTCTTACCAAACGGATTTCGCGCGCAAGTGGGAAGGCTCTGAAGGAACGGATCTCGCCGCCATCACGGACAATTACGTCTCCGTCGGCAAGGTAAGTAATTACCGCTGACAGATTATCTTTGTGTGAATTCTGTTGTCCGGACACTTATTTCAGTAGATAATAAAGTATGTTCTTCAATCATGCACCTGTTATCCCGGACGACATCGCGCAGCAGATCGCGTGGAGACTTTACACGAGCCTCACCTACGGCATCGAGTATTCCGTGGAAAACGATCACCAGCAATTCGCCTTTGATCCAGACCTGCATTTGGGCAGCAAAGAAGAACTCCGATACGAAGAGAAACGCGTGCACTATCTCTACGAGAGCAAGAAGATCACTCCTGACATGGAATACAACCCCGTGTACGGCAAAGGCAACGGCTACATCTCTCTGTCCAGGTTCAATTACATACACTACACAAACCGCGATTCGCTTATAAAGGTGCTTGAGATTACCAGGACCTATCTGGAAGAGAATCACAAGCAGTTACTTTACAAGATCTACCATAACAAATATAAAAAGCGCGATGAGATAATCATCTGCGCCTACATCACATATAAGGACAAACTCCTGCGCGATGTCAGACACGAAGGTCTGGCAAACTTCCCGAGACCGGAGCGCGAGCCCTTCAGATTCTGGGATCCGCCGTATCCCATTGTTCCTGACATGCCAGACAAGCGCGTAGACATCACTCTTGACGGCATCACGCTCCTCAGCGATCAGGAATTCCTTTCTTGCAGCAAACTGATCCCATATACGGATCGTGACAGCCACTTCTGGTTAAGAACCCCCAGTAGCATTCACGATAGTAGTGCAACGCTGGACTTGGTGTATGGGGAACTTGGTTGGAACTGTGTCGAGTACGATTTTGATATAGATCCCGCAGTGAAAGGAGATTTCGGCAGGTACCGCCGCGGCACGAAGATCCTTTTCGCCGGGCACAAGTGGACCGTCATAAGCAACACCATGATGCTCGTAGACGAACCGATCGGGCGCGGTCCGTTCAACTATTACCATGAAGAAAGAAACAACTACGATACCAGCAAGGTAAAGAGCATGATACAAGGCTGGTTCGAGTACCACAAAGACGACCCGGTATATCTTACTGAGCAGTAAGACGGTCGATCATCTCTGCTATAGAACCCTTATTGAACTCGCAGAACCTTCTGAACTGATGCTGCAGGTCATTCGTCATGCCGTTACGCATCCAGTCGACCGCCTGTCCGAACACCAGGCACTTATAGAAATGGATGACTATCTCCTTGTCCTCGGGATCGATATCGCGGTCTTTGCAGAGCTCGTCAAAGTAGCGCCTGATGACCGAATCGCTTATCTGCATGAAGTAGTGGACGAAGACGTCCTGGCTGTTGGAATTGAACAGATGCAGGGCTGCCTTGCGGTGCGAGAGCGAGAACTCGATAACGGCGTCGAGGCACTGCTCTATCGTATCGAAAGTCTCATATTTGGCCATTATCTTGTCCGCTTCTTCCGTAATGACGTCTTCAACGAGCGACGGAAGGTCGGCGTAATGGTAGTAGAAAGAATTGCGGTTTATCCCGCACTGACTGACTATATCCTTAACTGTTATCTGAGACAGCGGTCTTTCTTCAAGAAGCTCCAGGAAAGCCGCTTTGATCATCATCTTCGTATCCATGACAAAGATTATAGACCTTTGCCGGGCAATATAAAAGGAGGCCGCCAACCGGCGACCTCCAAGGGTTATAAGTATCAGGCAAACCCATGTGCTTCCATGACATCGTACAGATTCTTCTTGCCCTTCTCTTCCTTCTTACCGCGGATAACGAAAAGGAAGATGGTAAGGACGGAAGATACGAGCAGGATCATCAGCAATATCTTTACCGATGCCGGGAAAGGTTCACCTCCGCCTATCGAGCTTCTGAAAGCGGCAACCGTGTATGTAAACGGCATGAACTTGTTAAGTGCCGCAGCGAGAGGACCTGAGACTTCTATCGGATACGTGCCTGCCGAGCCTGCCAGCTGCAATACCATGAACACCAGCATGATGAAGCTACCGACTTTGCCGAGGAGTACGTTGAAGAAGTACATTATCGACATGAATGCAACCGACGTAAGGCATGCTACGAATATAGTCTGGCCTAATCTTGCAGGATTGAATCCGAGTGTGAAGTGCAGTATCAGGACGAGGACTACCGCCTGGATGATCGCCATCGGATAGAGTACGCTTGCCTTGCTGAGCCACCACTTGAAGCCGGATTCCATGCCGTCATGCTGTGTCAGAGGATACATGAGGCAAAATGCGAGGCAGGCTACCCAGAGACCTACTGACATCATGTAAGCAGCCATCGCATGACCGTTGTCGCTGACTTCCGTAAGCTTGGTCTCAGTCGTCTCGAGAGGATTCGAGAACATCTGCGCATTCACATCGTTCTTATTCGTACTGTCAAGCTTATCCGCACCTTCGGAAAGGCCGTCGTACAGAGTCGCAGTTCCGTCTACGAGTTCAGGCATTGATTCCGACAGCGTATTCATTCCGTCATCTATCTGAGCCGCGCCGTCTGCGAGCTCGGAAGAACCGGTCAGGATAGCATCATTGTTGCTTACGAGAGTATCCGCTCCGTCTTTAAGTTCAGAAGCGCCTTCTGCAAGATCTTGTGCGCCTTTCGACAGGGATGCGGTGCCGCTTGCAAGTGTAGATGCACCTGCGTTGAGACTGGATACGCCATTAGTAAACTGTCCGAGGCCGCTGTTCAGAGCTGAAGCACCCGAAGCTACGCTGTCCGCACCTGCAGCAGCCGAAGCGGCACCGCTCTCGACCTGCGTCGCACCGGAAGCAAGCGCAGCAGATCCGTCTTTAAGTTCACCCGCACCTGTAGTGAGCTGTGAGACTCCTGAAGCAAGCGTAGCCGCAGAATCATCAAGCTGGGCAGCGCCGTCAGCCAATGCCGAAGCACCGTCTCTGAGCGTCTGCGAATTGGCGTTATCGGTACCTACTATAGTGTTAAGTCCCGTATTAAGAGCAGTCGCACCGGAAGACAGAGCAGACACTGAATCGCCCAGTCCGCCCTTACCTGCTATCGCTGCATCCATAGAAGCGTAAGCAGTATCCATGGCCTGGATGTTGTCTGCGAGTTCCTGCGGGATGGCACCATTTGCAGCAAGGTACGAAGCCGTGGTCGCAAGCGTGTCCATGTTGCTCTTATAGGCGGCAGAAGAATCCTTCAGGCCGCCTGTGCCGTTAACTGCGGAATCAAGTGCGCCGAGACCGGCAGACAGATTGCCGGACGAAGCAGCAGCAGTATCTACAGCAGAAGTATATGTTGATATTCCCGTATCAAGAGAAGCTGCACCTGCATCCAGCTGACCGATGGCGCCGGTCATAACGGGCATTGAAGTATTGAGCTTATCAAGACCGTCACTTAATGCGGAAGCGCCTTCTGCTACTGAAGATGCACCGTCTGCTACAGAAGCGCTGCCTATAGCGAGTGCGTCCACACCGGAAGCGAGCTGCGATGAACCTGCTTCAAGGGACTGCGCGCCGCCTGTTATCGAAGCAGTTGCCGCGTTAAGCTTTGATGTGCCGTCAGAAAGAGATGCTGCACCTGAATTGACCTTTGCCGCGCCGTCCGAGAGCGTGCCGGCACCGTCAGCAAGAGCACTTGCACCGGAATCGATCTGCGCCGTACCGTCCATGTATGTGACCAATCCGTCGTTAAGATCTGATGCACCATTCGCAAGAGCATCCGTACCGTCAGCAAGCTGGACAACGCCGTCCTGGATGGCGATCTCACCGTCTAATATCTTGGCACTACCTTCTGAAGCATCATCTAGAGAATCGCCGAGAGTTCCAAGCTTTGTGAAGAGCGTCTCTGCGTATGTCTCAGTCACCTTGCGCTCGAGGCTCAGTTCCATCTTGGTCATGGCTGACTCTGAGAGCTTCATCGCCACGTAGTTGGTTGCAGGGTTGGTCTCGTACTGGAGTTCCATTTTCGACGGGTTGTCGTCCAATACCGTTGTCGCGTTGTGCGAGAAGTCCTCGGGGATCGTGATGACCATATAGTAATCACCGTTCTTAAGGCCTTCCTGAGCCGTGGTCTCATCGACGAAAGCATAGTTCAAAGATTCGTCTTCCTTGAGGTTCTTGACGAGCTCGTCGCCTATGGCGATCTCCTCGCCGTCATACATGACCGGCTGGTCCTTGTTGACAACTGCTACCGGGAGCTTGTCGAGCTCGCCGTACGGATCCCACATCGATGCCAGGAAGAACCCGGCGTAGATGGAAGGGATCAGGATGATAGCCATGAGCACCACTACGAGCAGCGGGTTATGGATAAGCCTTTGCCATTCCTTTTTGATCATATGTATCACTCCTTTTCGTTTTATCGGCATTATCTTATTGCTCCCCATATATGCCCTCAATAGACAGATTCTTCTGTGTGTCTAAAACCAAAAATGTTAGAATGGGAACTGTCAGATAACGCAAAGGAAAAGGTATATGAAGAACATCGATTACTGCATTACGCCAAACATCACGCCGGAAGAATACATGCACATGCGCGAGGTCGTCGGCTGGGGACTCTTCCC
>JAFZPJ010000010.1 GCA_017550385.1 Clostridiales bacterium
AGGAAGAATTAATGGGAGAGCATTTTGTCATTAGCGATGGTGGTATTGTATGACATGCGCAAATTCCGGTTTGTCGGGTTGAGGATATAGCCTTTTATCTCGCAATATAATTGCGTACGAGAGTGTGAAAAAATGATTGGTATATATTTTAGCGGGACAGGAAATTCAAAATATGCAGCGGAGTTATTCTGTAAAGAGTATGACAATGAATCCAGAACATATTCCATAGAGGATACAGAAGCTTTAACAGCAGTAACAGAGTCGGATCTTATCGTATTTACATATCCGGTTCAGTTTAGTACTGTTCCGAAGATCGTGCGGGATTATATTACAGATCATAGTGAGTTGTGGATGAATAAAAGGGTTTTTATAATCGCAACGATGGGGCTTTTCAGTGGTGATGGATCAGGGGTGCTCGGACGTCTTTTGCTAAGTTGCGGCGCTAAAGTAATAGGCGGGCTTCATCTTAAGATGCCGGACAGTATAGCTGACGAGAAGGCATTAAAGCGTCCGCCTGAAAAGAATAAAGAACTTGTAAAACTGGCGGAACAGAAAATAAAAGAATCTGTAAAGCGGTTGAAAGCCGATAAGCCGACACAGGAAGGTATGGGTGTTTTGTGCAGGCTGGCCGGTTTCTTTGGACAGAGAGCGTACTTTGGCCATAAGACCAGAGCATATACCTCAAAACTTAAGGTTGATACTGACAAATGTATCGGGTGCGGACTGTGTGAAAAGTTGTGTCCGATGAATAATATTTCAATTAAGGATCAAAAAGCAGTTTCAAGCGACCGCTGTACCATGTGCTATCGCTGTATCAATAAATGTCCTAAACAGGCGCTTACTCTTCTTGGGAAAAGGGTTGTAGAACAGTGCGGGATTGATAAGTATATTTAGGGAGAACTCTATTGAAGGTAGCTATTATTAGACATGCAGAAGTGGATTTTTGCTGGAGCAGTCGTTATTCTTTGCGGGCTCTCTTTTGTGTTTGTAAATTTGTCGTAAGTTTGTCGTAAGTTGTGTATAATAATCAAGCTCTCGTTTTTGAAAGACTTGATTTTATTGACTTTCAGGGCTTTGATAATCTTAAGTTGTGGAAACCCGCAGTTTCCACCAGATTATAGATGAGTAATTTTGTATAATTAGATTCCGAATGAATTGTCTTTTGTTTTCGGACCGGACAGTTTTGTCTTGTCCGGAAATTCGCTGTTTATGTCGTGTTCTTGCCTCGGGTTTTGCATTAACTTGTGGCAAGGAAGGAGGAACGAATGGACCAGAAGAAAACTGGAAATTTCTTAAAAGAACTGCGTAAAGAAAAGAACTTTACACAGGAACAGGTCGCAGACAAGCTCGGAGTATCAGGGCGTACCATATCAAGATGGGAAACGGGGGCATATATGCCGGATATTTCCTTACTGGTTGATATCGCTGAAATGTACGATGTTGATGTCCGCGACATAATCGACGGCGAAAGGAAAGACAAAGACATGAACAGCGAAGTAAAAGAAGTAGCAGTAAAGATGGCTGATTATTCGGCTATGCAAACCGAGAATCTGAAGAAATGGATAAAGACGATGAGCGTATCGCTTCTTATCGTATCGGCATTCCTGGTGATCATGGAGATCGTTTCGCAAATCATGATGATAAGGGTGAACGGCACCACTGATCTCAGATTGAATACGATATATATTATTGAGGGATTCATGGGTCCGGCATCAATAATGGCATATATTACAATGGCTCTTTCTGTTATGGGAATTGTTTTTGCTACCGGTAAGCACAGACAGTTCGCTAACAGCCATAAGGCAGGTTCTTTGGTCAAAGCAGGTGTTGTGGTCGCAATATTGCTTGCAGTAATAGCACTGGCGGAAGTTATGCTTATGGTCGGTATGCTTTATATGATGTAACCGTGATCTGTTAAACCAACTGATCTTATTCCTGAGAAGACCCTGCAAAGGGTCTTTCTCATAACGACAATTACATGTGGGTTTTGCTCTATCTAATTGTTATTGTTGATTATCCGCAGATGGAAGCAAGCATCTGTCTTAGAAATGAACTGAAGAAGATGGATGAATGATCCCGAAAAACTGTTGACATAGTAGCAAACTTATACTAACATATCGATAGATGGTAGCAGAATAATACTAACGTCGAGAGTAATAGGAGTGTTGACTATGGATAAGATCGGTAAAAGCGGAATAGCAAGACTCATATTTCTGGTCCTGATAATCGCCCTTTGTGCTTCGTATGCGGTATATTTTGCTGTAACGTTAAGCGATCACAGCTCCGGGCTCCTTGAGAGCTTCCATACATTCTCTAATATTGATTATAAGAAGTCATCAGTTCATTTCCTTATGTGGTTGTTTGGTACGGGGATCGATGCTGTTGTCATCTATGTCCTTGCCATTGTAAGCCTGGTCGTTCTTGCTGCTGAATCAGTGATCTCGTTGGTACCGATCATCTTACTACGCATTATCGGACTTCGTAAAAAAACAAAGGTCTCACAAAAAGAGTATTCGATATCAAAATGGATCCACATCGGAGCTTTCGTTATTGCAGTTCTGACCGGTCTTGTCCTCACTGAGTTCAAGGGGATAGTCTGGATAGTCTTGTTCAATCTGGTCTGGGCGCTCTTTTTGCTGATATATTCTTCAGGCCTCAAGTCGAAAAGGAGGAAGCCGGCTGAGCCTGCAAGCACTGATAATTCTGTGGATCCGAGTGAATTGTAACTGAAGTAGGGGCTGTGTTATAATTGTGCGTCATTATAATAATTATTGATTTGAGGCACAGAACATGGAAAAGAAACCCTTTATTACCAAAGCTCAGGCAGAAGAGATAGCTAAGACATATCCGACACCTTTCCACATCTATGATGAGGCAGGTATAAGAGCTAACTGCGAGGCGGTCAAGAAGGCTTTCGCATGGAACAAGGGTTTCCGTGAATACTTTGCGGTCAAGGCAACACCCAATCCGTACATCATGCAGATAATCGCAGACTACGACTTCGGCTTTGACTGCTCATCAGAGGCAGAGCTGGTCCTGTCGGATGCAGTCGGTGCAGACGGAGCGCACATCATGTTCTCCAGCAACGATACTCCCGCTTGCGAATATGCTCTGGCACACAAACTCGGCGCGATCATCAACCTGGACGACATCACACACATCCCGTTCCTCGAGAGCATCATCGGCGATAAGTTCCCCGAGGTCATGAGCTGCAGGTACAACCCGGGCGGAGTATATACACTCAGCAACGGCATCATGGACAACCCAGGAGACTCCAAGTACGGCATGACGAAAGAGCAGCTCTTCGAGGCGTATAAGCAGATGGCTGCCCGCGGCGTCAAGAAGTTCGGGCTGCACGCTTTCCTTGCAAGTAACACTGTTACAAACGAATATTACCCCAAGCTTGCAGGAGAACTTTTCGAGCTTGCAAGAGAGGCGCATGAGACGCTCGGGATCGAATTCGCGTTCATCAATCTTTCCGGCGGCGTAGGTGTTGACTACCGTCCCGACCAGGAGAGAAACGATATCGCTGCTATCGGCGAGGGCGTAAGGAAAGTATATGAAGAGATCCTCACGCCGGCAGGCATGGGCGATACAGCGATCTATGCAGAGATGGGCAGGTTCATGCTCGCTCCTTACGGCGCACTCGTTACGAAAGCCGTCCACGCTAAGCACATCTACAAGGAGTACATCGGTGTTGATGCCTGCGCGGCTAACCTGATGCGTCCTGCAATGTACGGTGCATATCACCACATTACCGTGCTAGGCAAGGAAGATGCTCCTTGTGACCACAAGTACGACGTTACCGGTTCTCTCTGCGAGAACAACGACAAGTTCGCGATCGACAGGATGCTCCCCGAGATCGAGAACGGCGATTACCTGTTCATCCACGATGCAGGCGCACACGGTTTTGCCATGGGTTATAACTACAACGGCAGATTGTGGTCAGCTGAACTCCTGCTCAGGCCCGACGGATCCGTTAAACAGATCAGAAGAGCACAGAAGCTCAAGGATTACTTCTCAACATTCGACAACACGGAATTCGCAGATAAGCTTCTCAAGGATTGATCAGAGATCTTCAGGCGTATCATTAACGATATTTTTTGCCCAGCCATACTTCCTGTAGTGTATGAACACTACGGGAAGTTTTACTATCTCATCCAGGTTGAGGATGAAGTATACAGCCATGACAGGCAGATTGAACACGAAAGCAGCCAGTGCTCCCACGGGAACGATGAATGCCCACATGGTAACGGAATCGCATATGAAACCGAACTTGGTATCGCCGCCTGAAGGGAAGATGCCGCCAATCAGGACCGCATTGATGGATCTTCCGAGTATGTAGTAGCTGCACATGAGCAGCATGTACATGAGATATTCTTCGGCCTGAGGAGTAAGTTTAACTATCCACAGTACGAGCGGCGTAGAAGCTGCAGCGATGAGGCCAAGTATGATGCCCGTGATTATCGTAAGCTTGTAGATCCAGTCGCCGTACAACTTGCCGCGCTCGATATTGCCCGCGCCGAGTTCGTTGCCGACCACGATGGAACCGCCAGAGCCAAGTGCAAAGCAGAAGCAGGATACGAGATCCTTAACGGTCAGAACGATGGCATTTGCCGCCATGGCATCCTGACCCAGGCGTCCGATGATGACGGATACCATCGTAAAGCCCGTTCCCCAGAGGATCTGGTTCAAGACATAAGGCGTCGAGTGCTTGCTGAACCTCTTCCTGAATTCGAGATCCGCGCCGAAGAGATCTTTGAATCCAATCTTCAGTATCTTCGACTTGATCGAGAAGACCAGACAGAAAACAAAACCTACGAAAGCGGATATCGTCGTGGCAAGGGCTGCACCGCTAGCTCCCATCTGTGGAAGTCCGAACAGACCGAAGATGAGAACGGCATTCAGGAATATGTTCAAGATGACCATCACGGTGCTCGCTGCGGTACACTGCTTAACGTATCCGATATTCTTCAGGATGGATTCATACGTTATCGCAAGAGACATGAACAGATAGGACAGGGATACGTACCTCAGGTAGGGGATGCCTTCTGCGATGACCTCGGGATCGTCCGTATAGATCCGCATGAGACCTTCGGGCAGGAACATGGCGCATCCGAAGAAAACCGCCGCTATAAACACGGTCAGCAATACGCTGTATCCGAAAAGCTTCCTTATAGAACCCTTGTCACCCTTGCCCCAGTACTGTGCGGCAAACATCGAAGCGCCGTAAGATATGCCTATGGTGAACAGGTTGAGCACGAAAGTGACCTGCGACGCCTGCGAGACTGCCGACATCGCATTCTGATCCAGGAACTGAAGCATAATGGTATCCGATACCGGAACGAGCGCGAACATAAAGTTCTGCAGCGTTATCGGCAGAATAAGAGATACCAGCTTCCTGGTGAATCTGTTGTCACTAAGCATTTTTGAATTCATGCGGATATATTATCAAATCGCGTGATTTATTAAAGTCACAAAGCTTGTGTTTTAATCACGAATATTGTCGTTTTGTAAGAATCAATAAGAATGTTATCATTCAAAAGAGGTCAAAATGCCGCAGGATTATAACGCAGGGTTCAAAGAGATATTAAGCAGGCTGGCTCCCGACAAGAAGAAGGAGCTCTATGCTCGTATGCACTCTCTTCCCGCGGAAGAACGTGAGGGCTTCATCAGGGATTTCGTGCAGAAATACGATGCGCGTAAAACGCATCAAGCAAAGCCCGCACCTCAGGGCAAGGCTCCCAAAAAGAAGAAGGTACACGAGAGACCTTCCGAGCCTGCCGTCAAGAAGGTTAAGCCGGAAAAGCAACACAAGCCGGAAAAGCCTGCAAAACCGGTTAAGGTTCCGAAGAAGGCAGATAGATCAGAGTTAAAGAAGACGGAAGAAGAGATAAAGCCGTCCGACAAGAAGGAGAACAAGTCTCCGCTTCTGTCCAAGATAATCGTCGGCATCCTGATCGCCCTGCTGGGTGCCGGTGCCATAGCGATAACTGCTATCAATAACCATGAAGACATAAGCAAGCTCTTGAGCATAATAAGGGGAGAGACGCAGGCGGTCGAGACCGCTGCTACGGAGAACGAGTACAAGATTGCAGCAAGCCTCGCAGTACAGACATCCGCTACTGCTGCTGAGACCGAGGCTGCGACTCCCGCACCTACACCCACGCCTATCGAGATCAAGGCAGATGCTCCTGATCTTACCGGACTCGTTATCGTCATAGATCCCGGTCATCAGGCTGAGACGGATGAGACAGAGGAGTCTCTGTTCCCGGGTGCTACCGTCGGCAAGCCGCGCTGCACCAGCGGAGCCGTAGGCGTCGACATCAATACGAGAGAATATGAAGTGACTCTCGAGATCGCTCTCGCGGCCAAGGCTTATCTGGAAGCATGCGGTGCGAGCGTTATCCTTACAAGAGAAACGAATGATGTAAATCTGTCCAACCAGGAGCGTGCCGACATCGCGGTAGCGGCTTCGCCGGATATCTTCATAAGGATACATGCAGACAGTGTTCCCGATTCGGAAGTGTCAGGCGTAATAGCATATGTTCCCGAGACGGGATCGTATGTCGACAGTGACAAGAAGCTCGCAGACAGCCTTGGCACCCTGGTGGCTGAAGCCCAGGGCATCGATTATCTCGGGTGCTTTGCCACGAATGCTTACACCGGACTTAACTATGCCGATTCGGTCAAATCGGTACAGCTCGTTGTCGGTTTCCTGTCCAACAGCGAGGATGAGGCCAGACTCAATGACGATGCGAACACATACGAGATAGCTGCGGCGATCGCAGAATTCTGCGGAGAACTTTAATAAATATTGTTTGATAATTCGCATTTTTATAGTAACCTAAATTGGTAAGGAAACAGGAGGATAAAAAGATGTCAGCTGATTTTACCGATGAACAGATGAGGCAACTTGCTAAGATGAGCTCCGTGGACGAAGTGGATGCGGCGCTTGGCAATAAAGAATCTCTCAAGAGCGAATTCCAGTCCGCTAAGGAAGTGGAGAGGCTCACGGCTATGGTAGAAGAGCAGCAGACTCTTCTGCATGCAATGTGGCTCATGCTCCAGGAGCACAGCGCTACGAACGAGGAGTTCGATGAGTGCCTGAAGAATGCTGTCCTCCTTCGTAAGAGGAAGGACTTCAAGACTGAGAAGGTTTGCCCCAACTGCGGCAAGCTCATGCAGAAGATGGAGAATCTCCTCTTCACATATAAGTGCTATTACTGCGGAGCAGAAGATCTCGGCAATCCCTATAAGAAGTATGACGGCATCGATCCTAATGTCGTATACGAGGATCTGAACGAAGTCGCCCAGGAAGCCGCTGTCGCTGCAGCTGCAGCTGATACAGCACCCGAGATCCCTGACGAAGAAGCAGAACTGCGTAACGCGCAGGAGATCTTAAGCAAGGATTACCAGCCCTATGACGTCTCCAAGGACTTGAATTTCGAAGAAGAGGACGTATAATTACAAACTACCTAATTCTTGAGGACCTTCTAACGCGGGGATGCACCGGTTTCGACGGGGTCGGAGATACCGGGGAAGCGGGTGGAGGATTCTCGTTGGCCTCCTTAAAAAACGGGAACTTGCAAGTAATTGCAAACAACACTGAGCTCGTAGCAGCCTAAGGCTACCGTGCTCCTGCCGATCTGTACGCAGGATGCACGTACAACTCAGACCTTGCTCCTTAGAGGTTAAAGGCGATGTCCTCTTTCCAAAGCTTTGAGGGAAGCGTGTGACATAAATTCATGAAGCTACCGGAACCGACGCCTGACAGCGGGCTACGCGGGAATGGGAATAATTCATCCACTGTCTGCACCCGGAGAAGCCTGTTAGATCTGATTTCGGACATGGGTTCGACTCCCATCATCTCCACCACACCTCAGAAGTAGGAGGGTTACCGGCAGCGGTAACCCGTTTTTATTGCTCTGAAATGCCTGAAAAACAAAGGTTTGCGGCTTTTCCGACATGTTTTGCATCGATCACATTATAAAAGAGATTGACATAGTAGCGGATATATACTAATATTAGGGTGTAGATAGTAACCGTAAGATACTAACTGTGCGCAAGCAAATTTGCGGAGGTTAATATGACGATCGTTAAGAGCCATGTTTGTGATATGTGCGGCGGTCCTCTCGATATCGATCTTGACCGTCAGCTTTATGTTTGTTCTTTTTGCGGTGTTACTCACGATTATGAGTATTTCCGCGAAGATGATGTTCGTGTGAAAGCAAGAACGGCGTTGTCCGCCGGAGAGTTCGGAGCGGCGAAAGATGCATTTGAGTTTATTCTCTCTAAGGATCCTCATGATTTTGAAGCTCTCTGCGGTCTTATACTGTGTCGCAACAAAAAGAAGACGATGAGTTCCATAATGACCGGCAACGGCGTGCACTTCTCTGAGAAGCTCGAAGAACTCGTCTTTGCAAAAGACAACTGTCTTCCGGAGCATAAAGATTATTTCGAGAAGATCAGCGAAGCGGCAAGACTGTTCGGCAAGTATAAAGAGAAGCAGGCCGAGGTGGATAGACTGGAAAGCAAGCGGTCTGAAGAGGCAAAGACATTAGGTGCCCTGAAGCATGATTACATAATCATCGACAATCGTTTTGTGAACGTTCTTGATGATCTTATGGAAGAAAAGACATCTCGGGGTACACCCGTTATCTTCGGTATCATAATTTTCCTTATGATCATTATAATTGCTGTCGCAGCTTACGGCGCATGGCTGATCCTTGGAGCAGCTGCAGTGATCGCCGTTATCGCGGCAGTCGTTGCTATCGTGAAAAAACAGAACAAACTGAAAGGCATCCGTCTGGATATCGCTTCTTCGGAAAAGAGGATGGATGAACTGTCAGACGAGATAAGAAACAAAAAGAACGAGGCAGCAGAGATCCATGCTATGTATAGAGAGAAGAAGGAAGAGATCAGTGATGCTGATCCTTTGAAGAACGAAGTTGTAGCATAAGAGCATATACTCTTCTTGTTTAGGCTGCGGTAAAACGATGTTCAGAAAGAAGAATGACAGGATTAGTATCCTGTCATTTCTTGTTGTTTCAGATCAAAAACACTTTTTCTCGTGAGTCTGCTTGCAGTTTGCCAGGTTGGCGCACTTGTAGCAGACCTCGTTGGGGCAGGTGTCTGATGCGAAGAATACGCGGATGTTCTCAAGCGTTGTATCGGCGATATTCTCGAGCGCTTCGTTCGTCAGGAATGCCTGGTGTGAAGTGACTATGACGTTCGGCATCGATATGAGTCTGGCGAGCGTGTCGTCGTTAACGATGTGGCCTGAGTAATCGTGGAAGAATATGTTCGATTCTTCTTCGTATACGTCGAGGCATGCAGCTCCGATCCTGCGCTGCTTGATCCCTTCGAGCAATGCTTCGGAATCGATCAGGGCGCCGCGTGAGGTGTTGATCAGGACAACGCCCTTCTTCATCTTAGCAATGGTGTCGCTGTTTACCATATGCCTGTTCTCTTCGGTCAGGGGGCAGTGGAACGATATGATGTCGCTCCTTTCCCAAAGCTCATCGAGAGATACGTATTCGATGCCTGAATCAACGGCAGGGAACTTATCGTACGCGATGATGTTCATTCCGAATCCGCGGCAGATATCGATGAAGATCCTTCCGATCTTACCGGTACCGACTACGCCCACGGTCTTGCCGTGAAGGTCGAATCCCGTCAACCCGTTAAGGCTGAAGTTGAAGTCCTTTGTGCGGATATAGGCTTTGTGGATCCTTCTTATCGATGTGAGCAGGAGTGCCATCGCATGTTCTGCCACGGCATAAGGGGAGTAGGCGGGAACACGCACGATGTGGACTTTCCCGTATGCATATTCGACGTCGACGTTGTTGTATCCTGCGCATCTTAACGCAACGAGCTTAACTCCGAGTTCTGCGAGCTTGTCGATGACTTCCTTGTTGATGTCATCGTTTACGAACACGCACACTACATCGTTGCCTTCAGCGAGTTTTACCGTATCCGAAGTAAGCCTTGTCTCAAGGAATGTGATATCGAATTCACCGTCACTGTTTGAATCAATGAACGACTGTCTGTCGTAATCCTTGGCATCAAAAAACGCGATCCTGATCTTATCCATATTTATCTCCTTCCCGCGAACCGTACTTCACGTCTTATATTCTACTCTCCGGCGGCAAGGGTTGCTTGTACGGTCTTAACCTGCCGCGAGATCATCAAGGTAATCTTTCAATACCGGCTTCGGCATAGCTCCCGTTACTCTCTCGACGACCTTGCCGCCTCTCATGAAGACGAAGCTCGGAATGCTCTGTATGCCAAATCTCATTGCCAGTTCGCTCTCATCATCGACATTGATCTTGCCGATCTTTACCTTGCCTTCGTATTCCTTCGCGAAATCCTCCACAACGGGGGACATCATACGGCACGGACCGCACCATTCCGCGTAGAAATCGATCATGACGGGAATGCTGCTGTTGACTACCTCATTCTCAAAATTGCTCTCATTAAATCTGTATTCCATCTTGAACCTCCTTTTTGCGGTTGCCTTTGATACTTCAAGTATATCTGGTATAATTTCCGTATCAAGTACGCAGATTATATTGACCTGGTACGGAATAACTGACCGGTACTGATTAAGGAGAATGATCATGAGCAAGAAAGAAGTCCTGTGTGAAGAGATCGCCGGCAAAGGCTGCGGCCTTAAGCGTGTCTTGGACATCATCGGCGGCAAGTGGAAGATACTGATCCTCTGCCTCATAGATCAGAAGGAGGTCGTAAGGTACGGTGAACTCAGAAGAGGTATATACGGCATTACCAACACTATGCTCGCTAATTCGCTCAAGGAGATGGAGGCGGACGGCCTGGTCTTAAGGACACAGTACGATGAGATGCCGGTCCGCGTCGAATACAGGCTTACCGACAGAGCAAAGAGCATCATCCCCATCCTCCTTGAACTGAAAAAGTGGGGAGAGAAGAACATCGATTTGTTATAATTAGTCAGTTTTGCAAATATGGGGGTATCTGCAATGAGTTTATTCAAAGACAAAGTTTTGAGAAGCCCGAGGACATGGACGGACTTTATCCTCCTGACGGGTCTTCTTGCGGTAGTGATCTTTCTTATCGGCGAGCTGATCTTCCAACTGCTGGGAGTATGCTTTCTGGTATACCCGTTCTCACCCGATCCGGATATCCGGGAATTCATGTCAGTCTATGCAAGCTTCTTCGGTGCATGGCCTGCGTTTATCCTTATATTCCTGATCTTCAAGGGCAACCGTCCTATCCTGAAGGAATTCCTTCCCGATAAGAAGATCAAGATACTTATAGGACTTCTCGCCGGAGGTCTTGCAGGATTCGTTCTTAATTCGATCTCTGTAGGCGGCGCGTATCTTATGGGAGACTTAGACTTCTCTTTCTACGGGATCGAGATCATGCCGCTCCTCGGATTCGCCATCTTCGTGTTCATCCAGTCCGGTGCCGAAGAGATAATGACCAGATGCTATATGTATCAGAAGCTCAGAAGAAGATATAAGAATCCTCTGGTCGCTATCCTGGGCAATTCTCTTCTGTTCATGGCAATGCATCTCGGCAACAACGGCCTCACTCCGGCAGCTTATGCCGAACTCTTCCTCTGGGGCGTGATGTTCTCGCTCGTCATCTTCTACTATGATAACCTCTGGGCATCGATCGCGATGCATGCATCCTGGAATTTCACGCAGAACATATTCTACGGTCTTCCCAACAGCGGCATCGTCTCGAAATACTCTGTCTTCAAGCTTGAAGCGGCATCCGACGGCATCTTCTACGACACGGGCTTCGGCGTCGAAGGCTGCTGGGGTTCCGTAGCCGTTCTTCTGCTCGCCATTGCCGTTCTGGTCATCATCAATAAGAAGAAGGAATGCAATGACCTCTGGGTAAATTGGGAGAGGCCTTCTTCCAAGAAGAGAAAGCCTGCTGCGGAGACAGCCTGATGGATAACAGAGACAGATTAGGCGGCACCTTTGATACGGCTGTCCCGCTCTATGACAAGATGCGTCCCGGTTATCCCGACGATATCTACAACGCCATCTTCGACTATGTTCATATCGATGCAGGCAGCAGGGTCGTTGAGGTCGGAAGCGGCAGCGGTCAGGCTACCCTTCCTGTGCTTAAGACGGGCTGCTGTCTGACTGCCGTTGAATACGGAGAGAACTTCACAGATCTTCTCAGAGACAAGTTCAAGGACTATGAGAAGTTCGATGTCGTTACCGCCAAGTTCGAAGACGCACGGCTCGAAGCAGATTCATATGACCTCGTGTTCTCTGCGACCGCATTCCATTGGGTGCCGGAAGAACTCGGTTATCCCAAGGTGTATTCCATCCTGAAGGAGGGAGGTGCTTTCGCACGTTTTGCGAACAGACCGCAGATAAGCACTAAGGATCCTGCTCTCCTGCAGGAGATAGACGATATCTACGACGAGTACTACAACAAGTTCTACGGCATTAAGCAGGGCTCCCGAAAACGTTTTACGGAAGAGACGGCAAGGGATATTGCAAACATCCCTGCCAAATACGGTCTTACGGACATCAGGTATCATCTGTTCCACCGCGACAGGGTCTTCTCGGCTGAGGAATACGTTCAGCTTCTGGGGACTTATTCAGACCATATCGCGATAGAAGAGAGCATGAGAAAGGCATTCTTCGACAAGATAGAAGATGCGATAGAACGCCGCGGAGGCAGCATCACGATCAACGATACGCTCGATCTTGAACTTGCAAGGAAAAAGACGGTAAAACTGTCCGATTAAAGGTCCTGTCTGAGCTTTTATTCTTTGCCGATTATTTATAGAATATGGTAAAGCAAGAGCGAGGGAGGTTATCAGGTGATCAAGGTATATCGTTATCCGGGCACGGACTGCATAACCCCCGAGGTGATAAGAAGAGAACTTGCCACATCAGATGACGGCAGGGATCTTATCTTTGTGGTTCCCGAATTTGCCAAGGCACAGGTTGAGCGTGAGATCATAGGGCAATTGGAAGACGCCTGCTCGGCACGTGGCGCCGGTATCGATTCCGAAGGCGGGAAGATCCCCGTCTTGTCTTCTTTTACCGGAGGCGACGTCGTGAGCTTCATTACGCTGTCCACCAGGATACTGGACAGCATGGGTCTGGAAGCATCGGGATCCGGTTCGGATATCATGATGAGATGTGCGATCTATTCCATCCTTGCCAACTACAGCAGCGACTTCAGATCCTTCGGCAAGCTCACGAACAGGTTCGAGTACATCAACATGCTGATCAACCTTCTCGGAGACTTCAGCAGATACGGGATAAGAAGAGAAGAACTCGATGAAGCTATAGGAGCATCAGCACCTTTCTCGGCTGAATACAGGAACAAGCTCGAAGACCTGAGACTTGTTATGGATGCCGTCGATAAGATGAACGCACAGTTCGGATTATCACTGCTCAAGGACAGGATCTCGGAAGCATCCCAGGCCGTTATGGCGTTATCCGGGTCTGAACTCGCATCAAGGCGCATGGCGGGACTTCGGAAGCTCCTGTCTTCCAGGTTTGTATTTATCGGCTTTGGTGCAGGAAGGAAGCTGACACCGCAGGAATATACGCTTGTTAAGCTTATCTCAGGCAAGGGCGGAGATCTCAGGTTCTACACGCTCTCTACGGGCAATGAACAGGAGGCGGCTCTTCCGATATATAAGGTCGGCAATGAGTTCACTTCAGCGATGCGTTCTGCAGGCGCGAATGTCGAAGACCTGGCATACCGTAACGAAGGCGGGATGTGCGGCCTGTTCGAAGCTTTCGCGCGCGGAGAGGATTATAAGGGTGACAAGACAGACAAGGTCCGTCTTGCTGCGATCAGCGGCACCGACAATCAGATAGGATACGTCTTCTCCGAGGTGATCAAGCTCACCAGAGACGAAGGTTACAGATACAGGGATATAAGGATCGTCTGCTGTGATGAGGACATGGCTTCGAGACTCAGGAGCAACGCCGAGCTCTACGGTCTTGGTATATTCATCGACCGTAAGATAGATCTGTGGTCAACCGTAATTCCCATGTTCGCGGAGACGGTATTGGAGCTTCCCGTCCACAACTACCGCATAAGCGATATCCTCCGTGCCATGAGGTGCGGGATCATCAAGCTGCCTCCGTTCATCACGGACAGCTTCGAGAATTACTGCAGGAGCAGGAACATCACTGACGGCAGAAGGCTCTTCCGCGAGAGCGTCTATCTCAAGAAGAGTGAAGACGGCGATGAACACCGTCAGAAGATCTACTTCAGCATGCCGTATGACGGCTTTAAGGAAGGCAGCCAGACGGATGCCGGCGAATTCTTCTGGAACAGCATAGTCGTCAAGAAGATAATCCCGCTTAAGGACCTGGCAGAGAAGATCAATTCCGAGAAGGAATTGAGCGGCAAGGCAAAGCTCCTTAAGGAACTGATCGACAGCCACAGGGAGGACGTGGAAGCGCTTAGCAAAGAGCAGCTCGATGCAGGCGACGGTTCCTCCGCATCAGCACTCGTCAGAGGCTATGACGAGATGATGCAGCTGCTGACTTTCTTCACGCATGAGATGAATGATGTCCCGATAAGCCAAAGAGCTTTTATCTCGCTCATCAGGACCGACATGAAGAACAGGGTCGAAGGCACGATCCCGCTGAAGGTCGATTCCATCGAGATCACAACGCCGGACAGGGCGTTCGTCGCGCCATGCAAGGTCATGTTCCTTCTCGGAGCGACCAGGGATAATTTCCCGCACAGGAAGAGTGCTGAAGGGCTTCTGAGTTCGGGTGAACTGCGTAATCTCGCCGATTCCGTGAAGGACTGCGAGCTCCCTGACAAGGATGAAGTGAAGTCGCGCGAAGAGACGGTGACGTGCTGTCTTATGCTCGGTACCGTTACTGACAGACTGTATATGGTCCACAATGCCGATAAGAACTTCACGAGCTGCGTATTCGATTACCTCAGAGCGTGTGTTGAAGATGACAGTATCGTGAGAGGGTTTAGCAATCCCGCCAAGGGCGTGTTCCATAAGAGGAATCATGATTTCAGGACTGCGTCGATCGCGCCTGAGGTTATGGACAGGCTTCTTACGACAGGCAATAAGAAGAGCCTTCCCGGAAGTGTCTCTGCGTTCGAGGAATACAACAACTGCGCGTTCAAGTATATGCTGGACCGCATCCTTAAGATAAGGGAGCGCGATGACAATACCGAGATCGATACGAGCGGATTCGGAACCCTGATACACAGCATGTATGAGATAGGCCTGAGCAGCATAGGAGGAGAGGGCTTCCGTGAGAATGCCGACAGACTCCTTAACGACGATAAGGCTTATGAGGATGCCGTGAACGAGGCATACAGGAGCGCGGTGATCAAGGAATCGATCCCCGGTTCTCTCGAAGAGGACGGCGAGACGATCGCCGGAGAATTCGACATGAACATCGGAATGAAGCTCAAGAGAATGTACAAGCTTACATTCAGAGGGATACTTGAAGACCTGAACTCCGAAGGCTTGATCCCAACCGGATTTGAAGTTCCGATAGGCGATAACGAAGATGTAAGGATAGACAGCAGCAGGATCGAAGAGAAGACCGGTCTGCACCTGGCATTCTCGGGTTATGTCGACCGCGTAGATACCGATGAGGAAGCAAAGCGCATAAGGATCATCGATTACAAGAGCGGAGGCAAGAACATCAATCCGAAGCAGCTGTTCTACGGAACTCAGATACAGCTTCCCGTCTATACCAAGGCTCTGTCTGACAGATATGAGATACCACCGGAGAATTGTGATTACGGATACTTCAATGTCGGACTTAAGCCGGCCAAGAACAAGGGCGCTGCGGAGTTTGCTCCCAAGATGTCAGGGTACAAACAGGAAGAGATGTCGGCAACTCTTGAGTATTCCCAGCAAGTGCTGACCAAAACTGCAGAGAGCATCAAGAGCGGAAGAGCGGACGCGCTCGTCTGTCCGGCTCATAACTACTGCAGCTTCTGCCCGTACGGCGGAGCGTGCGGCAATATACCGTCATCACCGATAGCTGCGGTCCCGCCGCTCGGCTACGATGCAAAAAAGGCAGATTACAAAGACGCGATCCGCGCTGCGGCAGAAGGCGATACAGGAGAAGACAATGAGTGATAAGAGACCTACGCCGGATCAGCAGGCGATAATCGATTGCAAGACTGATAATATACTGGTCCCCGCAGCTGCAGGGTCCGGTAAGACTACGGTCATGATAGACAGGATCGTATCCAAGATAATCGGAGATATGCGTGACGATTCGATCCCCGATCGCGAGAAACATTCGCTGGACAGCATTCTTGTAGTTACGTTCACTGTGGCGGCCGCGGAACACATGCGCGAGAAGGCGGAGAGTGCCCTTGATGAAGCGATAGCAGAGAACAAGGCCGATCCCGATATGGTGGCGAAGCTTGCAAGGCAGAAGGAACTCCTTCCCAATTCGTACATACAGACTTTCGATGCGTTCTGTGCGAGAGTCGTCAAGGAGAAGGGTTACTGTGCGGCGGATTCCGCTAAGGCGGATGTTTTTGATCCGGCAAACATCGTGCTGGACGGCAACGAACTAACGCTTCTCAAACATTCTGCCGCACGTCAGGCCATAAGGGCGATGTACGACGAAACCGGATCAGAGACGGATCCGTTTGTCAGGCTGACTCTCAGGTTCGGTGACGGAAGATCCGATACGAGCCTCGAGCAGACGACCTGCGAGATATACGATACCTTAAGAAGCCTTCCGGATTACCTGAACAGGATCAAGGCAGAATACGATCAGCGTAAGGCGCTTGAATCAGAAGGCAAGTTAGTTTGCGGTGAGAAGCTCAAAGCGGTGGCAGGCGACATCATTACACTGCTGTCAGACTACGCCAGAGTGATCAGGTCCGACGGCGGAGTGCTGGAATATCTTAAGGATAATGAGACGTTCTATGTGCTTACTTCGGAGAAGACTCCCGAGGCCAGGAATGCGGCTTCTGTCAGTGCGGTGGAAGATATCCTCTCTCTTATCGACAGACAGGTGAGAAGGCACGAAGAAGGCGTTATTACTGACGGCTTGGAAGAACTGTATCTTATCAGCCGCGAGTGGAATGAACTGCTTGACTTCAAGTTCTCTTACATGACTCGCTCGTGCAAGGTCTTCAAGGAGAACGAAGAACTGATGCTCGAATACCTGGATAAGGCGGCACAGATCAAGGCGGTAACGAGACTCGTTAAGGGTGCGCCAACAAAGCTCGAGCACCCGCTCGATCCGCCGAAAGCTCTCTGCACATTCCTTACAGGCGGACTCGGAGCTTATGAGAGTTATGAGGAGCTTAAGGCTGAGCAGCTCGCGCTCCAGAAGGAACGCACGGAGATGATAGGCGCTTTTGTAAGGCTCATAGAGAAGACGGATGAATACTATGCAGAGCTCAAGACCGCAGTTCACGGCATGGACTTCGCAGATCAGGAATATGCTGCGTTCGATATCCTGGATCACGAAGATGCGGTTGATTTCTACAGGAATAAGTTCGTGGAGATCTATATCGATGAGTACCAGGACAACACCAGGCTACAGGACGAGATCATAAGCAAGATTGCAAGGCCTTCGGGCAACGTGTTCAGGGTAGGCGACGTCAAGCAGAGCATATACAAGTTCAGGCATGCCGAGCCCGGCATATTCAACGAGAAGATAGATGCCTATGAGGAAGGAAGAGAGAAGGGACAGGTACTCCCGCTCACGGAGAACTTCAGGAGCAGTCCGCAGATACTGGCATTTGTAAACCATATCTTCGAACAGGCGATGACGAGAGAGGCATCTGAAGTCGGATACACTGCCAAGCAGAGGCTCAACTATCCCGAGAACAGTCCTTCTGCCGATCAGGGAGAAGAAGGCCTGCCGAGACTTCTCATCGTTAATGCTGACGGCGCGGGAAGCTTCGACGTATATGACGAAGATGATGAAGATGCCGAAGAAGAATACGGTTCTTACGATAACGATACTCATGAGATCTCATCTTCGGGTGATGACGAGGACCAGCCGCTCGATTCGAAGATCAAGGCGCTCTGCCTCGGAGTCGAGAAGGAGATCAGAACTTACATGTCACAGTTCGATCCTGAGTCTGAAGACTATGAGCAGCACTATTCCGATATCTGTGTACTGACTTCGATCAGGAGCGAAGCTGAAGTCATATCGGAATACCTGGACAGTCACGGCCTCCCTTCTACGGGAAGAGTGACGACGAGCGTGTTCGGTGACCTCGATATCAGAGGCCTTATCGGATTCATCATCTGCCTCGGCAATTCCCTGAGAGACGAGTATCTTGCAGGAGTCCTGCTCTCGCCTTACAAGAACACGAACTTTACCGTTAACGATATCGCTGAAGTCCAGGCATATATCCTGGAGAACGCTCCGCACCTTACGAGGGAGAACCTCATCAACAGACTCAGGGTGTTTGCCGCTAACGCGGGCGGAGAACTCGCAGAGAGTATTGGTGCTTTCCTTGAAGATTACGATGACCTCAGGATGAAAGCGATGACCTGTGACATAGACGAGATCGTCGAGCTCATCTTCAAGCGCACCGAGATCAAGGCGACGGTCAAGCGTAAGGAAGGCAGCTTCGACAAGCTCACGATCCTTAAAGACTGGCTCTGCGCAAACTTCAAGAGGTTCGGATGCGACATCTCCGGCATTGCCGAAGAACTTGAGAAGATGAGGATCCAGATCAACGAGGATGCTACCATCGAGACGAGCCTTAATGAGAAGAACAAGATCGTCTGCATGAATTTCCATAAGAGCAAAGGCTTGGAGTATCCGTTCGTTATCTTTGCGCTTAAGGACAGGGGCAAGTCTTTCTCGGTCGGAAGATTCTCCTTCGATGCTCATGCCGGTTTTGTTCTCGAAGACTATGACGATAAGGCGCTTGCGAGGACCGATTCCATCGAACAGAAGGTCTATCTCATAGACGCTCTTCTTGAAGAGAATGCCGAGACGCTCAGAGATCTCTATGTTGCTCTCACACGTGCGCAGACGAGACTGTCTGTCGTTACCTGGGACTTCCTGGACAATAAGAGGAATAAGGCAATAGAAGCGGCTGTGCGCGCGGACTGCCTTGCTCCTTCAGATAAGTTCACCAGACTCGACTGGCTGAGGGGAAGCGGTACGATGTGCTGCGATCTGTTCATGTCCCTTATCAGGACAGATTCTGATGATGCCAAGCTGATAAGGAATACTTTCGATACGGATATCGGGAAGCTCGTAGGATTCAAGGCCTGCACGACTAAGGCGGACCAGGATCCCGGATGTCTTCCCGGCAACAGAGGATTTGTCGTCGAGCTCCTGTCCGAACAAGAGACTGCGGAATTGGATCTGGAATCCGAATCTCACAGGATAACGGCTGACGATACGGAAGAAGCACCTTCCGAAGACAGTTCGCTGTTCGACGCCAAGGGTAACAAGACCTTCGATGATTATGTTCACGAAGACGAGACTCTCATACCGTTCAAGGTGTCGGTCACGGGCATCAGGCACGGCAGCATGGAAGAGACCAGGCATGTCGATCTTGAGGTCAGGGATGCATCAGAATACGACAATACCGGAAGCGGCACTCTTAATGCGGCCACCAAGGGAACAATACTTCATAAGCTGATGCGCTTCATCGATACGGAAGCGCTCAGGAGCGGCTCCGATC
Source organism: Clostridiales bacterium (assembly GCA_017550385.1). Taxonomy (GTDB): domain Bacteria; phylum Bacillota; class Clostridia; order Saccharofermentanales; family Saccharofermentanaceae; genus Saccharofermentans. Next base: position 19,651 of record JAFZPJ010000010.1, read on the forward strand.
TGATCGCTGAGATTGACAAACTGATCGGCATGAAGATGTTCGAAGAATACAGCGCAGATAACGTAAGGAAGACTGCCGAAGAATTCAGGAGCGGAATACTGACCTTCGCTTCAAGCGATATCTGCAAGGCCTTCGAGCAGGCGACCGATGTGGGCAAAGCCGAATGCGAGAAGCCGATCGTATTTGCCGTCCCTGCGACCGATAAGAGCAGCGATTTCGCGCTGGTCCAGGGTAAGATAGACCTGATGATCGAACAAGATGACGGATGGGTCGTACTGGATTACAAGACCGAGAGATCAGATATGCCTGATGCTGAGAGCAGAGCCGCTGATGCAAGAGACAAACACGGTTTCCAGCTTACGAGCTACAGTTCTGCATTGGAAGCTTCAGGCATGAAGGTCAAGGCGAGATACGTCTACCTGGTAAGGTTCGGCGAGTTCGTGGAAGTCTGATGTTGTTCCTTTTACAGTTGTGAATACGGGAAAAACACTACTAGAAAAACTACTAATCAGACAATAGTAGTATTTGCAGTAGCGAATTGAAGAAAAACGCAACTATAAAAGGAACACTACTTGCCTGAATCTCTCTTCCTGATGTTACGGAAGAAGTCGAGCATCATCTTCGAGCAGGGCTCCTCCAGGATGCCGCCTTCGAACTCGACCTTGTGGTTATGACCATGGGACACGTCGAAAATATCATTGCACGACACAACTGCTCCGCTCTTGGGCTCATACGCGCCGAAATACACCTTCCGTATCCGCGACTGTATGATCGCACCGGCGCACATCGTGCAGGGCTCCAAGGTAACATACATGTCGCAGTCTTCAAGTCTCCAGTCGCCAAGCTTCTTGCAGGCTTTGTTGATGGCTACGATCTCGGCATGGGCAAGAGAGTTGCCCTTTGTAAGCCTCAGGTTATGGGCTCTTACGAAGACCTTGCCGTCCTTAACGATAACGCAGCCGATAGGACACTCGGCAAGGTCGATTGCCTTCTCGGCCTGCTTTATCGCCTCGAGCATGAAGCGCTCGTGGTCGTTCGCGGGTTTAAGATCAGGAAAGAGTCTTGATTTCATGTGACGATTATACACCTTTCGCAGATTTTAATTTATACTCTTCTCGATGACATGACATGGAGGGATCAATGGTACTTCAAAAGCTCGAACATGATATGACTGTTTGCAAGGTAGCATCTGTTGCTGACCTTGACCTGAACAGGGAATTCTTCTTTATCGGCAAGACCGATGAGGAAGTATCTCTCGTATGCCTTACTGAAGACACACCTGCCGATACCACTGAGCGCGATGACGGATGGAAGGGCTTCCGCATACAGGGCGTACTTGATTTCTCGCTCATCGGGATACTCTCGAAGATATCTTCGATCCTTGCAGAGAACAAGATCGGTATCTTTGCAGTATCGACTTACAACACCGACTACATCCTGGTAAAAGAAGAGAACTTCGATAAAGCACTTGAGGTGCTCGCTGAAGCAGGATACGAGATAGACTGACACAGGAGATATATTGATGAACATCTATGTTGATTTTGACGACTGCCTGTGCGAGACCGCGAGGTCCTTCTCGGATATCGTGAAGGAAGAATTCGGTATCGATGTGCCTTATGAGAAGATGAGGTATTTCAACCTGCAGAAGTCTTTTGACCTTAACGACGAACAGTACGAGTGGCTGCTCATCAAGGGACATGAACCGGATGTTCTCCTTGCTTACGAAGAGACTCCGGGCGCTGTAGCAACCGTGAATGAATGGATAGACAGGGGTCACAATGTCTCGATAATAACGGGGCGTCCGTTCAACGCTTACGATACTTCCAGAGAGTGGCTCGACACTCACGGTCTTAAGAACGTCGAACTGTTCTGTCTCAACAAGTACAGCAGAGACGGCAGCATGTATAACAGCAGCTTCAGCCTCGAACTTGAAGACTACTACAAGATGAAGTTCGATGCTGCAGTAGAAGACTCGCCTTCCGCGTTCAGGTTTTTCGAGCATCTGCCGGAGCTTCAGGTGATGGTGTATGACCGCCCGTGGAACAGAGAGGGAGAATTCCCGAACGGCAATTACACAAGGTGTCTTGACTGGGAGAGCATAAGGCAGAAGATCGCCGCAAGCGCAAGTTGACATCCCTTAATAATAATAATATAATTCGAGGTTGCTATAAGTATAACTATGCCTATTTGCTTGAGTACCGCCGTAATTACGGCATGATGAACAGCGAATTTACTTTACAGCATATGCGGAGTTTGGCTTAGAGCTCAAATCACGAATTAAGGATGGTCTTTAATGGCTACTACACAAGGTATGTGCACGAACTGCGGTTCGCTGGTCATTTTCGATGACAGAGATGAGAACTGCGAGTGCGTCTTTTGTCACTGCGTCTTTCCGGCAGCGGAAGCAATAGAGCTTCTTGCCAATCCGGACGGACACGAGTTCAAGAATGAGAAGTTCGAAGCTCAGGAGGGCGGCAAGCATTACTATGCTACTCCCATGCAGCCTGACATCGTTGCCAAGGCTGTACAGAGAGACAAGATATCCAAGGCTAAGAGTGATGATCTCAAGATCAAGCCCAATGAGTTCGAACTGTCGCCCAACGACGTTAAGGCTCCGGCCAAGATGGTCATTGCCATCATTGCAGCTGCTGTCGTTTGCGTAGGTATCATCCTCGCTATAGCTTGGCCTATGTACAACACCAGAACTCAGCTCACCGATGCGATGGTAAGCAAGCTCGATACGGTCTTTGAAGGCCAGGCTGACGTCGACCTCTCACTTAACGATGACGGATATGCTGCAGGTTACTGCATCTCAGGCAAGACATGCCAGAATCTGAAGGTAGAGACTTCCGATGAGATCGATGAAGCAGCAGCACAGAAGATCTTCGACAACTATTGCGATCTCAGGGCATCCGAAGGCGGAGATAACGCTAAGTCTTCCGCAGATGTTACGGTTGAGATCTACACTCCGACAACGATCTATACGGTAAAGGCTGACGGTGTTACGGTCAGCGAAGCAGACTGATGAGGTATTCGATCAATGACAGATTTTGACAAGGCATTTACATCAGCTAAGAAGCTTGCAGGAAAGAGGAAGAAGTCCCTTACGGCAGCTGAACTCGAATCAATTACTGATAACTACAAGATGGGCCCCGATGACATGCTCGCTCTCAGGACAGAACTTGAGAATGCAGGCATCACCGTAAGCGAGCCCGAAGTCGATCTCGATCTTGATATCGATCTCGATAAGATCGAGGAGGTCGAGGAGATCGAAGAGATAGAGAAGATCGAGAAGATCGAAGACATTGATAAGCTCGACGATCTGGACAAGATAGAAGATCTCGAGAGCATCGCTAATCTCGAGGGACTCGAAGGTCTTGAGAACATCGACAGTCTCGACCTCGAACCCATCGATGACGATGATGCCGTAGTAGATACCGATACTTCCGTAGATGACAGCAACGGCGTCGACGACTCGGTCAAGATGTACCTCAAGGAGATCGGTAAGATCGACCTTCTCGAACCCGAGGAAGAGCGCATCATCGCACAGAAGATGGCTGAAGGCGATGAGGATGCCAAGGAGACGCTCATCAATTCCAACTTGAGACTCGTTGTATCCATCGCCAAGAAGTACATGAACCGCGGCCTGTCGCTCCTCGATCTAATCCAGGAAGGCAACATCGGTCTCATCAAGGCAGTCGACAAGTTCGACTATACAAAGGGATTCAAGTTCTCCACATATGCAACATGGTGGATCAGACAGGCTATCACAAGAGCCATCGCCGATCAGGCACGTACGATCCGTATTCCCGTTCATATGGTAGAGACCATCAACAAGCTTACAAGGATCCAGAGACAGCTCGTCCAGGATCTCGGAAGGGAACCTACAACGGATGAACTCGCAGAGGCTATGGGCATGGAGCCTGCAAAGATCCGCGAGATCCAGAAGATATCACAGGATCCTATCTCCATCGACAAGCCTGTCGGTGAGGAAGAGGATTCACACCTCGTAGACTTCATCTCCAACGATGAGCTCGCTGCTCCTGAAGAAGAGGTTGCAAGGAATCTCCTCAAGGAAGACCTCATCAAGGCACTCGGCACGCTTACAGAGCGTGAGCGTAAGGTCATCGAACTCAGATTCGGTCTTAAGGACGGCGTTCCGATGACACTCGAGCAGGTCGGTAAGAAGCTCGGCGTTACGCGTGAGCGTATCAGACAGATCGAGGCAAAGGCTATCAGAAAGCTCTCCAGAGCTTCAAGCTCCAAGAAACTGGAAGGTTACATAGACTAACGAAGTCGGAGGTCTCAAGTGTCCGACCGTAAGATTTATTCTTTCTACAAAGGTTTATTTCCGGGGGACGTTTTGAACTTTTCAAAACGTTCTCCTTTTGTCAAGGAAATAATGCTGGAGAGGATATATCCCAGACGCGTTATCCTTCCCATGAAGATGCATTACGGCGTGCCGGCAGTACCGATCGTAGGGAAGGGTGATCTTGTCAAAGCAGGCCAGTGCGTCGGCCTTCCCGAGAAAGGCGCTTTCTCCGTTCCCGTTCATACGGGCGTATCCGGCAAGGTTACGGACATCAAGGAGATAACGCTTCCCAACGGCATCAGGACTCCCGCAGTATTCATCGAAAACGACATGAAGCGCACGCGCCTCGATTCGCTCAAGCCGAGGAGCTCCCTGAAACTGTCTGCGACTGAGACCATAGGCGTCATCAGGAATGCCGGCATCTGCGGAATGGGCGGTGAGGGCATCCCGACTGCGGCAAAACTTGCCAGGGCAAGGGGAAAAGCCGTCACGGATTTCCTCGTCAACTGCCTTCAGAGCGAACCATATTCCACATCCGATCTTACTGCGATCGTCGAATATCCTGACTATGTAGTCATGGGCGCCGCTGCCTGCGCGAGAGCCGTAGGTGCGGCAAATCTTTACTTCCTGATCTCCAAGGACAGGAAGGTTGAACGTGCCGCACTGGAAGCTTCCATCTCAAGGGCAAAGCGCGACTTCGAAGACCTCAATATCGAGATCAAGCTCTTCCGCGAGCGTTTCCCGCAGGGTTACTACAGACTTGTGGGTAAGGCTCTCTACGGCAAGATCATCGAAGAAGGAGAGACCATCGAAGATATCTGCGATGCAGTACTCTTCAACTGTTCGACCATGCTCGCTTGCTGGGAAGCGATATCAGACAATATCCCTATGATGAGCAGGATCGTATCGCTGTCAGGAGGATCTTCCGGCGGACATAACGTGCTCGTTCCTATCGGCACACCGGTATCCGAGCTTCTTGCAAATTCATACTCCGAAGACAGTTCGGAGAACAGGATAATCTGGGGCAACTGTCTTACGGGCATCGAGATCGATGACCCCGAGAACACGCCTATCATCAAGATGACTTCCGTTATCTCGGTAGTAAGGAAGACGGAGATCCCGAGGACTGCGTGCATTCACTGCGGACTCTGCTCCGAGTGCTGCCCGGTATCCATATCGCCTAACATAATCTTCGAGATGCTCGCCCAGGGCCTCGGCCAGAAAGCGTCCGAAGAAGGCGCGAGAAGATGCATATCCTGCGGGTGCTGCTCTTATGTGTGCCCGGCCGGAATAGATCTTACGAGCGCTATTGCCGAGTTCGCCAACCGCGGCAAGGTCATCGAAGCCAATACGCTTCTAGACAACAACGCGGCCGATCTCGATTATTCTATGCTCCCCGAGCAGGAGACTGCAGAAGCTTCGCTCCTTGAAGACTATTCAGAGGACGCCGGAGCAGAAGAGACTAAGGATGACGGTTCCATCGTTCTTCCGTTCGACGGAGGCAAGAAGATATGATCAGGAAGACTCTCGCACCGTTCATCCATACAGAGAAGAACGCACCTTATATCTACCTTACGATAATCGCGGCGCTGGTACCTGCCTGCTGCTACAGCATCTTCTATTACGGCGTCAGGGCTGCGATAATGCTCCTGGTATGTACGCTGTCATTCATGACCTGCGACATTATCTGTTCCAAGGTGTCCAGGCGTGACGGCAACGGCGAGTATTACGACCTGAGTTCCATCGTGTCAGGTCTTGTTTTCGCGCTGCTGCTGCCTCCCGATACTCCGGTTTACATCGCGCTGGCGGGCGTGCTGTTCGGTTCGGTGGTAACCAAGCAGATCTTCGGCGGCGCCGGCTCCAACATAATCAATCCCGCTGCCGGCGGAAGGCTCTTCATAGAGATGGTATTCCCGTCCGGGATGAGGGGCTTTGCAGAGCCCAGGGAAAACTGGTTCGGCATAGACAGCCTCATCAACGCTCCCTCGGGAGAATTTGTTCCCGAGTATTCTGACCTCAGCCTTATCGAGCTCGTGAGCGGTAATTTTGCCGGACTGCTCGGTGCTTCATGCGCGGCCCTTGCAGTGCTCGGAGCCATATTCCTCCTGATGCGCGGCAACCTGAGGCTTTATGCTCCGCTGTCGTACATCGCATCTCTGGCGGTGCTCTACTATGTGATGCATCCGGGTTCCGACATGCTGACATTCATGCTCTCTTCGGGTGTGTTCTTCGTCGCGGTGTTCATGCTCGGCGACATGACCACGATCCCTTCGAGGTTCGCCGCAGGTGCTTTCGCGGGCCTTGTGTGCGCTGTCCTTACGGTGGTGCTGCTGCCTCACGTCTCGTTAGGAATGGCACTTATCGCACCGGTAGTTACCGTTAACCTGATGTCGTTCGTCATGGACTTCTTCTCGAAAACATTCTCCAGGCGCTCCAAGCCTTCGAGGGAGGTGGATGTCCTATGATGACCCGCGCCCAGCTCAAGAGGTTCATTGCAGAGTGCGTCATCCTGCTGCTCGTCAGCTCCGTGCTGATCGTTGCAGGCTATATGGTCTCCTCGACCAAATCCGACATAAGGGTACAGATAAGCCTCGTCGAGCGTTTCAGCCCTGTGCTCAAGGCATCGTCTTTTGCTCCGACCGGCGGCGCGGTGCTGGCTGATTATCCGGAGATCAACTCCGTGTATATCGGTTATGACAGCAACGGCGATCCTATAGGTTACGTCATCGATATGACTTCCGTTGCAGACGACGGGACGAAGCTCCACTTGCTCATCGGATTCGAATACGAGAACGCCAAGATAACCGGCATCACCAGAGTGGGCGACAGCGACGATACATATCAGATGAATCCCAATGCCTTCACTTCGATCACGAACAAGCTGACAGGAGCGCAGGTACCGATCGCTTTCATAAGTGAAGACGATACCGAGGACATCTCTTCTGAAGAAGCAAATCCCGCTACGGGTCTCAAGGACGGAACGTATTACGCCCAGATGCTGACCGATGATAAGAACGGCTATATTGATTACGTCGAGATGGAGATCGAGGACGGCGTCATCACCAAGGTCAAATGGGACGCCTTCAACATAGACCCGACCACCGAGGTCAGGAGCCAGGCATCGCTGTCCGGCGCTTATGAGATCCCCGGTATAGACTGGGCGACGCAGTCATATAACATCTGCCACGCGCTCCTCCTTACGCAGGATCCCGAAGCCCTGGCGATGAAGTCCGACGGCACGACCGAGATCGTCGACGGCGTTACCTGCAATATCAGGGCGTTCGTGGAACTCTCGCTCGAGTGCATCGAGAACTCTAAGGCGGGCTTCGACAAGAACGATTACATGGAGGCCCTGAGCGCTCTCTATAAGAACTGCACGGGCTATGCTCCCGAAGATACCGGCGTCATCAACAAGGACGGTTTCCTTGTGTATTCTTTCGAGAAGTATCCCGAGAAGTACTGCATCATGACGGATGGCGACGATCCCGAGATAATCGAGGTGCTCAGTGTCCTCGAGATAACGCAGATGATGCCCGATGAAGTCGTTGATGACGATGAGCCTGAGGAGACGGAAGATACGGATCAGACCGGCATCACCGAAGAGACGATGGCAGAGACAACAGCAGAGACGGAAGTAACGGAAGCGACTGAAGTAACCGAAGAGACCATTCCTGGCAGCACGAATCCGAACGGTGCTGAGGACGGTATCGTTCCAGGCAGCGGTGCCGATAAGCAGATCCTTACTGACAGTATCGACGATCTGCCGCTGTCCGAGATAGAGACGTATATCATACCCGACGACCAATACTATGGTGATACGAGGCTGATGGTGCACATGTGCAACACCTGCTACAAATTCTTCAAAGATTATCTGAACTGGCTGGTATAAGATGGGACTGTTTACTGAGAAATACAATACTCCGTTTGATAACGAGAGCAGCAGAAGGCCGTATAACGAGAAGCCTACTGCTCTTCACATCAAGCCTGCCGGATACATGACGACGAGAAGTGCGGTGTTCCTCGGATTCACGCTCGTCTCGCTGTGCATCGAATTCATCTTCGAGGGGCAGCTGCTATGGTGGCCTGCTCTGTGCAGCTTCGCGGTCCTCATGTTCTGGACGTTCACGTTCAGGTTCTTCATGCCGCGTAAACTCGCAGTACTGTCGCTCATTGCCTGCATAGGCCTGTTCTACGGATCCTGCGTTGCATCTTCGAAGCTCGGCTGGTGCAGCGCTTCTGCGTGCGCGGGATTCGTTCCCATGGCTCTCGGCATGATGACGCTGTCGAGGTTCTGCGCAGACGGTGAAGAGGAATACCGCCCCGCATCGGTACTGAAGGAAGTACTCCTTCCTTACCTTGCTGCCGTCTCGGTCGCTCTCGCGGGCACGTTCATAACGGCAATAGCTGAGAAGAGCTATATCTTCATAAGCCTGCTCGCAGCCACTGCGATCCTCATCTTCGGTTCATGGATGTATTCGGCACTGACGGGAACGCCTCATTATCTGACTTCAAGGGAACTTACGGAATTCTGGAACATCCCCGTTGCCGACTTCGAGGAGTTCAGGAGATTCTGCATCGCGAGGGCGGAGTTCGCTCTTGTATGTGCCGGATCTATTGCCGTATCTCTGGCATCCACGCATTTCCTGGCGCCTGAGATCGCTTCGCTGGTCATCACGCCCGCATCGCTCCTCGTTGCTGTCGGACTCGGATATCTCATGATAATCACGGGCAGGCCCGGAGACCGCAGATCCATCTTCGGCACGCGCTACTTCATGAGCGAGGCCCTGATCGGCGCCGCGTTCGTAATGCTGCCCTTCATTAAGCTCCTTCCGGGAAGTCCTTCCCTTACGGCGGTAGTAACGGCATTTGTCTTTGCCGTTTGCGGCGACATCCTCGTGACCGGACTTCTGTCGGTCATAAGGAGAAGACTTATCTTCGTATCCAAATCCAAATTCATAGACGGACTGCCGTTTTATCTTATACTGGTATCATACGTCATCATGTTGTTCGAGACGGCGATCTACCACATTCCGGGCCTTATCTGATTGGGCCCGATCAGGAGGTTACATATGCTGACAAAGAGACTTTTTGGAATCGTCATGACTGCCGCGATGGTCATAAGCGGGTTTCCGCTAATGAGCAGCGCTGCGACGAGCGATGCTGCAGGCGGCATCACGCTGTCCGGTACCTGCCACGTCCAGGACTACGGCGATACCGAGGGAAAGTGGGATGAGACTACGGGTATCCTTACTCTCGGCACTAGAGGCCAGTCCAAGAGGGTAGAGGCGATCACGATCAACTTCGAAAACAACACCGGCTACGGCGGAACTCTCCAGTACCGTGTTCACGTACAGGACATCGGCTGGCAGGACTACCGCACGGCAGGCGAGATGGCAGGCACGTCAGGCCAGTCGAAGCGTCTCGAAGGAATCGAGATGGAGCTTACCGGCGACCTCGCTGCATACTACACTGTCGAATATGCCGTGCACATCCAGGACTACGGCGATGCGCAGGGCTTCGTATCTGACGGCGCGCTCGCAGGTACTACGGGCGAATCCAAGAGACTCGAAGAGGTACAGATAAGGATCGTTCCCAGAGGGACCGGCAATTCCACTTCGGTCAATTACCGTGTCCACAGACAGGACTTCGGCTGGGAGAGCACATGGGCAAAAGACGGCAGCGAGTCCGGAACGACAGGCCAGTCCAAGAGACTTGAAGGCATTGAGATCCACCTTACCGGAAATCAGTATTCCGGCAGTATCGAATACCACACTCACGTTCAGAATATAGGATGGGAGACTGACTGGGCAAAGGACGGTGAGATGAGCGGTACCCAAGGTCTGAGTTACAGGCTCGAGGGCATCGAGATCAAGCTCACCGGCGAGGTGGCTAACTATTACGATGTATATTACAGAGTTCACGCTCAGGATTTCGGCTGGCTCGGCTGGGCAAAGAACGGTGAGATGAGCGGTACTTCCGGTCTGTCCAAGAGGCTTGAAGCGATCCAGATCGTTCTCGTAGCCAAGGGTCAGACACCTCCGGATACGCTCTGCGGCATTACTCCCAACAGACCTGATGATGCGAGCCTGACGGCAGCGGATTTCCCTCCTGGACTCATAACGGAAGGCAATCCTTTTGCACAGTGGTGCCTTGATACATTCCCCGCAGATCCTAATGCACCCGGCGCAGAAGGGAATACGTTCTACATTGCTTCATACAGCTGGCCTTATAAGTATGCCGGATCCTCTCCTGCAGGCTGCGACTGCTCGGGCTTCGTTGTGTATGTAATGAGAGAGTATTTCGGCAAGAGCGTGTATCACGGAATGCACAAGCTGGCGTTCAGCACGGGAACCGTTATCTCTTACAGCGAGCTTCAGCCCGGAGACTGGCTCTGTGATTCCACTTACTATCACGGATACGTCTATTTCTATGTCGGCAAAGACAACTACGGCCAAGACATAATCCTGGTCGGCAGTACCGACGGCGAGAATACGGTCGTTCCGACATTGAAGAGCTTTGATATCCAGGCCTGGCTTGAAGAGCCCGGCCACGATCTGAAGAGGGTGTAATGAGATTAAGAGAGTACAAGAGTGAAGATGCACCTGTGATAGCAGGCTGGATAAGGAGCGAAGAAGAGCTCTACAGATGGTCTGCCGATATCTACGGGAAGTACCCGCTCACAGGGAAAGACATAGATGACAATTACTGCCGGGCGGTATCATCCGGCAGGTTCTTCCCGCTGACTGCCGAAGATGAGGACGGGAACGTGGCGGGACACTTCATCATAAGATATCCCGATCCGAATAATGATGACTCCGTCAGGTTCGGATTCGTCATAGTCGACCCGGATATCCGCGGCAAGGGATACGGAAGGCAGATGCTGCTCCTCGGTATCGAGTATGTCAGACAGAAGTTTGGAGCCGGAAGGATCGATCTCGGAGTCTTTGATAACAATCCCAAGGCAAGGCGCTGCTACGAGTCGGTCGGATTTACCGAATGCGGCGAACACCTGGTCGATACTCCCTTCGGTCAGTGGCACTGCACGGATATGGAGATGTATACCGATGCTTGAGCAGTTTACGAGAACGCAGTTGCTGTATGGCGAGGAGGCCATGGAGAAGTTCAGGTCTTCGAGGGTCGCTGTTTTCGGAGTCGGCGGAGTCGGAGGCTATGTGGTCGAGGCTCTCGCCAGAAGCGGGATCGGCGCGCTCGATCTTATCGATAACGATACGGTCTGCCTGTCGAACATCAACCGCCAGATAATCGCGACGATGAAGACGGTCGGACAGTATAAGGTCGATGCCGCAGCAGAGAGGGTGCATGATATCAACCCCGACTGCGTTGTTCGTGCGTACAGATGTTTCTTTCTGCCGGAGACGAAGGATCAGTTTGATTTCGGTGAGTACGACTACGTAGTGGATGCGATCGATACCGTCACGGGCAAGCTCGCGATCATCGAGAGCGCCAAGGAAGCAGGCGTGCCGGTAATATCTTCTATGGGGGCAGGAAACAAGCTCGATCCTTCAGGGTTCGAAGTGGCAGATATCTACAAGACATCGATCTGCCCTCTCGCGAAAGTAATGCGCCGCGAGTGCCGGAAGCGCGGCATCGAATCGCTCAAGGTCGTCTACTCCAAGGAGGAACCGATAACGCCTGTTGGAGATTGCGGGGAAGATACTGCCAAAAGGGCTGTCCCCGGTTCTACTGCGTTCGTTCCGTCCGTCGTAGGACTCATCATCGCAGGTGAAGTCATCAACGACCTGGCCAAGGCCGATTAAGGAGTCTGCAATGCCTGTCTGCGTATCTACTGAAGTAATGAGAGCAAGCGATAAATGGACGATAGATAATCTCGTGCCGTCCAAGGAACTCATGGCAAGGGCAGGTAAGGCCATCTTCGACAGCTGCGAATGGAAGGCTCCCGTGGGGATCGTCTGCGGCAAGGGCAACAACGCAGGTGACGGGTTCGTGGTGGCAGGCCTTCTCGCAGATCACGGGATCGAATGCGAGATAGTGCTGCTGTATGAGGATTCGTTCTCGGAAGACGGCAGATATTACTACGATAAGTGCGTGGCGAAAGGCATAAAGACGGTAAGCACGGGCGATTACGGAAAGTACAACACCATCCTGGACTGCATCTACGGCACCGGATTCAAAGGCGAGGTAAGAGAACCTGCAAGAAGTGCGATCGAGCAGATCAATGCTTCTTCCGCATATGTCGTGAGTGCCGACATCAACAGCGGCCTGAACGGCGATACGGGGCTGGGAGATCTCTACGTCATCTCGGACCTGACGGTCTCGATCGGCACCTATAAGTACGGACACTTCCTCGGTGCGGCAAAGGATGCGATGAAGGCAAAGGTCAACTGCGATATAGGCATAAAGATAATCGGGGAGACGAGGGAATTGCCTTAAAGCCCCTTGATTGCAAGGGTTTAGAATTGTGTTATAATACAGTTCGCGTAAAGAGATTGTGTAGCTCAGCTGGATAGAGCGACCGCCTCCTAAGCGGTAGGCCAGCGGTTCGAATCCGCTCACGATCACCAATGTTTTCAAGGGTTTCCGGGTTTTTGGAGGCCCTTGTTTTTTCCTCAAAAAGTGGTTGAAGATGGTTGAAAAACATTTGTTTGCCATTTTGTTAGGCTATTTTGTTCGAATTCAACTTCTCTTTTATGTCTTCAACACGCCTTTTGTCTCCGAATGAGTAATGTCTCTCGTTGGTCTGCATAGAGTGACCGAGCACCAGACATCTCTCATTTCCGTCAACGCCGGCTGCTATCAGCCTTGCGTTTAAGGCTACTCTGAATGCATGATTATGAGTTATATTGATTCCTAATCGCTTGCAAACTCGTCTCAGATATCGACCATAACAGTCCTTTTGTACAGGGGATCCGTTTGAATGGTGAAAAAGATACTCCGATTCTCCGGGCAATACCAGTGCCACATCAATTGCCTTGCGACACTCCTCTGAGATTGGAAACGGGCGGCCTCCGCTGGGATTCATCCTCTCATTCTTCGTATAATCCACATCAACAAAGAATTGCTGTTCGCTCAGCTCACTTCTCGGAATCTTCGTTTGTTGACGGTGAATATGAATTATATCTCCATCAATATCACTCTTGCGAAGTGCAGCTAATTCGCCTGCCCTCATACCGGTTTCTATTGCCAACAGTATCATAGCAGCATGAGGATTAGTGGAATGCTCCATTGCATATGCCTTGATCTGCACGATATCTTCCTCAGAAAAGGATCTGTCTTCATTGGTCTTGTTTGAAAGATCACAACACTTGTAATAGTCCTGAGCCTGAATATAGCTTACCGGATTCTCTATACAGAGCCTTTTCCTAATACCGAATTTGAATATCATTCCGATGATCTGAAGCATTTTCTTGAGGGCTTCCTTCTTTGGTTTCCTCTGAAGGAACTCGTTGATCAGCCATGTCCTGATATCATCCTCAGATATATCAATGAGCCTCTTTTTCTGGATCTTTGGATTCAGATATCCGAAATATCTTCTGTATTCCTTGATCGTCTGCTCGGAGATCGCACGGGATCTCTTATCCAAAATGAACATCTCAAATACATCTTCGAGAGGTTTTAGTCTGTTGTCGATAGCTTTGTAATGTTCAAAAAGGAAATCGTATAACTCTTCTTCAGTAGCCTTCTCCACCACCTTCCGTTTACCGTTAACATATACATGGGTAACATAATGACCATCGCGATACTTATTATTTGAACGCATTACTGAGATTGCGAGGTCATGTCTTGAATCCACATATATCTTCTTCGCTTTTGGAATCATATCACTTACCAAACACGCGAATTCGGGATTACTTTTTAATATTAACATGAGCTCGTTTTCATTCATAGGTCAGTAACGCTTCCTCCTTTCCCGGTTCGCTGTCAAATGCGACCGTTATTTTGCGTAAGGGCAATTGCAGCTCTTACATTCCGCCCATCTTTAAGCCGTGGGCTTCATACTTTTCTGCCAGTTTTTCCCGTTCCTTCTTGTCCACATGTCCCGATTTGGAAGTCATATCTGGTTCAGGTTGCTCCTCCGGTTCGATCATCTCTGCAACATCTGCAGCAAGATAAGCACCGACACCAGCAATATCAGGAACAGGCACGGAAGAAGAAAACGGTGATACATCTTCTCCGTATATATCCTGAAATCTTCCTGCAACTCCTTCCTCGTTCTCTCCAGTGCCGAAGCATATTGCTCGTTCAGCTTCCCAGCCTGTGACTCCAGCTCCTTCGAGATCTTCTGCGATCTCTGTTCCATTGTCATGGCTATATCGTTCTCCTTTTCCTCCAGCCAATTCACTTCCGAATCGAATATCTCGCCCAATTGCCTCACGTATTCGGCCATCTGTAAGTTCGTTACCACGTGCCTCAGAAGTATCTCTATCGACCTCACTGCTCTTACCATCGCGCTCCAGTTCTGCTCCGAGATCATCACGCAAGGTGTCACATTCGCTGCCGTTGATATACTGCTCTTCAATGCCTCTTTGGCTTCCAAGTATCTGTTCTCTGATTCTGAACTCATATTCCATTGCCTCCTTTAAGAATTTTGTTTCATGTAGCTTGTTGTCCCTGCATCTCTTACCGTCAGGGGTGGTATAGGTTATGTTCTTTCTCGTATCGGTCCATGTGACTTTATAGCCGTGTTCTTCCATGAACCTGATGAATTCTTCCCGCTTCTTTGCTCTCTTCATGGCCTCTTCAATCGTGACAACGAGCAGTAACTTCCAGCTGTTTTGCTTCTCTATCGCTCTGAATTCTCTTGCTCTCGGCTGCTTCATTCCGTTTTTCTGAGCGGGGATCACGACTGACAGACCGTGCTCCCGGCACACTTCATCAGACATTTGCCGCCATCTTTGGATGTCATTTTTGTCCGAGTGATACTTCTTTCCCGTAGCAAAACTCACGCTGTTGAACACGATATGAGAGTGGATATGGTCTCTGTCGACATGTGTTCCGACTATGCATTCGTACCCCGGGAACTGCTTCTCGGCGAACTCGACGGCCACTTTGTGAGCCAGTTCAGGTGTGATCTTCTCGTCGGGAGAGAAGGACTGGCAGAGGTGGTAGTACATCCTTCCGTCTGTCTTCCTGTGGTAGTTCTTCGTCAGCATCATGTTGGTGTATGCCGTATCAGCCGGACAGTTAATTCCCGTTACAAGTTTCCTGCCTTCGTAGGTGGTCTTTGCCTCTTTCATGACATAGCCGATCACCTTTTTCATGTCATCACAAGACTTATGACTGCCGTTGTTCAAGAGGTTGATCGTTGCCATTACCGCCACCTCCTTCGCTCCAGAAGTTCGATGATTCCCTTTCCGATCGCACCGTATTCGGATAAGAATCCACCGAGATCCACGACCTGGATCTGACCTGAATTGGCTAGTCTCGTGAGCTGATTGATGTTGTTTCCGAGCGATCGATGCTGTCTGTTTAACTCGTCCAACCCCTCGATAACGACGATCTGTTTCCCCATACAGCACCTCGTTATGTAGGAAGTAAGAGTCATATTTGCTTCTTTTGCACGCTTGGATATAGCATCGTACTCAGCCTGAGTGAGCCTGATGTTTACTCGTTTGTTTCTCATTTTCTTTCCTCCTTAAAGTGTTATTTCCGGTCTTCCGGAATAGAGTGGGTTCGGGCTTCTGCCCGACAAGCGGTGTTCGTGTACGCACGAACGCGGTGCTTGCTTTCCGACATAAGCAAGAAACCTTGGACAATTTGGTTTTCTA
>JAFZPJ010000011.1 GCA_017550385.1 Clostridiales bacterium
ACATTGAGTACTACAACAAAGAGAGAATCCAGGTCAAACTGAAAGGACTGACTCCTTGCCAGGCAAGGAATCAGTCCTTATACTCGTTTTAAGCCGTCCAACTTTGTGGGTTCACTTCAGTAAACCCCGGGCTTTATCTTTGTTCCCAATTCTATTTATTCCACATCAGAGTATATCTATGTATTCTCCCGCGAGCGCCTTGTTCATGCTCCTTACCGCGCAGAACTTGCCGCACATAGAGCATGTATCGTCGTGCTCGGGAGACCTTGAATCGCGGATGGCTTTGGCGGTCTCCGGATCGATCGCGCACTCCCACTGGGCGTCCCAGTCGAGCACTCTTCGAGCATCTCCCATCTTGTTGTCGATGTCTGTGGCGTGAGGGATGCCTTTCGCGATATCCGCTGCGTGCGCTGCGATCTTGGATGCGATTATGCCCTGCTTGACGTCGTCGACGTTCGGCAGTGCGAGGTGCTCTGCGGGCGTTACGTAGCACAGGAAAGCAGCGCCCGAAGCTGCAGCGATCGCACCTCCTATCGCGGAAGTGATGTGGTCGTATCCCGGAGCGATATCGGTAACGAGAGGTCCGAGCACGTAGAACGGCGCGCCCATGCAGATGCTCTGCTGGATCTTCATGTTCGCCTCGATCTGGTTCATCGGCATGTGGCCGGGGCCTTCGACCATGACCTGCACGTCCTTCTCCCACGCGCGCTTGGTAAGCTCGCCGAGCCTTACGAGCTCTTCGATCTGGCACACGTCTCCGGCGTCAGCGATGCAGCCCGGACGGCACGCGTCGCCGAGCGAGATCGTAACGTCGTACTCTCTGCAGATATCGAGGATCTCGTCGTAGTATTCATAGAAAGGATTCTCGTTGCCGGTCATGCACATCCACGCGAAGATGAGCGAGCCGCCGCGCGAGACGATGTTCATCTTTCTCTTATGCTTCCTGATCTGGTCTATCGTGTGCCTCGTGATGCCGCAGTGCAGCGTTACGAAATCAACCCCGTCCTCAGCGTGCAGCCTCACCACGTCGATCAGGTCTTTTGCTGTGAGCGTCGCAAGATCTCGCTGGTAGTGGATGACCGAATCGTACACCGGAACCGTGCCGATCATCGCGGGGCACTCTGACGTGAGCTTCCTTCTGAACGGGATCGTATCGCCGTGCGAGGACAGGTCCATGATGGCGTCCGCACCGAGGTCCACCGCCGCCTGCACTTTCTTCATCTCGACGTCGTAATCCTTGCAGTCGCGCGACACGCCGAGGTTGACGTTGATCTTCGTCCTGAGCATCGAGCCGACGCCGGCGGGGTCGATGCACTTGTGGTTTTTGTTCGCGCAGATGGCGACCTTGCCTTCCGCGACCCACTGCCTGATCTCTTCCTCGGTGCGGTACTCCTTCGCCGCAACCGCCTTCATCTCGGGCGTTACGATGCCTTTCCTCGCTGCTTCCATCTGTGTCTTGTAAGTTCTATCCATGTGTTATCTCCTGTCAGTTTTTGTATCTTGTCTTAATGTCGTAGCCGTGATCCAAAGGGCCTCTTCCGTGCCCGAGATCAAGTCCTGCGGCAATCGCGCCCGTGACGTAATCCTTGGCTGTCTGCACCGCATCCTGCATGCGCATCCCCTTGGCGAGGTTGCATGCAATCGCAGACGAAAGTGTGCACCCGGTACCGTGCGTGTTCGGGTTATCTATCCTTCTCGAAGGGAACTCATAGTACTCCCCCTTCTCGAAAAGCACATCGTCCGCACCGGCCGTCCCGTGTCCGCCTTTGACGAGCACCGCACATCCGCCCTTATCGCTGATGATGCGCGCGGCTTCCAACTTGTCTTCGCCTGTTTCTATCTTCATCCCGGCCAGTACTTCCGCCTCGGGGATGTTCGGGGTGACGATTGCTGAGATCGGGAGCAATTCCCTCACCAGCGTGCTGATGCTGCCGCCGTCAGACAGTGCCGCACCGCTCGTCGCGACCATCACCGGGTCCGTAACAATGTTACAAGCCTTGAATTCAGTGAGTTTGCGGGCGATCACTTCTATCAGCGCCGCGTCGGGCACCATGCCTATCTTGACCGCGTCGGGAGTGATATCTGAGAGCACTGCGTCCAGCTGATCGGCCAGAAACGCCGGCGTTACCTTCTCGATCGAGGTCACACCTGTGGTATTCTGCGCGGTCAGAGACGTTATGACGGACATGCCGTAGCATCCGTTGGCGATCATGGTCTTAAGATCGGCCTGAAGGCCCGCTCCGCCTGAGCAATCGCTGCCTGCTATAGTAAGTACTGTCTTCATTTGTCCCTCCTCAGGTCCAGAAAAGCCTTCTTCATGTCGGCAGCAGCGTCCTTCGGCGAGTCTGCTTTCATGATCGCGGACACTGCGCACACGCCTGATATATTGATGTTCTTCAATATATTAAGATTACCCGCGTTAAGGCCTCCGATGGCATTCACGGGTATCGGAACCGCCTTGGTTATTGCATCCAGCGTAGTTATGGGCGTGAGCACTGTCTTTACTTTTGTCGTGGTAGGATAGATCGCGCCGCAGCCGATATAATCAGCGCCGTCTATATATGCTTTTTGTGCTGTCTCGACCGTTTTTGCCGTCGCGCCGAGGATCTTGCCTCGTCCTATCATGCGTCTGGCTATTGCCACAGGCATGTCTTCAGCGCCGACGTGCACGCCTTCGCAATCAGCTGCGAGCATTACTTCCACCCTGTCGTCAATGATCAGTGGCACTCCGAACTCCTGAGATATCGCATGCACCTTACGTGCGAGGTCTATGTATTCGTTCGTGGGTCTGGTCTTCTCTCTAAGCTGCAATATGGTAACGCCGCCTTCCAATGCGCTTCTCACCTTGGCAAGGAACACGTCTTCTTCAAGACCCGTGCTGTCGGTTATGAGATAGAGAGTCATATCGAGTTCTATCTTCGGCGATGCCAGGTTGTCCAGCAGGTTCACCATGAACGCGCCCGGACCTTCGGCCGTTGCTGCAGCCTCACCGCACTTCTTGAAGTATCTGCAGGCATTGATCACACTGTCTGCCGATGCCTCGCGCGCCAGGTATACCGCGATCACCGCACCCGACATGCAGCCCGTTCCTGTGATCGTCGAGAGCTGATCGGTACCGCCCGTGACTTCAGTTATAGCGCCGTCTGCGCCAACCAGATCCTTTCTGCCCGTGGCGATGACGATGGCGCCGGTATCTGCCGCCAGAGACAGCACCGCACTCTTTATCGTGTCTTCGTCCGCATCTGCCTTAGCATCTACTCCTGACGCGCTGTACTGACCGTCAGCGAGCGCCAGGATCTCAGAGTAGTTTCCTTTAATTACCGTGAAGCGCCCGATGTTCAGAAGTCCCTTCACAAAATCCCTGCGTAAAGACGAACACGCCGCACCGCAGGCATCGAGCGTCACGGGGATGCCGCACGCGTTTGCAGTCCTAAGAGAGATCCTCATCGACTGCATGCGCACATCCGTGATGTTGCCCAGGTTAAGGAGCAGCGACGACGCCGTGGACGTTATCTCTTCTGCTTCCTGCGGGTGCTCCGCCATGACCGGCCGGGCGCCAAGCGCGAGGATAGTGTTCGCCACCTGGTTGATCGATATCGGATTGGTGATGCAGTGGATCAGATGGTCTTCTCGCTGTGCCTTTTCCATAGCGCACCTCCCTGTTCGATCTTGCGCTGCATCCTCGCGAGCACGCCGATGTGCTGGAGCCTGTAGAGCAGCACCGCCGCGATGCTTCCGCCGATCAGCGTTCCGCAGATGAATGACGGGACATAGAAGAACCAGCCGAGCCCTTCCCTGCCGCAGATGAATGCCATGACCGGGTAGGACACGATGGCGCCGATAATGCCCGTGCCGATGATCTCTCCCAGGACTGCCGCCCAGATCTTTCCGCGCGAAACCTTATACAGGATGCCGGACAGCGTTGCCCCGAAGACCGCGCCCGTCAGTGCCAGCGGCGGTATGCCCATCGCACACATGCGGATGACGCCGATCAGGACTGCGACCAGAAACGCGTCGACCGGTCCGAGCAATACGGCGGCGGTGATGTTGATCAGATGCGCCATCGGGCACATGCCCTCGACCCTGAGAAGCGGCGAGATGACCACGCCAACCGCGATGAGCAGAGCCATTACGGTCAGGCGCAAGATGTTGTATTTACGCATTTTTTCCTCCTTCGGGAATACAAAAAGGGAGCCGCCCGATATTGGCAACTCCCTTCAAAACACTTGCTGTGTTAAGCGTCCCTACGTTGGCATTATCCAAATCAGGTTCTCGGTCGAAGGTCACACCTTCCTCTCAGCCTGTCTACAAGCTCCCGTTAAGTATTCGATTGTCGGTAAGAAGATTACACTAATGTATGTATTCTTGCAAGAGGGCTTTGGTGTTTTTTGCGCCGGCGGGTGGCTGTTGGATTGACCGGATAGAATTTATAACTCTTTCTCAATATCCCGACCACCATAGAATATCCTGGTTACAATTACCTGCTGCAGTTCTTCGTTTACCAGATAGAAGATGAGATAGTTATCAACCGGAACTCTATGCATTCCCATAGATAACCAAGGTTCCCAATCGACAGACGGATGTTTTGCGGGAAAACTACCTAGTTTTCTGATCTTATTCCTTATACGGTCAACCTGCTTCTTGGCGATACCGGGTTCTGCAAGTTCATATGCAATGTAGCGATAAATACTCCGGAGGTCGTCTT
Source organism: Clostridiales bacterium (assembly GCA_017550385.1). Taxonomy (GTDB): domain Bacteria; phylum Bacillota; class Clostridia; order Saccharofermentanales; family Saccharofermentanaceae; genus Saccharofermentans. The sequence continues at coordinate 4,706 of JAFZPJ010000011.1, forward strand.
TGGCTGCCGCGGAATATATGACCGGATAGTCTTTGGTCATACGCCAAACTCTTCGGCCAGTTCAGCATCGACTTCGTCGGCAGTGTATGTGTCACCTGCCTTCATTGAATCGATGCCTTTCTTAAGCTCGATATCCAATTCTTCACGAGTCATGCCGCCGACAACTGTCGGCTTAGAATCAGGAAGACGGATCTCAAACGGCAGTCCTCGCTGAAGAATGATCTGTTTGTAGTACATGGCGATCGCGCTTGAAGCGGAGATCCCCAGCTCATCGAGAATCTTCTCAGCCTGTTCTTTTACTTCGGGTTCTATCCTTACATACAGGTTCGCTGTCTTGGGCATGATGATGATCTCCTTGCAGAATGTTTGCGCTTTATTCTTATAGTATGATTATATGCATTTGTGCGCACATTCGCAATACATTCGAGGCAGTGAAACGTGCCGGTCTACTCCGCCAGAGATCTCGCCCCTTCATTCGCGAGCACTTCCTCGAGCGTCACGGGCGCCCAGTCGAAAAAACCGCACCAGCAGTTATAGAGATTCCCCTGATAGTCGAACCCCTCCGCGCGGCAGCGTTCCTTCATGGCCTTGACGGCTTCCTTCACCGCGCCGAACTCTATCGTCGTGTGGACATGCCCGTAGAACATGAGCGTCTGCGGATCGCTGTCGTTGTTGTATGAGATCATCGGGTAGTGGCTCATCACGATCTTGTACCCGTTGTCCCGCACGAACATCAAGGGCGCAGGCGGTTCGGCGAGCATCGCGAGGATGTCGTCAGGATACTTTCGAAGGTCGTGGTTGCCCTTGACAAGGTGCTTGCGGCCGCTGAGCTGCGGCAGGATGCGCCTCCAGTTCTCCGCGTGCCCGAAACAAAAATCCCCGATGATATACACATCATCTTTAGCGCCGACCTTCCGGTTCCAGCGCTCGATCATGTCGGCCTCCATCGCATCGACATCGTCCCACGGCCTGCCGTCGTAGCTTATCGCTCTCGCGTGGCAAAAATGTGTGTCTGCTGTGTAGTAGTTCATGTTTATTTATAATTATATTTATCAATTATTAGCTTACGTTCAATTTTTCTTTTAAAGCATCTTGAAGAACCTGCGAGAAATTGATCCGTTCCTTAACGGCAGCATCGTTCAGCCACTCGGGAATAGAAAGCGTCTTCTTGACCGCTTTGGAACTGAACTTCCTTCTGTATCTGGTCGTATCGCAAACTATATACGTAACAAATTCGCGCTTCTTGAGCTTGATCTTATCGATAGGTGTTGCCTCGGGCGCAGAAATGCTTTTCTCTTCATAGTCGGTAAATACAGTAAGCGCCAGAGCATCTTCCGCCATCACCATTCCATCTTCCAGATTGTCTCCGCAGGTACAGCAGTTCTCAATATCAGGAAACCTTATCGAGAACATGCCGTTTGCTTCCGGCTTGAAAACAGCCGGATAAACATATTTGGGTGAATGAGTGTATGTTCTGCCCATGCTAAACCTCCAAAGAACAGAGTGATCGAGTCGGTTTTGAGTCTGTACTTTATAACAATCCTGCTTGCCTCTTGATCGACTTCTCTGTTCCTGTAGGCAATTCTTTCGAGTTGTGCCGAGGAACCGTAAACTGCCGCCCTGATTTTGGAGAATACCAAATCTCGTGGTTATCACCGTTCCTTATAAGGAAGCAGCCAAACTTTCTGAGAAGCTTCTTTAACTCAGAGACTTTCATCTGTTTCTCCCCTATTTATAATACGTAAGATACGTATTGTCAACTCAAAACAGTTGTTCTCAGGCGGGAGCTATCCGTCCTGCTTCCTGCTCATTCTTTACTTTGTAAGCGATCAGCCTGAGCAGATAATCCGGCATGAGCCTTCTGCCGATCTCCCATTCTTGCATCGTGCGGTACGGTATGCCGAGCCACTGTGCAAACTGGACGCGGTTCATCCCCGACTGAGTTCTAATCGCCTTTGTAAGGTAACTGTACAAACGTTTCTTACTCTGAGCTTCGGACTCACGGCCGCCCGTTCTCTCCATCTCGATCACGAGTTCAAGCCCTTCGATATAGCAAGCCACGACATCCGTTTTGTACCGTTTGTCCGAACGCACCATCTCGAAAACGATCCCTGTCGATCCATCAACATAATCAATATTCATATCATTTTCCTTTCCGGCTCTTTGTAGTCACTGCCTACATCATCATAGCCGTATTATATGTAGTCAGTGCCTACATGTCAATGGTCCATGCTGTATGAGAAGCGGTGCTAAGATGGTACGTGTTTGCGGTCAGTTTGCTTGCTATCCATAGACAAGCGGCGATTTGTTATTTAAAATTGAGGTAATCTTATTTAAGGGAGGATTGACATGGCAAAGTTTTGTAGTAATTGCGGATCGCCGCTGAATCCGGGCGATCGTTTCTGTGCTAACTGCGGCGGAATCGTTCCCGAGGCAGAGGCTGCTCCTGCAGCAGAGCCCGAGGCAACACCCGCTGAACCCGAAGCACCCGTAGAAGAGGCTGCACCCGCAGAAGAGGCTGCACCCGCAGTCGAAGAACCGGCAGCTGAAGAACCCGCTATCGAAGAGGCACCTGCGGTTGAAGAGCCCGCCGTCGAGGCAGAGCCCGAAGCTGCACCTGAAGCCGAGGCTGCTCCCGTGGTCGAAGAACCCGCAGCTGCAGCAGTTGTTGCTGAGCCCGCACCGGCAATCGAACCGGAGCCTGCTCCTGCAGTTGAGCCCGCGCCGGCACCTGCACCCGCTCCCGCACCGGAGCCCGTACCTCAGCCTGCTCCGATACCCACTCCCCCGCCGACACCCGCACCCGCTCAGGTCTACCAGCCTGCACCGGCACCGGCATATCAGCCCGCGCCTGCTCCCGCGCAGCCCGTATATCAGGCCGCACCCGCAGCAGCTGCAGCTCCCGCTGTCCAGCCCGGCGTAAGCGGAATGTGCGTCGCAGGATTCATCACGGCACTCCTGTGCCTGTTCCCGTTCAACTGGATCTTCTCCATCGTCGGCATCCACGCCTGCAAGAAACACGGCAAGCGCGGCAAGGGCCTCGGAATCTTCGGTCTGATCTGGAGCATCATCACGACCCTGATCTTCATCGCGATCGTCGGTTGCGGCATCGTTGCGATCAACAACTTCAGTTCTGACTTTGACGTCGACGAGTTCGAAGACGTCATGCAGGAGATCATCGAAGAGTACGACTGATAACAGTGCAAACAAGTTCAAAGGGGCTGCCTCGGCGTTGAGACAGCCCTTTTTCTTTTGGTTGTTACTACGGGTGTACTGCGCTGCGGAACAGTAGTAGTGCTTTTCGCGCCGAAAAGGGCCGTTTGTTACTACAGCTGTACTACACGGCGGAACAATAGTAGTGCTTTTCGCGCCGAAAAGGGCCGTTTGTTACTACAGCTGTACTGCGCTGCGGTACAGTAGTAGTGCTTTTCGCGCCGTAGTGCCCGCAATTCACCGCAAAATACACTGCTATGCGGTACATTTGCAGTGTATTCTGCCTCCCCGAAAACGTTTTACACTGCAAAATACACTGCACTGCGGTACATTTGCAGTGTATTTTTCCCGCCCCCAACGCGCCCCGACAGTTTACAATTCGTTATCCGTTCTTTAATCCGCCTTAAACACGCGCGCTATATTATTAAGTTGTAGTAACACACGACTTCAACGCGCGGAGGCAGGCATGCAGATCGATTACACTATGTTCTACATCGAGGCGAATATCGTCTGCATCATACTGTTCGCGATCATGCTGTACCGCGAGGCGGCGACGGTCGGCCGACAGGCGAAGCAGGTCGTTTTCATCAACCTGGCGATCAGCTATATCCTCTACTTCTCAAGCGACATCATCTGGGTGCTGATCCTCGGCGAGGTCATCCCGCGCACGCAGTTCACGGCGTCGCTCGTCAATTACTCAAACGCGATACTCCTCAGCGCCATCACCGCCTGCTGGTTCATCTATGTCGAGCTTTCGCAGGGTGTCTCATACATCACAATATTCAAGAACAGGATCATCGCGTTCATACCGGCGATGGCGGAAGTCGTCATCATGGCGGTGCTCTTCATCTTCTTCCCCGGCCTGGCCCTCACCGCGGACTACGAGATGAGCGATCTGTACTACGTCTTCTTCATCACGATACCGACGCTGTACATCATCGCGAGTTCGATCCGCTCGTTCACGCGCGCTTTCAAGAAAGAGAACTACGCCGTCAGGACGCAGTACATCCTGTGTGCGGTATACCCCGTAGTGATCACGATCTTCGGTATCATTCAGACGATGTGGCTCGAGGCGCCGGTGTTCTGTTTCGGCTGCACGATAATGATGGTGTACATCTACATCATCTCGCTGAACGACCAGGTCTCGATCGACGAGCTCACGCGCCTCAACAACCGCACGCAGCTCACCAAATACGTCATGAGCGAGCACACGCGTCCGGGCGGTGACCGCGCCACGCATTACGTGCTCATGATCGATCTCAACAAGTTCAAGCAGATCAACGACGTCTACGGTCACGTCGAGGGCGACATGGCGCTCCGCCGCACGGCAGATGCGCTGAAGGTCGCTTGCGCCGGCCTGACCATCCGTTCGTTCATCGCGCGTTACGGCGGCGACGAGTTCATTGTCATCCTGAAGACCGACGACGAGCCCACGATCACCGCGCTGTGCACTTCGATCAAGAACACGCTCGTCAAGATGAACTCCGATGCGGCGGCGGCGTACGAACTCACCGCGAGCGTCGGCTACGCCAGCTACGTCGGCGACATCAAGGAATTCCAGTCCGCGGTCGCGAAAGCGGACGAGGCCCTGTACGAGGACAAGAAGGCCGGCCGCGCAGGGCAGAAGTAAAGGTAGCCCTTGGCACCCGAAGTTACTGACAAACATACTGCATATGCAGTAACTTTTGCAGTAAGTCCACAAAGAAACTCCCGGGGGCTGCCCGGGAGTTTTGTTTTACTCAAAGCTGTTCCAAAACCAGTAGCGTTTTGGCTCCAATCACTACTGGAAAAACTACTGCCGGCCGGATAGTTGAATTTATAGTAGCGTTTTGGCGTAATCCGCTACTACAAAAAGAACACCCCGTCGCGGCACTCACTTCTTCGATATCTTCGCCTCGAACACGCCGCCCTTGATCGCGGTCGTCAGCTTCAGCTTGTGCTGCTCCAATATCCTGCCCGCGATCGCGATGCCTGTGCCGGGTGTGAACGTATCCTTGTCGGTCTTGTTCGTGATGACGATCGCCGCAGGGGTGATCTTGACCACGACCGGGCGCACCGTCTTGTACTTGGAAGCATTGTCGATGAGACACGTCAACGCCTGCGCGAAATACTCCTTATCCACCGCCAGCACCGCGTCGCCCTCGACCTCACAATCCGCGCCGACGGCCTGCACCACCTGATCCACGATCTCCCGCACGGAAGTCTTCACCAGTACCGGATTGCTCTTCTCGGCAGTCTTGAGGATCGCCTCTATCCCGGCATTCATTTCGGCGGCCTTCTCGAGTATGCGGTCGGCGTAACGGTCTTTCTCGGAAGCGCCGTCGACATCCTTCAGGTTTTCCGCGTAGCCTCCGAGTATCTGCAGCGGCGTCTTGAGGTTGTGTGCGAGCGAGTCGATCAAGTTGTTCTTGAAGAGATTGTTTTCGTAGGCCTTCTTGTATTGGCGGTACGGACGCAGCGCAGTAAGCATTGGGATGCCGATGAACACCAGTACCAGGAAGATGCCGTAGACGATCATGAAGGGCGTATAGTATTCCGTGAACGACTGTGCGGTGATGATGCCCTCGTATAGATATCTGTGTCCGCCGGTCTCGTATATCCTGAGAGTGCCGAAGGTCTTGCGCCCGTCAACGGTAAGCGTGGTCGAGTAATAACGTTCACCCTCCTCCATCTTGCCGCTCGCATATATGCAGGACAGCTGATCCTGCATGAAAACGTCGTCTTCCTCTGCGAGGAACTCGTCAGGTCTTACGGGAACGCCATAACAGATGCTTCCGATGAACGGATCATCCCTTGTTGCCTGCAGGTACTTGTCCTTATCGGCTGCGGCCGTGAAATCCCATTTTTTGGCGAACGGAAGTTGCGATATGCCCCTCCTCACCAGACCCAGGTGCAGGGTGTCGCCTTCAGTGTAATAAGACAATATGTCCAGGCACGGAAAGCAGTTGTTGCCATAGATCTCAGAGACGAGGAAGAACGGATCCAGTTCGCTGACATACCATCCTTCGGAGAAAGCCAACAGGTTGTACGAATTGGTCATATACGTGTCCAGAGACTCTGCCGGTTCCCAGATCTCGTCGCACTTGAGATACTTTATGTTCAGTTCGAACGCACTCGGATTCGGCTGCTTGCAGTCGAGCTCGGTTCCTGCGAGCGCATCGTCACGCGTAACATAGTACCATTCGTGGATGCTGGCGGAGACCGGGACTATCGAGTAGTCCGTCTCGAAGATGGGCTCTATCTTACCGCTGTCATCTATCTTGGAGATGCGCAGATAATCCATCTGGTAGAAGTTGGCCATCATGCCGATGAACTCCGGCGTAAGCTCGCCGTCATCGTACATGTCGATCATCCTCTGGTACTTGTCGAAATAAGCGGTATTGCCGCTCTGCAAAGTAGCATCATAACGATACTCGAACACCATGGTGGTGAACCCGAACAGGAGCAGGCCTATCAACAGTCCTACTGCCACGCGCGGAAATGCAAAATCCCTGTACTTTTTCATTCCTAATAACCCCCTTTGCGGCCGCACACGAAGGCCGTCCGTCCCAACACGATAACAAGGCTAATCGAATCTGTACCCGACTCCGATAAGCGTCTTGATGCGGGCGCCTTCTTTCTTAAGTTTCTTGCGGAGGTTCTTCACGCGGTTGTCGATCACGCGCTCGGTTATGAACGAGTCGCCGTTCCAGCAGGCAGCGAGCAGGAGCCGTCGTGTGACCGCAGTCCCCGGATGTTCCATCATGTACTTGAGGATCAGATACTCTTTGGGCGGCAGATCGATGATCTCGCCTGCGACCGTCACTTCGAACTTGGCAGGGTCGAGCGTGATCTGTCCGCTCGAGAGCACCTTGCGGGGGACCCTCTCTTCCGCCGTACGCTCTAAGATGGCAAGCAGCTTGCTGTACAAGACCTTGATCGAGAAAGGCTTTACGATGTAATCGTCGGCACCGAGTTCGTAGCCGTAGAGCACATCTTCCTCCCTGACCTTACCCGTCAGGAAAACGACCGGAACGTCCGACCTCTTCCTTATGATCTTGCAGAGCTCAAATCCGTCGATACCGGGCATCATTATGTCAAGAACAATAAGATCATACTGACCGTTAAGTATCTTGCTCAGGCCTATCTCCCCATCCGCGGCGAGGTCAAGCTTGATCTTATCGCGCCTGGCAAAAAAGTCCCCGATAACTTCTCTGATCTGAATGTCATCTTCAACGAGCAGAACGTTGTACATGAATCTCCTCCGTCAAAGTGATATTACCCGTCCCGTGTATCGTTTGTGTATCATTACATGAATTACTGCCAGCTGTTGAGACGAACTCTCTCGGAGAGAGGTTTCTTGCTCGGCGCGTGGAACTCGTCCGCGGCTTTGCCAACGGGCAGCAGGCACACCACGTCGTACTCATCCGGCACGCTTAAAATGGACGCGATCTTATCGCAGATCCTGTCCTCATCCGTGATGTGTCCTTCGTACCAGCAGCTCTGATATCCGAGCTCGACTATCGCCAGTAGCATGTTCTCGATCGCAGCGGAATAATCCTGTATCGCGAAACACCTGTCCCTGTACGCATTGATCCTTCTTGTCAGGACCACGATAAAAGCAGGTGCCGTCTGCGCTACGGGCGGATCGATCACGCCCTTGATCTGCGCGAGCACTTCAGGGTCGTTTACTATGACCACGTCCGTCGTCTGCTTGTTGCATCCGGAAGGCGCGTCGATGCCTGCCTTGGCGATCGTTATGAGATCAGCTTCAGGCACGCTCCCGGGCAGGAACGCACCGCGGTAGCTGTGACGCGCAGCGATCGTATTGACCGCACTCTTAAGGGACATCACGTAGATCTGGCAGGGGTTTAACTCGTCCCAATAATCCGGCAGCACTTCGAGCTCTTTGAACCCCAGGCTCTTGTAGAACTCGTTGGTGATATCGTAGTCTTCGTACATGCCGCTTCTGACCGTCTTGACCTGGATGAACTCGTAGCCATGCACGGAAGCATAATCTCTTGCCGCGGCGAAAAGCCGTCTTCCGACACCCTTCCTGTGGCACTCCTTCCTCACGCCCATCACGGCAAGCTCCATAGTCTCTTTGCCGGTCTCCTTCAGACAGAGAAAACCTTCGACAACGTCTCCGTCAACGGATGCCCAGAAGGGCTGGTCTGCCGACTCTCTTATGTACTGCTCTCTGCTCTCCTCGACCTCGAACCACTCGGTAAGAGACTCGAGGATCTGCCTGGAGATCTCCTTGCGTTCTTCTGCGTTTTCTATAAATCTGATCATTCTCAGCTCCTCTTCTTCATCGGTTCGCCCCATGCGCCGAGGTCCTTGCCCTGATAGCTAAAGTAATGCTTGCAGGTGGTCTTGACCGGCGCGATGCGCATGAGCTTCTGCTCATAAGTCTCATCACCGGAAGACAGCGACTCATCCTGCAGGACGTTCCTCATCTTGCAGAGCATGATGGTGCCGTCGTGCTTATAGATGAAGTCTGTTACTTCCAGTTCGAAGTTCACCGGCGAAGCGTTAATGATAGGGACGTCCAGTACCTCGCCCTTGCCGATATCAAGATCGATGTTCATCTTATCGGGATTATTGCCGCTTACAATGCCGAGATGATCAGCGACGGGAAGCAGTTCTTCCGTCACCAGGTTGGCAGAGAAGATCTTATTGCGCTTGATGTTACGCACAGTGGTCTTATCGCCGCCGATGGCGCACATCACGCCCATCTCGCCGTCCCAGAGATAACTGAACCAGCAGAACAGTCCGAAATCCGGCGTGCCGTCCTCATTATATGTTCCGTACATGAACAGCGTCTGCGGACAATAATCGTTATAAGGCTTAAGGCTTATCTTCCCCATATGGATCCTCCGTCACTTTATATTCCCCTTTTGGTCTGTGTTTTTATTATAATCTTAAGTGCAACACTTTATTTATATAAACTGTATTGAGTATATGAGAAGAAGATTACTGACAATTCCGGTACTGATGATGATGGTCCTGACGGCGCTGCTCGCAGGATGCAGCAAATACGGCAAAAAGATATTCTATTGCGACAGCGATAACCACATCGGCCTCGAGGCGATTTTCGTTTCCTTCGGCGGCCGCATAACCATCCGTCTTGATGAGGATTATGCCGTAGACGGAGAGTACCCTTACGGCCAGTTCAAGACGCTTTTCGAGGAAGAAGAATACCCTGAAGATAAGACGATAACAGTTATCGCCAAGAACGGTACCAAGGCAGAGATCGATGCCGATGACATTACCATAGACGGCGATGAATATACCATCAGCTTTATCGTCGAAGGCATAGATCCAAAGGACATCAAGATCATCAGGCTGTATTCGACTATAGCCCAGTATTCCGAGATCAACCTCGACAATATCTCGATCAAGACCGAGACAGGCGGCGGTGAAGCCACGACTTATGTCGTGCAGATTTATGACGTAAAAGATGATTTCTGGAATGATCTAGAGACCAATATCCAGACATATTCATACTTCGAGATATCGGACGAAGAACCTGCTGCGGTTGCCACATGGGAGTACTTCGAGACACTGGACAAGGATAACACGGGCCTTGACCAGATCGTTGAAGACATCGGCGGATACGGCATAGAAGGCTCCGGCATACTGTATTACGTATGGAATCTCAAAGACGGTTCCAAAGCCAAGGTGGTCTTCGACAGCAACGGCAAGATCGTCAGGATCTACATTGAAGAAGGCTACGAGTCCGAACTGATCTACAAGCGCGAGTATTAACAAAGGTACGGTAACCGGCATGAAGGTCGAAGCAGACGAGAACGGCATCCATATAGGCAAACTCTTCAAGAAGATAACCATCCCCTACGGCGACATCTCTAAGATAGTGGTCACGTCAAGGGACGATACCCTCATCACGATCAAGGACGGCGAAGAATACAAGACGACCATGCTCTACGGGCTTACTTTCAGCTACCCCGTCGTCATGGACAAGATCGTCTCACTCAACATCGCGTTCGAAGACAAGGCGATCATGTCGGATTCCATGGACAGCATCATCGACGAGTCCGAGGTGCAGGGATACATAGATAACCTCTTGGCTGAATTCACGGAAGACGCGCGCTCCGTCATCAAGAACAGGCTCGGCGACAGGCACGACTTGGAGCTCGAAGTGCTGGACATCCACGGCGAGAAAGTCCTCTCCATGCGCCTTCTCCGTGACGGCAAACTCGTCTCGGACTTCTCTTATGCCGTGACCAAATACGATGACACGGAGATCCCCGTATCTTTTGAAGCGCAGAGCCTGCTCATGCTCTGCACCTGGAATCCCGCGTTACGCAGCGGCACGTATGTCGTCATGCTGGACGCCGACTCTTTCCCCCAGGGCAACAAGAACGCACTCATGGAGCTCGTCAACGAATTCTGCGACAGCTACCTCGAGGCCAACAGCAGAGAATACCTGGATTCCTTGCCGTAAGACCGGGCGCGTTCCTTTTTCCGTTCCAAAAAGGTTCAAAACGCTACTGCCAACACTACTAGATGGCAATTAGTTGAATTTGCAGTTGCGATTTCCGCCAAAACACTACTGCTCCGGGAACAGCCCCGCCTCCGCGCACCCGGGCTACCATTTTGGCTACCGGATTCCCGATATTGGTAGCCTGACCGGTAGCTTTCGGCAAAAAACTACCAATACGGCTACCAAAACTCCGAAAACGGTGGCCTGTTTGGTAGCCTCCGCGCAACACCAACCCCAAACAAAAAAGAGGGCCGCCACATCAGGCGACCCCCGTCAGCACAAAAACTCAAACTTACTTCTTCGGAGCACCGACCGTCTTCAGCACGATCACAAGTCCGCCGAACAGCACGCCTGCTATCGGCCATACGACCCAGGTGGTGTTCCAAGCATTCGTCAGGAAGCTCCAGCCGAGATAGATCGCGGTAGCGACGAGCCAATACACGGGAGTAACGATCTTCAGCAGCTTGTTGGACTTGTTCTCCCTGGTGTAGTCGCCTTCCTGCAGCATCTTCTCAAAGCCGTCCTTGATGATGCCCGCATGGATGATCACGAAAGCACCGCACGCGATGCACGCCAGCATTCCGGCAAGGAGCAGCATGCACAGGGGCTCGTTGTTCTCGTCGATGACTGCACCGGTAATGAGCGCGATGACACCCAGAAGGATGATGACCGTGCCGCCGGTGATCGACTTAATGAAGGTGGGGTTGAACTTCTCGGCCTTGTCGCGGAGCATGCCTTCCACGCCGTACTCGCTGTCGAAAACATCCTCTTCCAGCCACTCCCACTTCGAAGCGGCAATGCCTGCGGGAATGAAGAAGATCAGGGATACTGCCACGATCGCGAGGAGCATCACGATGCCGAGCGCTCCTGCACGGTCCTCAGTGAGAGGAAGGGTGCCCATCTTCGAGAGTGCGACCATCACGATCATGGGGATGGGGCAGAGAATGCTGATCAGCGCACCGAGCGAGATCTTGCCCGCGAACATCCTGTTGAAGCTTAAGAAAGTGTTCGCGTCTTCCATGGTCACGCGGCGAACTTCGGTCTCGTCCGAATCAACCGCATCTACCGCCTCGCGCACCTCGGAGTCCTTTAATAAGTAATCAGTACTTACACCGAATAACTTGCTGAGCTCCAATACTCTCTGGAGGTCGGGCACGGACTGCGCGCTCTCCCACTTACTCACGGACTGGCGTGATACGCCGAGCTTGTCTGCCAGGTCCTCCTGGGACCATCCGTTCTTTTTTCTCTCATCAATAATCTTGTCTGCAAGGATCATAATCTATACCTCTACTGTCATATTATAGTCGACATTCGTGCACCTGTCTTATGCCAATATTCTCCCAAAAGGCGCGGTTACCTGCCATCAAGCGCGCTTGTAAATCTGTCAACTGACAGTTGCAACCATAAGAAAACCCGCCAATCGGCGGGTGCGATCATAGCTTTTCAGCCTAATAGACAAATACTGAGTTAAGGATCACGACCGGCTCATAGTCAATTCAGATACTTGTTTTCGTATTCTTCGATCGGCATCGGTTTGCTGTAATAGTATCCCTGGATAACGTCGCAGCCGAGAGCTCTGAGCTCATCGATCTGGCTCTTATTCTCGGCACCTTCGGCAAGACATATGAATCCCAATTCTTTTGCAAGGGAGATGATGTGCCTGATGACAAAAAAGTCTTCTTTCATCTCGTTGTCGACGCCGACTTTATCCACAAAACTCTTATCGATCTTAAGAGTATCAAGAGGCATCTGGGTGAGGAGCGAAAAGGATGAATAACCGGTTCCGAAATCGTCCATCGAGATGCGGAAGCCCCGGTCTCTCAGTTCGTTAAGAACATGTATCATCTGCTCCGTATTATCGTATGAAGCGCTCTCGGTAAGCTCGAAATCGATCAGGTCATGATAGACGCCGTACGAATCGACGATGTCCGTCAGATGCTTTACAAGATTATTGTCGTAGAGACGGTCGCGCGACAGGTTTACGGAAACGGGGTAAAGGATCTTCCCTTCCTTCCGCCATTTGGCCATAGTAGCGCAGACTTTCTTAAGGACTATGTCATCGATCTTGCCGATCGAACCGTCTCTTTCAAAAAACGGTATAAACTTACCCGGATAAAGGAATTCCTTTTTCTTATAATTCCATCTTATCAATGCCTCGGCGCCCTTGATCTTCTCGGTCTTTATATCGAATTTGGGCTGAAGGTAAACGACGAATTCATCGTTCTCGATGGCGGTATCAAGATAAGCTTTGATGTAATTGCCCCACAGGATATCTTCATGCATCTTGTCCGTGAAAACCGTGATCTCGGTCGTGTTGTGCTTAACGCCCAATGCCTGGGCCATCTTTCCGGCATCCGCGACCCTGTTGCCGGAGAGCATGGAATGCTGCATCGGAACGAAGCCGCATCTGAAATAGATCCTGTAGTTCGGGTCTTCTTCGAGATGTGATAATCCTTCAAAGAATTCAGTTAATCTCGCAATGGTCTGTTCTTCAGGCATGTCCTTGATTATCATCGCGAAATTATCGTTGTGGCATCTCGCGCTGGTATAAACAAAATCAGATTCGTTCATGGCCTTAACAACATTGCAAAGGACTTTGTTGCCTGCTATGTGGCCATAGACTTCATTGATCACCCTGAATTCTTTTATGTCGAAATGGACAAAGGCGTAATCCTTTATACCGTAGTCCATCGGCATCTCAAGGAAAGGAACGAGATGGTTCCAGTTATAGTGATTGGTAACGTGATCTGTAAATGCCTTTTTGTAAAGCTCCTTCTTATCGATACTCTCATAATCATCTTTTATGATGTTTACGGCACGGTCTTCATCGACTCTCATGTCGCAGAGGATCCTGACCTTTTTGCCGCTCAGGAACATGCATATAACATCCGGGTCTTTCTTGATCGACAGGTCGCTGCAGGCTCTGTGAGCATCGTCGTCATCTCTTATCTTACTGAAGAGCTCATGTATGGAACCGATGTTGATCTCAATATCATTATCGATCTCTATCGAATAGAAAAATGCCCCCTCCAGAACAGTTGACTGAAGGTCATCCGGATAAGCGATATTCTCATCATCTTCCCTGAATTCGATCCCTAAAACCGCTTTGCCTAACGACTTAATATAATAGATCCCGGGATGGTCATAAGCGCCAAACGCGTCAGCATAACGGTTAACTGCATCAGAGATCTTACCATTGCGGAAATCAGCGATCAGAGCATCATCCGCATCCGTGTAATAAAGGATCCTTTGGGGTTTATAGAGCTGGTTCAGTTTGTTTATAAACATATCTGTCACCTTTGGGCTGAATTATAAAGACAGCGGCCTGTGTTTTTTTATACTGCTATTTTATCGCATAATCCTAAGCGATATAATGTCGTTATGGGGAGAATTAAAACATCACACACTATCCGAGTATCCGCACTCGCGCTGGTGACTGCTCTGACAGCAGCAGCGGTACCCGGGTGCAGCCTTCTTGCTAAGCAGAACGTATCCGACAGCCTCGAAAATATCTCGGGAAATACGCCCTGGTACGATACATCCGTTTATGACATCGATGCGCAGTACTCCGGATCACAGTATGACAAGGTAACGACGGAATACCTCGGCACCATAGGTGGAGATAGTGCTTATAAAGTAAGCGAGACCTCTGTCTACCCTTCAGACTTTGACTGGGATAACGGAGATTATTCATCCTACAGCTATGTTCACGTTGATCTATACGGCAAGGACGGCACACTTACCAAGAGCATCGATATCCGCGAGAAGGTTAACCCGCTACTGACCGAACTCGGCATTCCCGATGCCGCATATTCATACAGCATTATCAACATCTGCGGCGACAAACTGGTATATGGGTTTCCCGGACAGACTGATTCAGGCTGGCATGAGATATTGATCGATCCGGGCAGCGGCGAGGCTGAGCTGCTCGAAGAAATCGCAGCGCCAAGTTCGTCCATGACTTGCTACGACAGCAAATACTGGACGTTCGGAGACGATACTATCGCAGTATACGAATACCTGGGATACATGCTGGACGGCGGAAGCGACATGGTGCTCGCGACAGGCATCGGAAACAGCGTTAAGACCGTAAGCTTTGCTAAGCAGACTTCCAGATCCGAACTGTCCGATATAGAGTGGATGATCAAGATTACAGGCAGCGAGTATCTCTTCAAGGCCTGCGCACCGTATGGGCTTCGTTCAGACCTCTTCATACTGAATACGAGCGATATGACAGTCAAGACCGCCGGCGATACATATGCTTGGTTAGACTCATATATAGATACTTCAGTGATGACCCTGTCATACGATAAGGAACTTGGAACTATCGTGAGCGACAGATATGGTCTGGCTACTCTAGACTTCGACAAACAGCAGGCAGAATACATCTTCAGGTTCGATTACTGCAACGTCAACAGATACGACGTGCCGCAACTTAGTGTCGTGTCGTATAGTGATGAGCAGATCGTTTTCGCAGGAAGCATAGACAGAAGTCCTGTGGATTACGTTACATACAATGATGCTCAAATCGTCGTATTGGACCGCGCCGACACCAACCCTAACGCCGGAAAGGACATCATCAAGGTCGCAGTTATCGGGCAGCTTGACTACGCCACAGCTCAGGCCTGCTATGAGTACAATGCTGCCGGCAACGACTGCTACGCAGTGCTGGATGAGAGATACATAGTACGCGCTTCGGCAGATGATACCGATGCATATCTGACAGAACTCGCCGAAGTCGAGAAACTCCTTACCGTCGACATGAACGCCGGTGACGGTCCGGACATCATTCTGAATGCTATCGGAATGCAGCAGCTGAGCAGTTCAGACTATCTGGTGGATCTGTCTTCGTGCGTGCCTGATGAAGCATACTTTGAGAACGCATTCAATGCAGTGAGATCCGGTGACGGTGCAATCTATCAGATGCCTCTCACATGCGGCATCGCAGGCATAAGCACGGATAGTAAGAACGTTGACACGACAGCAGGCTCGGGGCTCACTTACGACGAATACCCGGCATTCGTTGACAATGTATGCAACGGCGACGATCCGTTCGATCTTACGCGCCTCGACATGTTCTGCCTCTGCCTCGAGAATATGAGCGACTGCTTCTACTCCGAAGGAGATGTAACATTTGATAACGACGAGTTCAAGGATCTGGCAGCATTTGTTAACGACAATCTGAGTGATCCTCTAATAGATCCGAACGAGTCTTTGGGCGAAGAGATAATGCGTTTGGCCGAGACCGTCACTGACCACCCCGCATGCTACACAGAGATCACTTCATTTGCAGGATATCTCCAGGACTACAAATATAAGAACATCAACCCTGCGATTCTCGGCATGCCTTCACCTGACGGCAGAGGACCGGCACTGGTAATCTCAAACTCGGCTGCAGTCAACGCTAAGTCAAAGCATACAGATGCCTGCTTCGCGTTCGTCTCAGTTCTCCTGAGCCCATCCATACAGTCCTGCTATGCTCTGGACAACAAGACTCCCGTCAGCATTACTGCCTTCGAGGAGTCAGCTATCGCAGCCATGGATGCATTCAATCTTGAATTGGACCACACGGCTTCTGCTATGTCTGATACTGACTTGGCAATGAGCGGTCTCAATATGGATTATGTTACTGAAGAGGACATAGCATACTATGGATCACTGATCGCATCAGGTGATCATCTGCCCTATTCAGACAGCAGCGTAATGCTCATAGTCCGCGAAGAGATCCAGCCCTACCTGGCCGGTCAGAAGAGCATTGACGAAGTCATCGGTATAATCGAGAACCGCGTGGCCACGGTGATGAATGAGCGAGGGTAAGTTAACTTCCGGTTTTTTCTTTGAAACCTTGGATTAGCTTCAACATGTAGCCGTCAGCTACCGCATGGTTCATAAGGCTGCCGTTATTAAAGTGATCTGCTCTGAATTGGTATGCAATACAAGCAATGATCTGCATTTTGGTGAGACCGGCAATGAATTCGGCATCAGGTTCGTATACTTTATGTTCGTCCAGGCCGCCTTCTTTCAAGACATCGAAATAGTTATTAATAACGATGCCCATATCATAGGCTTCACGCATGAACTCTTTATAAATCAATATATCTATACGCTCATGCTCTGTCGGTCTTGAATATACGGAATAGTGCTCACACCACTCTTTAAGATCGGGGTCTTCATACAAAAGACGGAGCACGGTTTCGTACTTCTCGCAGAACTTATGACAATTAAATAGTAATTCAACTTCTTGATTCATATGCAATAATCACTTTATTAGTATCAGCTTCTAATCCGCCTCTCCTCACAGATCTTAACAGCTTTAATCCCATAAGATCATATTCTTAGGATCAAAGCTGAGTTTCTCACCGCATTCCGGACACACAAGTTTTCCGTTCATAAGATCTTCCGGGAAATCGACTATCCTCATATCACCGCCACACGAACACTTGTGATCGTAGTCAAACTGCTTGTCATAGCCTTCAAGATCATTAGCCATTACATAAGCAGGTGCTTCTGCGCATCCATCCTTGGGAAGATATGCTGACATATTAGGCAATACCTTCAGACAATTGCATCTGGTACATACCGCTATTTCTCTCTCGCAGTTAACTACTGCATTGTTATGTGATCTGAAGAGATCTTGGATTCTCTTACCATAGTCACCATTTCTAATGGCCTCCACAGTTCCCGCATACTCGGACGGGAAGCGCATTCCAATACCAAGCAGAGCTTCAAACTCATAGCTGCACTTATTACATTTGATCTGATAACCTTTTCCCATATTCTCCTCCTTATCTTCATGTCTTGCTTTTTCCATTTACTTTCTTGTTCAGATTCTATCAAGGTATCTGTCCGTTTATTATCCCTGATCAAAAGTGTACCGGTGGTAACACTCACACTTCCGTAATGCTATAATCACCCTATCAACATTCCGAGGTGACTAATAATGGTAAGGCACGTAATCGTTTGGACGCTTAAGGACGAATATTCTGACAGTGAGAAGGCTGAGATCAAAGCCGGCATCAAGTCAGGGCTGGAAGGCCTCTTGGACAAGATCCCCGGACTTGTTGAGATCAAGGTGTATACGGAAGGTCTGGAGAGTTCGTCCGGAGATGCGATGCTGGATTCGGTTTTCGAGAGCGCGGAAGCCCTGAAGGAGTACAGTTCCAACCCTGCGCATGTTGAGGTCGCCACCACGAAGGTAAGGCCTTTCGTGAAGGTAAGAAGCAGCTACGACTATGTTGTGGAAGACTAATGGGTAACATAGTACTTAAGAACATATCGGTAAGAGGGCTCGTGTTCTCGGCAGTCTTTGTGGTGGTCGGCATGATCATCACCGCCATCGGTGTCAGAGAGACCGTGATCTACCATTCACAGCCCGTGAGCGCAGACCGGCTGCAGAGTTCATTCGAGGATAATACGCGCGTTAAGCTGACGGACTACCGCGTGGCGGGCGTGATCGACATGAAGGGGTATTCCTACTTCATCATAGAATACAGCGAGGGCAGATATTGCCTGGTCGAGACCACCAAGGACAAGTATTTCTACAACCGGCTCAAGGTGCAGGACAAGAGAAAGATAACCGGGCAGGATCTCGTGATCGACGGCTATCTGTATCACCTGGAGGATTACCAGCTGGACAGCATACGTGAGGCTCTGACCAAGAGCGGGATAGATTCGTCCCAGATAGATATCATGGGCGGGCATGCCGTGAAGATCCTGACGGAAGAGTATACGTTCCTCGTCATCGGGCCGGTGTTGATACTGATGTCGGTCGGGGCTTATGTTTTGAGTAAGAGGCTGTTTGGGAGTCAGAGAGATCAGTAGAGCAAACAAAAGCCCCGCCGTTGAAGCGGGGCTCGTGTATCATTCCTTTGGCGCTTAGCCTTCGATGGCTATGGTGTTGTTCCCGGGCAGGGCCTTGAGATCCTTCTTGGGGATGGATAGCTTCAGAACGCCGTCTTCAAGCTTAGCCTTTACGTCCTCCCGCTTGACGGCTTCACCTACGTAGAAGCTGCGCTGCAGGGTGCCGGCATATCTCTCCTGACGGATGAGCTTGCCGTGAGTGTCCTTCTTGTCTTGTTCCTGATCCCTGGCAGCACTGACGGTCATGTAACCGTTCTCGAGCGTGATGTTGATCTGGTCTTTCTTGAAGCCCGGGAGGTCCATATCAAGCTCATAGCCTTCCTTGGTCTCGAGGACATCCGTGTCCATCACGTGGTCGTTGATGTTTGCCAGCTCATGCGTCGGGAAACCCCAAAACTCATCAAACAAATCTTCTCCAAATAATCCGGACATCAACATAATTATCATCTCCTTTGAATGTTGTTATCCGAGCATTAGAGCGGAGGTCTGATCTTCTATTAGAGATCTTCGTTCCTTTGTTCTCACTCATTATAGTCCTGCCGTTAGCACTCGCAAGAGGAGAGTGCTAATCAATTGTAACCATTTTGCGGGGTGCGTTTTGTGCAGATTTTGATGAGCCGTGGGCGGCGGAGGGGACTATAATGATGGGGGCTTGCAAATTTGGGGGCGGGTGAGCAATTTCTTTTATAGCTTTATAGAATGAATTTTCTTAATAAATCTCGAAGATAATCAACAACTCCATTCGCGGATTGAATGGTAGCAATCATCAATTCATCGGTATCTATAGTCGAGAAATTAATGTCATGCCCACTATGACGTATCAATTGAGTCAAAAAGACTCTTTGTGTTCTTCCGTTTCCTTCTCTAAATGGATGAAGCATATTTGTATTACAGTAAAATTCAACTATAGAATCCAAATAATGATCGTCATCATACCCGATATAACAATTCGCTTTCTGTAGTCCTGTAAAGATCCTGTCAGCGAGTGTATCGATAGATTCCGGCAAAGTAAAAACAGTTCCTTTCTTTGATATAGAAACGGTTCTTACCTCACCTGCCCAATCATAAAGGTCATCGAAAATATACTTGTGTATGGACTTATAATGATCAAAGCCAAAATCGCCATTAATAGGCTTAATCTCTAATTCTTTACACTTGGCAGTAGTAATGAGAGTTTCCATCTGCGAGAGTTTTTTCTCATCTTTAATACCGAACTTGTTTATAAGACAAGTCGTACCCTCATAACAATCATCTGGAATAGGATCAATACTATAGCCCATTATTCTTGCTCATTTACAAGCTCAAGTGCTTTATCGAGGAACTCACTCCAGCTAAGTTCATTGTTGGAATACCGGCGGCACAATTCATAGCCTTCATCGCTAAGATAAAGACCTTCCATCTGTACAGACGCTATGGCATTGGCTAAAGCCAGATCATTAGACATAGGTACCTCCAACATTGACAGTATACCATAGGCCCATGTCATTTGAGTGGATTATTAGGGTCAAAGGACACCTTGTTAATTAATACCCGAGCACATCTTCCATGACCAGCTCTTCCAACTCCGAAGCATTCTCCAGCACGTAATCCTTGAGGTAAGAATTGTCGGTGGAGCCGCCTCCGGTCAGAACCCACTCACCATTCTCATCTTCTGCCCAGTAGCCTTCGCCCCAGATATTCAGCTCTACGATTATGATGACGTTATTCTGCAGATATACCATCGAATCTATGGTCGCATCGCACACGCCGGGAGTCTCCCCTATAAACCAGTTCAGGCCTTCTTCATCCAGACCGCAGTAGTTCTGATAGCTATCCTTAGTGGCATAAAAAGCCTTTGCTGCTTCGGGGGCGGAATCAAAGACTTTGAACCAGCATTTCTCTTCGGGATCCTTGGAACCGCTATGCCAGACGTCCAGATATATCTGGTCGTTATGATCGCGCTTGCAAACACTCCATCCGTCATATACATCGTATTCGGCAGCGCCTGCCTCGAGATCATAATCCGTCGCATATTGCTTGCACGAAGTCAATCCGCCCAATGCCATTACCACCGCGATCCCTATCGCTGCCAGTTTCTCCAGGATAACACTCATATCTACACCTCCGCCGCCTGTTACGTTTGAACTAATACCTTCTATACAGGCATAGGCGGGGGAATGTTGCAGGGCGTGTTCCAGCGCGGCACTCTGCGCACCCTCTTCGCACCCCGGCTACCAAATTGGCTACCAAATTCGCGAAATCGGTGGCCTGATCGGTAGCATTCGGCCCAAATCTACCAAACCGGCTACCAAAATCACGAAAACGGTAGCCTTTTTGGTAGCCTCCGCAAGTTAAGTTCGCGTCTGTTCTTTTTCCAGTAGTGAATCCGGCGTTTTCGCTACAAAGAACACTGCTATTTACCGGTTAGTAGTTTTCTCAGTAGCATTATCTTCAAAAACGGAACAGCATTAGGAACACCGGCAATAAAAAAACCCTCGGGAGCTTAGTCCCAAGGGCTTGATTAACTGCATTGTCGATCGGATCAGATAAGCGACTCGAGTTCCGTGAATTCGTAGCCCAATGCATCTGCTACGTTCTTGTTCGTGATCTTGCCGAGGTAGCAGTTGACGCCGGTCGCGATGGCCTGGTTTGCGCAAGCGGACTCGAGGCCCTTGCCTGCGATCTCGAGACCGTATCTCAGAGTAGCGTTCGTCAGAGCGATGGTTGAAGTTCTCGGTACCGCACCGGGCATGTTGCCTACACAGTAGTGGACTACGCCGTCTTCGATAAAGACAGGCTCATCGTGGGTGGTGACACGGGAAGACTCGCCACAGCCGCCCTGGTCGATGGCAACGTCAACAAAGACTGCACCGTCCTTCATCTCGGGCAGGTACTTCTTCTTGAAGAGCTTGGGTGTGGAGCCGCCGGGGATCAGTACGGAACCGATCACCAGGTCTGCTTCCTTTACGACGCGCTCGATGTTGGAGTCGGTGCTGACCAGTGTCTGGATGTGTGCGCCGAACATGTTGTCGAGCTCCTCAAGGCGCTTGAGGTTTATGTCCAGGATCGTTACGTTGGCACCCATGCCTACTGCGATCTTGCAAGCGTTCATGCCGACTGTGCCGCCGCCGAGGATGACGACGTTTGCCTTAGGCGTACCGGGAACGCCGGCAAGAAGGATGCCCTCGCCGCCGAACTTCTTTTCGAGATACTTGGCGCCTTCCTGGATGGAGAGACGGCCTGCGATCTGGCTCATGGGAGCGAGGCAAGGAAGGGACCTGTCCTTCTCCTGCATTGTCTCGTAAGCGACCGCCTTAACCTTGCCTGCGAGCAGCGCGTCCGTCTGTGCCTTGTCTGCAGCGAGGTGAAGGTATGTATAGAGGATGAGGCCCTCGCGGAAGAGCGGATACTCGCTTTCGAGAGGCTCCTTGACCTTGACCATCATGTCGACCAGATTCCAGACGTCGGCAGCATTGTCGATGAGGCTGGCGCCCGCGTCAACGTACTCGTTGTCCGTAAAGCCCGAGCCGATGCCCGCACCTTTCTCGATGTAGACGTGGTGTCCGGCGGCAACATATGCTTTGACGTTGTCAGGCGAGAGGCCTACGCGGAACTCATTGTTCTTGATCTCTTTAACGCATCCGATCTTCATAGTGGTGTGTCCTTTCTGTTTGTGGTTGTGTTGAGCGTCAACAAATCTACTTTACTAACTGGAGGGGGGCTGTGTCAAATATTAATGACAATGCGGGCGGGATGTGGTGAGGTGTTCCTCGGGGCGTTCCCAAAATGCTTAAAACGCTACTGAGAAAACTACTGTCCGGGGAATAGTAGTGTTTGCAGTAGCATTATCTTCAAAAACGGAACAGATCTTGGAACAGATAACGTCGTAAGACTGCAGGTGCGAATGGACATGGAACGAGACAAATAATATTATAAGGTTAAAGTGTCAGGAGGAATGTGGGATCATGAAGAAGACCGTCGCACTTGTACTCAGTATCGTTTTTTGTTTGCTCATGTTTTGTGCCTGCGGGAGGAAGACTGATCAGGATGGCAATACGCTGATCACGTCTGATTGGACGTATGTCTCGTTCACGGTAAACGGCACACAGACAAAAGCCGACGACATTCCGTTTTATATGCGGATATTCACTGATAAGGATGATCCTAAGTTTAAATGCGATGACGAGGGAAACTTCACGATCACTATCCTGCAGAAAGAGCGCACAGGCACATTAACTGTAAGCGATGACGGAACGTATGTGCTGACAGGTCAAAACGGCTCATCACTTTACGCGAAGATCGAAGGAAACACTCTCACGGTCTATGATGACCAAGGCAAGATGGAGATAGTCTTCGAGACAAGCTGAGAGATCGCAAAGAATGTAATGAGCAAGTGAGCTCGGGAGCGTTATTCCAGACCGTATCTTTCTTTGACTTTATCGTCGGGGACGTAACCGTCAAGATATTCATCGGCAGCGCTGATCAGCTCGCTGTATGTAACAGGACGGATCAGGTAATAATACGGCGTCTCTCCACTGTACTTCACGACTACGGGATAACCGGTCTCAGGATCGATGCCTGCAAGACTGCAGTCCGGTATCTGATATATGTTCCTGAAATCCTCATCGTATACTTCAGTATTGTTCGTTCCGATGTAGTAGCATTCTGTTGAACTGTCGTAATAGAAACACCTGGCATATCCGTCCAATGCGTAGATCGTCTTTATGGCTTCACCGGTGTCTTCATCGTAGATATTTATGGTTCCATCGTCCAGCTGCACAAGGAAGATATCCGCATTATCGCAAGGGATGATCTGGAATATCTGGCTCTCATCCAGTTTCGGGATGTTTTCCGATATGAATTCTTTAAGCTCTGCGATCTGCGGATCGCCTTCGTACGGGAAATATAAAAACTCGGGTGTTTCATAGTAAGCGGAAATATAATCTGACTGCTGATTTGTATAAGTGCTGATAATGTTCTCTCCGTACTTTGCAGCATAGAAAACGCCATTACTGTATGACCTGCTCCAGGAGTATTCATTATTGGTTTGGAATGCCATCTCATGGAATTCACAGATTCCGTCCCTTATTACGTAGAATCCGGTGGTTCCTTCTATAAGGACAATGCAGCCGTCTGATGCGGTGATCTCAGTACTCTGCTGGCTGATGGTCTCTGTAGTCAGTATCTCAAGATCACTGTCTAGCACATACAGATAATCCGCACTGACAACGACGACAGTGTTGCCCGAAGACGCCATGCTTACGGGTATCTCATCAATGTCTATGCTTACTGTTGAATTGGTATTCAAGTCTTTGCGGTATACGCAGGTGGGATAGGTGTAGATGGTAAACAGGATACTGCTCTCGTCGGCGAATAAAGACAATACCAACCCGTTATCAGGGATCGAGACCGGTGATACGGTTCCGCTGTTTATGTTAACGTCGAATATGTACGATGTCAGTTTATCGAAGTCTTTTACATTGATAATGGTATGGTCACTGTTGGCTGAATATACAACATCAATATCATGGTTGCCGCTCAGATCCGGGATCTCGTTATAAGCATAAAACGCGAAAACGGAATCCGTCCCTCTTCTGAGATCCACTATGCCGTTATCAATGTAGGCGTATCCCTGTCCATACGGATTCTGACGGAAGATACCATAATCTGTCGACAGGTCCGTGATCTTACCTGACGACAAGTCGTAATACATGTAGTTCCCGTTTTCCTCCTGGAAAACAAAACCGTCCTCTCCGTCAAAACCGAAATACGAATACTCTTTCTGGGCATATGAGAATATCAGTTCGTCAGTTCTCAGATCCAAGATGTATCTTAAGCCATCAAGTCCCAGAACACTGATGTAGTTGCCGTCAGGAGACAATTCAAATTCATCGGCCGCACAAGGAAGAGTTATGTCATCTCCTGCCGAGAACTCGTCAGGCAATGAATAAAGACCCAGAGCATTTACCAGAGCCTTATAGGCCAGTTCGCTGTAGTCGTCGGTCTCCTCGTCCGGGAGCGCAAGTCTTGCCGCATAGACCGCGGCGCTTCTGTTGCCGTCATGCAGGAGACTGTCTGAGGTTGCCGCGAGAGAATCCGCATATTTCTGTGTAATGATCTCATTTTGAAGAGCGATCTCCTGGTTCTGCTGTTCGATCTCTCTGTTTTTGCCGACGATCATGACGATGAAGAACAGGCAGATCGCGATCACAAGCCCGAGTATGGCAAAAGCTGCTAATGTGCGGTTTCTCTTCCGGGTCTGGACTTCTTTTTTGTGCCTCTGCTGCAGATCGTCAAAACGGATGCCCATTATCGCGGCAACCAGACGGATCACGGCGACGTCGATCTTCTCTTTGCGTTCTTTGGATGTCTCGCCTCTGCAGTCAGCGGCAAGAGGTTCTTTGTATTCATAGGACTTCGTTATTCTCCCGTCAGCGTCGGCAGAATAAACAGTCTCATAGAGCAGCATCTCGGGGAATGCTTTTTCCGGTTCGCCGTCAGCCAGTACGAGCAAGACTTTCTTCCTGTCGTTGTACTGAAGGAAGGTCTGTATCTCCCTCATGCACCATTTGGATTTGAGATACTCGGGAGAACAGATCGTTATAAGATAATCGGAATTAAGAAGAGCAGCACTCAGCTCTACAGACAGATCATCTGAGACAGAGAGTTCGGTCTCATCAAGGAAAACGCTCTTAAGTCTTGTCCTTCCGGTCTTCTTTGCAAAATCCTTCGGAAGCCTGAAAGACTCCAGTTTCTTTTGCAGTCTTGAAGCGATCTCGCTGTCCGGGAGACAATGTCTGTAGCTTATAAAAGCATCGTACTTCTCATGATCTGACATATTTGATCCCCATGGTTAATTAACTGACAAAGACAGTATAACACGCAAGAAAGCCTTCCGTATGTGCGGAAGGTTTGGGAAGCGGATTGAGTGACGGGCTGATGCTATAATATGGCAGTTAGATCATGAACTATTTATGGAACATAATGTTTTGAAGGAACATAAAGCGTTATATATTATTGCGGCAATCATATCATTGCCTGTATGTGCGTTTGCCATATAAATGAAAATATGGCTTTTAGTGGCTGTTTCAGCCTTGGCTTTTGTATCCATCTTAGCAGGTTTCATTTTATTGGCTATAAAAGAAAAACGATTAAAAGAAGCAGATTCAAAACACAGCGAGGAATTCAAACGGATCAAAAGTGCCGGCGACAACGGTTATGAATATGCTTTTACCGAATACTATAACCATGGTTTAAGTCAGATTCTTTATCAGCACAATCTATGATCACCTTCATACATTTTCTGCATAGAAGTGCCTTTACCGCTGAACCTTTCATTAATGACAGTTTAGAAAGAACTATTGAATCTTCATGGAATCCGGCCCTTCCGAATATCGGTCGTTTGATTCCTTTTTTCCATGAAAGCTCCTGTGAACTTTGTATTATTCCTTCTTCCATCACATTCTTGCAATACGGACATGTCATTGCTTTCACCTCGTAATTATTACCTCATCGATATCAAATGGTTTGCTTATATAGTCGTCTGCACTAAGGGCATTTCTTTACAGATAGATCGTACTGTTTACCGCAAGCCTTACAAACCTTATACATAATTAATCTCCCCATAAATATGTATTTACAAGAACGATTATAATCAGCTCGACTTTCTGAAAGATTATGCTTTCTTTAACATAACCTTAAACTATATACTCTGAAGCACCGAATCTTTGGATGGTTTAGTTTATAGACTTTCCAAGTGCTTTTTTAAACAAAGCCTTGCTTCTATCTTCGGATAATTAGCCAAAACAATATTAGACAATAGCCATAATACAAAAGTAATTAAGGCAGGTATTGAGCTAGGGTCCTTAACAAAATACTCTCTAAAAAGAAATAAAAGGAACATCGCATATGAACATAGAAGTGTCGGAAACACTATGTAAAACCAATCAAGAAACTTGTATTTCATTCTGTATTTGCCATTATCCCGTTTCACGAAGGTATATTCGTGATAAGACCATGGAAACCTACGAATTGGACTGGACCAAACAAAAACTGAAATCGAAACATAATAACCCTTATTCTCTTGAACATACGGCGGGTGCTTTTTGGAAATCAACACCCTGATAGCTAAAGATATTACGCCCATTAGTATAAATGCTAATGCAACCAGATATTCCAATTTGTTTCCTTTCTTCCTCAATGACTACAGGGCATCATTTTTCGACGCTTTTTCTCCTCATGCCTTTTCACGTGCTCTCACGATCGAACATACTTCGACCACATCAATGAAATCAGGCTCCGGGATGCAAAGTTCCTTCAGATCCGGTAGAACTGTTGCCTCATAAAGGTCCAAGGCATCTTTCGATACTTCCTTAATAATTACATAAGTACGAGCATAATCAAAGACCGGCGGCGCGATCCTGGCATTCATCCAGTCGATTATCTTAAATCCGCTCTTTTGAGCGATTGATATCAGAAGTCAATTATATTGCGATAGTCTGTACGAAGTTACTCAACTGCCAATCCGTTATTGATCAGCCATTCAACTCCGGATCCTGACTGCTCTACCCCCGGATTCCGATTGACCATAACAACGGCAGCTTCACCTGTGCGGTAATTGAACTTCAATCTCGATTGACCGTTCTCGCCCCAACCGCTAATGCTGAGCTTGTTCTTGCCATCCATGAAAATGCCAAGGCCTGCCCAGGGGAATCTCTCTGAAGGAGTAGCCATTTCCATAGCGGTTTTTGCCTGAAGCAAGGCGCCATCTCCATTACATGCTTTTGTGAATTCTTTTGCGATCACGAGAAGATCTTTCGGAGTTGACCACAGTCCTGATGCCGCGAGATCGGGCATTTGCGGGTATTTCCCCGGAATAACCTGACCGTTCTCATCATATCCTGTTGCCATGATGTTTTTCTGCTCGTAAAGAGAGAGATTCGCGAGTGATGCAAAGAATGTATTGTTCAGACTTAATGGTCTAAAAACAGACTCATAAGCAATAACTTCATATGGCTTTTGCTTGAGGTCTTCTAACAGTATTTGCAAAACGCAGA
>JAFZPJ010000012.1 GCA_017550385.1 Clostridiales bacterium
ATGAGGTTAGGTACTTCGATTACTTCGTTGATCTTGGAGTAAGACTGACGTTCTGTCTTGCCTTGTTTAACGGAATGGACCATAGCTAACGAATCACCTCACACAAAGCTTGAAACCTTTGAATTTCAAGCGGTTTACAGTGGAAAAGCCTATTTATTTATCATAAAAGACTAATCCCGTCAAGGCAAAAGGGCATAATACCCCTACCCAATATGACGCAGTAAACAATTATAAAGGGTCGTTCAAGTTATGTCAACAGTTTAGTTAGGAAATCAATAGGTAAACTGCTCGATCCATCCCTTGTTGATCTCATATGAAGGATTATTAGCCTGGAGCTGGGTTGCCCAATCGTTGATAGCCGATACGATGAGCTGGTTCTTGACCTGGTACTGCCAGCTGGGCTCATTGCACTCGAAGTAGTAAACAAGGACTCTCGTCTTATCCTGTGACAGGATAACGATGTAGTCTCCCTGGACTCTGGCGGGATCAAAGAGCCACTCGCCTGCCTGGGTAATATCGGTAGCAAGAGGAGTAGCACCCTCTACCGTGCTGTTGCTCTGGAATGCAGTGATCTTGGCGCCGGGAACATAACCGCCGCTGATCATCTCGTTGCTGTCGGAAGAGTTTGCCTTGCAGATGCTGTAGAAAGTCAATGAATCAACAGGGCCGGAGATGATCTGAGCTGCCTGAGCCTCTGCCTCAGCCTGGAGCGTGGCAAAGTCTGTTGTCTCAAGATCGAGTGTGGTCGTGAACGGCAGGGTCATAACTCTGTAAGATACCGTAGCAGCTTCATCGAGGTAGACCTTGTCAAAACGGATCACATAGTAACCTGTCTCAGTAGGGATCATGGCAATGTCGCCTTCCTGGGTATCAGCTCCGAAGATGAACTCCGTGAAGCCTTCAACGAAGTAATCCGTGTACTGGGAGGTATAGCCCTCGCATCTTGTCGGATCGCCGTCGTCTGCGAAGCTCTCGAGAGCACCTTCGTCACCCTTCTCGGTGAGATATGCGATGATCGCATCGCGGAATGCCTCAGGGCTGTCCGGAGCGGCAACAACGATCTTGGATGCTGCAGCTTCTGCTGCTTCCATGCCTGTAACGTTGCCTTCATCGTCAACATCGGCAGGAATGAAGAAATAGTTGAAGTCAGCGAGCTGGTATGCAGAAGGGTTAGCATCATAAGCTGCCTGGACCTCTTCTGCAGTAGGCACGAACTTGAACTGTCCGATGTATTCCTGATACTCGCTGGTGAGGATCTCCTTAGCAAGGATGTCCTTATATACTCTCAGGGACATGCCTGTTCCGTATACCTGGAACAGATACTGGTCGACCGATGAATAACCGTAGAGTGCAGCCATCATCTCGATATTCTCGCTCTGCTTGTCTGCGATCAAGGCAGCCTGAGAATACTGAAGGAATCCGTCCTCCTTAGCCGCACGGTTGATGAGAGTCTGGTTCATTACCTGCATTCCTACCTGCTGGAGGATCATGTCGCGGTATGTCTCGCCTGTAGCGGGATTATAGACTTCATCGAGCATGTCTCTCGTAACATAACCGTACTGAGCGTACTGCTGGAAGACTTCGCTGAAGTAATAGTTTGTCTCGAGAACGGATACGCTCTCTACCTTCTGGAGCGTAACGCCGTCAGGTGCAGTCTCGTAGACTGTCATGCCCGGCATGATCTGCGGGATGATACCTGATATATAAATAAACCAACCTATGACACATACGGCTATAACACCGATGCTGATGCCGAGAGCTATCTTAACGTTCTTAGAACTGCTCTTATGAGATTTGTTGTTCTTTGCCATATGGGCCGACCTGCCTTGAATTTAGTGGCTTATAAAAAAGCATTGACTATTATAATTCGGCAGACCTGATAATGCAAGGAAACACTGTAACGGAGCGCAAATGCCCGTTTTACTCGCCTTTGCCGTCCTTATCCGGCTCCTCGGCGCCCTCTTCCGTCTCGGGATTAGCGTGGATCATGACCTTGGCGATCGCATTCTCGGCGACCTTAAGCACCTTTATGTCGAGGTTTTTGTAGTGTACGACCGGATGCTCGCGCTCTTCCGGGACACGGTCGAGCAGCGACAGGACAAGGCCAGCGATCGTATCGTACTCATCGTCAGTAAGTTCAACTTCTACGGCATCTTCCAGATCGCTCAATGTCATATCGCCTGCGACTATGTAATCGCCGTTCGACAGTCTTACCAGCTCATCGTCATCCTCGTCGAATTCGTCGCTGATGTTGCCGACGAGCTCTTCCAGGATGTCCTCAATCGTGCAGATTCCCATCGTTCCGCCGTACTCGTCGACGATAACGGCCATCTGCATGCCGGAATTCTTCATCTCACCGAACAACGACGAGATCTTGCGGGTCTCGTGTACGACCAGTGGGTCGCGGATGTATTTCGAGAGGATGAAGGGGTGTCCGTCGTCCGGAGGCGTGATGCCCAGGAGGTCCTTGATGTGCAGTATGCCCTCGATATCGTCTATGGTCTCCCTGTAGACGGGTATTCTCGTGAACTTCTCTTCCCTTGCGATCTTCATTACCTCGTCGTACTCGGCATCGATCGGGAGCGAGACTATCTTCTTTCTGTGCGTCATGATCTCGGCGACTTCCTTGTCGTTGAACTCGAAGACGTTCTCTATCATCTCTTTCTCGTTGTCTTCGATGTTGCCGGACTCGGAGCCGACGTCTACCATCATCCTGATCTCTTCTTCGGTTACGATCTTGTCGTTCTTGTTCGGATCGATCTTGAACAGACGGAGTATGCCGTTGGTTGAAGCCGTCAGGACGACAACGAACGGTCTTAAGAACACCGAGAAGAAATTAACAATGCCCGTTACAGCAAAGGCCCACTTCTCGGGATATGTCTGCGCGATGCGCTTGGGAACGAGCTCACCTAAGACAAGCGAGAAATAAGACAGGACTACCGTGATAACGACGGTCCAAAGCGTCTCCATCCAGGCATACTGTCCGGCGGGGTCGACCGTCACTGCCAGCTGCCTCGCAAAATTATTAGCGGCAAAAGCCGATGACAGGAATCCTGCCAGGGTAACGCCGACCTGTATCGTTGCCAGGAAGTTGCCGGGAGTGTCTATGAACTTGACGATCCTCTTGGCCTTCTTGTTGCCTTCCTCGGCCATCTTGTGCATTTTCGCGTCGTTAAGCGATATCACCGCCATCTCCGTACCGGAGAAGAACGCGTTGATGAGCACGAAGAAGAATACGACCAGAAGATCTACAACAGTCTTTAACATTATCTCATCTGATCAAGCAGCATCTTCAGAGTGGTGCGTACCATCTGGGGATCTGCTTTTCCTTTCAATGCTCTCATCGACTGGCCGATAAGGAACTGGAAGTTCTTCTCGGAGCCTCCGAGGTATTCTGCTACGGCCTTCTCGTTTGACGCGAGGACTTCTCTGATGATCGGCTCGATCGCAGAACTGTCGGATACCTGCGCAAGGTTGTTCTCCTTGATGAATTCCTCGGGGTCTACCTTGTCCTCGAAAACTTTCGCGAGGACCTGTCTTCCCGTCTTACGGTTGACCTTGCCCTCTGCGACGAGGTTGATGATCGTACCCAAGTTCCTGCCGTCGAACTCCATGTCCTCTACGGCAACGTGCGCATCCTTGCAGAGCTTGAGGAGGTCCGTCATGATCCAGTTGGATACATCCTTGGGGCTTCCTGTCATCTCGGATGCGGTCTCGAAGACCTTAACGAGAGTGGTCGCACCCGTGATGATCTCAGCATCGTATTCGGGCAGACCCATATCTCTGACGTATCTCTCGCGCTTTGCGTCTGCGAACTCGGGAAGTTCTGCTCTTACCTGCTCGAGGTGCTCTTCGGAGATCTCGATGGGCATGAGGTCCGGATCCGGGAAGTACTTGTAGTCCTGTGCATTCTCCTTGGAACGCATGGCATATGTGTACTCCTTCTCATCGTCCCAGCGTCTTGTCTCCTGTACGACCTTGCCGCCTTCTTCGATGAGGTCGATCTGCCTGTCGCGCTCATACTCGATGGCGCGCTCGATCGCCTTGAAGCTTGCTATGTTCTTCATCTCGGTCCTTGTGCCGAACTCTTTCTGGCCGACGGGTCTTACCGAGAGGTTAACGTCTGCTCTCATGGATCCTTCCTGCATCTTGCAGTCGGATACGCCGAGGTACTGCATGGTGTCCCTGAGCTTGGTCAGGTAAGCGGTAACTTCCTCCGCACTCCTGAAGTCAGGCTCGGATACGATCTCGAGGAGCGGTACGCCGCACCTGTTGAAATCGACCATCGTCATGCCCGTAACGGGATCGTGTACGAGCTTGCCGGCATCTTCTTCCATGTGGATCTCGTGGATGCCGATGGACTTGGTGCCTTCTGAAGTCTTGATGTCTACGTGGCCGTTCCTGCAGATCGGGAAGTAGAGCTGCGATATCTGATATGCTTTCGGAAGGTCGGGATAGAAATAGTTCTTTCTGTCGAACTTGTTCTTCCTGGTTATCTCGCAGTTAAGCGCGAGACCCGTCTTGACAGCATACTCGACTACCTGCTTGTTAAGAGTAGGAAGCGTGCCCGGCATGCCGGAGCAGACTTCGCACACGTGTGTATTCGGCTCGCCGCCAAACTTGGTCGAGCATCCGCAGAAGATCTTGGATTCCGTGGAAAGCTCGCAGTGGACTTCAAGTCCGATCACCATCTCGTATTCTTTCATTGCTCTGCCTCCCTTCACTCTACAGCCGGCGATTGCTGCTCATAAGCCTTGTCAGCCGTTGCGCGCTGGAAATCGGAGGCGAAACCAAGGATGGTCTCCTCGTCATAGTGCTTACCGATGATCTGCATTCCCACAGGCAGTCCCGATGCAAAGCCGCAGGGAACGGATACCGCAGGAACACCTACGATGTTGATCAGTACCGTGCAGATATCGCCCAGGTACATCTTGAGCGGATCTGACAGGCTCTCGCCGGCCTTAAGGGCAGGTGTCGGAGCGACGGGTCCTATTACAACGTCGTATTTGGTGAACGCCTCGCTGAATGCCTGATAGATCAGGTTCTTTACCTGAAGCGCCTTGTTGTAGTATGCATCGTAATAACCGGAGGACAGCACGAAGTTGCCGATCATGATCCTTCTCTTGACCTCCATGCCGAAGCCTTCGGATCTCGACTTGATGTAGAGTTCGCCCAGGTCCTCGACGCCTTCCGGACGGAAGCCGTACTTGATGCCGTCATATCTGGACAGGTTTGAGCAAGCCTCAGCACACGCGATGATGTAGTACGTCGGGATCGCATAATCCATGATGGGCAGGGCGAAGCGCTCGACGGTGGCGCCCTCGCTCTCGAAGACCTTTACCGCATCCATGACCGCAGCCTTGACCTCGGGATCGATGCCCTCGCCGAAATACTCTTCGGGGATACCGATCTTCTTGCCTGCAACGGAGTAATCCCTTACCTTGTCCAGGTCGATCTTGTTTGTCTCCGTGGAAGACTGGTCCTTCTCGTCTACTCCGCAGATGAGGTTATACAGGGAAGCGACATCAACAGCGTCTCTTCCGATGGGGCCGATCTGGTCAAGCGAAGAAGCAAATGCGACGAGACCGTATCTTGAGACTGTGCCGTATGTGGGCTTAAGTCCCGTAACGCCGCAGAACGAGGCCGGCTGTCTGATCGATCCGCCGGTATCGGAACCTAAGGAGATCGGAGCGAGCCTTGCAGCAACTGAAGCCGCGGAACCGCCGGAAGAACCGCCGGGAACTCTGTTATCTCCCCAGGGATTGAGCGTGGAACCGAAGTAGGATGTCTCCGTGGTGGAACCCATCGCGAACTCGTCCATATTCGTCTTACCGAGGATTACCATACCTTCGGCATTGATCTTGCTGATTACCGTTGCATCATAAGGCGGAACAAAGTTGCTGAGCATCTTGGATGCGCAGGTCGTAAGCGTGCCCTTGGTGCAGATATTGTCCTTAATGGCGATCGGGACGCCTGCAAGATCGCCTGTCAGCTTGCCCTGAGATATGAGCTCATCGACTTCGGCCGCACGGGCGAGCGCGGAGTCGCGGCATACTGTTATGTATGACTTGTACTTTGTATCGAGAGCATCTATCGCATCCAGGAAAGCCTGTGTTGCCTGAACGGATGTGATCTCCTTATCCTTGATCTTCTTTCCGATCTCGAGAGCGGAGAGCTTTAAGATTGCAGTATTTTCCATCAGCCTTACCCCCGTCACTCAAAAGTCTTGGGTACGAGGATCGTACCGTCCTTGGTCTCGGGGCTGTTGGAGAGGATGTCCTCTCTCATGTCACCATTGACCGCACTGTCTTCTCTTACTACATTGGTCCTTCCGAACGCATGGCTCAGAGGCTCCACTCCTGTCGTATCGAGCTCCGAGAGCTTGTCAAAGTATCCCAGGATGTCATTGAGCTTCTCCTGGGTGACTATCTCATCTTCCTGACTGAGCTCTATCCTGCCCAGCGCCTCTAAGTATTTAACGAGGTCAGTTGTGATTTCCATATTTACTC
This sequence comes from Clostridiales bacterium, assembly GCA_017550385.1. Classification (GTDB taxonomy): domain Bacteria; phylum Bacillota; class Clostridia; order Saccharofermentanales; family Saccharofermentanaceae; genus Saccharofermentans. The sequence continues at coordinate 6,510 of JAFZPJ010000012.1, forward strand.
CTAAACATACAGCCAATAACGGCACTATAACCTATGAATTCTATCATGACGGCGCTTATTAGTAAATAAAATAGAACCGCCGGGGCTGATCGGGCTCCCGGCGGTATGGTCGTTAAGTTTGACTGGATCTTACTCTTCGTCGATGGGTTCCGGTTCTTCGGAAGGCTCATCTTCCGATCCCGGCTTAGCGGGCTTCTTATTCTTATCGCCTCCGACCATGGAGATGATGAGAACGACGATAACGCCTACGACGGCAACGCCGCCGACTGCTGCGAGGATGATCAGGACGGTGTTCGATCCGTTGTTCGCTCCAAGCATTCCGTCTGCTCCGGGTGTGGGAGTTGTCGTGATGTTGAGCGTCAGCTGGTTCGTAGAAGCATCGAATGCATCAGAAGATGTTACGGGGACAGCGGGCTCAAAGGGTTCGTCCGTACCGAACTGGTACTTGCCGCTGTCGATCGTGTCGCTGATCTCCTGGCTAAGAGCCGCAAGGGCGACGTTGTCGAGCTCAGACTGATCTCTCTCTTCCATGCCGAGGAATCCTACTACAAAGTAACCATACTCGTCGCTCTTGATGACGTCCAGATCGCCTACTTCGTGAGCCTCATATGCCCATTCCTCGAAGGAAGGAACCATCTGTCCCTTGGGTACGAGGATGTCGGATGTCTCGAATACGGTGCCTGCAGTAAGAAGCTCCTGTGCCTTTGTCTGCATGTCGTCTATGTCAGCGCAGTCGGCAAGAAGTGCATTTGCAGCTTCCTCAGCCTGAGCAAGAGTGTCCTCGCTCGAGCCGGAGGGCGCATAGAACAGAGCATATCTGATGTTCGGAACGTACTTCTCTTCATCGGTGAACTGATACTTCTCGATGTAATCTGCAGAATAAGCATCAGCGAGATAGTACTGTTCAAGTGTTTCCCTGAAGGCAGCCTCTGTCATCTCCTCGCCGAAATACAGCTGGAGATACTCATCCAGTGTCATGCCCTGAGGCGTTGCGGATTCGGCTTCAAGTGATTCGATCATGTCGTCGATCGCCGTCATGGTCTCATCCGTAAGTGTGATCCCGTTTTCTTCTGCCATCTTGCAGACGATCATGGTGCTCTCGATCGTGTTCTCCGCATATGCTACGTAGTAATCACCGAAAGTTGCATATTCACCGCCGAACTCCTCGGCGAGATCGATGTATCCTTCGCTCGTAGCCGGAGCCTGACCGTAATAAGCATAGTTGCAGAGGTCGAGGAACGCGTTGATGAAGTAGAAATCCGTAATGTAAGTAGGGATCGGTTCTCCGTCAAACGTGTACTGGTGTCCGAGGTAGCTTCCGATCTGGCTTCCGTACATCGTCTCGAAAGTCAGTTCCTGCGTCGTCTCAGCAGTTGCCTCTCCTCCAAGCTCAGGGAGCGTCTCTCCTTCTGTCTCGTCCGCAAGGACAGTTCCTGCAGGTGCCATAAGCATCGTAGCCATTACCGCGCCTGCGATGATCTTCTGAATCTTTTTCATTTTTTCTCCTTAACATGTTATCTTGCTGAAATCCTCGGCCGCATCTGCGATCGTATCATCCATGTCATTATACTTATACTTGCCGAGCCTTCCGCCGAAGAAGACACGTGAATCGCTGTCAGCGAGTTCCCTGTACTTGGCATAGAGCTCATTGTTCTTATCGTTGTTGACGGGATAGTACGGCTCGTCGCCCATCTTCCAGTCAGCCGGGTATTCCCTTGTTACCACCGTGCCCTTGCAGGTCGAGAACTCGAAGTGCTTGTGCTCGATGACTCTTGTGTAAGGCGTCTCCGCATCAGTGTAATTGATAACGGCATTGCCCTGGTAGTCATCGACATCCGGCATCTCCTCTGTCTCGAACCTCAGGCTCCTGTATTCGAGATTGCCCAGAGAGTAATTATAATACTCGTCGATCATTCCCGTATAGATGATCTTTGAGGCAAGTTTGTCCAGAGTATCCCTCTGCTCGAGGTAATCCGTGTTCAGTCTGACCTCAATGCCTTCGAGCATGTTCTCGATCCACTTCGTATATCCGCCGATCGGAATGCCCTGGTAATTGTCGTTGAAGTAATTGTTGTTATATGTGAGCCTTACCGGAAGTCTCTTGATGATGAACGCAGGAAGCTCTGTCGCTTTCCTTCCCCACTGCTTCTCGGTATAGCCCTTTACCAGCTTGTTGTAGATATCGGGACCGATCAGGGAGATAGCCTGTTCTTCCAGGTTCTTGGGCTCAGCCACTGCGCCGAGCGCTCTCTGCTCTTCAAGCTTGGCCTGTGCCTCAGCCGGTGTTACCACGCCCCACATCTTGTTGAAGGTATACATGTTGAAAGGCATGGAGTAGAGCTCGCCCTTGTAGTTTGCGACTACCATGTTGGTATATCTGTTGAAGTCTGCGAACTTGTTTGCGAATTCCCACACTTCTTTGTTGCTGGTGTGGAAGATATGTGCACCGTACTTGTGAACATTGATGCCGTTCACGTCTTCGGTATAGACATTGCCGGCGATATGGGAACGCCTGTCTATCACCAGACACTTGTATCCCTTATCAGTCGCAAGCCTGGCTGCTGTCGCACCGTAAAGACCCGCACCTACGATGAGGAAATCATATTCGCTCATAACAGATTCTCCTATTCCGAATAAAACTTAACTTCGGATAATATACACCATTTTCGCGAAGATATGTATTTTGGCGTATGCGCCGGAGTGTTACCATTAGTAAAAAGGAGTGCTCTATGCCGGCAAGAACAAAAGTGATCGTGGCAGGATGCGTGTGCATCGACATCTCTCCCGAATTCCGCGGCGGCCGTGTCGCAGACATCGGAGAGCTCTTAAGGCCGGGAAAGCTCATAGAGACCGGAAAGGCTACCATCTCTCCCGGAGGCGCGGTATCCAACACCGGTCTGGCGCTTAAGGCTCTGGGCGAAGACGTTGTCCTTATGGCCAGGATCGGTAACGATCTGCTCGGTGACACCTTGTCCGGGATAATGGCAAAGTACGGCGTGGAAGACAGCATGATCCGTGCGCCGGGCGAAGACACGGCCTACTCGGTCGTACTTGCGATCCCGGGCATCGACAGGATATTCCTTCACGACCCGGGAGCAAATCACACTTTCTGCGCAGACGACATACCTCAGGACGGCCTTGAAGATGCTGCGATATTCCACTTCGGCTACCCTCCCCTCATGCGCACCATGTTCAGGGACGGCGGCGATGAACTCATTAAGGTAATGTCGAAAGCAAAAGCAGCCGGATGCATTACATCACTCGACATGGCAATGGCAGACCCCGAATCCGAAGCAGGACAGGCCGACTGGCCTTCCATACTGAAGAAGGCCCTTCCCCTCACCGATATCTTTGTTCCGAGCTTTGAAGAACTGCTGTTCATGCTGGACCGCAGCAGATACGATGCGCTTAAGGCGGAAGCCGGCAAGGATGACATTACGGAGATCCTTGATCTCGACAGGGATATCAGGCCACTCGCTGACAAAAGCATGGCAATGGGAGTTAAAGTACTCCTTCTCAAATGCGGTGTGCCGGGTCTTTATCTGAGGACCGCGGACAAAGAAAGCCTTACGGCCATATCGGAGATGACCGGTATCGATGCTTCGAAGTGGAGCGGGTGCGACGCTTTCGAGAGATCGTATGTTACTGAGAAAGTAGTGTCCGCATCAGGTGCGGGCGACACGAGCATAGCCGGATTCCTTGCAGGGATCCTTCATGGCGAATCCCCCGAAGACTGCCTTCACATAGCTGCGGCTGCAGGCGCGCTCAGCGTAACGGAATACGACGCTGTCAGCGCTATCTTGCCGCTGGCAGATATTAAGGCGAAGATAGAAGCCGGCTGGGATAAGATCGGTTAAGCGCCGAACTTGCGGTATCTTTGATACCTTGCTTCAATTACTGCTTCACTGTCGAATTCGAGATTATCCTTGATGAATGCGGTAAGACCGTTCTTGATGCGTGAAGTAACTGCATCAAGATTCTCTTCTTTCAGATCCTCAGGTTCGTCGATGACTTTCTCTACTATTCCGAGTTCGAGCATGTCCTTTGCAGTGAGCTTCATCTCGGCAGCAGCTTCGTTTGCCCTCTTGGAATCCTTCCAGAGGATAGATGCATAACCTTCAGGTGAGAGGATCGCATAGATGGAATTCTCGAGCATCCAGATCTGGTCGGACACTGCCAGTGCGAGCGCTCCGCCGGAGCCTGCCTCGCTGATGATGACGGACAGTACGGGCACCTTAAGAGAAGACATCTCGTAGAGGTTCCTGGCGATCGCTTCGCCCTGGCCTCTCTCCTCAGCTTCAAGTCCGCAGTATGCACCGGGAGTATCGACGAAGCAGATTACCGGACGTCCGAACTTCTCTGCCTGCTTCATGAGACGGAGCGCCTTGCGGTATCCGTCGGGAGAAGGCATGCCGAAGTTCCTTACGACGTTCTCTTTGGTATCGTGTCCCTTGGACTCTGCGATAACGGTAACCGTGCGTCCCGCGAATGTCGCGATGCCGCCCATTATGGCCTGGTCATCACGGACATAACGGTCGCCGTGGAACTCTATGAAATCAGGAAAGATATCTTCGATGTAATCTTCTGCAACAGGTCTGTCCTTGCCCCTCGAGATCATTACTCTGTCCCAGGGCGTAAGCTTTCCTGTCTTCTTGGGGATCTTGGTCTCTTTGTACTTTACTTCCTTGAACTCGCCATTGTTCTCATGCATCGCAAGGATACGGCCGATGTAATCCTTCATATCGGATCTGGCGACGATATCGTCAACAAAGCCGTGCTCCTTCAGATACTCTGAGCGCTGGAATCCTGCAGGGAGCTTCTGACCTATGGTCTGCTCGATGACACGGGGTCCTGCAAAACCGATGAGCGCTTCAGGCTCAGCGAGGATGATGTCTCCGAGCATTGCAAAGCTTGCGGTAACTCCGCCCGTAGTCGGATCTGTAAGAACCGTTATGTAGAGAAGCCCTGCATCGGAATGTCTCTTCAGAGCTGCTGATGTCTTTGCCATCTGCATGAGGGATACGATGCCCTCCTGCATCCTGGCGCCGCCAGATGCCGTGAAGATTATGACGGGGAGCTTTTGCTCTGTTGCTTTCTCGACCATCCTCGTGATCTTCTCGCCGACGACTTCACCCATGGAAGCCATCATGAAGCGGCAGTCCATAACGGCGATCGCTGCGGGATTGCCGCCGATCAAGCACTTGCCTGTTGCGACAGCCTCATCAAGACCCGTCTTATCGCGGAGCTTGGCAAGCTTGTCTTCATATCCGGGCGTGCCGAGGGGATTGGTCTCTTTGATGTCGGTATCCCACTCCTCAAAGGTGCCCTCATCCGCCATCATGGCGATCCTTGTGCTCGCATACATGCGGAAATAATTGCCGCACGAAGGGCAGACAAAAAGATCCTTGCGGAGCTCTTCGGAGAAGATCGTCTCGCCGCATCTTGCGCACTTGTGGAAGAGACCCTGGGGAGCGGATGGGATCTGCTCTTCGCTGGTCTCGGGCTGGTCGTTTGTCTGTGTCTTCTTAAAAAGGTATCTGAGTTCCATAGCTTATTTCCTGGAATGTTTCTCGATGAAATCTATGTCTGTGTTTCCTTCGACAAAATCCTTGTTCGTGAGTATGCCGTACTGGTAATCCACGTTGTTCTTAATGCCGGTAATGATGACTTCGCCAAGAGCCGTCTGAGCCTTCTTGATGGCCTCTGCTCTCGTCGGTGCCCATACCGATAACTTGGCGAGCATAGAGTCATAGTAAGGCGGGATCTCAAGTCCGCTGTAGACTGCGGAATCGACTCTTACTCCCTTGCCGCCGGGAAGATATACGGATTCGATCTTGCCGGGACACGGTCTGAACTTGTGCTCGGGATCTTCTGCGTTGATCCTGACTTCAATCGAGTGGCCGTTAAGCTCTATATCGTCCTGTGTGTATTCGAGCTTCTCGCCTGATGCGATCTTGATCTGCTCCTTGATGAGGTCGATGCCGGTTACCCACTCGGTTATCGGATGTTCTACCTGGATCCTCGTATTCATCTCCATGAAGTAGAACTTTCCGTTCGGTTCGAGGAGGAATTCGCATGTTCCTGCATTCTCATAATTGACTGCCTTTGCAGCTCTTACCGCTGCCTCGCAGATCTGATTTCTGAGCTCGGGTGTCAGAGCCTCGCAGGGAGTCTCCTCGATGAGCTTCTGGTGGTTCCTCTGGATGGAGCAGTCACGCTCACCCAAGTGGATGACGTTGCCGAACTTATCCGCAAGTATCTGCACCTCGATGTGCTTGGGGTGCTCTACGTAGTGCTCGATGTACATCGAATCATCGCCGAAAGCGTTCTTCGCCTCCGACTGCGCCGTAAGGAACGCGGACTCGAAAGCTTCCTTGCTCTTTGCAACACGCATACCCTTGCCGCCGCCTCCGAGGGAAGCCTTGATCATGACGGGGTATGTGGCAACGTCTGCAAGTCTCAAGCCGTCCTTAACGGATGTGACCGCTTCAGCGCTTCCGGGTATCGTGGGAACACCTGCGTCCATCATGGTCTTCTTGGCCTGCGCCTTGTTGCCTGATGCGGCGATCATGTCGGATGTGGGGCCGATGAAAGTGATGTTGCAGCGCTCGCAGATGCGTGCGAATTTCGCGTCCTCGGAAAGGAATCCGAAGCCCGGATGAATAGCGTCTGTTCCGGAAGTGATCGTTGCTGAGATGATCCTTCCGATATTGAGATAGCTCTCCGAAGAAGGTGCGGGGCCGATGCAGATCGTCTGGTCTGCGAGCATCGCATGCAGGGCATTCCTGTCCGCCTCGGAACATACCGCAACGGTCTCGATGCCCATCTCACGGCACGCCCTTATGATGCGCACCGCGATCTCACCTCTGTTTGCTATCAGTACTTTCTTTATCATTGCTTGAAGCCTTTGCTATTACTGCAGGATCGCGAACTTAAGGATAGTCTGTACTGCTACCTTGCCGTCTACAGTAGCGATGCCCTCGCCGATGCCGACGGGACCTCTTACTGCAGTGATCTTTGTCTCAAGTCTTACCGTATCACCGGGTACGATGGCTCTCTTGAACTTGCACTTATCGATGCCTGCGAAAACAGCGATCTTACCCTTGAACTCTTCCTGGGAAAGGATAGCGACTGCACCGGCCTGAGCGAGCGCCTCTACCGTGATGACGCCGGGTACGATGGGCATCTCGGGGAAGTGTCCTCTGAAGAAATACTCGTCGTATGTGAAGTTCTTATAAGCGACTGCATACTGCCCCGGAACATAGTCTTCTACCTTGTCGATGAGGAGGAAGGGATGTCTGTGGGGAATGATCTTCATGATCTCCTGTGTTGTAAGTGAGTTTGCCATAAGTATTTCTCCTTTGGATTAATTGATCTTGAAGAGGGGCTGTCCGAACTCTACCGGGCTGCCGTTGTCAACAAGTATGTCTGCGATCGTACCGTCGCAGTCGGACTCGATCTCGTTCATCATCTTCATTGCTTCGACAATCGCGAGGACCTGTCCCTTCTTTACTCTGTCACCGATCTTTACGAACGGCTCCGCGTCCTGAGCAGGTGCTGCATAGAATGTTCCTACGAGGGGTGACTTGATGATGAATGCTTCGTCGTCATCGTCCTCTGCGCCGGAAGCAGTCTCTGCCGCAGTAGCCATTGCCATCGAGATGTCAGGCATGGAAAGAGCGACAGGTGCGCTTGCAGGTGCTGCCTGCTGATAGATAGACGATGTCCTGTTTGCGTGCAGTGTGATCGAGAAGTCTCCTTCCTTGTAATCGAAGCTGTCTAAGCCTGATTCGGATACCGCTTTGATGAGCGTTGTCATGTCGTCTAAGGACATTCCCGTGCGGGTGTTCTTATCTGCCATTTTCTTTCCTCCTTACTCTTCGAATTTCTTTACGATGAGGGATGCGTTGTGTCCGCCGAATCCCAGGTTGTTTGTCATCGCATAAGTGATGTTCTTTGTCTTCGGTTCGAAGAACGTATAG
>JAFZPJ010000013.1 GCA_017550385.1 Clostridiales bacterium
ATCTCGGTGTCTCCGATCGCATCTTTAAGTCTTAAGGATGCATCTTCACAGCGCTTCTTTCCGTCTTCGAAGAAGCCGTCGGGAATCGAGACTTCGAGACTCTTCAATCCTTCTTCAACGGCATCCATATCGAATGTGAAAGGAAGATATCTGTACGGCTTTTTTGTGCGCACGCTGAGCGCAGAACTTCCGAGCAGACCGGCAGGGTAAGAGCAGACATAATACTCTGCTCTTCCGAGCGAATAGTAGTCATCCAGAGTCGCTATGTCAGCCTCGTCTCTTATGGTTTTTCCAGCCATGGTAAGAAGCTTTCTAATATCGTTTGCTTCATCGAGTTTCATGTCGCATCCGATGACTGATACAGAGCCGTCGGAAGGAAGCTCCGGGATGATATCGAACATCGCTTTGCGGAGTCTCTGATCCGGCGTAGTGCTTCTCTTCTGCATGACGGGATCCATGAATCCGCGCACGAATTTAACACCGGGAAAACGCCTTCCTAATTCATCGTAGATATAGTTCATATCGCATCCCATGAAGCGGTGCACGCACACGGGGAAAACGATAACGACCGGCGGCGTGTTTTCGAGAGAGTTCAAGACATCCGTGATACCTTCTATCGTCGTCTCTTCGAGCCTTCCGGAATGGACCATGTCGTCCTCTTCCAATATGACAGAAGAGAACCTCTCAAGCTCGCCCATCTCGGCGGCAGTCATGACGACGCCTCGCATGCAGTTATCGGCGCAGACATAGATCTGATGTGCCTGCGGGATCTTGAATCCGATGTGCACGATATTCCATGTTCCGTGGGCGGGCGCGTTGAACTCCAGGCCGTATGTGAACGGCTTGGGGAAACTGGCTTCAGCTATCCTTACTCTGTCATCATTTGACTGGTGCATAAGTGGTCTTAACAGTTACTCCGTCGAGTCTTCCGATCTTGCCCGAGATCTCGCTCGTGAGATCCTGAGGCGCATCGATCGCGATGCTTATGATGTTCATTCCTTTTGCCTGATAAGGCAGTCCCATGCGGCCTATTATGTACTGTGCGGCTTCGTGAAGAATGCTGTTCAGTTTCTCTACTGATTCAGTGTTCTGAACTATTATCGTTATGCATGCAACTCTTGTTTCCATTTCTATTATCCCCCTTATCAGCAGATCCTCGGAAGCAGCTCGTTACCGGGCTTGGGCAGATATGTCATTCCGCCGATCTCGGTTGTCATTACGACTCTTCCCTTGTTCTCTTCTGTGATCTCTCCGATGATCGCAGCCCCCTGCGAATGCTCGCATCCCTTGAGTGCTTCGATGACCTTGTCTGCGTACTCTGCAGGACAGATCATTACCATCGTTCCTTCGCATGCAAGATACAGCGGCTCGAGGCCGAGCATACCCGTTACTCCCTTTACTGTCTCGTTGACCGGGATCTTCTCCGTATCGAGTCTGATCCCGACGTCGGACTGGTCTGCGATCTCATACATTACAGTGCCGACACCGCCTCTCGTCGCATCCCTGATGACATGCATCTCGGGACATACTGCAAGAGCCGCTTCGACCTCGTTCCAAAGAGGCGCGCAGTCGCTGGTGACTTCCGCATCGATACCGTAATCACCTCTCTCGAGCAGGATGCATGTACCGTGTCTTCCGACATCACCCGTGACGATTATCTTGTCGCCCGGCTTAGCATAAGAACCTGACATGTTCACGCCCTCACCGATAACACCTACGCCTGCAGTCGTAATGAAGATCTGGTCGACCTGACCTTTGCCTGCAACCTTCGTATCGCCTGCAACGATCTTTACTCCTGCCTTGCGCGCGGTCTCGCCCATAGCTTCTGCGATCTTCTCGAGCTCAGCTATCGGGAAACCTTCCTCGATGACATAAGAACATGTGAGGTATAAAGGCTTAGCGCCCATGCATGCGAGATCGTTGACCGTTCCGCAAACAGACAGCTTGCCGATGTTGCCGCCCGGGAACTTCCAGGGAGATACGATGAAACCGTCCGTCGACATCGCGATCCTTCCTTCGGGCTTAGGCATTACCGCAGCATCGTCGCTGGTGAAGAACTCGTTGCCGAGGTTCTTCCTGAATACCTCTGCGATAAGCTCACCTGTCTTATGTCCGCCGCTTCCGTGGGCAAGTGTTATAACGTCACTCATATCTCTCCTCCGTACATATAAAATGCTGAACATGCGCCCTCGCCGGATACCATGCACGCACCGATCGGATGATCGGGATTGCATGCCTTGCCGAAAAGGGGACACTGGTTAGGTTCTATCTTTCCCTGCAGTACTTCGCCGCATCTGCAAGCGGTCTTGTACTCGCCGTTCAAGGAAGGTATCGCATACTTCTTTCTAGCATCGTAAGCAGCATATTCATCGCGCAGTTCCATACCAGAATCCGGGATGACTCCGATGCCGCGCCAGTCTGCATCGCAGGGCTGCATGAACTTATCTACCATGGCTACTGCAGCAGGGCTTCCTTCTGCGGTTACCACTCTCGGATATGCATTGACGAAGAATGGTTTTCCTTCGCTGAATTTCTTTACGATGATAGCAAGCGCTGTGATGATCTCGTCACCCGTAAATCCTGTTACGACACCTGATACTCCCTTTGCAAGTTCGTCCTCGCAGATCTTCGTTCCGATGATCGCGTGAACGTGTCCGGGATAGATGTAAGCATCGCAAGAAGATGCCATCGCATCGTATGCTCCGGGCATGGTCTTGTTCGCCGTGAGGATCGAGAAATTATCGATGCCGGCATTAAGAGCTTTCTTGACTGCAATTACATCCGTAGGTGTCGTCGTCTCGAATCCGACGGAGAGGAATACGACCTGCTCTTCGGGATGCTCTTCTGCGTATTTCTCTGCGTCTGCAGGTGAGTATACGACCTTGATGTTCGCACCTTCCGCACGTGCACCTGCGAGGCTCATTTTCGAGCCGGGTACGCGCACGAGGTCACCGAAAGTCGTGATCGTGCAGCCCTTCTCAAGCGCGAGATATACAGCCTCATCGATGTAGCTTACAGGCGTTACGCACACGGGGCATCCGGGGCCGGAGATGAGGCGGATCTTCGGTGAGAGGATACGTCTTACTCCCTGTCTGAATATCTCGTGAGTATGCGTGCCGCACACTTCCATTATCCTTATCTCAGGACCGTCGTATTTCTGCAGGAATGACTTGGGATCTGTTATGGTTTCGCTCATGTAAGATGCTCCTTTACGAGGGCTTCAGTCTCTGTTTTTGAATCGTCGGTGATCTTCGCGATTGCAGCACCGGCATGTACCATTACGTATTCACCCGGTTCGAGATCGTCGAGAAGTTCAGCGGATACCTCACGCTTAGCACCGGACGCATCGATGACTGCGACACCGTCCTTAACGCTGATGACTTTTGCAGATAATCCTACACACATTTTCATATTCCTCCGTTCATTAATTTATTCATTCCGTAAAGCGCCTGTCCCAGCGATATGCCTCCGTCGTTCGGGGGTATGAGGCTGTGGATCAGTACCTTGAATCCTTTTTCTTCGAGCAGCTTTTTTGTAAGATCCAGAAGCAGTGTGTTCTGATAGCAGCCGCCGCTCAGTGCTGCCGTTCTTATGTCGCCCGCTTTGAGTGCAACTGCTTCCGCTGCGCTCTTAGCGAGAAGGTAGTGGAACCTGTATGCAAGCTGTGCTTCATCACCGCCTGCAAGCTTTGCTTCCACGAGATCTTTTACTATGCTGTCAGTCGCGAGAACATCACCGTCAACAAGGACGTAAGCGCTGTTTATCTCTTCTGCTTCATGTTCCATCGCTTTGTACATAAGAGACGTTGCAGCCTCTCCTTCGAACGTGCTCTCGAGTCTTATTCCGAGTATCGCGGAGACTGCGTCGAACAGTCTTCCGGCTGATGTCGAGACGACGGAATTAATCTTTCCGTCATGCATCGTCTTATACATCTTGTAAGTTCCCGTTTTGATGAGACCTAACTTATCGCAGACGCTTTCAGCATCATTTCCGTAGATGTCCATCAACATCGATACCGCGATCCTCCATCCTTCACGCGAAGCGATGTCACCGCCGGTCTGAAGGAAAGGCCTTATCGAGAACAGACGGTCGAATCCGTCCAGGTCGCAGCGCATTATCTCGCCGCCCCAGATGGTGCCGTCAGTGCCGTATCCGGTTCCGTCAAATGACACTCCGATGCATTCGCCGAAGAAGTCATTCTCTGCCATGCAGGACAGAACGTGTGCGTAGTGATGCTGCACTCTGACAAGAGGCAGTCCCGATTCTTCCGCGGCCTCCGAAGAGTTGTATCTCGGATGCAGATCGCACACTGCAAGAGCAGGCTTTGTCTCAAGCAATACTTCCATCCTCTCGACGGATTCTTTAAGCGCTGCCTTGCCCTTAAGGTCAGTAAGATCGCCGATGTAAGACGAAGGATAGAACAGGTTGTTAACGCCTATGCAGAACGTGTTCTTAAGTTCGCCGCCGTATGCTATGACGCTTCCTGCGAAGTCGTTTGTCATCATGTACGGCAGAGGTGCATAACCTCTCGAGCGTCTTATCATGTACGGCTTTCCGTCGTAGAAATCCATGACGGAATCATCCGCTCTTATCCTTATCTTCCTGTTGTGCGTTAATATCGCATCGCAGAATCTCGCGATCTCGCGTCTTGCATCATCTTCGTCTCTGCATATCGGAAGACCGGAGATATTGCCGCTCGTCATGACAAGGCAATCGGGAACATCTATACCGTCATCGTAGTCAAACAGCAGACTCTGGACAGGCGCATAAGGAAGCATTACTCCGACAGTCGGATTGCCCGGTGCGATGCCTTCTGCGAGTGTCGATCCTTCCTTCTTTCTGAGGAGCAGTATGGGCTTCTGGTGACCTGTCAGGATCTCACGCTGAAGCTCGTTTGTGATGCAGTTTTGATCTACCGCATCCATGTTCTTCATCATGACCGCAAACGGCTTTGCAGGGCGGCTCTTGAGCTGTCTTAATCTCATTACCGCATCGTTATCTTTTGCACTGCATGCAAGGTGGAATCCGCCGATTCCTTTTACTGCGATCACGCCGCCTTCAGCAAGGATCTTCCTCGCATAAGTTATCGCATCTCTTCCGCGTCTTCCTTCCGGATCATCGAGGATAAAGACTTCAGGTCCGCAGTCGTTGCAGCAGACAGGCTGTGCATCGTATCTTCTCGTCGCAGGATCGTAGTATTCAGATGCGCATCTCTCGCACATCGGGAACTCCTTCATCGACGTTCTCTCCCTGTCGTAAGGAAGCGCATCAAGTATCGTCAGACGCGGTCCGCAGCACGTGCAGTTGATGAACGGATGAAGGTATCTTCTGTTGTTCTTATCGAATAATTCTTCAAGGCATTCATCGCACATCGCGATGTCCGGCGAGACAAAGATCTCACCTGCCGTCTTGCCGCTCTCGATTATCTCGAAAGTCTCGTAAACAGGTGCGTCTTCTGCGGGCCTGTAATCTATCTTCAATATGGCAGCTCTCTTCGGCGGTTCCTCTTCTATCAGCCTGAGGAATTCATCCACTTTCTCATCTTCGCCCTGTGCGTAGATCTCAACATAAGGACCTAAGTTTGAGACGGTACCTGTGATGCCGCATCTCGTCGCATGGCGTGCGACGACAGGACGCATTCCTACGCCCTGAACGATACCGTAAACTTTGATCCTAAGTGTCTTCATCTTTACCTTCCCGACACAGCGAAGAACGGAGCGTCGATCCATCTTCCCTTGTAGTTCGTTGCAAGTTTTTGCAGACAGTTGTCGGCGATTATACAAGAGTACTTTCCTGACTCTGTAAGAGCAGTAAAATCGTCTTCTTCGACAAGCTCTGTATCGCCTTCCTGCTTTATCTCATCGTGGAGCTTGAAGAAGGTCGCGATATCACAATCGATGCCGCTATCTCTTAATGTCTTTCCGAACACTTCATCGTGGCATACGAGCACCTTGCCTTCGATCTTCTCTCTTGCGATAAGGTCAATAGCGAAACTGCTTTTTATCTCATAAGGCTTGCCTGTGAGTTTTGCCGCATCTATACCCGAAGAAGATGCTGCGATGATCTTTCTTCCTGAGATGTTCGCGATGTCTTCAAGAGTTATATCGATGTATGCTTTTCCGTATGTAAGAGGCGTCGCACCGAGCACGAGTTCTTTGTTTTCGCCATCGTCATTTCCGTCTTTTGCGAATGCCGCGAAGAGTTCCTTGTATGCAGCTGTTTCGCCCGAATCGTAGAGCCTCATTCCGTCAGTAGGAATGGTCAGTATCGGAAGATCAACTTTCTTCTCGAGCATGCGCTTAAGTGCCTTATAATCCGTCGCTATCGTAGCGGGTACGGGCGTGCCGACAAGCGCGATGAACTTAGCGTCTATGCGCTCTGATGCAGCGGCGATCTTCGAGACAAGGAGTGCATCCCTTCCGAGGATCGCATCCATGTCGCGGAGACCTGCCGAGAAGATGGCTGCTCTTGTCTCATGCCATCTTAGTTCGTCAAAGCCGCAGATGTTTCCCGTGCATCCGCCGGCGTCGATGATGACGATCATGCCGCCGAGACTGTAGAGGACGGTTGCCGCACCGGACTGGTCAGGTGCAAAAGGTGTCAGTACTTTTCTTAAGCCTTTCATGACCTCACCTCCCCTGCTGCCTTTTCTATCCTTGCCATGAGTTCTATGATCCCCTGGAAGCCGAACGGCTGGACATCCTCATTCCATGCCACGTTCGGTATGTCGGGGCAGTAATATGCGGCGTCCTTGCCGAGGCTTATCTGTGCGCGGCTCGAGGACACGTCGTAATAGAGCATCGTCGGTTCCATGTTGCAGAAGATCTTCGTGTCGGGCGAGAGCTCGGCTATCTTGGCTGCATATTTGAATTTCTCCGGAGCGAGAGTCGCGTAGATCTCGTCAACTTTGAATCCGTATCTCAGGAGCGACAAAGCGAGCTCGAACGGATCTGCATTGATGCATTCGCCAATGTTGAAAGTGAGATCCGGGTGCTTCTTCTTGAGATCTTCGACCGCCTTCTCGGCAGCAGCCATATCTTCGTCAAGATCGATCGTAATTCCGACAGCTTTTGCAAAAGCCTGGTACTGCAAAGCGACCTGACGGGCGCTGTATACTCTCGTAAGTTCGATGTAAGGGATTCCGAGATTGCGGTTCATGTCGTCCGCAGCCGCCCTGACTTCGGGATTTGTAACAATGTTAAAGTTTGCAGAGGCCATTTTGAGGAACTCGTCGTACGTTCCGCAGGTCGAAATCTGGCGGATGGACTTAACGCCCGCCTTAAGCAGGTATTTTTGCAATTCTCCCTCAGCGAGCGGGGCAAAATTGCCGATGATGTTGACCGACCTCGGGTCTTTTTCCATAGGTGCCAGAAGAGAATAGAGAGTCTGCCTTACGTGAACCATCGGCGGCCTTCTTCCTTCTCTGGTCAGCGCATACATGTAGCAGGGACGGACCCTGATTTCGGTTCCCTCGATCTTTCTCTCGCACGCCGAGCATACTCTCTCCATGTCGGTGCCGAGCAGAGCGTCGACGCATGTGATGCAGATCATGACGACCCTGGGTGGCTTGCCCTGTCCTTCCAGGAAGGACACCACCTCGCTGACCGCATCAGGTATCCTGTTCAGATGCCTTCCCGTAACGAGGTCAGTCTCGTCCATCATAAGATAGAAGAACCTGTCCTTATACTGCGGCATCGAGCTTACTATGGAAGTATTCCTTCCGCAGCATCCGGGCGCGACTATCAGCATGACAGACTCGGGCACAGAGAGTCCTGCGCGCTTAACGCCAAAGCCCTCGGCTCCCGGTGAATTATAAGCAAGCGTCGCGGGCGAACTGTACACAAGTCCCTGTCCGCTCAGCAGTTCAGCCGGGATGTTATCCTTGCCGAGATCCGCTATCTGCTTTGCTGTGAATGTGACCGCTTCTTTCCTCACTTTGCCTGTTCCTCATCAATGAGCTTCTGCGCAAGCCTTAAGAATTCCTTCGCTGCCTCAGACTCAGGAGCACCTTCCACGCAGGTCTTGCCCGCGTCTTCGCATCTTGTGATGTCATCGCTCCTCGGGATCGTCGCGATAATGTCTATGCCCTTCTCATCTGCAAACGCCTTGACCTTCTCTTCTTCTCCGACAACGTTTCTCTTGTTCAGGATGATGCCGCCAACATGCGCATATCCCCTGTCCTCGAAATTCTTCACCGCCATACAGATGTTGTTCGCAGCATAGAGCGCCATCTTCTCGCCTGACGTTACTATCAGGACCTGCTCTGCGTAGCCTTCTCTAATGGGTGCGGCAAAACCGCCGCAGACGACGTCGCCTAAGACATCGTAGAGGACGACATCCGGCTTGTAGGATTCGAATAATCCGAGTTCGTCCAAGAGATTGAAAGTGGCGATGATTCCTCTTCCCGCGCAGCCAAGGCCCGGAGTAGGTCCGCCCGTCTCGATGCAGAGTACGTCACCGAACCCCTTCTTGGATATCTCATCGATGGAAGTCGGATCGGAGCCTTCCCTTAAGATCTCGATGACGGGCTTGAGCGGCACGCCTCCCAAGAGATTGATCGTAGAATCCGCCTTGGGGTCGCATCCGATCTGGATGACTTTCTTTCCGAGACTTGCAAACGCAGCAGAAAGATTTGAAGTCATGGTAGACTTTCCGATTCCGCCTTTGCCGTATATAGCGATCTTAAGCATAAATAAACTCCTCTGTTTGCGGATCTGCAACAACAAAGGAGCCAAATAAGTCTTCGCTTCAAAACATATTCAGAACTATTCCCGCTCGGAAAACACCTTGCCGTCAGAGTCCGTATTTATTTGTCACTATTATTCTACTTGCCGGCAAGCTAACCCGCAAGGATAATACGTTAATTATTATTAAATAAAGCAGCCTCGTTGAGTTCCTGTTCGTGGCTCTCGGCATAAGATGCTATCGAGTAATCGTACGCACAGCCGATGACTCCTATCAGGGCGCCGAAGACAGCATTAAGGATAATGAACACGACTATATTGTCCTTCCAGCTCTTGGCAGTCTGAGCAAGCCCCGTCGGATCCTGCCTGAAGTGCTGCGCCAGCTTCTTTCTGTTCACTGCACAATAAATGTTCCATGCACCGAAGAAGATCGGGGTTACATACCAGAATCCGAACACTATCTGACAGATGCCCACGACAAGCCAGACCTGGTAGGAATTATTGAGTTTCTTGATCACAGTATTAAGTGCCGCGTTATCGCTGTTCATTGTCATCTCCAATGATAATTATTTGAAATAAGCATAACTCAAAATGCAGCAATAAAAAACAGGCGGACATGATGTCCGCCTGCCTTAAGTAACGTAATAACTAACAGATTACTTAACTTCGTTGAAGCCTTCTCTTGCTGCGTATGTTGTGTGGAGCAGCTCGTGTGCCTTGTGGCTGTTAGGCTCGCCGAGGAACTTCTCATAGAGTTCAACGATCTGAGGGTTGTTGTGAGACTGACGGAGTGTCTGTCTCTCATCCTCTGAGTAGAGTGCCTGAGCTCTCTTCTCCTTGTATGTATCCATGATGTCATCAGACTCATTGTGCAGGAAGCACTCTCTTACATAAGGCTGACCACCACCGTTGATACAACCGCCCGGGCAGCCCATGATCTCGATGAACTGATACTTGGACTTGCCTTCACGGATCTCGTCGAGGAGGACCTTAGCGCTCTTCATGCCGGATGCGATAGCAACGTTGACTGTTGTGCCGTTGATATCGAGAGAAGCTTCTCTGATGCCTGCATCGTGGCCACGTACTGCCTTGAACTCGATAGGCTCGGATTCCTTGCCTGTGAGCTTGAAGTAAACAGTTCTGAGGGCTGCTTCCATAACGCCGCCCGTTACACCGAAGATAACAGCTGCGCCTGTGTAATCGCCCATGATATCCTGATCCCAATCCTCATCAGGGAGTCTGTCGAAGAGGATACCGCCGCGCTTGATCATACGAGCGAGCTCTCTTGTTGTGATAACAGCATCAACGTCATCAAGGCCGTTGACCTTGAGCTGGTCTCTCTGTCTCTCGAACTTCTTAGCTGTACAAGGCATAACGGAAACAACGAAGATATCCTTAGGATCGATGCCGTTCTGCTCAGCCCAGTAGCTCTTGATGATAGCACCCTGCATCTGGTGAGGAGACTTGCAGGAAGACAGGAGAGGGAGAAGATCTCCGTAGTTGTACTCTGCATAGTTGATCCATCCCGGTGAGCAGGAAGTGATCATAGGAAGTGTGCCGCCGTTTGTAAGTCTGCCGAGGAGCTCTGTTCCCTCTTCCATGATGGTGAGGTCAGCACCGAAGTTTACGTCGTAAACTCTTGCGAAGCCGAGTCTTCTCATAGCAGCAACCATCTTACCTGTAACAGGTGTTCCGATGGGATAGCCGAACTCTTCACCGAGTGCTGCTCTTACGGCAGGAGCTGCCTGAGCGATAACTGTCTTGCCTGCAGCGAGAGCTTCGTCGATCTTGGAGATCTCGGAGTGCTCCATAAGAGCGCCTGTAGGGCAGACGTTAACGCACTGACCGCACTGGATACAAGGTGAATCTGCAAAAGATCTGTTCTCAGCAGGAGCAACGAAAGTATTGAAACCTCTGTTCTCGAAGCCAAGGATACCGAGACCGTGAGCGTTCTTACATCTCTCGATGCAGCGTCCGCAGAGGATGCACTTGGAAGTATCTCTTACGAGACCGGGAGCAACCTCATCAAAGTGTGTCTCGGACTTAGCGCCCTGGAAAGCACCTTCTCTTGCGCCAGTAATGTTAGCGACGTGGAGCAGCTCGCACTGTCCGTTCTTGTCGCACTGCTGGCAGTTCATGTTGTGGTTGGAGAGCAGGAGCTCTACGCTGTGTCTTCTTGCTGTTGTAGCTGCAGGTGAAGAGATCTTGATCTCCATGCCCTCTGCTACAGGATAAACGCAGCTTGCTACGAGTCCTCTTGCACCTGTTGCCTCTACGAGACATACACGGCAGGAACCCTGGTTGCATTCACCGTGGTTGAATGCACAAAGTGAAGGGATCTCATATCCGCACTTCTTAGCAGCCTCGAGGATAGTAAGACCTTCCTCAACCTGATAGGAGATGCCCTCTATTTTAATATTAACCATCGCCATAGTAGTAACCTCCTTTAAGCCTTAGATATTGCGTTGAACTTACAGTTGCTCATGCACAGACCGCACTTAACGCACTTGTCGGGATCGATCTCGAAAGAAGCGAGCTTGTGACCCTCAGGGATGTACTCGGTCCTTGTGATGCAGGAAGCAGGGCAGTTCTTAGCGCACATGCCGCAGCCGATACACTTATCCTTGTCGATCTTGTACTGCATGAGGCTCTTGCATACGTGTGCAGGGCACTTCTTGTCAACGATGTGAGCGATGTACTCGTCACGGAAGTGAGCAAGAGTGGAGTTAACAGGGTTGGAAGCTGTCTGGCCGAGAGCGCACAGAGAGTTTGTCTTGATGGTCTTGGAGAGTTCTTCGAGCTCATCAAGGTCTTCCATTGTTCCCTTACCCTCAGTGATCTTTGTGAGGATCTCGAGGATTCTCTTTGTACCGATACGGCAGGGTGAGCACTTACCGCAGGACTCGTCGCAGATGAATTCCATATAGAACTTAGCAACGTCGACCATGCAGTTGTCTTCGTCCATTACGATAGCTCCGCCGGAACCCATCATGGAACCCTTCTGTACGAGGTTATCAAAATCGATAGGCTCGTCGAGGTACTCCTCTGTGAGGCATCCGCCTGAAGGACCACCGGTCTGGATAGCCTTGAACTTCTTTCCGTTCGGGATACCGCCGCCGATGTCATAGATGAGTTCTCTAAGTGTTGTACCCATAGGAACTTCTACGAGACCAACGTTATTTACCTTACCGCCGAGTGCGAAAACCTTCGTACCCTTGGACTTCTCTGTACCAACTGCTGCGAAATCAGCTGCGCCTTCTCTGAGGATGTAAGGAACGCAAGCGAGTGTCTCAACGTTGTTAACGCATGTAGGCTTCTGCCAGAGACCCTTGATAGCAGGGAACGGCGGCCTCGGACGAGGCATACCGC
>JAFZPJ010000014.1 GCA_017550385.1 Clostridiales bacterium
AAACCAAAAATGTTAGAATGGGAACTGTCAGATAACGCAAAGGAAAAGGTATATGAAGAACATCGATTACTGCATTACGCCAAACATCACGCCGGAAGAATACATGCACATGCGCGAGGTCGTCGGCTGGGGACTCTTCCCGCTTGAAGAAGCCGAAGCAGGCCTTAAGAATTCTTACATCTGGTGCCTGCGCGAAAAGGGCTGCGTCAGCAATCCTCCCATCGGACTTGCACGCGTGATCTGGGACCACGGTTATGTCATATATATCGCCGATGTTATCGTCATGCCCGAGTATCAGGGCAACGGCCTCGGCAGAGTCCTCATGGAACTCATACTGGGTTTTATCCACGATCAGCTGAAGCCGGGCTACAAGTTCATGGTGTCGCTTGCCTCTGCCAAAGGCAAAGAAGATTTCTACAAGAAGTTCGGATTCATAGCAAGGCCCGACGAAGATCACGGGCCCGGCATGCATCAGTGGTTTACGGCAGATGAATAACCCCTGGGAAGAGATCGATCTCGAATCTTACGAGAAGCACATGAGCCTGGATTCTGTTAAGCAGCTCCAGACCATGAACTTCATCATGGAAGATCAGTTCGAGACTTATCCCGTCGATACTGCCATGGTGCTCGGGATCGCAGGCGGAAATGGTCTCGAACATGTCCGCACGGATAAGTACCGCAAAGTTTACGGCATTGATATCAACAAAGAATATCTGCAGGCTGCAGCCGGACGTTACAAAGAACTGTCAGGCGTATTGGAATGCATGCAGATAGATCTTATAAATGAATACGACAGGCTTCCTAAGACCGGCCTCCTGATCGCCAATCTGCTAATCGAATATATCGGATATCAGGCGTTCCGGAAGGTGATACTCCAGGCAAAACCCGAATATGTATCCTGTGTGATCCAGATCAACACCGATGATAAGAACTGGGTATCAGACTCCCCTTATCTTCATGCATTTGACAGGCTCGATGAGGTCCACCATCAGATGGAAGAACAGGCACTTGAGACTGCCATGGAAGAGATCGGTTACCGCAAGACTAGGACTGAATCCTATGAACTCCCGAACGGCAAGGCTCTGGTCAGAATGGATTTCTCAAACAGACCAATCGTAAAAGCAGAACCGGAAGACCTCAGAGAGATCCTGGAACTGCAGTATCTGGCATATCAGAGCGAGGCTGCCCTGTTCGGTAACAAGGACATCCCTCCCCTGAAGCAGACACTCGAAGAAGTTCAGGAAGAATACAAGAACGGCATTATCCTTAAGATGACGGACAACGGAAAGATCATAGGTTCGATCCGCGCCCACGAAAAGGATGGCACGGTGCACATCGGCAAACTGATGGTACACCCGGACTTCCGCCGCAGAGGCTACGGCAAGATGCTTCTGACTGAGATCGAGAGATACTTCCCCGGCATGCGTTACGAGCTGTTCACCAGCACCAGGAGCAAGGACAACATCCGTCTCTATGAGTCTTTGGGATACAAGCAGTTCGATCAAAAACAGATCGATGACGAACTGCAGTTCGTGTACATGGAGAAAAACTGACACCAACCGAAAATGTTAACGGAACTGAACATTACTTCACGAAATGGTAATGTTCAGTTTCATTTTTGTTTCCTTGACCAAATATAAATTGAGGTTGATAATTTAATCATATTATTAATAAGAAGAGTCGGTATGCTAGGGTTCTTAATACAGCATCAAGAGAATATCATGATGATCATGAGCAGCATGTGTGCTGTTATCTCTATTTTCGTGCTGTTCATGAAGGCCCTCCCCAGAAAGAGGCGTGAAGCCCTTCTGTCCGTCGAAGTCTGCGCCATGATAATCATGATAGCTGACTGCTTTGCTTACCACTTCAGGGGCGACCCGTCAGCACTCGGTTTTTGGATCGTACGCGTATCAAACTTCCTGGTCTTCTTCCTGAACATCGGCATACTCTATGCTTTCAACGCATATCTCATAAATCTCTACGAAGATTCCGGCAACGGTTTTGGCTTAAAGCGTCTCAAAGTCGTTAACTTCCTTGGACTTGCCGGTGCGGTCATGCTCATAGTCTCACAGTTCACGGGGCTCTACTATACATTTGACGCGACCAACACCTACCAGCGCGGTCCGGGATTCCTGATCTGTTATCTGATCCCCGCGGTCATGCTCATCATTCAGGTATCAGTCATCATCCAGAATTACAAGAAGCTCAGCCCGATAATCAGCCTGTCGCTGATCCTGTTCTCGTCGCTGCCTCTCACGGCATCGGTATTCCAGGCTTTTCTCTACGGTCTGTCACTGATCAATATATCGATCGCGGCCATGGCGCTCCTGCTCTATGTGTTTGCGCTCAAGGATATGAACGATTCTTATGCCCATGCCAATGACCTGAGGATCGAATACCTGACAGCTGAACAGCAGAGTATGAAAAGACTCTTCGAACAGACGGCCGAAGCCCTCGCAAGCGCCATCGATGCCAAGGACAAGTACACACATGGTCACTCTTCGAGAGTAGCAAGCTATTCCAAGATGATCGCCAAGATGGTCGGTAAGGATGAGAAGGAATGCGACGAGATATATTTTGCGGCACTCCTTCACGATATCGGTAAGATCGGCGTTCCCGATGAGATCATCAACAAGAACGGCAAGCTGACCGAAGAAGAATACGAGAAGATCAAGGAACACACGACTATCGGTAAGGATATCCTCTCGAGTATCGTCGAGTTCCCGTATATTAGTATCGGTGCCCATCACCATCACGAGAGATACGACGGAAGGGGCTATCCTGACAAGCTCAAGGGAAGCGATATCCCCGAGCTCGCAAGGATCATAGCCGTGGCAGACGCTTACGATGCCATGACTTCCAAGAGAAGCTACAGAGATCCTCTTCCTCAGGCTACCGTAAGACAGATCATCATCGAGGAGATGGGCGCACAGTTCGACCCGCTGTTCGCAACGCAGATGATCCACATGATCGACGAAGACCAGGAATACTACATGCGCGAGAAAGAAGACGTTAAGGAATTCGGCGGCAACGACGAATTCACTTTCGATGCTTTCCGTGCCGTCCATACTGAAGGTATCCTGGCTTCTCCCGGACGCAAGATGAACATCCGTCTGCGCGTGGATCCCACGGAGGATCATACGGAGCGCGACTGCAAGCCTGTGCTGGTGCTTTTCGATGCGTTGGACGGAAGAGTTCACGAGCCGGGCAAGCTGTCGGATGAACTGCTCTATACGGAATACGTTGAACTGGGGTTTGACGGCACATATAAGACAGGCGAAGCCAGAGCCATCAAGCCTGCTGTCACAAGCACAAAGTCTAACCTCTCTACCAGCAAGTGCTGCGGAGAATACGATATAGAAGCACTGAGGTACAAGGACCATGTCAGGATCACGATCAAGGGCGAGTATAACACGGTAGACTATATCGTCGCTCTGCCTGACAGCACCAGGTATTGCTACATCAGCTTTACCGGAGCTGACTATCACCTCAACGTCGTATCCCTCACGCATTCCGAAGAAGAGATAACGGATGAAGTCATTCCCCGTATCGCCGATCTTGTATCTTACATTGAAGGCGAATCCGGCGATGTTCCCAATGTTCAGGTCGACGGTTACCGCACGGATGCTACGGACGGCGTGCTGCTCAAAGATACTCTGGGCATAGATTTCCACGCCAAGAGCCTCCCTACCGCGCGTCTGATCTGGCATTGTCCGTTTGTCTGTCTCTTCACTTCTTCGAACGGCAAGGTAACTGACGAAGATTACACTGAGTTTGCTCTCGTCAGATTCGACGGTGAGGTCTGGGAGACCGGAGACGCAGCATCCAACGAGGTCATCATAAGCAAGAACGATAAGTTCGACGGCTGGGATCAGTGGAAAAAGATCAACCGCGAAGGGTTTGACAGCCATGTCTCCATCAAGCGCGAAGGCAAGACCGTTACTGTCATTACCGAGAACGGAGGCATCTTCCTTAAGAGCATCACCAGGATCAAGACAGACGCCGAGGATGTTTATGTGGCTCTGACGGGAGACCAGTGCGCACTGACCAAGATTTACTTCAACACAAACGAATAAGACAGGACGGAAAAGTTTTGGATCAGCAGCGTATAAAGCGTTTTACTTTTATCATCAACTCTATCATCCTGGCATTGGTATTCGGACTTGCCGGGTTCTTTTGGCTGTGTAATGCGACTATCCTTCTGTGGTTCAGCATTCCGACTGCGCTGGTCTATGTTGTAGGTTATGTCCTGATAGTCAAAGACCGTCTCGATATCTACGTAAGACTCGTCTACTTCTGGATCACACTGTATATGTGCGTCTGCACGGTCTGCCTCGGATACAAGATCGCATTCCATCTGTACTGCCTGAGCATGATCCCGATCATCTTCTACACCGAGTACATGGCCGACAAGCTCGGCAAGCCGAGGGTCAATGCTTTCGTGGCCAGCGGCATCATCGCCATCTGCTACCTTCTCTCCACCGGATACACCGCTTATGTCGGACCCATCTATGATGTTGACAACTCTATCGCAGGTGTATTCTGGACGACAAATTCGGTCATCGTCATCGCATTCCTGGTGTTCTACTCCCGCCTGATGCTCTCACTCATCGGTGATTATGAGAATAAGCTTAAGGATGCTGCGCTGATCGACCAGCTGACAGGTCTGTTCAACCGCCACTATATGACCGACAAACTCGAAGAGGCCTGCAAGGAAGACGGCAAGTCCTTCCTCGCCATGGTCGACATCGACGACTTCAAGAAGATCAACGACACATACGGTCATAATGCAGGCGACTATATTCTCGAGAACGTCGCACGCATCATGAAGGACACCTGCAAGGACAGTTCCATCTCACGCTGGGGCGGCGAGGAATTCCTCATCCTGACTCCCGGCACGATCGATGATAACGGCTATGACCTTATAGAGAGACTGCGTGCCAAGGTGGCAGACGAGCAGTTTGTTTTCGATGGCAAGCAGATAAAGGTAACCATTACTTCCGGCCTTGCCGACCATTCTTCCGCACATTCGATGGATCAGTGGGTCAGCGAAGCGGATGACAAGCTCTATGCCGGCAAGGGAAGCGGCAAGAACAAGGTAGTCAGATAACCAACACAAAACATAAGCCGATCATGCGGCACTGCCGCAACTTTGTCATGCAATGTAGTATGATAAGAACCGACGAATAATATAAGTGAGGACAGATCAATGAAGAACAGGATCACAACAGGCGCGAACCCTTATATGCCTCTCCGGGAGCATGTTCCGGACGGCGAACCGCGCGTATTCACATATAACGGCGAGACACGCATCTACCTCTACGGCTCTCATGACACCAAGAAGACAGACTACTGCGGCCCCGACTATGTCGTATGGTCTGCGCCGGTCGATCGTCCCACCGAGTGGACCTGCCACGGCATCTGCTATACCGCCTCCGACGGCGGAGATCTCTATGCACCAGACGTCGTATATAAAGACGGCATCTACTATATGTACGCAGCAGAGAACCGCGGATCTGACATCATCCTCGTAAAGTCCGAGACTCCCTGGGGGCCGTTCACCGATCCCGTAAAGACTGAGCTCGGGTTCGACCCCGGAATCCTGGTCGATGACGACGGCAGAGTCTATGCATACTGGGGCTTCTGCGAATCCCACGCGGGAGAGCTCAACGACGATATGGCAACTCTCAAGAAGGATACAGTTGTCCACCACCTCCTTGGCCACTGCAAGCCGTTCTGGATCAAGGAAGACGACGGACACGTCGATCCCGAGACAGGTTTCTTCGAGGCATCCAGCCCCCGTAAGATAAACGGCAAGTATGTCCTTGTCTATTCCAAGAGATATGAATACCCGCGCGAAGACCTTGGTGTCGTCGGAAGCTGCAACGGCTTTTTGAGCTACATGTGGTGCGATACGCCTCTGGGAGAGTTCAAGCGCGGCGGAGATATCAGTTTCAACGGCGGCGAGATAGTCAAAGCACCTGACGGAGGCGGCATCATGACATATCAGTGGGGCAACAACCACGGCTCTCTGATGCAGGTGAACGGCCAGTGGTACATCTTCTACCACCGTCAGGAAGGCTGCGATGAATATGCGCGCCAGGCCATGGTCGAGCCCGTTGACATTGCAATGGGCAAGGACGGCAGGATCTATATCGGCAAGATCACATATGAGAACGGCGAGCCCGTATCCTCTGACGTGGTCGAGATGACGTCACAGGGCTTCTATACGGACGGTCTCGATGCATACTCCGTTATCTCTGCAGGTTATACCGTTCACATGTACGACGGCAGCAGAAGACATAACTTCGTAGGCAATGCCAGAGAGACCAACGAAGGCAACCACCGCCCGCATGTTCAGCCTGTATATGAAGGCGATTCCGCGCCGGTAGTAAATATCATCAGTGGTACTACCGTCGGATTCAAATATATTCAGTTCGGCGATACTGGAGCTTCCCGCGCAGTTGTCACAGGCAAGTTCCCTTCAGGCTTCACGGTAAACGTCATCACGGATTCTTACGATGGTCAGGTTGCAGGTTCTGTTACGGCAGAGGCTGATTCTTCAGAGCTTACGATCGAACTTCCCGCGAAGATCACAGGTAAGCACGCCGTGTACTTCGGGTTCATCACGGATGATAGCTCGGCAAGTGCAGTGTTCGATAGTTTTGTTTTCGAGTAAAGGAGAGATCACATGATCGGCAAGCTCAGACCCGACCAGGCAGAGAGGGTGTTATGCGAACAGACCTACGACACCCCCGACGATAAGGTCATGAACAAGATCTGGATCAAGAACTTCGTGATGACCGGCGTGTTTTTGATCCTTGCAGTGGTTGTTGTGGCAATGCGTCCCGAGAACAACATATCGTGGTTCTGCATGTGCTGCATGCTGGCCTTTACCATCATGGTCATCTCCAAATTCGTCAAGGCCAGAGTAGTCATGCCCAAAAGGTTCAAAGCCTCCATTAAGAGGTACGGCAGAGAGAACCTCCTGTCGCAGATGGTGCAGGAGGATACGGACGCATTCTTCTTTGATCCGGCCGGAGAGAACACCGAGAACATCACAGTCCTGACGCGGGATTACTTTATTATCGCCCGCGAGGATGTCATCGCCATAGATGAGATCAGGAGTATCTTCTTCAGTAAGCGCGGATACAACGACAGGTCTGTCGAGAAGTTCGAAGACGAGTATACACGCGAGGTTCTCCGCAACATCTACATGATGGACATGACCTACATGAACGGCAAGCACCGCAAAGCATTCGTTGCCGTTCCGGGAGAGCATATCGATGCCTTCATCGCCGGTCTGAACAACCGCACCGGCGACGACAGGTTCAGGCTGCTTTGAAGCCCGGGGTGCGGCCTTCCATATGGCAATAATACAGCCGCACAGACAGCAGCGCGGTGCGATCTGCTGTCAGAATGGCCTTCCATGAGGCAGTAATACAGCAGCACGGACAGCAGTGCAGTGCGATCTGCTGTCAGAATGACCTTCCATGAGGCAATAATACAGCAGCACAGACAGCAGCGCAGTGCGATCTGCTGTTAGAATGGCCTTCCACAGCCTTATTAATACGCACACCCTTCCACGAGTACGATGATGTCCTGCAGGTCGCCGTTGTCGTAGCAGTAGCCGTCGTAGATCACGTATTCCTTGCCATCCGGGTCATAGTATGTGAGTTTGTATGTATTGCCGTCCAAGTAGTCCTCGGAGTACTTCGAGAACTCACCGGTCTTGGCCGCATTCACGCAGAACGCGTATATCTCCATGTAGTCCTCATCGCTGATCTCGGCGGATCCGTTACTGTACTCGCTGTCGCAGTACACATATCCGTCGTATGTGACACGGTATTCAGTCGTGGGATCCATATCGTCCGGAATGGGCGCCCGGATGGTGCTCTCGATCACGAGCATGTCCCCTTCTCTCCTCTTAAGGTCGCCTACTGTTATCAGACCGCCTATGGTCTCTTGGATGTCGCTGTCGTTGTCACTGTCCTTGTCCCTGCTTTTGCCTTCTCTGCCCGATCCTGCACAGCCGTCCAGCAGATACAGCCCGACCGCCACGATCAGTATAGTGCCCAGCACCTGCCTTATCATTCCTGTCTTCCCCATTATCCGGTCACCCTCCGTATGTCTTGATAACATTAATACAGGACTGCCCGCGGGATTGTTGCAACATTTACAGACAAAAAACTGTATTTATAGCAGAAACACATGGAGGCGTCTTATGAAACTCACGAAAACCATCACTGCTTTACTTCTCGGCACGCTATGCATGACTGCGCTTTGCAGCTGTTCTTCAGGCCAGGATACCGCCGCCTCGAAAAAGAAAAACGCGGACAACACCAAGGATACCGAGACGACCAAAGCTTCTTACGTTACCGAAGAGACAACCTCACCTTCCATAGATTGTGAGCTTCCGGAGGGCGAAGTACTCATACACACCGGATATACGAACGAAGCCGAGGGGTATAATGCAAGAAACATATACGTGTTGTCTGACGGCAGCGTGTATATGTCTGAGGAGTTCTTCGGCGGGTTTGTTGAAGAATACTGCGACCCGCTCTCAGACGAGGACAGGTTGTCGCTCTTGAAGTTATATACTAAGCCCGTAATGCAGATCAATGAACCTTCGCTCCTAGAGATATATTACGATATGGTCATGATCGATCCGGATGCGGAGTTCGTCTATGAAGACGATTACGTCTGCTATGACGCCGGTTATTCTTATACAGAAGTCAATGTCGGCGGCAATTGGATCAAGATATCTGAAGGCGGCGTTTACAACGGCTGGCTCGAAGATGACTATGCCAAGGAAGCATCAGAGCTTATACGTGACTCATTCTCTGATTACAGTTTGGGCATTACCACACATATCTATTCAAAGGACATCACATTCCTTAAGACTTTTGAATTAACTTGCGAGGATCCTAAGCCCTGCAAGATGCTTATCACCAACATGGATGAACTTAAAGCTTTCGAAGAGCAGTACGGCATCGACCTGGAAAGCCTCGACAGCTTCGCATACTTCGGCGACAGAGATTATGACTCGTTCAAATCGTTGTGCATCGCCGTGGAGATCGTGGCTTACGATGAAGTGTTCGGCTTGGATACCGTCTCCACAGATGCGTTCATCGTATCAGATAATTATGTCGGCTTTGGCAACTTGGGGTTGCTTAAGATGGCGACGACGGACCTGAGGCTCGGCGTGGATAAATACTACTGCTATGTCGCTCAGGTTCCGGCCTACGATATGAGCGTGTACGACGGATATACTACTTGACCAGTGTCGGCGACAAACGCACAAGCTCGCTCTTAAATCTGTCACGCCTTGCTGCGGCCGGAATGTCGTCATTGCATCCGGCCCAGTATTTCTTGGTCTTATTATTCGACTTGACCGTGATATAGATATTATCGGCTTTGCCGGCGATTGGCAGGAACGGTGCGATCTTCACACTTGTGCCTTCGATATCATAATAGTCATCATTTATATAGAATCCGTTTTGCTCGATCGTAATCGTCTTAACGACCCTTCCGCAGTTGATCTGGAGTATCACGAACATAATGGCAGCAACAGCAAGAGTCATCACACCGAACCCTCTGAATAAACGAAAATAACTGTCATTGATAAGAAAGGCCACAGCGACCATCAAGACGCTTAACCCCGCGACGATCCCAAGGTATTTAAGGCTGGTCTGCTTCATGAGCGCAGGATCAAAATCTATGAACTTAGGATATTCGCTCACTTCATTATCCGCATTGAACAAGGGTTCAGATCCGTAATCATCGGTCATGGCAGTAATCCTCCTTTTACAAAAGAATAGCACTTACATACCTGACAATGCAAAATAAAGCTCCGGAATGATTCCGGAGCCCATAATACTTATTTACTCTTCGTCCAACTTCAGAACGCTCATGAAGGCTTCCTGCGGGACGTCTACGGAACCTACCTGACGCATACGCTTCTTACCTTCCTTCTGCTTCTCGAGGAGCTTCTTCTTACGCGAGATATCGCCGCCGTAACACTTCGCGGTAACGTCCTTGCGGTATGCGCGGATCGTCTCCCTGGCGATTATCTTGCCTCCGATGGCTGCCTGTACGGGGATCTCGAACTGCTGCCTCGGGATATTCTCCTTGAGCTTCTCGCACATCCTCCTGCCTCTCGCATACGCCTTGTCTGCGTGGACTATGAAGGACAGTGCATCGACTGTATCGCCGTTCAGGAGTATATCGAGCTTTACGAGCTTGCTCTTCTCATAACCCGCAGGCTCATAGTCGAGCGAAGCATAACCTCTCGTGCGGGACTTCAGGGCATCGAAGAAGTCATAGATGATCTCATTCAGCGGCAGCTTGTAGTGGAGCATGACGCGCTTCTCATCCAGATACTTCATATCGACGTATTCGCCTCTTCTGTCCTGGCAGAGCTCCATGATGTTGCCGACGTATTCCTTGGGGAGCATTATCGTAGCCTTTACGATGGGCTCTTCCATATAGTCGATGGTATCAACGGGAGGCATGTTCGTCGGGTTGGAACACTCGACCATCTCGCCGCTCGTGAGATATATGTGATAGATAACGGAAGGCGCCGTGCTGATAAGGTCGAGGTTGAACTCACGTTCAAGTCTCTCCTGTATTACTTCATAGTGCAGAAGGCCCAGGAAGCCGCATCTGAATCCGAAGCCCAGAGCCGCAGATGTCTCTGCATCGAAGGACAGGGCCGCATCGTTCAGCCTGAGCTTCTCCAACGCATCTTTGAGGTCACCGTATTTGGCACCGTCCACGGGATAGATACCGCAGAATACCATCTGCTGGATACCCTTGTAACCGATAAGAGGCTCATCCGCAGGATCGTCCGCAGTGGTTATCGTATCGCCCGGAGCCGTATCTCCGACATTCTTGATGGAAGCGCAGATATAACCTACCTCGCCCGCCATGAGGCCGTCGGTGGGAACTAACTCACCCGGAGCAAAGAATCCGAGCTCGGTTACCGTGAACTCCTTGCCTGTATGCATCGCGCGTATGCGGTCACCCTGCTTGAGGCTGCCCTTCTTCACGCGCACGCTGACGATAACGCCCTTGTAGGGGTCGTATTTGGAATCGAAAACAAGTGCCTGCAGCGGTGCCTGTGTATCAGCATCCGGTGCGGGCAGGTACTCTACGACCTTCTCCAATACTTCCTCTATGTTGATGTCGCTCTTGGCAGAGATCAAGGGCGCATAGGATGCGTCGATGCCGATATCGTCTTCTATCTCGCGGCGTACCTCTTCGGGACGCGCGGAAGGAAGATCTATCTTGTTGATGACCGGAAGGACCTCGAGGTCCGCATCAACTGCCAGATATACATTTGCAAGAGTCTGCGCCTCTACGCCCTGTGAAGCGTCAACAACGAGTATCGCACCGTCGCAAGCAGCGAGAGACCTTGATACCTCATAGTTGAAGTCGACATGGCCGGGAGTGTCGATAAGGTTGAGCATATACTCATGACCGTCAGCAGCCTTGTAAGGCAGCCTTACCGCCTGAGACTTTATCGTGATGCCGCGCTCACGCTCGATGTCCATGTTATCGAGGATCTGATCCTGCATCTCACGCTTCTCTTTAACATGTGTATGCTCGATGAGCCTGTCGGCAAGCGTTGACTTGCCGTGGTCGATGTGTGCGATTATGCAGAAGTTTCTTATATACTTTTGTCTGTCGTCCATTTGTGTCCTAACTTACAGTATCTTAAAGTCGCTCAGAGGGAATATCCTCACGAAAGCAACGGCTACGATACGGTCCTTGCTGAACGGACCTAAGTTCCTCGAGTCGTTGCTGACAGGCCTGTTGTCGCCCAGGCAGAAATACTCGTCGGGTCCGAGCGTTACCTCGTTATAGCCTTTGGCAAGACCGTAATCCATCATGGTGGTCTTGGTGCCTTCCGGCAGATAGCTCTCTTCGAGGATATAGAATTCCGTGCCGTCAGCAGGCTTGATGTAGACGTTGCCGTCTTCGATCTTTACCGTCTCACCGGGAAGGCCGATGACTCTCTTGACCAGATACTCGGTCTTTGTGTAGCCCTCCATTCCCTGACCGTTCAGGATAACGATATCGCCTCTGTTGTATGCACTGAAGTATGTAGAGATCTTCTGCGTGAACACCACGTCGCCCGAATTGAGCGTAGGCATCATGGAAGGTCCGTAGACATTGTCTCTCTGCAGAACGAATACGACTATCAGCACGCCTGCGATAACGCCGATGCAGATGGTGCGGAGCCAGTCCAAGACCTCTTCTGCGATCGTGTGCTTGCTTACGGCCTTCTCCCTGGCAGCACGCTGCTCATCAGAATAGCTCTGCTGCTCGGCAGTAAGAGTGTCGTCCGCAAAAGGCGAATCCTTATCTTCTACCGGAATGTTCCTCTCGTCGTCCAAATCAGTTCTCCTCAGAGTTTGTCTCTTCTGCCGCAGCGGGTGCGACTGTCCTGATATTCAGTTCTTCAAGCTGCTTGTCGGATACATAACCCGGAGCATCCATCATGACGTCTGCAGCGTTCTTGTTCATCGGGAACGGGATTACCTCACGGATGGTCTCCTCGCCCGACAGGAGCATTACCATACGGTCTACGCCCGGAGCGATGCCTGCATGCGGCGGAGCGCCGTAGCAGAACGCGTTGTACATGGCGGGGAACTTAGCCTTAACGTCCTCTTCACCGAGTCTTACGAGCTCGAAAGCCTTGATCATGATCTCAGGATCGTGGTTACGTACGGCGCCCGAAGACAGCTCGATGCCGTTAACTACGAGGTCATACTGGTCTGCCTTGATGGACAGAGGATCGATCTCTCCGCTCTCTGCCTTGAGAAGGACATCAAGTCCTCCCGACGGCATCGAGAAGGGGTTGTGGCAGAACTCGAGTTCGCCTGACTCCTCGCCGATCTCGTACATCGGGAAATCTACGATCCAGCAGAACGCATACTGTTCCTTGTCCATGTGGCCCGGAACTGCAGCGCCGAAAGTCTTGATGAGAACGCCTGCCATCTTCTGTGCAGCGCCCTTAGTGCCTGCGGACAGGACAACGAGCGTATCGGGCTTAAGTCCGAGCTTTGCTATTACCTCGTCCTTCTTAGGCTGTACGAACTTGGAGATACCTCCGACGATCTCACCGTTCTCGTCCATCCTGAACCAGTAGCCCTTGGATCCGGACTGGATCTCGGCATCGTTCATTGTCTTGTCGATGAACTTGCGGCTCTCGTGGAAGTCAGAGATGACGATCGCCTTGATCTCGCCTTCCGCGAACGGTGCGAACTCCTCTGTGCGGAGAAGCTCTGTAACGTCTGTAACCGTCAGGTCGATACGGAGGTCGGGCTTATCCGTGCCGTACTTTTCCATTGCCTCGAGGTAAGGGATGCGTACGAAGGGTGAGCCTGATGCTCTGTCGTATTTGCCGTATTTCGCGAAGACAGGAGGAAGTACATCCTCGATGATCTCGAAGACGTCGTCCTGGCTTGCGAAAGCCATCTCCATGTCGAGCTGGTAGAACTCGCCCGGGCATCTGTCGCCTCTTGCGTCCTCGTCCCTGAAGCAGGGTGCGATCTGGAAATATCTGTCGATACCGGACACCATCAGGAGCTGCTTGAACTGCTGGGGTGCCTGGGGAAGTGCATAGAACTTGCCGGGATGCTTACGTGCGGGAACGAGGTAGTCTCTCGCACCCTCAGGTGAAGATACCGTAAGGATAGGAGTCGTGATCTCCATGAAGTCATGCTCGATCATGGCAGCTCTGAGAGCAGCGATAACGTTGGATCTCAGGATAAGGTTCTTCTTGACCTCGGGGTTACGGATATCAAGATATCTGTACTTAAGTCTTGTAAGCTCGTCTGCTTCACGGCTGTGGTTGATCTCGAAGGGAAGCTCGTTGTAACGGCAGCGGCCGAGGACTGTGATCTTCTCGGGTACGACTTCGATGTCGCCTGTTGCCTGCTTATCGTTCTTGGAAGATCTCTCCCTTACCGTACCCTCGACCTTGATCGTGGACTCCTTGGTGATGGCCTTGACCGTCTTCATCATCTCGGCGTTCTCGACGACGATCTGGGTAGTGCCGTAGAAATCACGGATGACTACGAAGCCAAGCTCTGCGCCGACCTCGCGGAAGTTCTCGAGCCAGCCCGAGAGCGTGACCTTCTTGCCTGCGTCCGTGATCCTTAATTCTCCGCATGTATGTGTACGCGACTGCATATGTATTCCTCCAACTGTTGATTAACTAAAGAATTCGACAAGTCCGTCGAGCTTTACCGGCGTCTCGGTGCCGTCAGCCATGTTCTTGACCTTGACCTCGCCCGAAGAGAGCTCGTCGTCGCCGATAACAGCAAGGAACGGGATCCCCTGCTTGCCGGCGTATTTCATCTGCGACTTGAAAGACCTGCCCATGAGATCTCTCTCGCAGCCGATGCCGTTAAGCCTGAGCTGATAGCATATCTGCGCGATCTTGCTGCCTGCAGCCTCGCTCATTCCTACCAGGTAGATCTTAACGTTATCTTCCTTCTCGAAAACGACGCCCTGGGCTTCCGCCTCCATTAGGAATCTCTCGATACCCATCGCGAAACCGATACCGGGTGTGGCAGTGCCGCCGCAGTCCTCAACGAGTCCGTCGTATCTTCCGCCGCCGCAGATGGTGCCCTGCGTACCGACGTTCTCGGATACGAACTCGAATACGGTCCTCGTATAGTAATCGAGGCCTCTTACTATGTTGGGGTCGATATCGTACTTGATGCCAACAGCATCGAGATTTGCCTTAAGGCCTTCGAAGTGCGCCTTGCAGTCATCGCAGAGAAAGTCGATAAGCCTGGGTGCGCTCTGTACGATCTCTTTCTCGCCGTCGATCTTACAGTCGATCATGCGGAGGGGGTTCTTCTCGAACCTTGCCTGGCAGTCCTCGCACATTGAAGAGACGTGCGGTCTGAAGTGATCCTTCAAGATCTCGTTGTACTTGCTCCTGCATGCAGGGCATCCGATCGAATTGATGTGGAGTGCGATGTTCTTAAGCCCCATCCTCTTGAAGAAGACATCGATGACGCTGATGATCTCTGCGTCTATCTCGGGACCCGTGCTTCCGAAAGACTCAAGGCCGAGCTGGTGGAACTCTCTTCTCCTGCCCTTTGCCATCTTCTCATATCTGAAAGCAGTGATGTTATAGAAGAGCCTTACGGGTGAAGGAAGCGAAGACATGCCGTTCTCGATATATGATCTGACGACACCTGCAGTACCCTCAGGTCTGAGCGTAATGCTCCTTCCGCCCTTGTCGTCAAAGGTGTACATCTCCTTGGTAACGACGTCTGTGGTATCTCCTACGCCCCTCTGGAACAGATCGGTCTGCTCGAACGTAGGTATCCTTATCTCTTCGTAGCCGAAGCTGTGGCATACGTCGGCAAACATCTTCTCTGTCTTCTGCCACTTGTAAATATCAGCCGGCAGGATATCGCCTGTACCCTTTTGTGCGCTGTATCTCATCACAAATCTCCTTTAATAATAAAAACACGCGTAATTATAAGGCAATAAGGGCGATCAGGCAACCTCCTGAGGGCGCACGGCAGCGTTGCAGGTGTTTTTTGTTAGAGTAACTGTTAGAGTTTTTGCAAAACACTAACAAAAACATGGAGATTTGAGGCCTTTCACTAGTAAGTGTTAGAGTTTTGGGCAAAACTCTAACACTTACACTAACAATCCTTCTATTTGGATAATGGATGTTATTCTCCTTTAATCTCTCCGCAGACAGAACAGACATAGATCGTCTCATCCCAGGCGGGCTGGTCGACCACTTCATATTCAACCGGAGTTATGATCTCGTCACAACCATAAGACCCCCCGTAACCGGCACCAATCCAGGAATCCACCAACTGTCCTGTCGAAGAATCTATGGCTTTCCACTGCATTCCGCAAACATCGTTTTCACAGTGCTCGATACAGTCAGCTTCACTGGCAAAGACTTTTCCACAGCCGTTACATACCCAACTGCCGTCATGATGGACCTTTGTCACCTTCAGATATGAGACATCTGCGAAGGTATAAGGTATGCCAAGAGAATCGTACCACACACCGTCACACTTACTGTGATCGAGATCACAAGTAACAAACTGATGGCCGGCCTTAGGCGGAAGTCCCGGGCCTTCATGCGAATAATCGTAATTCCATTCAGTATGCGTAACTGCATCGTGATGGATCGTGACTGCTACCCACTCATGCTCATGTGTAACGGAAGGGCTGCTTGTTACGCTTGATATGCCGGCAACATTCCCGGGAGCAGCACCGCCCTTGGCAACAAGAACGATCTGGATCGCTTCAAGCCTCTTTGAGATGCTCGAAGTTCCGCTCATCTCGCCGTTCTTTGCCCAACCGAGCCAGCCGTAGTCCTGTGCGTGCACTCTATAGTACACATCATAGTAGTCTGCAACTTCACCGGTCAGTTCGATCTCTATTCCCTCAAGCCGGTAGCTCATACCTTGAGTGCCGCTCATCTCGCCGTCTTTGGACCAAGCAGATTCCCATCCTATATTCTGAACGTGAGTGTGATATTGGATGCTTCCCGAATACTGATTGCCGGTAAGATGGATCTCGATACCCTCCAGTCTCTTAGACTGGCCTGTAGTACCGGACTCGCTACCATCTTTTGCCCAAGTGCTTTCCCAGCCGTAGTCCTGTCTGTGGACTCTGTAGTTAACGGACATGGACGTGCCCGTGCCTCTCGGAACTATCCTGATACGGACTTCCTCGAGCCTTTTGGACTCGCCTGTGGTGCCGGCCAAAGTGCCGTCAGATACGAAGCCCTGCGCATCTCCGTAATCCTGAATATGTACGGCATATTCAACTGTATAGTATGCAGCAAGGTCACCGGTAAGTTCCATCTCGATACCTTCAAGTCTCTTGGACTGGCCTGATGTGCCTGCCATCTCGCCTGCCGTGCGGTAGTCCTGCCAGCCGATGTCCTGGACGTGTACACGGTACTGGAGCGAGCCGCCGTAACCGGTGTTGTTTTCGAGGTTGATGGTTATGGCTTCGACTCTCTTGGCCTGACCGCGTGTGCCAAGCGTGAGCGTGCCGGTCGATGCATCCCAGGTGCCTTCTGTATCGCCGTAGTCTTGGACGTGGCATGTGCCGGACAAAGTGATGCAGGTGTCGGCAATGACGCTGCCTGAAGTCAACGGGAGCGCGGTAAGTGTAAGTGCAGCGGTAAGTGCTGCTGCGAGTAATGATTTGGTGAAATGTCTCATGGTTGCCTCCAAGAATACTATATTACTGTCCGGGTACGATTGCATCAGGATCCGGCAGGATATCACCTGCAAGATCAAAAGCATCTGAATAAGACATTACGGAATTCTCGGACATGATCTGGGCAAACATTTCCCGTTTGGTGATCCCGGAATTAATGGAAGCGAAGAAGCAAAGCCCGACAACAACTACTGCAGCTATAACGGCACCGATCTTGCCGATTGTGCTTAAAGCTGCAAACCACAGGATCACAGGCAGTACGACCATATGAGCCAGGATGAGTCCCAGTGTGATGAGCATATACACGCCGCCTTCTGACTTTCTGAAACCCCAGATGGCGATCGCTATCAACAGTAAGACGGGAACGCCTGCCAGCAGGTTCTCCTGCATCTCGCTCCAGGAATCAGTCAGATGTGTCTCCGAAGCATAAATGTAGTATGCCATTACTCCGACTTCACCGAATCCTGCAAGCAGCGGAAGTATTCCTTTTGCCTTTCCCCATCCCTTGCCTTCGACAATATTAAGGATACAAGTTGTCGTATAACCGTACGCAAAGAAGCCCACTGCTGTATAGAGGAAAGGTCCTCCCGCTACTGTTTCCCAGCCGCTCTCGACTTTACGCATTGAGTCAAGGCCAACATCTCTGATCGCGTCGAAAAGGCACTCTGAATCAGGGTAGAAGCCATTCTTTGTATATGCGACCTGTGTCATTATGCCTATCACTATCATGAACACCAGATACACTATCGGTGCTGCTATCACCAGGACTCCAAGTGCTCTTTTGATTGCCATTTTAAGTTTCATGTTTGCCACCTCGCTTTTTAAGATAAATGCTTGATAAATGTTGCATCTATCCTATAGACACATGAGCCGGACAGATTATTAGGTGGTTTTTGAAAAAAGTGAAAAACTCTGTAAACAACAGAACATTTGTTTGTTTTGAGCGCCGTTTTATGATACACTTAAAGTCTGGGGTGTTACCTTAAACGGTAGGCGGTTAACCTCCCAAATCCGTGAACTCGTTTGCGGTGAAAGGAGGCCCGATATGGTTACATATACAGAATTGTTCGCTTTAGGACTTCTTATTGTTGCTATTATCACTTTGGTCTTACAAACCAAACAAAAGTAAACCGCCCTGAGCCTTCAGAACTTGGGCGGTAACGTACAACTCTGAGGTCAACCGTCTACGGGTAACACCTCTTAAGATCATTATACTCCTGAGTTCTTTCTTTTCAACATATCAGCTGAGTGCATCGAGCATCTGCTCTGCCGAATACTGATACGAGTCGAGGCATCTCATGTCACTTCTTACTTCGTCCAGTTCTGCCTTCTCGGCCTCGGACAATTCGGTAAGCGATGACGTCTCGGGATCAAACTTATATGTATACCAGTCACCGTCCGTGACTGCCCCCGCCGCTTCGGCTTCCCAAACATCACTATAGATTGTCTGATCGTAAGAAGACGATACGATATCAAGTGTATAGATCTCACTGAAGTCATTACTCATTCTGAGATATACCACTTCGGCTTCAGCTCCGGCCTGGTCAAATGAGCCTGCTGTATTCAAAAAACAATTGAACGGGGAATAACAAATGCTGATCTTATACTGACTCATGCTGTCACCTATCTTGGTGACTTCGCCGTCTGCAAAAGTATAGATGTTGATCCACAGATTGCCTTGCAGATCCCATGCCATTGCAACAAGTTCCGGCACCGCATCATCATTAATGAACACAAGATTGAAGTAAGGATTTACATCATCGCCAAAATTCAGGTCTCCGTACTTACCCTTGAATTCGCCCAGGTCAAAGTTCTCGATCTTGCCAGTGTATGCTTCTTTCCATCCGTTATCTATGGACATCGCTATGGTACCTTCAAGAGTATCGGGAGCAGAAGTCTCAGTCTCCTCAACAGCATCTTCAACTATCTTTACAGTTGTTCCGTCCGGAACTACAAGTATAGGATCTTCAACATTACGGTAGTAATCAAGTATAGCTTCCAGTTCCGTCTGGCAGATCGGGTCTGAGAATGCTTCATTGAAGCCCATCGTATATATCTCGAACAGATTATCTTCATCGATCTGATACTCAAAGATGTATTGAGTTGTCACATCATATTCGAAGTCTATCTGAACTGTATAGAGTTTAAGTCCGTTCGGGCAGATCTCAGGTTCGCTTACAGTATAAGTACCGACTCCGTCCCCAAGGATTCCCTGTCCGCCATTCTCTTTGAACCATGCAATGTCGTACGACGGATTGCATGTAAAGACAACCTTGGCAGGGGAGTCTTCAGCTGCCTGGCATACTACTTCAGCAAGTCCGATCTCACTATTGATACTGTTGTAATAATATTCACCAAAAGTCTGACTTGAACCGGTATCATAACCATCCGGGTAGAAATCTATATCCGGCGCAAGTTTGAAGTAGACCATTATGCCATCACCCGGCACAGGATAATCTGCCAGATACTCATTCGCATTTATCTCAACAACAGGTGCTTCCGGTGTTGTCTCTGCCGTTTCTTCAGTAACGGCTTCGACCTCTTCTGTTTCTGATTCGGAAGCGTAGACTTCGTCCTCGGCAGAGGGTTTGTTACCGAGCAGGTGGGAGCATACAAGGAAGATTCCTCCTCCGATCAGGCCGACTGCCACGGCAGAACCCAGGCCTATCGCCACGATCTTGCCGGCTGCTGCGCCTGCACCTCTCTTGGCTGCACCGGATGCAGCTGTTTTCGCGGCCTCTGAAGCGACGCTCTTCACTGCTGATGCGGTCATGTCAAGCAGCGTTGGCGGGATGGGCTTCAGGGGCACCTGCTGCGCTTCCGCAATAAAGAGCTTGCTCAGGAACGGCAGTGCCATGGTGTAGAGTTTCGAATCGGTCTTTGCTTCATATTTCTCAACCTCCTTCTTGATCTTCTTCTTGGCAAAGTTGAGTCTCCACAAGACCGTACCCTGTGGTATCCCCTGCGCTTCCGCGATCTCTTTGGTCGTCATCTCGTCGAAATAGTACAGGACCAGCGTCCTTCTGACATCGTCAGACAGGCTGCTCCCGATTATGTCCATGATCACCTTTCTGCTCTCTTCCGACTCCACGATCGTATCGGGAAGGAAATCCTCCGGCATGGCTTCCACATCTTCGAAAAACTCATCTTCCACAGCGTCCGTCTTCGATCTGGTGAGACGGTTAAGGCACTTGTTGGCAGCATTCTTCTTGAGCCATGCAGTGACCTTGGTCTTGTCCTTGATGGTGTCGTAGGATTCAATCAGGGACACGAACGTCTCCTGCACGATGTCCTCGCTGTCAGCTTCGTTCTTCAGCAGCTGGTACGCCGTCCAGTACACCGGGCCATAGGCTTCATTGTAGATTCTTTCAAGTTCTTCGTTATTCATCAGACTTTGCCTCCTTTGTCCGCATCTATCCTATAGACACATGACAGGCTCAGATTATTGGGTGGTTTTGAAATATTTTTATGATAGCACTCAAGGGCCGAATTTGCGGGCTTCACATAGCGCGATGTTCAAGGTTTTGGAACACTTCATTATTCATACAGCTTGTATAAAGCCATAACTACAGCAACTCGGACAGCAGCGCAGTGCTGTCTGCTGTCAGAATGGCCTTACACAAGGCGAAAATACAGCAACACATACAGCAGTGCAGTGCGTTCTGCTGTCAGAATAGCCTTACATAAGGCGAAAATACACCAACATATACAGCAGTGCAGTGCTGTCTGCTGTCAGAAAAACCTTCCGTATGGCAAAAAACAACAGCAAATAGAAAAAGGGACCGGAAAACTCCGGCCCCTGCTTAACTGATCTGTTTATTTGTTGTCCACGCTGAAGAAGTAATACGGGAAACCGTTTGTTACGTAATAAGGCAGTTCGTCGATGGTGTACTGCTTTGCGGTGAAGTCGAACTCCTGGCCTTCGCCGACCTTACTGTCTCCGCCTGAGCCGTGGCCGATGTAGAAGACAGTGCCGTCGTAGTCAACAGGGCATGTAACGGTTACCGTGCAGTAATCTGCTGCCACGCCGTTGTCGTAATCACCAACGATGTTCCAGTCGAATGTGCATGTCACATCGTAAGTCTTGCCTTCGTATTCAACGAGGACCGTGTTGTCGCCGGGCTCGAAAGACACACCGGTATAACGGTCGAACGCACTTATCCAGGAACTGGGGTGGTTTGTTATTCCTTCCGGCGGATAAGCAAAGAAATCGCCGTAATCATAGAAGTACTTGCTGGAATAATCGATTCCGAAATCAGCGACGATCATCTTATAACCATCGTCACAGCCTTCTGTCGTCTCTTTGATCTCAACAGTAAAAGGAACTGTCGTAGGTCCGTTCTGAGTGTCGTTATCCGTGTACAGCCACTCTGTATCGAGATCATACTCGCCCTGGGGAGTGATCGTCAGGCCCTGCTCTTCAAAGAAAGTAGCAGGTGTGGGCTCGGGTGTGGGAGTAGGTGTTGCAGTAGGCTCCGGTGTGGGAGTCGGATTTTCGTCCTCTTCCTCTTCTTCCTCTTCTTCGGATGCTTCGATCTCGTCTTCGTCCGCATCCTTGTCCTTCTTACCGTTGTCGCTGCATGCTGCACATGAGAAAACCATTGCAGATGCGACCGCGAGAGAAAGGATCTTGGTCATAACTGACTTTTTCATAAAAATCGCCTCCTTGGTTAACATCTGTTAACCACCTGCCAAAATACTCCTCTTTTCCGGTCATGTTAATACGAAAATCAGCCCCGTTCCGCCCCGAGATTTGTATAGCATCACAATATACAAAAACGCGCCCCGGACGTGGAGCGCGCAGATAATCCAATTAAGTAACAATGTTACATCTCGGAAGACATGTTCTTGAACTTCTCTTTCAGGGCCTTGAGCTCGGACAGCGACTGCTCGGCCGTCCTCTTCTCGCGTTCCTTGATCTCGGAGACGGTTCCCTTGGGGCCAGGCTCGGGCTCTTCGATGTTGCTGGTGACCGCAGGTTCTGCCTCGGCACTCATCTTCTTGGCGATCTCTTCGTTGACTTCGCTCAGCTCGAAAGACCTCGCTATATCGCGAATGCTCTTCGCCGGGGACACGAGCGACTTGACCGGTGCAGGCGCGTGCGTTCCCGCAGGTTCGGGCTCGGGTTCACTTGCCTTTGCTTCGGCTGCCGCTTTCTTCTCGGCTTCGGCCTGTTTCTCCGCCTGCTCGCGTCTTCTCTGCGCGGCCATGGCCGTAAACGAGAACGCCGAGTTGTACACAGGCTTGTAGGATGCCGCTACCTTGCCGGTATTGGAAGGAGCAGTTGGTGCCGGAGCAGCCTCCTTGGGTTCTGCCGGAGTTGTAGCAGTTGCAGCAGGCGCGGGTTCGGCTGCTTTCGGGGCCTCCGTAACGGGAGCCTGAGCTTCCGGCGCGGTCGACTGTGCAACAGGTGCGGGTGCTGAGACAGGCTTCGCCTGCGCGTTTGCAGGTTCTTCGATAAGTGGAGACGGTACAAAGAACTTACGCGCAGAGACGACTGCCTCGATTATCGACTTGTCCCCGGCCATCTCGCATGCGATGGCGGCCAGAAGGGACTTGTCTGCAGGTAGATATGAATCGTCTGATCTTGCACGGAGCCACTTGGTCTGGCCTCCGATGCAGAGCAGATCGTGCCAGCGGCTCTGTGCGGAGCCGTTGATGTATACGATGGAATGGTTGCGCTCGAAGATGATCCTGGCCGCAGTCTCGATGTCGGTCTTGCCCCTGCAGTTCATCTGGGCAAGGAGCTCCGCCTCGTAGATGTTGATCGAGAGGAACTGGATCTGCGGGAGAAGGTATTTCATGACCATCTCGTAGGTTTCCGAAGTAACAAGAACTTCGCCTTCCCTGGAGATGAGCGATATCTCGGACAGGACCGCGTTGTGTTCGCAGGAAGCGAGCTTGTCCGCCACGAGCTTGACCGCAGCAGGGTCCCTGATGATGCTCAGGGCTATGCACGCAGGCTTGCATTCCTCGAAGCAATAATCGAGGATCTCGCCTATGTCTGTCTTGGTGGAAGTGCCGTCCGCCGTGTCGAGCATGGGTATGGCAAGAACAGGTTCCAGGTCGTAAGACTTGAAAGTAGAGGTCTTACGCGCCACGTCAAAACGCGTATTCTCTATGGAATCCGATATTAAAAGAACCTGCGACATATTACCTTTCTGACCCGTCTCCACACGGTTTCAGTTATTCTTTAATAATAATCGCATGAAATCCCGCTCATTCCAAAAGGCAAATGAGCATATTTGCACAAGTAATTTCGTGAAATTAACAAAGAATTAAGGCTTGCGGCATATGTATGCGCGCCAGTCGTTTTTCTCCTCGGAAGCCAGTATGTCAAGTCCCGCAAGGGCTAGAGCCTTCTCGACCCTGTCAGCCTTCGTGTTTACGATACCGGAACAGATAAACAGGCCTCCGGACTTAAGTCTTGCCGGAACGTCGCAGGCGATCTCGGCAATTATGTCGGCGATGATGTTAGCGACGATGACATCGTAATCAGATCTTTTGACGGACTTGAGCTCGCCCGTATAGCAGTCGATGTCCTCGCATCCGTTGATCCTGCAGTTATCCTCGGCGACCCTGACGGCAAGGCTGTCGATATCGACCGCTTCGATCTTGCCTGCGCCCAGGAGCCTGGCGATTATCGCCAGTATGCCCGAACCCGTACCGAGGTCCAGAACGTCAGAACCCGCAGGCATGTACTTATCGAGGATCTCCGCACACATCGAAGTCGTCTCGTGCGTGCCCGTGCCGAAAGCCGAACCCGGATCGAGGATTATCTTGTACTCCGAATCTATCGTCGCCGGATCTATCCACGAGGGGCAGACAGCAACGCGGTCGGATATCTTGAATGCCGTGTAGTATTTCTTCCAGTTGTTCGCCCAGTCTTCGTCCTTGACATAGGAGAAACCATCGAAGCCGGTGCCGATATCGAGGAACTCACCTATCTCGGTGAGCCTTGTCTTGATATAGGCAATAGCCTCGTCAACGGTCATTGTCTTGTTGGTGATGTTGCCGTAGATCATGCCGACGCCGTTGGGATCAACGAACTCCTCGCTCTTGGGTCCCATGCGGAAGTATCCGCCGTCGAGCTCAGCGAAGTAAGCCTTGATGATGACGTCCTCGCCGTACGATTCGATCGTTCCGTCGTCGCAGTAGCTCAGCGGATCGTTCTCGATCGTATTGCGGAACTCATAAGGATCCGTGCAGGCAATTCCGTCAGCACCGATCTGCGCGAGCATCTCGGTGATGGCATCTGAAGCTTCTTCGGTTGTGCGGATGGTAATCTCCACCCATTTCATGACCTGGCTCATAATCTTCCTTTACTTGAACAGGTTCTTGATCTTCTGCATGAACTGGCTGCTCTTGGAGTAATTCCTCTCAGTGAGCGTCGCGTTAAAATCAGCGAGCTTCTGCTTCTGATCCCTGTTAAGACCCGTGGGGACCTCGATGGAGAACCTGCAGGTATGATCGCCCTTCATGTTCGGATTATTCTTGTTGGGTATGCCCTGTCCTCTGAGCACATAAGTATCTCCGGGCTGTGTTCCTTCCTTGAGCTTGTAAGCGACCTTGCCGTGGATCGTCGGCAGCTCGATATCTCCTCCGAGCGCAGCCTGTGCATAAGTGATCGGAACCTCGCAGAAGGTATTCATGCCCTCTCTTGTGAACAGGTCATGCTTCTTGACC
Organism: Clostridiales bacterium; assembly: GCA_017550385.1. Classification (GTDB taxonomy): domain Bacteria; phylum Bacillota; class Clostridia; order Saccharofermentanales; family Saccharofermentanaceae; genus Saccharofermentans. The sequence goes on from JAFZPJ010000014.1 coordinate 24,916, forward strand.
CTGAACTGGATATACAGATCGCCGTAAGGTCCGCCGTTCGTACCGGGTTCGCCCTCGCCCTTGATGGGAAGCATATCGCCCGCATCGACGCCTGCCGGGATCTTGATGTGCAGCTTCTTGGACACCTGTGTGCGTCCCTTTCCGTGGCAGGAATTACAGGGAGTCTTGATGACGGTACCTCTTCCCTGACACATGGGACACGTCTTGGTTACCATGGTCATGCCGAAAAGGCTCTGCATCTGCTCCTGAACACGGCCCGCACCGCGGCACTTGGGGCAGGTCTCAGGCGCACTGCCCGGCTGCGATCCGGAACCTCCGCAGACAGAACACTTGTCCTGCTTGCTGATGGTGATGTCCTTCTCGCATCCGAAAGCCGCTTCCATGAACTCGAGCGTCATGCCGTACTTGAGGTTCGCACCCTGCTGGGGGCCGTTTCTTCTTCTCGACCTTGAAGCTCCGCCTCCGAAGAACGAATTGAAGATGTCGCCCAAGTCGACATCCTCAAATCCGGCTCCGCTGAAGCCGCCGTATCCTGCTCCGCCTCCGAAGCCGTTGCCGTCCACTCCGGCCTTGCCGAACTGGTCGTATCTTGCCCTCTTGTCCTTATCGGAGAGGACCGTATATGCTTCGTTTACTTCCTTGAATTTGGCCTCGGCTGCGGCATCGCCCGGATGAAGGTCCGGGTGATACTGCTTAACCTTCTGTCTGAAGGCTTTCTTGAGCTCATCATCTGACGCGCTGCGGTCAACGCCGAGTATGTCGTAATAATCGTTAGCCAAATTGATTCCTCCGTTTACCTGGAACTATCGAACAACGATTATATCAGAAGTCACCGCCGGCATTCTTGAAGCCGTCGTCTGTTGCATTGCCGTTAACGTCCTCTGTGCCGTAGCCTGCGAAGTCCTCACCGGAAGTGCCTGCGCCTGCAGCACCTGCTGCACCTGCATCCTGAGCGCCTGCTGCGCCCTGTGCGCCGCCAGCCTGCTGATAGAGCTTCTCGGAAACCTTGTAGAGAGCCTGGAGTACATCGTCCGTGCCCTTCTTCATTGCTTCCTGATCGTCTGCTGCGATGGCATCCTTGAGTTTCTGGATCTCGGCATTGACGGGAGCCTTATCTGCCTCGGATATCTTGTCTCCGGCATCCTTAAGAGTCTTCTCTGCCTGATATACGGTGGACTCGGCCTGGTTCTTGGTCTCGACCTTCTCCTTGTTTGCCTTATCCTCGGCTGCGTGCATCTCTGCTTCCTTGACAGCCTTCTCGATATCAGCCTCGCTCATGTTGGAGGAAGACTGGATGGTGATCTTCTGCTCTCTGCCTGTGCCCTTATCCTTAGCGCTTACGTTAACGATACCGTTTGCGTCGATATCGAAAGTAACCTCGATCTGAGGTACTCCTCGCGGTGCGGGTGCGATACCGTCAAGGATGAAGTTGCCGAGTGTCTTGTTGGCAGCTGCCATCTCACGCTCACCCTGGAGGACATGGATCTCAACCTGAGTCTGTCCGTCAGCAGCCGTGGAGAATACCTGGCTCTTCTTTGCAGGGATAGTCGTATTTCTCTCGATGATCTTTGTGCATACACCGCCCATTGTCTCGATACCGAGTGACAGCGGTGTAACGTCAACGAGAACGAGGCCGGCAGTGGATTCGCCGGAGAGGACTGCACCCTGGATAGCTGCGCCTACTGCGACGCACTCGTCAGGGTTGATGCCCTTGAACGGCTCCTTGCCGAAGTAGTTCTTAACTGCATCCTGGACTGCGGGGATTCTTGTGGAACCGCCTACGAGGATGATCTTATCGATGTCGGATACCGAGCAGCCTGCATCGCTGAGTGCACGCTTAACGGGATCCATGGTCTTCTGTACGAGGTCTGATGTGAGCTCGTCGAACTTAGCTCTTGTGAGTGTTACGTCGAGGTGCTTAGGACCTGTTGCATCAGCTGTGATGTAAGGCAGGTTGATGTTGGAAGATGTAACTCCGGACAGCTCGATCTTAGCCTTCTCTGCAGCTTCTCTGAGTCTCTGCATAGCCATACGGTCGTTCCTTAAGTCTACTCCGTCAGAGCTCTTGAATGAGTCAACGAGGTAGTCGACGATCTTGTTGTCGAAGTCGTCGCCGCCGAGTCTGTTGTTACCTGCTGTAGCTACAACTTCGAATACGCCGTCACCGATGTCGATGATGGATACATCGAACGTACCGCCGCCCAAGTCGAATACGAGGATCTTCTGATCGCCGTCCTTATCGAGACCGTAAGCAAGTGAAGCTGCCGTAGGCTCGTTGATGATTCTCTTAACGTCGAGACCTGCGATACGGCCTGCGTCCTTTGTTGCCTGTCTCTGAGAGTCAGTGAAGTAAGCAGGAACCGTGATGACTGCCTCTGTTACAGGCTGTCCGAGATAAGCCTCTGCATCGCTCTTGAGCTTGGCGAGGATCATCGCGGAGATCTCCTGAGGTGTGTACTGCTTGTCGTCTACTGATACCTTGTAGTCGGAACCCATCTCACGCTTGATGGACTGGATCGTTCTGTCAGGATTCGTAACTGCCTGACGCTTAGCGACCTGACCGATGAGTCTCTCGCCTGTCTTTGTGAAACCAACTACCGAAGGTGTTGTTCTGTTGCCTTCCGGATTAGGAATGACTACCGTCTCGGAGCCCTCCATAACCGCAACGCATGAGTTTGTTGTACCAAGGTCGATACCAATGATCTTTGACATAATGTTTGTCCTCCCTATTCCTATGATTTATTTCTTGCTTTCGAGAATCTTGTCTACGATGCCGTAGTCCAGAGCTTCCTGTGCTGTCATCCAGTGGTCTCTGTCGGTATCCTTCATGAGTGTCTCCAAGTCCTTACCGCAGTTGTCTGCAAGGATCTGGTTGAGCCTTACTCTCGTATCCTTGATGTGGTCTGCCGCGATGAGGATCTCAGTTGCCTGACCCTGAGCGCCGCCCAGAGGCTGATGGATCATGACCTCTGCGTTAGGCAGGATGCATCTCTTGCCCTTTGTTCCTGCAGAGAGAAGTACGGAGCCCATTGAAGCTGCCATACCCATGCAGATAGTCTGAACGTCAGGCTTGATGAGTCTCATGGTATCGTAGATCATGAGACCGTCGGATACTGATCCTCCGGGGCTGTTGATGTAGAACTGGATGTCCTTCTCCGGATCCTCTGCCTCGAGGAAGAGGAGCTGAGCCGTGATAAGGCTTGCAGTTACCGGGTTGACTTCTTCGGAAAGGATTACGATCCTCTCCTTGAGGAGTCTTGAATAGATGTCATACGCGCGCTCACCGCGGTTGGTGGTCTCGATGACTGTAGGTACCAGGCTTGATCTGATGCTGTCCATAGTTTTATCTCCTTATTATTTATTAGCTTAGTTGGCGACCTGCACTACTGCATGTCTGATTACTCTTTCCTTGTAGATGTATCCCTTCTGGAATACCTGTGCGACTTCCTGCTCGCCGAGCTCTTCGTCCTCGATGTGCATTACTGCCTCATGGAGGTTCGGATCGAACTTGGTTCCGCGCTCTACGGGGATCTCCTCGACTCCGATCTTGGTAAGGATCTCGCCGGCCTGCTTGCCGACCATCTCAATACCCTGGATGACTGCGTCGATCGAACCCTCGTCCGCGTTCTTGGAAGAATCGATGGCGCGGTCTATGTTATCAAGAACGCCCAGGAACTCTCCCGTGACCTTTGCGACCGCATCGGAGTAGAGGTTCTCCTTCTCCTTGAGAGTTCTCTTACGGAAGTTGTCGTACTCCGCATAGAGATAAATATAGCGGTTCTTCTGCTCTTCCAGTTCTGCCGCAAGTTCGGAATTATCCTGCGCACTTTCCTGCGCTTCTCCGGACTCTTCCGCAGCTTCAGTATCTTCGGGACCGGCGGGTGCTTCCTCCTTGGCGGAACCAGTTGCTGCTTCGGCATCTGCCTTTGCCGCATCCTCCGCTTCGGCCGTCAGAGGTTCGTCCTTAACGGGCTCCTCGTCCATCCCGAAAAATATCTCTTTACCGTCTTCTGCCATTAATATTCCTCCCCTTATGTAAATCTCTTTATGTTCTCGTTGATCGTCTTCTTCACGAAATCGATCTGCGATATTACCTTTGAATACTCCATCCTCTTAGGACCGATGACACCTATGTTGCCGGATACCGAATCGCTTAAGTTATAAGTAGCGGTAATGAAGCTGCAGTCCTCCAGGCCTTCGATGGCTATCTCCTGACCGATCCTGATCATGTAGGTATCTTCAGTGCCCTTCTCTTCGGCGCTGCCCTGCATCTCGTTGACGTAACCTGCGACCATGCTCGAATCGGAAAGCGTTCCGAGGAGATCCCTTGCTCTGCCGAGTGATGCAAAATCCGGGAGCTCGAGCATCCTGTGCTCGCCTTCGAGATAGATATTCAGCTCGTCTGCCTGCTTGATGGCAGTGTACGCTTCGTAGAGCACCTGTTTGAGCAGCGGGTTCGGGATCTCCGTATCGGTTACGGATGTCTCGACCGTAACGAGCGTGATCTCATCCAGAGGTTTGCCCGTAAGGTGCTTCTCGACCGCGGAAGATATCTTGAACATCTGCTCGTCGGTAATGAAATTCGGTATCCTTACTACCTTATCCTTAACGACGCCTGCAGAGAGCACCATGACAACGAGCGCCTTGCCGGGCTCGATCATGAGGATCTTAAGCTGCGTGAGGAAGCTCTTCCTGAGCCTGGGGCTCATCGCGAGAGACACGAATCCTGTCTGCTTGGACAGAGTCTGAGTGGCGTTCTTGATAAGATCCGTCACTTCATCGACGCTCTCGTCGATATTCTGCTTGATCTCGAACTGTTCTTCGGGAGATAACTGGTCTACGGTCATGAGCGAATCGACGTACTCGCGGTAGCCCCTGTCGGACGGGATCCTGCCGGCAGACGTATGAGGCTTCTCTATGTACCCCAGACGCTCGAGCTCGGCCATCTCGTTCCTGAGCGTCGCGGAACTCACGCGGAAATCGTGACGCTCGATAAGGGCCTTCGAACCTACCGGCTCGTTGGTCGATACATAATCGTCTACGATGGCGTGGAGAACCTGCTTTTTGCGATCGTCCAGCTGCATGACTTACTATCCCTTTCCCGTTATTAGCACTCTATCACTTCGAGTGCTAAACAGATATTACTCGTTTGTCCGGGTAAAGTCAATAAAAGTCAAAAGTTTTCTTTCACCTTTGCCACAAATGGGTTACGAGGGAGTCTCGGCCTTCTTTTTCTTCATTCGGCAGCCGCTGTGCTCCTGCTCGTAGCGGGGATTATCGAGCCTCGCGCCGAAGGCCTGGACGGGCATCGGCTTATCGAAGAAATACCCCTGGACCCTGGTGCATCCGTTCTTGAAGAGCAGGTCGACCTGATCTACGGTCTCTGCGCCTTCCGCGATACAGGTCATGCCGAGTTCCTGGGACAGGCCGACGATGTGCTTCATCATGATCATCTTGCGCAGGAAGACCTCATTGTCCGCATCGGTAATAAGGAAGCTCCTGTCGATCTTGATCTCGTTGAACGGGATATCCCTAAGCATGCTCATCGAAGAGTAACCGACGCCGAAGTCGTCGATCGAAGTCTTGATGCCGCTGTTCTTAAGGGCCATGACGACATCGTGCAGACGCTGCTGGTCCGCCTCCGTCGTGGTCTCAGTAAATTCTATTACTATATATTCGTGAGGCACGCCGATCTTGTCCACGATCGCGCATATGTCCTCGGCCAGGTTCAGATTGGTGAGGTGCTTCCTCGAGAAATTGACCGACACGGGAACGACGGTCTTGCCTTCGTCCATCCACTCCTTGAGGTCGCGGCAAACCCTATTCAGCATCGCATAGTCGAGCTCGCAGATCTTCCTGCTCCGCTCGAGGACGGGAATGAACGCATCCGGCGGGATTATCTGTCCGTCGCGCACCCAGCGGCAGAGAGCTTCCGCACCAATGAGCTTGTTGTACAGGAGGTTTACTTTCGGCTGGTAGTATGCTGCGAACTGGTCTCCCTCGAGGGCCTCATCGAAATGCGCCTCTACCCTCTTGGCGTGCTCGTTGAGCTTAACGATCTCGTTGTCGTAGTGGAGTATCTGAACGTGCTTGACGTACCTGGCGATGCCGAGACACTGCTGGGGCGCATCAAGGATATCGTTGACCGTAAGGTTCGTATCATCGACGCTGAATATGCCGGCCGTCGCGGAGAGCACGCAGTGTTCCTCCGGGTTCGGGCCGAAACGTATGTCCACGCCTCTTATCAGTTCTTCGACCTTATCGAGATTGCTCTTATGCACGAAAGCGCAGTAGTTGTCGCCGCCCAGACGCCAGAAAGCTTCGCCCTCATCTTCTCTGATAAGGTCCTTGAACATTCCCGCATATCTGAACATCAGCATCGTTCCGACCTCAAAGCCGAACGTGTTGTTTACTTCGTTCATGCTGCGCATGTTAAGGAACATCGAAGCATAGCCCGTTACTGTGCCGCGCTCTATAGCCGACAGGATCGTGCGCTTGCCGTAAAGCATGTTGTTGAGACCCGATGTGACCTCATGGAAAGACATATAGTTCAGTCTGTCGCTCAGCCTGACGCGGCTCTTGCAAAGAGACATTATCCCGGCGAGCGTCTCGGCGTTCCTGCGTTCTTCGGCAGTCCAGACTACTCCCTTGGGCGGAAATATCCTGAAGATGCTCTCGCCTCCGATCGGACGCGGGTTTGACTTGATCACGCATTCTTCAGAACGCGGTTTGCCGCTGTCATAGAAGACCTGCCTGATGGACTTGATCTTGACCATCAGCGAAGTCGAAGAGTCGGTCTCATAGAAATCGACGTAAGCTATCTTAAGTTGTGTTGCGATTGATTCGATGAGCTTGGGATCTGAATCGTCGTAAAAGACGCCGACTTTGCTCAGCTTGGAAAAGTATTCGAGAAGTAACTCGGCATTAGTCATGACATGAATGTGCAAGGTTATACGGCCTGCTGCATTCCCATCTTCTCGGTGAGATCATGGAGACTCTTATCGTACATAGCCTTGGAAATGGCATTGCGCTCAAGGAAGGAATCCAGAGTGAATTTCTGCTCGAGGTAGAGCTCTCTCTTCTTCTGTTCGGGTGTCAGTTTCTCCCATTGTTCCTGTTCCATAACAACCGCCTCCGTATCAGACTTTGTCCTGTTCCATGAATAAATCCTATCACTATTTTTTGACAGATAATCCCGCATATTGCATACTTATTCAAAATGTAATTTGTATTGCATTTATTTGTTACAGTGGTATAAGGAGATTCCTTATGAAAAAGACACATAATATAAGATCACTTACGACAGTCCTCGCGCTGACAGTGCTCCTGACCGGATGTGCTGCTTCTTCAGGAAGCGAACAGACTGAGATCATCCCTAATGCTTCCGATACGTCAGCCGAGGCATCTTCCGAAGAGACGGAAGATGTGGGATATGTCGGTGTTGATTTCGCGACGACGGATGTATACGGCGAACCTGTGGGACCTGAGATCTTCACAGAGAACAAGGTCACCATCGTAAACGTCTGGGGCACATACTGCGGCCCTTGCATAGGCGAGATGCCGGATCTTCAGAACTGGTATTCCGTAGAGCAGTCGAAGGAATCCGGGATCATGATCGTCGGCATCCCGTACGATGTTGACGCGTCCACTGCAGATGAGGCGATCGACATTCTCCGCGATAACGGCGTCACCTATCCTAACCTCATCGTTGACGACGGGCTTTATGAGATGTTCGTCAAGGACATTACCGTCGTACCGACGACTTACATCGTTGATTCGAACGGCAACATAATCGAAGGTCCGATCGAAGGCGCTTACATCGATCTGTACCACGACGCAGTTCTGGCTTATCTGGATGAATAAGAGAAGGATCGTAGGTATCGTCATACTTGCAGCCGGCATCACACTCATAGCGGCCGGTGTGTTCAGAGGCGAGCTCGACGTCATCTTACGTAAGGCAGCGGTCGTCTGCATGGAATGCATAGGTCTCGGGTGAAGGTATGGCTGATCCGGTATTCAGGCAAAAGCTGAAGCGCAAGCTGATACAGATAGCCGCATTCGGGTTTACCAACTGCCACGCGGGCAATTTCATTACGGGCAAGCTGTACAACGGCAAGTTCAAGGAGTTCTGCACACCGGGACTCAACTGCTACTCGTGTCCCGCCGCGACCGTCTCCTGTCCCATCGGTTCGCTTCTTGCCGTCACCGGCAAAGCAGATCTTAAGGTGAGCTTCTATGTATGGGGATTCCTGCTTGCCATAGGCGCTGTCCTGGGACGTGCCGTGTGCGGGTTTTTGTGCCCTTTCGGGCTGATACAGGATCTGCTGGGAGCGATACCCGTGCGCAAGTTCCACCTGCCAAAGGTCCTTACTTATGTCAAATACGCCGTGCTCGGCATCTTCGTTATCTGTGTGCCGACGGTATTGGTCATTGCTACAGGCCATACGGCTCCCCTGTACTGCAAATACATCTGCCCCGCGGGCATGCTCGAAGGTGCGGTCCCTCTCCTGCTGACGCATGAGCAGCTCAGGGATTCCGCAGGCACGCTGTTCTGGGTAAAGCTCGGGATACTGATCGCCGTAATCGCAGGATCAGTCTTAGTCAGGCGTTTCTTCTGCAAGGTGGGGTGCCCTCTCGGTGCGATCTACGGCCTGCTCAACAAGGTAAGCCTCTACCACCTGACCGTCGACAAGAACAAATGCATCAACTGCGGCAAGTGCGCCGGATGCTGTCCGATGGACGTCGATCCCGTGAAGCATCCGAACTCGGCCGAGTGCATAAGGTGCGGCGCGTGCAGAGCCGTTTGTCCCAAAGGCGCGATCACCATAGGGTTCGGCAGCGGCAAGAAAAAAGATGCAGGATCAGAGGTCCTTTGATACCTCTTCCCAGAAAGCATCCAGACCCTCTCTGAGGTCATCATACGTCTCGTCGAAATTCCCCGTATACCAGGGGTCTGCAATGCTCCTCGAAGAACCTGCGAACTGCAGCATCTGGAAGATCTTATGTTCAGGATCACCGCCGGCAATACGCGTCATGTTGGAGATGTTATAAGAATCCATTCCTATGAGATAGTCATACTCATCGTAGTCGGCACGGGTCATCTGGCGTGCGCGGTGCGGCAGGACAGGTATACCGGCCTCCCTCATCTTGCCTACGGTTCCATAGTGCGGACCATTGCCGATCTCCTCCCTGCTCGTCGCAGCGGAATCGATATAGAACTTATCAGCGAGGCCCTTCCTGTTAACCATATCCTGGAACATGAACTGGGCCATAGTAGAACGGCAGATATTGCCGTGACATACAAACAGTACTTTTATCATTATTAATTCCAACCTATTAAATAAAAACATACGGATTATACCATTAAGGCGGTTTGATCATAATAATCAGCGCATCTGACGAAAAATGGTACTTTTGTACCATTTAAGTCTAAAAGAATCTTTACTATAATCGAGAATCATAAGTAGAAGAACCGATACATCTCGTTATTCTATGTTGAGGGGTGTCATATGAGTATTATTGATTCTTTAAGATCCTGGCCGAGAGCCAAAAAGATAACTGTCGCAGTCATAGCGGGAGTCGCCGTGGCTGCTATTGGCGTTACTGCCTTCCTTATTCATCGCAACAATATCCTTGCCACGACAATGAGACTTCTCAAAGTTGAAGGCACCGTTAACATAGAAGATGCTTCCGGTAATGTTAAGCCGGTAATAGACAATATCAGATTCCAGTCAGGTGATACGCTCAGCACCGGTGCAGACGGTCTTGCTTCCATAGGACTCGACGATACCAAGATCGTCACCCTCCAGAATGACAGCAGCGCCCAGTTCATGAAGAACGGCAAACAGATCGAGCTAAAGCTCAAGCAGGGCGGCGTCTTCTTCGAAGTAACAGAGAAACTCACTGACGATGAGACATACGAGATCGAGACTTCAAACATGACAGTAGGCATCAGAGGCACTTCAGGCTATGTCTGGTATGACGAGTCCGGTCTTCAGTCACTCATTATCACTGACGGTAAAGTCGTCGTCTCAGGCTATAACCCCCAGACCGGCGAGACCAAGACGGTTGAAGTCTGCGGAGGACAGAGAGTATCCTGCTATCTCTATAGCGATATCACCGAAGACAGGACCAGTATCGAATTCGAACTCACAGATGTATCTGAAGAAGAACTACCCGAGTTCGCGCTTCAGATGCTTGCCGAGAACGATGCACTTCTCGATAAGGTCTGTGAAGAAACCGGTTGGGACAAGGACGAGCTCCTTGCTCTGGTCGATGCACTTCTTGATCCTGACACACCCACGCCTACTCCTGATGAGATAATCGAGATAACAGACACGCCTACGGCAACTCCGAAGGCTACAAATACGCCAATACCTACGATATCGCCAACGACTTCGCCGTCACCGGCAACTACTTCAAGCCCAGGAGCCACGGTAACTCCCACTCCCGGTGCTACAACTACACCCGGCGAGACAAATATACCTACTGCAACACCTGCGACTACAGAGGCTCCTGTTCCGACAGTTACCGATGCACCGACAGCTACTCCAACAACTGCTGTTGTCACATATAAAGTATCATTCGATGTTAATGGACACGGGGACAGCATCGAAGCTCAGACTGTTGACAGCGGTGACAAGGCTGAACTTCCTGCGACGCCTTCTGAATACGGCTACATCTTCACAGGCTGGTATACGAACAACGACCTCACAGAACCGTACGATTTTGATCTGCCGATTACATCAGACATTACACTCTATGCCGGATGGGACATCAATTATTATACTGTGACTTTCGATGCCAACGGACACGGCTCTGCACCTGCTGCTCAGATAGTCGAGGATGGCGATACTGTTTCAAAACCGACCAACCCATCTGACAATAGTTTTGTTTTCTACGGCTGGTATTTAGATGAAGACTGCACTGATGAGTACGATTTCAGCACACCCGTTACATCAGACTTAATATTGTATGCCAACTGGATACAAATGAGTTATTCCGTCATCTTCGACACTAACGGACATGGCACAGCTCCTGCTACCCAGAACATCGTTCCAGGTCAAAAGATCACAGAACCAGAAGATCCTTCCGATGACGACTATGCATTTTTAGGTTGGTATACAGATGCTGCCTGCAATACTCCATACGACTTCGACAAATTGATAACAGGTAAAACCGTTCTCTATGCTAAGTGGACACCCTCCCCCGCCCTCCCTGACGGATACAGTAAATACACTCAAGGGTGGGGAAAAGAATACTATGACACCCTGGTTTTCATTGGCGTTTCAGGTAATTCTTATATTGGATATGAAAACGATGGATGGGTAAACCTTGAGTTAAAAACTATTATCGTAAACGATGGTGGTTCTACATACTACGATTTCAAATACACCGCCAATGGTGTAACCACAACTTACTATTCTTGGGGAATTAAGAGGTCCCTTAATGATCTTGATTGGGCAATAATTGAACTCCCTGATGGTTATACGGCATTCGATAAAGCATGGTACGAAAGATATGATGGTCATAATGTCTGCGTCTGCTATAACCCCGACTCAAGCGATGATTATATGGCATATGATAATAATACAAAGACTTGGTTTAAAGTAACCAGAGGCATGGCATTGAACCCTGAAACCGGAGTCATAACTTATTACTTCTATTACATAACAGATGATGGTCAAACGAAGTATTACTACTTCTGGTCAGAAGGCTGATGCTCCATAAAAAAAGGAACATATCAGGATTTGAAACTATAGGAGTCGGAGTATTTATCTGAAAAATGGTACTTTTGGGCCATTCAAGTCTAATGGATTCTTTAATATAATCTACAATCATAAGTAGAAAGACCGATTCATATCGTTTTTCTATGTTGAGGGGTGTTTAAATGAGTATTATTGATTCTTTAAGAGCTTGGCCAAAAGCAAAGAAGATAACCGTCGCAGTCATAGCTGCAGTTGCTGTGGCAGCTGTCGGCGTTACCATATTCCTTGTTCATCACAACAATATCCTTGCCACGACCATGAGACTTCTCAAGGTCGAAGGCACCGTGAATATCGAAGATGCATCCGGAACAGTAAAGCCGGTCATCGACAACATCAGATTCACCAGCGGCGATACGATCAGCACGGGTTCTGACGGCCTTGCCTCGATTGGACTTGACGATACCAAGATAGTAACCCTTCAAAATGACAGCAGCGCCGAGTTCATTAAGAACGGCAAGCAGATCGAGCTCAAGCTCAAGCAGGGCGGTGTCTTCTTTGAAGTAACTGAGAAGCTCACTGACGACGAGACATACGAGATAGAGACTTCCAACATGACTGTCGGTATCAGAGGCACTTCAGGATATGTCTGGTATGACGAGTCCGGCCTGCAGTCACTCATTATTACTGACGGTAAAGTCGTCGTATCAGGTTATAACCCCAAGACCGGCGAGACCAAGACTGTAGAAGTCTGCGGCGGACAGAGAGTGTCCTGCTATCTCTACAGCGATATCACCGAAGAAAGAACCAGTATTGAATTCGAACTTACTGATGTACCTGAAGACGAACTCCCCGAGTTCCCTCTTCAGATGCTTGCAGAGAATCCTGAACTACTGGAGAAGGTATGTGCCGAGACAGGCTGGGACAAGGACGAGCTCCTTGCTCTGGTCGATGCTCTTCTTGATCCTGATAGCCCCACACCTACTCCCGATGAGATAATCGAGATCACTGACACGCCTACGGCAACTCCGACGGCTACCAATACGCCAATACCTACGATATCGCCGACGACTTCGCCGTCTCCGACGATCACGTCAACTCCGGAGGCTACAACTACACCTACCGCAACACCTACAACTACAGAGGCACCTGTTCCGACTGTAACCGATACGCCTACTGCAACTCCTACGACTGCTGTTGTCACATATAAAGTGACCTTTGATGTTAACGGACACGGAGACAATATCGTTGCTCAGACTGTTGACAGCGGTGACAAGGCAAGCATACCTTCAGCACCTTCTGAAGAAGGCTATTCATTTGCCGGCTGGTATACAGATCCTGACTGCACGGAGAAGTATGACTTCGATTCGCCAGTCAAATCCGACATAACGCTCTATGCAAAATGGACGACCGTAACCTACACTGTATCCTTCGATATGGACGGAGTAGGATCTGCGCCTTCATCTCAGACCGTTAAACACGGCGGTACAGTGACAAAGCCATCCAATCCTTCAGCTGAGGGCTACACTTTCAACGGCTGGTATTCAAACAACGACCTCACGGAAGCATACGATTTCAGTCTTTCGGTAACATCAGACATCACTCTCTATGCCGGATGGACACACATTGCTTATACCGTAACCTTCGATACAGACGATATGTGCACGGTTCCTGCAGCTCAGACCGTCTATCACGGTGATACTGCAACACCGCCTTCGCTCCCTTCTGTTGAAGGCTACACTTTCGCCGGATGGTGCACGGATAACGATCTTACAGAGCCTTACGACTTCGATCAGCCTGTTACGGAAGATATCACACTCTACGCAGACTGGGATATCAATACTTATACCGTAACCTTCGATGCTAACGGACACGGAACTGCACCTGCAGCCCAGACCGTAGATTATGGTTGGATGATCGATCCGCCTGAGATACCTTCTGCCGTTGGTTACACTTTCAATGGTTGGTATACGGACAGTGACTGCACAGAAGATTATAACTTTGATCTCTCGGTTACATCAGACTTCACTCTGTATGCCGGCTGGACGCTCAACACCTATGCCGTAACCTTCAATGCCAACGGCCATGGCAATGCTCCTGAAGCCCAGCCTGTCAATCACGGCAGCAAAGTTCCAAAGCCTACGAACCCTTCTGCTACAGGCTATACATTTGGTGGCTGGTATACGGATCAGGCCTGCAAGAACAGCTATAACTTCGATTCTGCGGTAACATCCGATATCACGCTCTATGCAAAATGGACGATCAATACCTATACCGTGACTTTCAATGCTAACGGGCACGGTTCAGCTCCTGCTGCTCAGCCGGTCAATTACGGCAGCAAAGTTCCAAAGCCTACGAACCCTTCTTCTACAGGCTATACATTCGGTGGCTGGTATACGGATCAGGCCTGCAAGAACAGCTATAACTTCGATTCTGCGGTAACATCCGATATTACGCTCTATGCTAAATGGACGATCAATACATATACCGTGACATTCAATGCCAACGGGCACGGTTCAGCTCCCGCTGCTCAGCCGGTCAATTACGGCAGCAAAGCTCCAAAGCCTTCAAACCCTTCTGCTACCGGATATACTTTCGGTGGATGGTATACGGATCAAGCCTGCACGAACAGCTACGATTTCAATTCTGCTGTTACATCAAACATAACTCTCTATGCAAGATGGACGCTTATACCTCCAACGGATATTCCTAGTGGATATTGGACTGTTGTGTGGAAAGAAGATAGTGATGTATATATTATTACAAACGGTGCTCCGATATTGTCTTATGTCAATCCGGATGAAGGTTGGGTTAATACTGTAAAATTCGGCAAGGATATGGGCGATTATAAACTTTACTGGTATCAATGCGACGGACACTCTGAGAACTATTTCGAATATAAGGTGCCTAATAATCCACCCAGTAACGATTATCAATTCAAAGTGTCCATTGAAAATGAACAAGTCTTTATTGCCGAGAAGAATCCCGGTAGTGGCACTTCATATATGCTGTATCTTCAGGATAGCGGTTGGGTTACAGGATACGCTGACACATCCGATAATTCCAAAACTGTGTATTACTACAAAGATACATCAGGAAACAGAGTTGACTATTATGTAAACAATAACTAAAAAAAACGCATGCTCAGAAAACAGTCTTCGGTTCAATACTGTTTTGGGGCGAATGATGAAGCTTTGATAACCGCATGGTACCCCTTAATATGCTATAATTAAGCATTATGACTACCATGCTTAATGGAAGGAATATATATGAGTTTCGTTGATTCTTTAAAAGCTTGGCCGAGGGCCAAAAAGATTACTGTTGCAGTCATAGCGGGAGTCGCTGTGGCAGCGATTGGAGTAACCATATTCCTTATCAACCGCAACAGTATACTTGCTACGACGATGAGACTTCTCAAGGTCGAGGGCACTGTAAATATCGAAGATTCAACCGGAACAGTGAAGCCGGTCATTGACAACATCAGATTCACCAGCGGCGATACGATCAGCACAGGCTCAGACGGCCTTGCCTCTATCGGCCTTGACGATACCAAGATCGTTACCCTTCAGAATGACAGCAGCGCCGAGTTCATTAAGAACGGCAAGCAGATCGAACTCAAGCTCAAGCAGGGCGGTGTCTTCTTTGAAGTAACTGAGAAGCTCTCCGATGACGAGACATATGAGATCGAGACATCCAACATGACTGTTGGTATCAGAGGCACTTCAGGCTATGTCTGGTATGACGAGTCCGGTCTTCAGTCCCTCATTATCACTGACGGTAAAGTTGTCGTATCCGGCTATAACCCCCAGACCGGCGAGACCAAGACGGTAGAAGTCTGCGGCGGTCAGAAGGTATCCTGCTATCTCTACAGCGATTCTGCTGAAGGCAGAGACAGCGTTGAATTCGAACTCACAGATATATCTGAAGAAGAACTTCCCGAGTTCCCTCTCCAGATGCTCGCCGAGAACTCTCAGCTTCTGGATAAAGTTTGCAAAGAGACAGGATGGGACAAGAATGAGCTGCTGGCTCTTGTAAATGCGATCCTCGATCCTGACAGCCCTACACCTACTCCCGATGAGATAATCGAGATAACAGAAACGCCTACGGCAACTCCGAAGGCTACAAATACGCCGTTACCTACGGTCTCCCCGTCACCAACAGTATCGCCGACTCCTACCAAGAAGCCGACTTCAACACCTACGGCGGAACCTACTAATACAGAAGCGCCTGTGCCGACTGTTACCGGCACGCCGACAACTACTCCTACAAGCAATCCTACTGTTTCAACAACGCCTTCAGCCACACCGACTGCAGAAACGACTCCTAAGACGACGCCTGTAACTACTCCTGTAACTACTCCTGAAACAACTCCTTCTGTTTCTGAGCCGACACTGCCTAAAGGGTTTTCAAAGTTTAACGTTCTGCCTTGGGGAGAAACGAACGATAGCGGTGATACTGTATATATTTGCCGTTCGAATTCTGTGTCTCTTGAAGAAGATGACATAGGTGAATACATTTACTACGGATACATTGACGGCGAATGGGAACTCCTGGATCTGGTATATAGTCTTTCTAAAAGGGACGACTTTGGTCAGGAATCTGCATACGGAACGGTTAGCTTCGAACCCGACGAAGAAACCTACACCTACTACTCCGGAACATTCGAACCCGGTGAAATATTAATCAGTGCGCCTATACCTGAGCCCGGAGAGACCGTGCCCTTAGAGTGGACAACGTAACCGTAATGGAAAAGCGAACCAGGACAACACTGCTAGCATCTGTTCTTTGCGCACTGATAATGACAATTCTCTGCGCATCAGGACTTCTGCGCTCTGCAGAGCTGTGGTTCTGCGATGAGCTGTTCCAGTCACCCGAGACTCCGCCGGGAGATGTCGTGATAATCGGCATCACCGATCAGGATTTTAAGGTACTCGGACCGTACAGCTCCTGGGACAGATCGGTAATGGCCTCTGCCCTAGAAGTTCTCGCATCAGACCCGGATAATCTTCCCGCCGTTGTAGCGATCGATACTATGTATGCCGGAACGACCGACAGCACAGCCGATCAGCAGCTGGTGGATGCCGCTGCCAAGTTAGGCAATGTCGTAGTAGCATCACAGGCAACCTTCGGAACGGAGAGATCGTTCGGCGCCACGATAGTTACGGATACTTTCTCGATCATTAACTACGAAGAACCTTTCGATGCCTTGAAGGAAGTGACGTCCCAGGGTCATATCAACGCCATGTACGACAAGGACGGCGTTTTGCGCCACTCCGTACTGTACATCAAGCCTGATGACAGCGGTGTCCCCGTGTATTCAATGGCATATGTCACGGCTTCCAAGTATGCCGAGAAAAAAGGCATCACGCTCACGGAACCGCCGGTCAATGACAGAGGTCAGTTCTATGTGTCTTTTACAGGCGGCCCGACCGACTATTACGACGGCATCACGTTGAGCATGCTGATCAACGGCGAAGTTCCTTCGTCTTATTACAAGGATAAGATCGTCCTCATCGGACCTTATACACCGGGACTTCAGGATTCTTACTTCACACCTATCGACAGGAGCAAGATGATGTTCGGCGTTGAGTATCAGGCAAACGTCATCCAGTGCATCCTCGCAGGCAATTACAAAGTTGAATCCCCTGACTATATTCAGATCGGGATCCTGTTCGCTCTGAGCTTTGCTTTCTACTTCTTCTGCCGTAACAGAAGACTTCTCTTCACGGTCCCTGCCCTCGTCGTTTGCGAAGCCGCTTCGATAGGTGCTGCGCTCCTGTGCTATTCGTCAGGATACATTACGCATGCACTGTGGCTGCCGCTGAGCTTTTTCGTGCTGTTCGTAGTAAGCGTTGCCGGCAATTACCTGCGTGCTGCGATCGAGAGACAGAACGTAACGAAGACTTTCGAGAGATATGTTGCTCCGAACGTTGTTAACGAGCTGCTGAAGGAAGGTATCGATAACCTGAAGCTCGGCGGTAAGAATGTTGACATCGCAGTTCTCTTTGTCGATGTAAGAGGTTTTACGACGATGTCGGAGAGGCTGTCACCTGAGACGGTCGTATATATCCTTAACCAGTACCTTACCATGGCAAGTAACTGCGTCGAAGAGACCGGCGGTACGATCGACAAGTACGTCGGCGACTGCCTTATGGCATTCTGGGGTGCTCCCCTCGCAGACGACGATCCGGTATATCACGCTGCAGTAACGGGACTCGGCATCATCAAGGGCGTCGAGGAGATCTCGGCAAGGCTCAAGGAAGAGATCGGTGAAGAGATCCACGTCGGTGTCGGCATCAATTACGGTCCTGCCGTCGTCGGCAACATGGGTTCCGAGAAGCGTATGGACTACACCGCCATCGGAGATACCGTTAACACGTCAGCAAGACTTGAGGCCAATGCGCCTGCAAGCTGCATCTATATCAGCCGTTCCGTCGCAGACAAGCTCGAGGGACGAATGAGATTCGAACCTCTCGACAAGCCCATCAAGCTCAAGGGTAAAGCTGACGGCTTCGAGATACTGAAGCTCTTGGGACCGGTTGAGAATAACGAGGAGCCCGGTAAGGAGGAATAACAGATGCTCAAGTTTTTCGGAAGAGGGAACGCCTTCTCTGACCAGCACACCAGTGCTTATTTTGTGGACGGCAATGACCTCATCATCATCGATTGTTCGGTCAGTGCTTTCCAGAGGCTCAATAACCGCGTACTCTCCAACTACGATCACATCTACGTCCTCGTTACACACACACACGGAGACCACGTAAGCGGCATCGGTCTTTTTATCGACCTGCTGCATTTTGCATTGGAGAAGCCCGTTACAGTAATCGCTCCGAATGAAGCAGTCAAGACCGATCTTATCTACCTTCTCAAGAACCTGGAAGGATGCGGCGACGACTGGTATGAGCTCCTGACAGCAGACGAGCTCAAGAAGGACTGGTTCGTGTGCGCTATCCCGACTTTCCATTCTGAAGAACTCGAAGGCAAGTGCTTCGGATACTACCTTACCATCGACGGCAACAAAGTCGTATACACAGGCGATACCGGCATCTTCGATCCGTTTGAGCAATACATGGAACCCGGCGTATATCTCTATACCGAGATCAGCGCCAGGAAGACGCCCGTACACCTCAGCTGCAGCGATATGCATGACAGGATCAAGGAACTCGTCGCAAGCGGCGTGCACGTCTATCTCATGCACATGGATTACGAGGACACGGTCCTTAACCGCATGAAGGACACCGGTGCTTATCCCGCGCCTCTCGATGAAGCGGAGCTTACGCTCGAGAGCAGCTCGCAGCTGCTGAGCAATATCCTTAATATCTCCGACTGCCTGTACAAGGACATGTGCATGAACGGCAGCCACGACCACAATATGCTCTTCACTTATCTGACGGAGCTCGGCAAGATGACCGTAGATGCGGACAGGGCAAGCTTCTGGAAGTGGGATAAGCGCAAGGCACAGCTCTGGACCATGTCCGCTACCGGCGTCGATAAGATCATCATCCCCGAGAACGCAGGCCTTGTAGGCAAGGCTCTCAGGCTGCAGAAGACGATCATCACTAACGATCCTTATTCGGATCCCGACTTCAACCGCGACATAGATATCCAGACGGGATATAAGACCAAGTCGGTACTCGTCCTCCCTGTAGCGGATATCAACGGTAAGTTCATAGGAGCTCTGCAGCTCATCAACAAGAACGACGAGCGAGGCTTCGATCCTGATTCCGATCCCAAGAGACTGTCTCTGGCAGCACTCGTCTGCGGTATCGCATTGGAGTCCGAGACATTCCTCGAAGACTCGCATCATGACAGGCTTACCGGTCTCAAGAACAGGATGGGATTCTACTTCGACTTCAACGAGAAGTACAAGGATTACCTCATCCCCGGCTCCGGCAAGACTATGTCCGTATTCATCTGCGACATCGATAAGTTCAAGCGCGTTAACGATACTTACGGACACAACGCCGGCGACGATGTACTCCGCTTCACTTCACAGCTCGTCGAGTCCTGCTGCGGAGAGAAGGACGGCGTATACAGATGGGGCGGCGAGGAATTCGTAATGGTAATGCGTGATACCGGCTTGGAAGGCGCCGTTGCCAAGGCTGAAGAGATCAGGGTCAAGCTCATGAACACGGATATCGAAGCCGACGGCAACACCATCAGGTGCACGCTGAGCTTCGGATGCTGCCTCTTCGACCCGTCCAAGACGATAGAAGAGAACATCAGCGCCGCAGACGAGCATCTCTACAACGCCAAAGAGACCGGCAGGAACAAGGTCTGCTATTGATCAATAAATCCCCCCATGCACTGCATGAGGGGATCTTTCTATCCTATTATCTCCGCTTCGCCCTTATGAGACGATCTTGTAGTATGCGTTTGATGTGACCTTGTAGGTTGCCGCATAGAAGATACCGCACACCAGGGCGCACACACCGGCACTTATCAGCAGCAGCGGCATATTATCGTGCCCGAAAAGCATCAGCAGCTTATGTACGATAGGCAGCACTGCCGCAAGGTGCATGCAGGCAACTGCGATGGGGATGAAGAAGACCGTCAGCATCTGAGAGTTGATGCTCTTCTTGATGTTCTCCTTGGTCATTCCTACCTTCTGCATGATATCGAACCTGGACTGGTCTTCCAGACCTTCCGATATCTGCTTGTAGTAGATTATGAGCACGCATGAGACGAGGAAGATGATGCTGAGCAGGATGCCCAGGAAGAAGAGTCCTCCGAAGGTCATGACGAAGTCTGCACGCTGCTCTTCCTGACTTGCAACATAATTGCTCGTGTGGCTCATGTACTCCATCTCGGTATTGATGTACTTGTTAAGGATGCTTCCGAGTTCCTTCTGTCCTTCGGGATCCAGGTCCGTATCGAACTGATATCTCCAGTTCCAGGAGATCATGAGATCACCCGCATAATCGACGACATCGGCATAACGGGATGCTACCTCGTCAGCATCGTCTACGATTATGATGATCGTAGTGATCACGGTGACCATGTCCGGATCCAAGGTCTGCACCTGATCATCGATCCTGTCTTTGACCTTGAACGACTCGTCGCCTACGCCCAGCACATCCCCGATGTTAAGACGTCCGGATACTCCAACCAGAGCTTCGTCAGGAGCCAGCGATGCATTCTCGCCGGTAAGCATATTATATGTATCCACATCTATGAATACGGCCTGTGCGACGTTGTCATAGTCGATGGTCGTGATGTTCTCCATCGGATTGATCCCGAGATCCACGATACCGTCCTGATAGTATCCGACCAAAGCATAATCGTAGTATTCAATGGTATTGGATATCTCGGCGCCGTATTCTTCCGTCTTTGCCTTGAGCCCGGACGTAAGCGCTTCAGCTATCTCCGGATAAGTCTCATCGTAGCCGTACCTCATTGCAGATGCATTGAGCTGCCTGGGGTAGTGGTTCTTTATTGTCGCTTCCCTGTTGCTGTAAAGGGCATATGTGGAAGACATCATGACGAGCACCATCGTAAGAAGGATGCAGATGGAAGCCAGGCTCGCACCGTTACGCTTCATCCTGTACGCCATTGATGAGACGGATACGAAGTGATTGGTCTTGTAGTAATAGTTCTTATTCTTCTGAAGGATCCTGCAGAGAAGGACAGAACCCGTGATCAATGTAAGATAAGTTCCGATGATAACAAGGATTACCGCTATGAAGAACCATGCAAGTGCCGCGAGGGGCTGCTCTATCTTAAGTGCGATGATGTAGCCTGCTGCGAGCAGAGCAAGTCCAATTATTCCCGCCACCCAATTTGCCTTAGGCGGCTTCTCTCCTGCTTTGCCTGCGTGGATCAGATCGATCGCGCTTGAGAATCTGACCTGCCTGAAGGCATTGAGATAGATCAGGAAGAAGACAAAGCTGTATACTATCACCGTCCAGAGGAGCGACTCACCGTGTATATCAAAAGAATATACGGCTTCGACGCCGATCATCTTGCACAGGCCGAGTTCGGCAAGCTTGGACAGTGCTACGCCCAGTACAAGACCGCCCGCCATCGAGATGACCCATGTGATCACGGTCTCATAGAAGACTACCTTGCCCAGGTTCTTCCTGTTCATGCCGAGAACGCTGTAGAGGCCGAATTCCTTGAGCCTTCCCTTGATCAGGGCCGACTGCGTATAGAACAGGAAGATGGTTCCGAATATAGCCATGATGTAAGTGCCGAACGCCAGGATTTCCTTGGCTGTCGCAGCTCCCATGAAGTTCGAGAGCATATCCGAGAATCCGAGCGTATGCATGATGTAGAATACTGCGATCATGAGTATGCAGGTCGCGATGTAAGGCACGTAGAGCTTGCTGTTCTTACGGATGCCGTCTACCGCGATCTTAGGGTACAGAGCGGATCTCATTTAAGATCACCTCCCTGTGCGAGGAGGTTGAGCGTATCCGAGATCTTCTGATACATCTGCTGGTCCGTGGAATCGCCCTTGTAGATCTGATGGAAGATCGCACCGTCTTTGATGAACAGAACGCGCGAGGCGTTGGATGCGGCCTTCGTCGAGTGCGTTACCATCAGGATCGTCTGTCCCATGCGGTTCACTTCTTTGAACAGGGCGAGGAGCTCATCGGATGACTTCGAATCCAGCGCACCGGTCGGCTCGTCAGCCAGGATGATCTTAGGATCGGTGATAAGCGCGCGTGCGACTGCCGCTCTCTGCTTCTGGCCTCCGGACACTTCATAAGGATACTTCTTCAGAAGATCCGAGATACCGAGCGTGCCTGATATCTTATCGAGCTTCTCCTTCATCTCGGGGTGCTTCCTGCCGGCCAGTACGAGCGGAAGGAAGATATTATCTTCCAGCGAGAAAGTATCGAGAAGATTGAAGTCCTGGAAGACATATCCCAGGTTGTCTCTTCTGAACTTGGCTACGTCCTTGTCCTTGACCTTGGTAAGATCCATTCCGTCTAAGATGACGGTACCTTCCGTTGCCTTATCGAGTGCGGCAAGGATATTAAGGAGCGTCGTCTTACCCGAGCCGGATTCGCCCATGATGGCAACATACTCTCCGCTCTCGACGGTAAAGCTTACGTTCTTAAGCGCTTCGACCGAAGCTCCTCCGAATCTTGTCTTATATACTTTTTTGATGTTCTTTGCTTCAAGCAGACTCATAACTTTGATTCCTTTCGTGCTTAGGATAGCCAAAGTCTATAGTTCTTCACTTTTGCATTCCTTAAGATGTCCTTACGCAAATCTAACAAGTCTGTCACAATTGTTCCTTCAGTCTCTCAATGATATATCTTGCACGGCACGATAGCGCCATAGCCGTAATCGCACTCGGCGCCGTTATACACCTTGCACTTAGGACAGAAATACATGAAATTCGCACTGCGCGGGATCTCATACTCTGTATCGCAATCTTTACAGACGATCTTCTTATAACGGATCATAATTACTCAACGCCTACCTCGCGTCTGCTCAGATCTATGCTGATCTTCGTCCCTACGCCCGGAGCGGATCCGGCAGATATCTTATGCCCCAGGTTATCGCAGATCCGCTTGCACAGATAGAGGCCTATACCGCTCGCACGCTTGTCCGCACGGCCGTTGTATCCTGTATACCCGTTCTCGAAAATCCTCGGCAGGTCCTCACTGCTTATACCTATACCCGTGTCTTCTATGCAAAGCACGCTGCCCTCCGCATAGATCTTAATGCCGCCGTTGTTGGTGTATTTGACTGCATTGGACAGGACCTGCTCTATGACAAAAGACAGCCACTTCTCATCGGAGAGGACCTTGATATCGGCAGGTTCATAATCCATCGTAAGCTTCTTTGTGATGAAATCCCTGGCAAACTTCCTTATGACAGGCCTTATCACGTCATCGAGGCTTATCTCCCTGATCACATAATCCGTGCTGTCGGAATCAAGCCTTAAGAACGTAAGTACCATCTCCACATAAGCTTCGATCCTGTTAAGGTCGCTGTCCAGGCGTCTTGACAGGTCAGAATCCTCAGACTGGATCTGAAGGCGCATGGATGCGATAGGAGTCTTGATCTGGTGTGCCCAGACGGTATAGTACTCGACCATGTTGTTGTAGTCTTCAGAAGCCTTCTTACGTGAGAACTCCTCTTCTTCCTTGAGCTTGTCTATTATGGTCTGGTAGTCCTTCTCGAGAGGCGAAGATGCCTCGGGGATGTCGCTTCGAAGGAGCCTGCCGTGCTTCTTCAAGGTATATATGTAATCTATAATTCCCGCTGCCAGCATGACCGCAAAGCTTAAGAACAAAGGATATAACACTGTTACAGCAGGCATATTGAACAGGAAATACGAAGATGCGAAGATACCGTCCACGATAAGCAGAAGGACGATCACTTTGATCCGCGATCTCAGGTAATCCTTCAGCATTCGTCCTCCAGAATGTAGCCTACGCCGAACTTGGTCTTGATGAGATCCTTGAGCCCTATGCCTTCAAGAGTCTTGCGCAGTCTTCCCACATTGACGGTAAGAGTATTCTCGTCGACATAGCAATCGGTCTCCCACAGAGCTTCCATGAGCTTCTCGCGGCTTACGACCTTGTTCTTGTTCTGTGCGAGCGTAAGCAGGATCTTATACTCGTTACGGGCAAGATCTATCTCATTCCCGTTATATGAGAGCTTATTGTTATTGGTGTTGAGCACGGCTCCGGCTATGTCTATCGTCGCCTCTGCCTTGGCAAAATCGTATGTTCGCCTGAGCAGTGCATTGATCTTGGCGATGAGCACGCTCTGGTCGAAAGGTTTCGCGATGAAGTCGTCTGCGCCCATGTTGATGGCCATGACGAGGTTCATGTTGTCCGTAGCAGAAGAGATGAAGATGATCGGGACGGAGCTTGTCTTCCTTATCTCCCGGCACCAGTGATAGCCGCCCATATAAGGCAGCGTGATGTCCATGATGATGAGATGAGGTTCGTACTCCGAGACTTCTTCGAGCACCCGTCTGTAATCCGAGACGACTCTGCCCTCCATGCCCCAGTTGCCGAGGCAGGAAGCGATGCCGTCCGCTATGCCCTTATCGTCTTCTACAATATAGATCTTATACATTAGTCCTTTACCCTTTTATACAGGCTGACATGAGAGCCCAAGTCCTTGAACCCGTGCTTGTGGTAGAACTCATATGCCGGCTTATCGTTGTCGGTCTGAAGGAAGATGCCGCAGTAGCCTCTGTCCTTGACCTCCTGCTCGATCATGGACATGAACCTGCCGCCCAGGCCCTGATGCTGATACCCGGGCGCTACGCACAGTTCTTCTATGTTGTAGTTGGTTCCTTCCCACCAGTGGCGGATCATGCCGACTGACATGGCGATGAGCCTGCCGTCTGATACGAGCCCGAAGTTAAGCGCGTTGTATGACCCCGAGATCTCCCTGATGTATTCGCCGAGCTGGACAGGATCGCTCCAGTCGTCGTTCCACGGATCCCCCGCGAAAGCATTCTTGAAGAGCTCTCCCATCTGCGGAAGATAAGACTCATCCAATACTACAAAATTCTCGCTGCTCATGTTGATCACCTCTTATACTGATCGATATTCATTATATAGCATACTAATACTTTATTATCGGTTTGTTTACACCAAGGAAACTCAGTTCAAAGACTATACGATAGAATAAAAGTATGTAAGGGGGATA
Organism: Clostridiales bacterium; assembly: GCA_017550385.1. GTDB lineage: Bacteria > Bacillota > Clostridia > Saccharofermentanales > Saccharofermentanaceae > Saccharofermentans. The sequence goes on from JAFZPJ010000014.1 coordinate 50,250, forward strand.
CTATGGGCAACATGATCAACTTACAGGCTGTATATGTTACCGACCTGGTCGGAGTGGCGATCCTCATGACCATCCTGGCATCGCGCGGATGGAACCTTCCTGCACGTAAGGAAGAGAGCCGGATCATCGCGACGCTGCTCGTCGTGTCCATCTTCAACTGTATCGCAGATATATATGCTTTCGCATGCGATGGTATGGCAGGTCCCCTGTACTATTGGATCCTGATGGTATCCAACACCTTCCTGTACCTGTATAACCTTATCGTCGGCATCGGCATCATCTACCTCATCATCAGGCACATAGACCGTCAGGCCAAAGGCTGGCACATAATAATCTTCTGGAGCCTTATCATCATCGAAGTGTCGCTGCTCATCATCAACTTCTTTACACCGGTAGTATTCGGGATCGATGAGAATAACGCTTACTACAGAGGAACGTATTATCTGCTGTTCGTCCTGGTCGGCTTCGCCCTTATCCTGTACGGTTACGGCTTTTACATCATCAACAAGCTCAAAAATCCTTCGCTGCGCTACTTCCCTGTCATCGGTTTCCTTCTGCCGATACTGATAGGCAATACCGTGCAGATGCAGATATACGGCATCTCGCTGCTGCCGATAAGCTTCACGGTAGCGTTTGCCGCTATCACCATCTCGCTTCAGAACGAATGTATCTACATCGATAAGCTGACAGGCGTATACAACCGTTATGAGCTGGACAAGATCCTCAAGAAACGCGTCTACAGAAAGAACATCAAGATTGCGGCGCTGATGCTCGACCTTAACGACTTCAAGGCCATCAACGATAACTTCTCTCACGAGGAAGGCGACGAAGCGCTGGTCGCTTTCGCTACGATCCTTGCAGACACGATCCGCTCCGAAGGCGTCGTGGTAAGGTTCGCAGGCGACGAGTTCATCATATTGATGCCCAAGTTCTCTGAGATCAACATCGACGATTATTCCGCCCGCATTCAGTCAGAGTTGGATAAATATAACGAAGCGTCAGGCAAGCCCTACAAGCTGTCCGCGGCAATAGGCGGCAAGGTTTTCGATCCGCACAAGGACAACATGGACAATGTTCTGAAGGACATCGACAAGCTCATGTACACCGCCAAGCGCGAGTATTATATCAAGCACGACAGAAGGCATAACCGCTCGTAGCTTACCCTGCCTTGTCCACAATCGACATGATGAAATCCGAGCCGTCCTTATCCAGGAGCACAGCATCGCCGCGGTAATACAGGACGACGCCGTCTTTGGTCTCGGCGTACTGGGTGTCAAAGCAGATAAGATCGTCGGTCGAATAGAAGAAAATATAACCGTCGGTAGCTCCGGTGTAATCTTCACCTTCCGTCTCGATCTGGTCCAGTAGTTGCCTTGCCTTATCGGAATCGATATTCCATACTTCCACGCCCGGTTCGGCAATATCCAAAAAGACGACGGCATACAGCGGCGCCTCATCCTCATAGTATGAGGTGACCTTGTCCGCTTCATCCTCCGGGACGTACACACCGTAATACTGCTCGAGCGTCAGCATCTCTATGTCCATCGTGTTCTCGATGCTGTAGATGAGCAGGTGATCTCCGTCCGGTCTCATTATCGCACCCACAGGCTCCGTCACGTAATTATCATGCGTCACCTGCGGGCTCATATCTGCGACTTCCACATAGAGTTCGCCATGGTATTCGAACTCTTTCCAGAACTCATCTTCTTCGTCCACATACACAAAGTCATCCTCGGAGAAGTCTGAGATCTCCGCCTGTTCCGCAAGATTGGCAGACACTTGCATACTGCCCAGTGCCACTATAGGACCAATACCGACGATAAGACCCACCACGGTCAGCAGTATGGCAAAGACCTTGTGTACAACATACACTTTCTTCTTAAGAGCTCTGCGGATGATCCAGATGATATCGAGTATCGCGCCGACAAAAAGGATCGTAAATCCGATACCGATCAAGATGAAGAACATCGCAGCAATAAACATTCCTGCAAAAGCCATATACTATTCCCCCTATTCACGTCAATTATACAACATCTGCCGCAAAGCGGTATAATACGGTATCAACTTATATGGGGATAGGTGAATGAGATGAGTGAGAATAACGGTATCAAGACCCGCATCGTAACATGCCCTTCGTGCGGCGGTAAGATCGAATTTCCCGTAGGCCGTAACAAGACGATGTGCCCTTTCTGCGGCAACGATGTTGTCGTGGACGAACCCGGCTGGCTCGGCGCGCTCGATAAGTTCGACCTTAAGCTTAAGGATGCACAGACTGCTCTGGATAACAAAGAATGGAAAAGAGCAAGGGAGCTCTTCGAAGACTGCTCCATGATCAACGAATCGGACCCCAGGCCCTGGAAAGGCACTGTCCTGGCAAGGACAAAGAACCTCACCGCGGGGACCAGCGATAAGACGGAACCTAATTTTCATTGTTATCTGAGCAGATCAGGTCTTGGTATGAACGACCCGTTCGTCAGCGATTACAAGGCGTTCCTTGAGCGCGTAAGCGACAACGATGCTGCCAAGTCTGCCGACAATGCGAAGCTGAATGCAGAATACTTCCAGCGCGTGATCGAAGCAAAAAACGAGAGCATCGCCGAGATCGAAGGTAAGATCACGGAGATCAAAAATGCGCCCACTACCGAGACCGCCGAGAAGAAGTACGGCGGGGCCAAGGCGAGACTGGTCTTCGATACGGTATTCCTTGTTGTGGCGCCCCTGGCCGTCGTAGGGTTCATCATCCTTGCGGTAGTGCTCCTTGTTAATACGATACAGGGCGATCCGCACATCTTCGGCATCATCGCTTCCGTGGTGGCGGCAGTGATATTCTCATTCATCACCAAGTTTGTCTGGAAGCACTACAGGGGCACTATCGAAAGCTTCAAGCGCAGGCGCGTGGCTAAGCTCCAGGAAGACCACGTGAATGATGAGAGAGCGAAACATAACGATGAACTGGTGGATCATAAGACCGGCACCATAAGCGAGTATAAAGATGATATCGTCTCGCTCAACAACGCCATTGAAGAGATGAACAAATACATCGCGATAGACAGGTCCGCGAGGATAGCATACTTCACCAAACAGCACCTGGATGCTGCCGGCATCGAGAACACTATAGTCCCCGACGAAGCGATCGTCAGGCTGTCCAAGATCGAGCAGGATCTCAGGCTTTACCCCGGGTATCAGTTGGTTACTAAGATACAGCAATAAAAAGAACAGAGACCGGAACATATCCGGTCTCTGTTTTTGTTATAGGTTGATCTTAAGAGTTAAGCCTCTTCCCTGCGCTTCCTTACCGTTATTATCGTAAGTCCGCATGCCATAATGATGAGTCCTGCACCAACGAAAGCCGTTATCGCCGTTGCTTCACCGGTAGCCTGCACTGCCTGTGCGGCTGCTTTCTCAGGCTCCTTGACGGTGTATTCAAGTGTGATGGAACCGCCGTCCTTGAAGGTTACCTTCATGGTGTGTGTGCCGGGTGTGAGCGTTGAGACGAAGTCTTTCTTGATCGTTATGATCGCACTGCCGCTGGTAAGTTCTATCTGGTCACCGACGCTCAGCTGCTTGCCGTCAGTCTCGATGCTCTGTACCAGTTCGTATGTCTGGTCGTCATTCTCTGTTCTCTTGATGGTGATAACTATTGCTCCGTCCTTCTCCTCGATGCTCTGTACATAGTATGTACCGGGAGCGGGAGTTGTTACTGCAGGTGTAGTTGCCACCGTGGTTGTGGGCTTGGCAGTCTCTGTGAAGACAGCGGTATATGTAGCATCACCTGTTACAGGTACGATCGCCGGAGTCCAGCCGGAGAATGTATAGGTGTACTGTTCGTCTGCGGCCTTGGTAGGTGTAATGGTACAAACAGGTGTGTCACCATATGGAACTGAGCTGCTCTGGAGTACTGTACCGTCTTCATTTACAAAAGAAATGTTATATTCGATCAGCTTGAATGAAGCAGTGATAGTTACTGTACCTGCCTCTGAATCGGGCATGGTGTATTTGCCATTGGTTGCAGTTAGTTCAACATCGGGATTGGTTCCGTCTGACCATGTAACTTTATCGATTTCATAACCGGTATCAGGTGTGATCGTCAGTTCGATCTGATCTGTTCCGAATGACTGCGTTGTCGTGCCGGTTATAGTTCCGTTGCCGTTGCTCTTGTAGTTAACAGTGTAAGAGAAATGGATGCTGGGTAGTGTAATGCCATAGAAGACACTACCAAGCTTGTTGTTTTGTACCAGATTATCGTAGAGGACTTTGGACATCGCTACATCGGTAAGGCTTGTGCAATCTCTGAATGCATAAACACCAATATCTTGAACACTGTCGGGGATGGTTATGTTGGTGAGGTTTGTGCAATAGTAGAATGCTTCATTGCCAATGGAAGTAACACCGTCATTAATTACGATAGTTTTAAATGATTTATAAATCGCACTCCAAGGATCGGTACTTATTGTATCAAGATCAAACATATCACCCGTGCCAGAGATGGTGAGTGTTCCTGTGGTATCGTCAAAAATCCAGGTGACATCCTTGCCGCCATTCACACTGGGATCTCCGCAGTAGCCCGAAGGAATAAGGTTGAAGGTAGAGGAACTACCTTCGAAAACCATTGTAGGATCAATATCATCGTAGAGCCTTTGGGTCATTGTTACATTGGTAAGGCTTGTGCAACCAAAGAATGCCCTGTCACCAATAGAAGTAACGCTGTTGGGGATGGTTATGCCGGTAAGGCTTGTGCAACAAAAGAATGCATGTGCACCAATTGAAGTAACGCTGTCGGGGATGGTTATGCTTTCAAGGCTTGTGCAACTTTCGAATGCCGCACCAATAGAAGTAACGCTGTCGGGGATGGTTATGTTTTTAAGGCTTGTACAATAATAGAAAGTTCCATTGAGAGTGGTTACACTATCAGGAATGGTAACAGTTGTAAGTTGTGAGCAACCATAAAAAGTACCTGGTAATTCTGTTAATTGGTTTGAAAGAGTTGCACTCTTAAGACTTGTGCATTGCGCAAATGCCTGTTCATCAAGTGTTGTTACACTGTCCGGAATATCTATTTCCGTAAGGCCTGAACAGTATTCAAATGCACGTTCTCCTATAGTAGTTAAAGTGCTTGGGAAAACAATGCTTGTCAGACTTGAACACTCATAGAAAGCATATTCATCTATCAAGGTAAGATTATTAGGCAGAACGATAGAAGAAAGCTTAGAGCAATATCCAAATGATGTATCACCAATAGAAGAAACACTGTCGGGAAGAGTTACACTTTCCAGAACAGAGAATCCAGCAAATGCCCAATCACCTATTGAAGTAACGCCATTATCAACAACAATTGTCTTTATGGAGTCTTTTTGGTCATACCATGGCGCATGGACAGTACCAGTATAATCAGCCATATCGCCTGAGCCGGAAGTGCCAGTATAACTAATTGTAAGTGTATCCGATACAAGTTCCCAATTAAGGTTATCACCACAAGTACCTGAGGCATCGGCATTTACTCTCAGACCGGGAAACAGCATAAAGACAAATACTAAAGAAAGCATTGCTGCCACGATCTTGGTTCTTCTCATAAGACACCCCCAAAGAGCCTAAATGTATAAATATGTAAGTCTCAATAATTCTTTATAACATGGATTTACGCAAATGGATAGGTCGCGCCTGTATTGTTTACAAACAGCAGGGGCTTACTTATTCATTATTATGACGAACACCTTGTTGTATTGGTCACCGAGCTGGTAGCGGTTCATCTCGGGCCTTTGCACGAGCTTGATCTTGAAGCCGTGCATCTCGCAGATCTTCTTGGAGATGGACAAGCCGAGGCCTGTGCCGCCTTTGCTCACACGTGACTTATCACCCATCACGAACGGGTCAAAAAGGTTCTCTGCTATATCCTCGGGTATCATCTCGCCGCTGTCTGCCACGTAGATCCTGAGATTATCGTAGTCATCTCTAACATATACGCCGATCTTTGTTTCGGATGCATTATGCTTGACTGCATTTACGAGAAGGTTTGTGATGACTCTTGAGAACTGCATCTTGTCTGCTTCGATATCGATCGGTCCGTCAGGGATGCCTATGTCCAACTCATCTCCGGCATCTTCTATGTCCGTATAGTTAAGAGCGACGATTTCGCGCACGAGCTCAGTCAGATCCGTTGTCTTCTTAACGAGGCTGTAGCCTTCGCTGTCGAGTTTAACGTAGTCAAAGAGCAGGTTTACGATCTCGTTCATGCGGCCCGACTTGTTATAGATGGCCTCGAGATATTCCTTCTGGTCTTCGCCCTTTACCATGCCTTCATTAAGAGCCTTGGCATAGCCGGTTACAGTGGTCATAGGCGTCTTAAGGTCGTGGACGATATCGGAGATCATGAGATACTTGGCGCGTTCGTCCTCAGCCCTCTGCCTGGTGATATCTTCGTCGAGCTTTCGGAATTCCCTGGATACCAGAGTGGTATACGCGATGGCACCTACAACGTACGGGACTATCGCCATCACGAGGATCGCGACGAGCAGGAGCAGGATGATGACGATCATGCTCGTATCGACATTATCCGTGTCGGGACCTCCGACGCTGACGTTCTTGAGAACAGCCTTGAGCAGAGCCTCGTTAAGCCCCGCCATTGTCGGGAAGAAGAACGACGCTATCCTCAGAACGAGAATGACAACTAGCAGTATGATGCCCAAGATGACCATGCCGAGGCTGAGTTCGTTCAGGTTCTTAAAGTGCGGCATTATCAGACTGATGACTATCGGGAACGCGACGCGGTTGATGAACAGGAACACCAGCGCCTCGATGACCGCCACGACGGCGATCGTCAGGACGAACCTCGATATCAGTATCTTACGGAGCTTTATCTGGTTGTTCATTTGATCTCCAGCCTGTAGCCCAAGCCGCGCATGGTCTTGATGTATCTGGAAGGATCCTCGTCAAGCTTTGTGCGGAGCTTGCTTATCGCCACCATGATGTTGTTGTCCGATGCAAAGAAGTCGTCACCCCATGCATGCTCGTATATCTGCTGCTTGGTGAAGACCTTGCCGGGATTCTTCATGAAGAGTTCCATCATCTTGTATTCGACGGATGTGAGTTCGATACTCTCGCCGCCCTTGGTAAGCAGGCACTTGTCGGTATCGAGTTCCAGGTCCATGGCCTTGAGGATCTCGCCGGCTTCTTTGCTCTCACCTGCACCGAGGTCGTAATACCTTCTCATGAAGGCCTTGACCCTTGCCGCGACTTCGAGCGGATTGAAAGGTTTGCAGATATAGTCGTCCGCACCGATGTTAAGTCCCAGGATCCTCTCTGCGTCGGCGGTCCTGGCGGTGATCATCATGACCGGGATATTGCTCTTCTGTCTTAAGTTCTTAAGTGCAGTGAGACCATCCATGCCGGGCATCATGATATCGAGCAGGCACATGTCGGGTTTGTCGGATTCTAATTTATCCATTACTTCGAGTCCGTTCTCCGCCTCGATGACCTTGTACCCGTCGTTCTCGAGATAGAGCTTTAAGAGATTCCTTATCTCCTTCTCGTCGTCTGCCACTAAGATCTTGTATTCCATATATACCCTCTCGTTGTTTACTTAAAAACAGGATAACCGGCAAGCGCACTTGCCGGCTACCCCTACTATACCATATCCCCGATTCTCAAACCTATTTCCATCCACATTTGCGGTATATAACCAATTTGTTGTTAAGCAGCTGTTGCAACTTCCTTGCTGCCGTTATCGCCATACTTGATTGCCTCATAAAGAGCAGCGTCTGTCTGAAGTCTGTAAGGATCTACATAGAATACGCTGAGCAGTCCGCATGTCATGAGTGAGAGGATTTCCCAACCGATGAATGATAGGTCAAGTACGAATGTCTTCCACTTGTTGCCCTTCATGAGCTTGGAGCTCTCTGCGAGGATGTCGCTGTACTTCATGTCAGGGTTCTCTGCATAGATGTAAGGAACCAGTCTGTACTCATATGCCTTGATGATGCCCGGAATTACGAAGAGCAGTGACCAGAGCCATACGAAGAGGTCTTTGAAGAAAGCTGTCTTAACTGCATTCTTGTAGTTCTTGTCAAAGCCGAAAGTAACGCTTGAGAGATTTGCAGGCTCATCCAGGTTACGTCTGAAGAAGTTCTTGCAGCCGTACTCAACAGGGTTAATAAGGAAAATCTTAATAGCAAATCCGATTACTGTAGCGATCAGGATGATGATCATCATTGCTATGAAGAAGAAACCGAATGCTGCGATCCCGATTGCTACGTCTGCTGTATCCACATCGATATCGGTGCCGTCTTCATCTGTAGAAGCGATCGTGATGCCGACTGCCGTATCTTCGCCTTCGCTGTTCTCGATCTCGTCGATGTTGTCTGCGATCTCATCGAATTCGTTTTCGAGGTCATCCATGTCATCTTCAGCTGTTGATGTAGCTCTGTTGTACATGAGGCCCGAACCTGTCGATGACATTCCGCTTACTCCTCCGCTGAACGTTCCGCTTGCTCCGCCTACGATTACGCAGAAGATGAGTCCAACCAGAACGCACTTCCAGTAATTTACCTTGAAGACTTCCTTAGCCTTTGTCTTGATCTGTTTTCTTGTCCACATATCCTTTATCCTCCTTGCGACGTCTTGGTCGCTTCGTTGTATGGCATTATAGTACGACACGAACCTTAACCGACAATACTTGAATCCTTAACGTAACCTTAACTTCGATTTGGGGTGGATTCTCCAGCGATTCGAACAGCAATTCGTACAGCACTGCTGTGTTGTTTGCTGTACAAATTGGTGTTTTCGAGGTGGATCTACAGCTGGTCGTACAGCAGTGCGGTGTGGTTTGCTGTCAGAACGATGCTTTTCGGGGTGAATCTACAGCTGTCCGTACAGCAACGCTGTCTTGTTTGCATAAAAAAGGGGCCGCCACGCCGGCAGCCCCCTCAGAGGATTATTAATGAACTTAAATTCAGATGCTGCCTTTGGCAGTCTCCAGCGCCTCGATCACACGGTCACACCACTTGTCGAACTCGGGGTCCTCGACCCTGCACTCGGGGTGGTTCAGGATATACTCCAGGGCAATACGGACGCCGCGGCTGAACGGCACTGTGGTGGTCATGGCGGGTGCGATACGCTTCAGCTTGGAGTTCTCGAAAACAACACTCACCGCCTTGTCCCCTATAAGGCCGCCTTCAAAGTCATACCCGTACTTGTCGCCTACAGCCGCTAAGAACTCTGAAGACACATGGACGGCGTTGAGTTCTACGCCCAAAGCATCTGCAATTGTCTGGTAGATCTGGTTCCATGTAAGGACCTCGTCGCCTGTAATCTGGAACGCCTCGCCGATAGCATGGCGGTTGCCCATAAGTGCTGTAAAGCCAACGGCAAAGTCCTCGTTGAATGTCAGGTGCCACAGGGACGTGCCGTCGCCGTGGATTATGACGGGTTTGCCTTCCATCATGCGCTTAACTACCTGCCAGGAACCTTTCGTGCCGTGGACGCCGAGCGGGATGCTGCGTTCGTCGTAGGTGTGGCTGGGGCGTACGATGGTTACCGGGAAGCCTTCCTCGCGGTACTTGCTCATGAGGAACTCCTCGCTCGCGATCTTGTCTCGGGAATACTGCCAGTGCGGGTTGGCGAGAGTCGTACCCTCGGTGATGACATAGCTTGCGGCAGGCTTGTTGTAAGCCGAAGCAGAGCTGATGTAGATGTACTGGCGGGTAATGTCCTTGAACAGACGGTAGTCGCGCTCGACATCTTCTACGTGGAAGCCGATGAACTCGCAGACAGTGTCGAACTTGATGCCGAGGTTATCGAGAGCCGCCTTGGCAGCCTCCTCGTCGTGGATGTCGCATACGACCTGGTTAACGCCCTCGGGTACTGTATCCTTGCGGTTGCCGCGGTTCAGCAGATATACGTCCCACATGGGATCTTGAGCAAGCCTTCTGATGATCGCGCTGCTGATGGTACCGGTGCCGCCTATAAATAATGCTTTCATATATAACTCCTATCAGAGCATCCTTCTGTAGATCTCTTTGACGTCGTCCTCGCTCAGTTCGACGAAACCATACAGCTTGCCGTCCCTGCCGTCGCCGTAGCAAGCAACGTTAGCGAGTTTGTCGATGTCAGCCTCTGTGCCGCCGAACTCGCCGATGGTCGAAGGCATGCCGATACTTGTAAAGAACTCCCTAAGGCTCTCGATCCCCATAAGTGCGGCCTCTTCGTCGTCAAGTTCCTCGGGGCAGCCCCAGACTCTGCGTGCAAACTGTGCGACGCGTGCAACGTCGTGCTTGTAAGCAAAGGACAGATATGCCGGGAACGTGACCGCGAGACCTGCACCGTGAGCGCAGTCATAGAGAGCGGACAGCTCGTGCTCGATGTTGTGTGAGTTCCAGTCCTGGGATCTGCCGACGCCGCAGGAGTTGTTGTGTGCCATCATGCCGGCCCACATAATGTTCGCGCGTGCCTCGTAGTCGTCGGGATTTGCAACTGCCTTGGGACCTTCTTCGATCATCGCGAGGAGCAGGCCTTCGATCATCCTGTCGGTGGTCTGCACGTCGGAAGAATTTGTCATGTATCTTTCCATCAGGTGAGCCATGATGTCCGTGATGCCGCATGCGGTCTGGTACGGAGGAAGGCTCTGCGTGAGCTCGGGGTTAAGGATCGAGAAAGCAGGTCTGATCGCATCGCCTGAAGCGCCGCGCTTGAACATGCCTTCTTCCTTGGTGATGACCGAGTCGGGCGAGCCTTCGCTGCCTGCCGCGGAGATCGTGAGGATCGTTCCTACGGGAAGAGCCTCGGTAATTCTCTTGCCCATGTAGAAGTCCCAGAAGTCGCCGTCATAGACCGCGCCTGCTGCGATAGCCTTGGATGTATCGATAACACTTCCGCCGCCTACCGCGAGCACGAAATCAACATTCTCCTTACGGCAGATGTCGATGCCTTCATAGACGAGACCGCTCCTCGGGTTGGGCTTAACGCCGCCGAGAGAGAAACTCTCGATGCCTGCGCCCTTAAGGCTGTCCGTCACCCTTCCGAGAAGGCCTGACTTGACGGCACTTCCGCCGCCGTATACGACGAGGACGCGGGAACCTCCGAACTTCTTGACGAGCTCCCCGGCCTTGTTCTCCTCACCTTTACCGAATACAAAATATGTGGGACTGTAGAACGTAAAATTCTCCATGATAATCTCCTTTCAAGAGGGGTTATGAAGTTATATTAACAATAAATAATAAGCGGCCATGTCAGATAGCCGCATATTAGTAAGATATTCATTGTCAGGTTTATAAAACTACAGCACCAGCGCCATACAGATCGCACCCTCGAGCTTGTCATAAGGCGGATAGTTTTCTATCAGCACGTAGCCGCGTTTCTCGTACAGACTGACAGCATCTGTCATGATGGGTCTGGTCTGCAATACTGCACGCTTAAAACCCATCTCCCTTGCCCTGTGCTCTATCATGTCCATCATCTCTGTTGCGATGTGTTTGCCGCGGCATTCCGGTTCGACCCAGACGCGCTTTATCTCGACGTCAGTCTCGCTGTACTGCTTGAGACCCGCGCATCCGACATCCGTGCCGTCGCAGTTTGCTATCACGACATCAGATATGCTCTCGGACAAGTTATAAGGGATAAACCCCGTGCGGTTCTGCTTACCGCCGACGATCCTGCTGTAGTATTCTTCGGTCTTGAGATAGAACTCCCTGAAGGATTCGTCGTTACCGTCGGTCCACCTGTATTCAGTCATCAGCATGTGATCACCAGATGCTCGTTCGCGATGTCGTTATAGACCTTGCAGCCGCGACCAGACACATCGTAGACGTGGACTATGTCCGACAGGTCAAGTTCACCTGCGAACTCACCCACGACATCGGGTGACGTGGCAAGTCTGTCCGGGTGGAAGTGGATCGTTTTCGCGTTGTTGAAGGCCGCTGTGTATAAGATCTCCGCCTCGACCAGGTCCTGGAAGATGTGGCTTCCGTAGGATAGCTCGGGGTTGTACCCTGCCCTGCTCTCTTCCATCTCGCATATGATCTCGAAAGCGCTTATGTCCGCAAACGACGTCGGCACTCCAAGCTCGGGCGACGTCGTACCGACACGGCCTGGAACTATCAGCATCAGGTGCTTGCCCTGGTCCCTGTAGTGCCAGTTCAGCTTGCCGATGAGCCTTGCCACGGCAGGCTTGTCCTTGTACGGCATGTTGTAGTAATTGATCGGATCGACATATACGACGGCATCAAGTTCGTTCGTCTTGGACATGCCCATCGAAGCGCCCTTGCTCTCGAGCAGGATCTTGTTCTCGGGGATGCCTTCGGGGATGACCGTACCGCCCGAGGTCTTTTGTACCTGCAGCGGTCTGCACTGCAGAAGGTCTATCGAGTGATCGCCGTTGTCTGAGATATTGATAGTAAACTCGGTGTCGACCGGATAGTCGTACTCGTCCTGGATGCAGCGGAGCATCCTCTTCATCTGATCCATGAGCTGCTTGTTCGCGACGAGGCCCTTGCAGGAGATGAACTTGATCTGACGGGGCCTGCCCATCTCGCGGAGCCTGGACTCGGCCTCGTAGTCGTGCTCGAGGAGAACGTTCTCTAAGTATCTTGGAATATCGTTCTCCAGTTTGTCGTATGTGAGCTTCTCGAGCGTGTGCGAAGTCATGTTGATGACCTCGGCTTTGCCCTGCGAGAACTTGTGCTTGTCGGCTGATGAGGAGTAGGAAGACTTCTCCGGCATGTCGAGGTTGACGATGCGCGGATACGAGCCTTCCGTCCTGTCGACGGCGGATGTGCCGAGACCCATTACGAGCCTTAGCATGCCCGCGGTCGGGTCGGATTCTTTCATTACGCGGTACGGGCTGTAAGAGTAGCCGACGCCCGCTGCGCACGGCATGTAGTACGAACCGTAGTAGGAGCCCGATACGCGCTGTATGAGGAGCGCCATCTGCTCGTCTCTCTTATCGAGGCCGCGGCGCTTTCTGTAGTCCAAAGCAGACATGCTCATCGAGCTGGCATAGACGGTCTTGATGGCGTTCTCGAACTCAAGAAGGCGCTCTTCAGGTGTGCCGCGGTTGACGCAGAACACGGACTCGTACTTGCCTGCGAAAGCGTTACCAAAACCGTCTTCCAGGATACTGCTCGACCTTACGATATACGGGTCCTGGCCGTAGTATTTGATGATGCGCTCGAACCTCTCGCGCATGGGCGCGGAGAACACGCCTTCCATGATCTTGGATGCGAACTCTTCCGCGAGCGTGAAGTAGCCTTCGTCGGTCCTCTGCTTGATGCGAAGGTCCCAGAGGTCGTTGTCTACGATGTATGTGTAGTACAGGTCAGATCCGACATAGAAGGAGTCGTGCGGCTCCAGGTAATCGGCGATGTCAGGTTCTTTGTTCCTGATGATCGCCCTGGCAAGAAGCATGCCGCACGCCTTGCCTCCTATCATGCCGGTACCGATCATGTGATCCCTTACCGCGAAATAATCTTCCGGCTCGAAGTTACGCTTTACCATCTCACGCATCTTCTCATCTCTGGTCATCATGATGTTGCACATCCTGCTGCACTCTTCGGTGATGTCGGCCTCATTCTCGTGGAGGATCTTCGTCTTGTTGAAGAACCTGTCCCACGAATCCGAGAATTGTTCATCAGAAGAACGCTGAACCTGACCCAGAGTCTGGTAGAACCTGCTCGATTTGACGCCATCCAGGATCGGCTGGAACCTTCCGGTCTCAGGCTCGTATGTATGCGGCAGGAACATCGTCTCGGAGTTCCTGTTCCACACTTTCTCGGGGCGCACGTAGATGTTGCGCTTGTCGGAATAGACGTCGATAAAAAGCTGCGTGGTATTAAGGATCTTGTTGATCGATTCAGACGAATGCTTACCCCTGATTATCGGGAAGAAAGCAACCGTATCCAGGATGAACAGGAACGGGCAAGTTACCCTGAAGAAGTTGCCCATCATGAGGTCCGTCGCCCATGCCGTCTGAAGCTCCGACAGGCAGTCGAAGACATAGAACGCATCGTAGCCTTCTTTCTCGATGACATTGTGGATATCCACCGTGAACGTCTCGAACCTGTGCGACAGCGGGATCTCCACGGTCTTGACCTCAGGTCTGTCTGCTACCAGCGGCTCGTGGCTGGCGAACCTGAAGTAGATGATATTCCTCTTGTCCTTGATCGCCTGCTCGACATACGGCTCCATGAACAGCTTGAACTGGTCCAGATCAGATACGCGCCAGACGACGTTGTCGCCGAGCCTGATGTTATCGAATGCAGTATCCATCTCGGGGATGCCGCTCAAGACCCTGTCAAATGCTGCCATGTGAGCCTCCTTTTTATTGAGTATAAATGTAAAGGAGTACCGACAGGCATACTTTATCGGCATGGGAATAATGCGGTTTGGGAATTGACGCAGCGATGGTTAACTGTTCTCTATCTCTTTGGCGATCTTGCTCTTCTTGAGCCTTCTGTTTTTGATGCGTCCGAGAAGCACGCTCGGATCCATGCTGTATGACAGTCTCCACAAGTAGTAATTGATCCACTCGATCAAGGCAAACAAGAGCACAAGGAATGCAAACACCATGGCAAATACCGTGTCCGGGAATATAAAGATCACGGCAACTCCGAGGCACATCAAGATCACATCGATGTACTTCAATATCTTGAAGATCTTACCTGCAATCCCTGCCATATACTTCGGATCGGAAAGCCTCTTCAACATGATCAGCCAGAATGCGGATCCCTGGACCAGGATAAAGCTAAGGATTATCAATGCATAAGTGACGGATACTATCGGGCCTATGCCGGGAATGATCCATTTGAAAACAAAGTAATCAAACCAGAATACTAAAACCGCGACTAATTCACCGGTCCACAGGCTCGTGAATGTTTTCTTAAGATCACTCATCTTCTTTCTCTGACTTGCCGTCCTCCGGAGCCTTCTTGTCCGGATACCTCCCGATGATATCATCGTACATCATAAGGAGCGGAAAATCCGAGTGATCGCCCTTGATCAGTTTATCTATATCAGTACGTTCCTCGTCACCGCGAAGCGAGTCATAAAGAGAGACGGTCTCTTCAACGGCTCCGGGGTCTTCCGAATCTCCATAGAGAGTAAACTCCATCATTATGCCGTCAACGCGGTATCTGCCGGAACCCGATTCGTGCCGGTAAGTAATGCTCTTAACATGCTCAAGATCGATCTCCTGTTTCTTGAAGAAGGAATCTATCCTGATATGTTTGCCGTCGTAATCGATCTCAGCCGCCATGCCGGCTCCTACCAGAAAAGGCGTACCAAAGCCAAGTACGACAATGATAAGCACCAGTATCGCGACTATCGCATCCGGGATCTCGAATGCCGTGATCAAAGAGTACACAGCCCCGATCCCGCCGACTAAAAAGACTATTATCGAGATAAATACAAGGGTGGTCGTATAAGAATCCGGCATGTTCGAGATCTTAAAATGATTCACGGATCTGCTCATTTGTCTGCCCTCACTTAAAGTCGTATCTCTTGATCTCGCAGTTCCTTATTCCGCAGGACGAGAACTCTTCGTTATCCATCTCGCGGAAGTAGGATTCGACCATTCGGACGATGCCGTTGTGAGCGACCAGGATGCAGATCCGGTCGCCTGCTTTGATGTCGTCTATGAGATTATATATCCTCTGCGCGAGCTGCAGCATCGACTCTCCTGTGGTGAACCTGCTCGCCATGTCTTTCTTCGCCTCATGGAAGACCGCGCCGTCCCTCGGGGTCGACTCGTATATCCCGAAATTCTGTTCCGTGAGCCTCGGCTCCACTTCCAGCGGGATGCCTGTGATGTCTGCGATATGCTTTGCCGTATCGTATGCGCGTGACAGCGGCGACGTCAGGATGACATCAGCTTTGATGCCCTGCTCCAGTATCTTCTTTCCTGTCTCTATCGCCTGCTCGTGGCCCTTAGGCGTGAGCGCGATGTCGGTAGCACCGCAGATCTTGTTTTCGACGTTCCAGATGGTCTCGCCGTGCCTTACAAAATAGAAGTGGTCCATACTCTCCTTATCACCAGCTGCGCCTTCTCGGCTTGAGCGGCGCCGGGCGCATGGCGTCGCAGAACTTCTCCCAGCGCGTCTTCTCCCCGGTGTTTGCTATGTATTCCTGAAAATCAAAGTTCGCCTTCACGTCCCCGGCCGGATACTTGTTCCGCTCCTGCCGTAAAGACCAGTCGTCTTCCCTGGTGAGGTACTTGAGCCGGGAAGTGATCTGCTGCCTGTCACGCAGAAAATCAGGCAGCGGGCTGTGGTCGATCCCGAAGATCTTCTCGATCTCGGCATCATAGCACTTCTTGTCGACAAAGCAGACGATGCGCCAGAACGCATCGCGCTTATCGCCTATAAACGGAGGCTCCGCCATCTTCTCCGCGATATACTCTTCCTTCGAAGCATACTTCTCCTGACCGGGGAAACCGTCGGCCCAGTTATACGCCAGACCGTAGGGCCTGGCGTCCATATCATGCTGATTATACGTATCGTTATCGTGCAGGATATAGGCCCACTTGAAGATCATCTCATGCTCCAGCGCCTTCTTGATGAAGGCCTCGGTATCACCGTGCTCTCCGTCTTTGATGCTTATGAAGTAACCGATATCCTTTGCCATGTCCGTCAGACGTCAAGGAACGTATCTACTGTCTTATTGACGTCCTTGTTGCCAGTACCGACCACATCGTAAAGCGTATTGACGAAGTCTTCCGTGGTGGAATTCTTGAACTTGTAGCGGCTTACGTATTCCTTGATGAAGTCATACATTACGTCCTCGCCGAGTTCCTGCTCGAGCAGGAAGAGGAAGTGCGCACCTTCGGCGTAGATCTTGAACCAGTAAGTATAGGTATCTGTCATCTGGCCGACGGAAAGGTTGATGTATGACGAACCGGGTGCCGTGTTGTCGTAGTCACTGATGCTGGTCGACATATCGTAACCGAGCCACCAGATACCGTCAGCTGCCTGGTCAGGGAAGAATTCCTTGCAGTAGACCCACTCGGTGTAGGATGCAAAACTCTCGTCGAGCCAGGGCTCGTTATAGGAATCGCTTCCTACTATGCCCATGAACCACTGGTGTCCGATCTCATGTGCGATGACACAATCCGCAGAATAGCCGAAGAAGTCATCGGCATCCTCAAAATCCATATTGGATGCTATGAGAACGAGTCCGCTGTATTCCATGCCTCCGACGCTTGCAGGCATTGTCGAGAAAACGCAGGAGAACGTCGGATACGGATAATCGCCGAAGCACTCACTGAAATACTCGACGCTGTTGATGCTTACATCCATTGCATTGGCAGCAGCCGATTCGTCGATATCGGTGCCGGGCAGGTAGTAGACATAGTAATCAATGCCGTTCGACTCTGCAGAGACAGTAATGAATTCATCGCTCACGATGGCGGTGAAATCTCTGATGTCTTCTGCTGTTATCTCATATGACGTGTAGCCGCCGTCGTTCTCCTCGGAGATGATCTGGCCGCCTGTTGCAACAATATAATCTTCAGGTACCGTAAGCTCGACCTCATAATCGGACATATCGGTATAGAAACACTCACCGTTGAAGAAATACGGCTCGTGCGACCAGTTGCCGTTCATATCGAACCTGCAGAGGATCGGATAGAAATCAGTAAGCGAGTATACACCCTCATAGTATCCGAACCTGTCTCCGATCTCCGGAAGTGTGGTCACAAAATCCATATAGATAGAGATCTCTTCTCCGGGAGCAACGGGCTCATCCAAAGAGACGATGACTGTCGTCATATCGCTGCCGTCGCGGTCGATCTCAACATCCGTACTGCTCCTGAGATCCATCACGTTGGAGATGTCCATCTCGTATGAATCGTTCTTGTCCTGGAACGCTGCAGGATAGTCTCTCAGGTAGATCTCGCTGAGTTCTACAGAGGAAGTATTCGTAAAAGTAAGTATCATGCTTCCCGTGACCGTATAACTGTCGGGATCGAGCTCCATGATCATCTCATAATTGGGGTTCGGATTATCCACGTCAGACGATGCAGACACCGGGACAGTCCTGGGCGGTTCGACATCCACGGAAGGTTCCGTGGGTTCGGACTCTTCGGTCTCGCTCTCTTCTACCTCGGTCTCTTCTTCGTCCTCCTCCTCATCGTCTTTGTGGGACTTCTTCTTGTGACCGTTATCGAACAGATCGCATCCGACGAACGAAAGCAGCATAACAGCCGCAAGTGTTGCACTTACGGCTGCCTTAAAGTTCAGTTTTGTGTTGATTCTCTTGTTCATGCGACCATTATATCACATGCAAAAAAAGCCTCATTTATGGGGTTTGGCATCTGCTGCGCCCTTGCATTTCCCTGCCATGGGACAGCCGCCGCAGCTGCACCCGCAGGATGACTTGCCCGCCTTCTTGTCCTTGAGGATCTTCATGACGGCAAGCGTGACCGCTGCCAGTACCGCAAGTACCAGTAATATGTCTATCCAACGTGCCGCAAGCCAAGTTAACATGTGTGCTCCCCTATACTGTTCTGCTGTCAGGCGTATTATAGTTAGCCAAGGGTAACCTGTCAAGTGGTCATTCCGACTGCCCGGAAGGACTGTTTGTTACTGTGGGTGTACTGCGCTGCGGTACATGTGTAGTGCTTTTCGTGCCCAAAAGGGCCGTTTGTTACCACGGGTGTTCTGCCCCGCGGTACAGTTGCAGTAACATCCCGCACAAAAAACGCCGCCCGGTTCCGGACGGCGCATTGTTCTTGTAACTGACTTAAGATCAGAGCTTCGGTGTCATGTTGTGCTGGATCCTCTCGCACTTGTCGATGTGGATGAACATGTTGTGCAGCAAGTTGACGGAAGACAGGATGACCTCACCCTGATTGAGCTTACGAACGTGCTTGATGGCATAATCGTCGAGGTGGCTCTCTACCGCACGGATCTCGTCGTTGAGCATGAGACGGTGGATGAGGAGCGTACCGATCTGACCGAAGAGGACAGGAGATACGTCCTTAGGGTTCTGTGTCGTCAGATAGAGGAAGATACCCTTCTTACGACCTTCTCTTGCGAGGAGCGTAAGACCGCCGTGGAATTCCTTCTCGGAATACTTGGACTTGGCATATCTGTGGACCTCGTCGATGAAGAATACGAACGGGTTGATGTCGTCTTCGCCGATAACGAAAGAGCTGATAAGGTCGATGACCATGCCTCCGATACCTTCTGCAGCACCGAGCTCGGATGTATCGATATAGAGGCTGACGTCAGGTGTGTGCAGGAACTCATCGATTACATCGAGAAGGTTGTACATAGAAGGATCGTTAGAGAAGAATGACAGGAATCTCGTGTTTGTCATCTGGTATGCGATCTTCTGGATGAGGTTGTTGTTGGCATTAGCCTTCAGCATGTCGTAACGATACTTGAAGTTATAGTTATTGTCTCTGTCAGGCTCGCTGACCGACTCAGCCTGGATCTGCTCAGGAAGGAGATTGAGGTTGAAGTCGAGGTCGTTACGTCCTACGGATGCCAGGTTCTCCTGGATCTCGTCGATATCCTCACCGACCTTGGCATAGAATGTGTTCTCACCGATCTTCTTCATGTAACGCAGGGATGTGATGGCCTCAGCAAGAACGGCACCCTCACTGTTGCTCTTCGTCTCGAAAAGCTTCTCCCACTGCTGCATGGAGACCTTACCGGGGTTGATCGTCGTATCGACACCAAGCGTGAGCTTTGTGATCTCTTCGTCAGTAAATGCGTCTCTGTACTCGCCTGTAGGGTCGATGATCAGCGCCTTGCGTCCGGTGCTGATGACCTTATCGAGGATCGCAAGAGCGGTAGTGGACTTACCGGAGTTGGTAGCGCCTACGCACATAACGTGACGGTTGAACAGAGTGGATGCCCTGAGCGATACCTTAGCCGTGGACTTGTTGATGAATGTCGCAAACGGAGGCAGCGGCTCTTCGTCAGTGATCATGAACTCAAGTGAATTGAGGAACAGCTTGTAAGCTTCATCTGTAGCGAGGTATACCTTATCGGTGATACCGAGCGTCTTGAATCCGGCAAGGTGGAATCTGTTGCTGTCTTTTGCCATGAGCGAGATCGTATCGATACTGATCTCGTGATAGTCGTTGGACTTCTCGTCTGCAATAATGGACATCTCAAAGATGTTCTTCCTTGATGCCTTATTCTCAAATATCTCTCCGAGGAAGATACCCTCAGTAGAATCAACGATTACATAGTTATTAATTGTATTAGGCAGGAACGAGCTGTTGAACTTTGTTCTGTCTGTCATGATCGAAATGTTCTCGATCTGAACGATGCTGCAGCTCCTGTAAACCTGCGTAACTTTACCGATGTAGTAATTCGCCGGGTCTACACCTTGATACAAATCTTCTAGTCTCATAAGTCTCTCCAAAGTCTTGCTTTCGCAAAGATCGCACCGCTATAAAAGACGATACAGACACATGGGCATCCGATACCCGTCACGCGGAACGTCACAAAATAATTTTACAGTGGTGAAATGTGATTTACTACACAAATTTAATAGTAATAAATCTATTAATTGACCACTACCCTTACTCTTCCCCGCCGTAGAAAGCCTCGTATGCCGCTTCGGCAAGAGTGCCGTCGCCGGTAGCGATCAGCGTGCTGTCAGGCGCTGCGAGCCTGTAGCTGCGCTCTGAAAGGGGACCGATGGGCATCTGCCCGTCAAGTCCGAGGAGTGTCTGATAATAAACATCAGTAAGGATACCATTGAGGATCTCTTTGACAACATCATCGCTGACGCCTGCATCTCTTACCTGCTTGATCAGTGCCCCTGTGGGGGTATCGGTGTCTGCGAGGTAGCTGGCTACCAATGCATCTTTCTCTTCCTTAAGCGCCTGTGCAAAGATAGTTGCATCCATAAGCGGCCTCCTTGAACGTCAGAGACGGAATATAGGCATATAATAACAATTTTTGGAGCCTAATGTAACCCACCGGAGCGCATACGTACGATATAATAAGCATATGAGATATACGCAAAATAAATTGATAGCACTGACTTTCGACGACGGTCCCTCGGACACTACAACAGGTCATGTGCTTGACGTTCTGGAGAGACACGGCATCGTCGGAACGTTCTTTCTTATCGGAGATAATATTACGGAAGAGCGCATCCCCATCATAAAGAGGACGCTCTCCCTCGGATGCGAGATCGAAAACCACTCCAAGACGCACTCCGACATGAGGACCTTAACCCGCGAGGAGATCATCTCAGAGATCAGCTGCACCACTGACAGGATCATCGAGGTCACGGGCAGAGCACCCGAATTCTTCCGCCCGCCTTATATCTACTATAACGATACTATGTTCGACGCGATCGATCTGACCTTCATCTGCGGTCTCGGCTGCGAGGACTGGGAGACTGAGACTACGGCGGAACACCGCGCGGAGAAGACCATTGCCCAGGCCGAAGACGGCGCGGTCATATTGCTGCATGATTTCGAGGGCAACGAGAAGACGGCAGAGGCGCTCGAGACGATCATACCTGCCCTTAAGGATAAGGGTTACGAATTCGTCACTGTCAGCGAGATGTTCAGACGGAAGGGCGTGGACCTGACAAAGCAGCGCGGGATCCTGTTCAATGTGACCTCTCAGGCAAGGGGCTGAAGATCGACCGAAGACGTGCCGATAGCCAGACTGCCTGTTCCTGCTAAGTCTGCTATATTGATGCTGATCGTTACCGTCTTTGACTCCCCTGCCGCGAGTTTTACCTTTGCAAAACCTTTGAGCGCTTTGATGGGTTCTGCCGCATAGACCTGGACGGTCTCGCTGCCGGCGCGGGAACCCGTGTTTGTTACATCTACGGATACCCTGATGTTATCGCCTTCTGACTTTGCGGAAACCTCACCGAACTCAAAAGTCGTATAAGACAGTCCGTACCCGAACGGATACATGACGTCTTCCGGATGCTTGTCGTAATAGCGGTAGCCGACATTGATACCCTCGGCGTATGTCAGCTCGATGCCGTCGCCTCCGAAGTTGTCTTTGGTCGGCGTAACGTCGTAAGACTTGGGGAACGTCAGCGGAAGTTTGCCCGACGGGTTCACCCTGCCGAATAAGATATCCGCCATTGCAGCGCCGCCCTGCATTCCGGGGAAGAATTCGCAGACGATCGCTGATGCATCAGGCTCCCAATCCACTATATCTATCGGTCCTGAGATATTCATGAGAACTACAAGAGGAACGCCGAGGCTTTTGGATTCAGCAGTGGCTTCTTCCAGCGCGATGCGGTCTTCTTCAGGCATCGCCATAGACTCGCGGTCGTAAAATTCCTGCCCCTGAGCACTCACCGTGACAACGATCACATCGGTATCTTCACACGCCTCACCGAAAGTAACATCTGTGATCTTCGCAGCGCAGTCGTAAACGTTCGTATTAAGCGAAGTTATTACCTCAGCACTGCCCTCTCCGGATGCTATCATCTCGCGGCTGTGCCTGCCGTAGAAAGCGATCTTGTTACCCTCGGCAAGAGGCAGCACGCCGTCGTTCTTGAGCAGCGTAATACCTTCACATGCAGCATCGTAAGCTGCGCGTTTTCCTTCTTCGGGATCGATGTCTTCCAAGGTCAGATGACCCTTCACAGCGGGCGTCATGAGCAATACTTTGAGGTAATTCCTGATCGCATCGTCAAGCTTGGACTCGGGTAGAACGCCTTCACGCACTGCAGTAACAAGAGGTGCGGTCGTCCTCGGTCCGGGCATGATGAGATCGCACCCTGCAGCTATCGCTTCGA
Organism: Clostridiales bacterium; assembly: GCA_017550385.1. Classification (GTDB taxonomy): domain Bacteria; phylum Bacillota; class Clostridia; order Saccharofermentanales; family Saccharofermentanaceae; genus Saccharofermentans. The sequence goes on from JAFZPJ010000014.1 coordinate 72,969, forward strand.
CTTCGTCGTAAGCCCCGCCCCAGTCGGACATGACGAATCCTTCAAACCCCCACTCGCCGCGTAGGACGTCCGTAAGGAGCCACTTGTTCATCGCACAGGCAGAGCCGTTGATGCTGTTGTACGCAGCCATCACAGTCGCACAGCCCGCTTCCACGCAGGCCTTGAACCCGGGAAAATATATCTCACGCAGAGTCTCTTCTTCTATGTGTTCGTTGATGCCTCTTCTGCCCTTCTCCTGGTTGTTCGCGGCGAAATGCTTCACGTTGGCGACCACTCCGCCTTCCATTATCCCCTTCACAAAAGCAGGCGCGAGTTTGGACACGAGACAAGGGTCTTCGGAGTAGCCTTCGAAGATCCTTCCGCCGAGCGGATCTCTGTGTATATTTACGTTGGGAGTTCCGAGAAGAATGTCTATGCCACATGCATTTGCTTCCCTGCCAAGGGCCTTGCCGCAGCGTTCGATAACTTCGGGATTCCAGGTCGCTCCCAGGAACATTCCGGGTGGGTAGCAACCGAGAGGAAGAACAGGTCTGACAGCGATCATCTCGCCAAGATCAGGCGCCTGTACTGCACCTCTTGCTAATAAGGATAACTTGTTCGTATCGAGGCACTCGTCGCCTTCCGGGAACTCGTCTTCGCTGACAGGGATTCCTGCTGATATGCGTCTCTTGCAGTATGCCCTGAATGCATGCTCCTGCTCGGCCTGGATCGAGTTATAACCCGTGCCGCCGTCCATGACGACGAGAGCGGGGATGCCGTACTTTTCAAGCGGCTTGGTCCTGAAGGGCGAAGCGCCTATCACGAGCGCCGCCTTCTCTTCGAGCGTCATCTCGCTGATGATGGCTTCTATCGATTCCGAATCTTTAAGTCTTACAGGCATAACTCCTCCAAAAAGTATCGTATACCAAAGAGATATTGTGGTCTATAATAAGCAAGAATTTTTTGATACAGAGGAAAAGTATATGTCCGAAGAGAAGGTGTACAAAGTATTTGTTGTCAATCCCGGAAGCACGTCGACGAAGGTCGAGTTTTTCGAGAACGAGAAGAGCGTGGTGGAAGCAAACGTGTTCCACGATTCGTCAATTCTAAAAGAGTTCAAGACCATTAACGACCAGCTGGACTACCGCATGGAAGTCGTAAGACAGTGGCTTGCTGACAACAACATCGATCTTACGGGCGTTGATGCGATCGTCGGAAGAGGCGGCGCGTGCTATCCCATCGAGGGCGGCACATACGAAGTTGACGACAGGCTCGTTAACGATATACGCGAAGCTAAGGGCGGCGTTTACCACTCGAGCATGCTCGGCGTCCAGATGGCAAAGCAGTTCCATGACGAATTCGGCGGAAAGCTCCTCATGGTAGATCCTATCGTCGTCGACGAGTACCAGGATGTCGCGCGCATCACCGGAGTCAAGGGCATCTACAGGACATCTGCTACACACGCACTTAATCTCCGCGCTACGGCACATAAGTATGCCAAGAGCGTCGGCAAAAAGTATAACGAGATGAACCTCATCGTCTGCCACATCGACGGCGGCATCACGATCACCGCACACCAGCACGGACGCATGATCGACGCTAACGACGGCAGCGGCGGAGACGGTCCGATGACTCCCACACGCATGGGTACGATGGCGATCACCGACGTCCTCACGAAGCTGTGGGACAGACCGAAGGAAGAAGTCAGAAGTCTGTGCCTTGCCACAGGCGGTCTGTCCTCATGGTTCGGCACATCCAACTCCGATACGATCCACGAGATGGTAGAAGCAGGCGACCCCAAGGCGCAGCTCATCTGGAATGCGATGATCTATCAGATCACCAAATGGATCGGCTCGATGGCATGCGTCCTTCACGGCGAAGTTGACGGCATCGTCCTGACCGGCGGACTGATGCGTTTCCAGGATGTGTATGACGGCATCAACGAAGCGTGCGGCTGGATCGCGCCCGTCGCATCCTACCCCGGCGAGCTCGAGCATGAGGCAATGAGAGCCGCTGCACTGCGCGTTCTGCGCGGCGAAGAGCAGGCAAAGACATATCCCGGCAAGCCCAGGTTCGAGGGTTTTGATTATCTGTAAAGGAGACTGTTCACTATGAGTTTTATTGACACGATAAAGGCAAAGGCAGCGCTTGATCTCAAGACCATCGTTCTTCCCGAATCTGAAGACGACAGAACGATCCTCGCTGCGGCAAAGAACCTTCAGGACAAGACGGCTAAGCCCGTCATCATCGGCAACAAAGAAGAGATCCTGGCGTCCGCAGAGCGTCTCGGCGTAAGCCTCGAAGGCGCAGGCTTCGTTGACAACACGACATCAGAGGACATCGACAGATACGCTACTCTCCTCGCTGAGCTCCGCTCCAAGAAGGGCATGACATTCGAGCAGGCAAAAGAGATCCTCACGACTGACAGGCTCTACTTCGGCATCATGATGGTTAAGATCGGCGACGCTGACGGTCTCGTATCCGGTGCGTGCCACACATCCGCAGACATGCTCCGCCCCGCACTTCAGATAATCAAGACGGCTCCCGGAAGGAGCTGCGCTTCGATCGCTTTCGTATTCGACATTCCCGACTGCGAGTTCGGTGAGAACGGAGTTCTCCTCTGCGCTGACTGCGCACTCATGCAGGACCCGACGCCCGAGCAGCTCGCAGAGATCGGCGCAGAGTCGGCAGAGTCTTTCGAGAGCATGGTCGCACCCCACGCGAGAGTCGCATTCCTGTGTCATTCCACAAAGGGTTCTGCACAGCACCCGTTTGTAGACAAGGTGCAGCAAGCTGTTGCTATCGCGAAAGAGCGTTACCCTGACGTTGACCTCGACGGCGAGCTCCAGCTCGACGCTGCGATCGTACCCGAGATCGGCGCATCCAAGGCTCCCGGTTCACCCGTCGCAGGCAAGGCGAACGTGCTCATCTTCCCTAACCTCGAAGCAGGCAACATCGGCTACAAGCTCATCCAGAGGATCGGCAAGGCCGAGGCATACAGCTTCCTTCAGGGAATGGCTGCAGCGGTCAACGACGTGTCCAGAGGATGCAGCGTGGACGAGCTCGCGGGCATCATAGCGATCACTGCGGTACAGGCTCAGCAGATAGCAAAGTGATCGCACCCCGCTTTGCTCTTGGCTGCGAACAGGTCCTCGGTGCAATGCACCTGCGGAACTTGCAGAGCAAAGGGGTGCTCTCACAGTAGTAGTCAGTTCTTTCTCGGCAACAAAAGATAAACGACACACAACCTCGGAGGTCCCATATGATCATCTATGTTAAAGCAGGCAGCGTAAACGGCGACGGCACCAAAGAGCGCCCCTTTGCCACCATCAACAAGGCAGCTTCAGTTGCAGGTCCCGGCGATGAGGTAATCGTTGCCAAAGGCATCTACAGGGAATACGTTAACCCCCTGAAAGCAGGCACTCCCGAGGCGCGCATCACCTACCGTTCCGAGGAACCTCTCGGGGCAGTCATCACAGGTGCGGAAGAGCTTACCGGATGGACGAAGCATTCCGAAAACGTCTGGACCGCAAGCGTCGACAACGAGATCTTCGGCGACTACAATCCTTATACGACATATGTTTACGGCGACTGGTATTTCGCAGGCAAGAGCAAGCACACCGGCGTCGTGTACCTTAACGACAAGATGCTCTACGAGGCAGCTTCTATCGAAGAAGTAGCGGCAGGACAGCCCACCAAGGAGTCCTGGGAACCCGAGGCGTCAAAGCTCAAGTGGTATGCAGAACAGCAAGACGGCAAGACCGTGTTCTATTGTAATTTCGGTGCGGCCGATCCCAATAACGAGAACGTCGAGATCAACGTAAGGCGCGAGTGCTTCATGCCGCAGGAAGAAGGCATCGGCTACATCACAGTGTCCGGCTTTACCGTCTGCAAGGCGGCTACTACATGGGCACCCCCGGCAGCTTACCAGGACTGCATGATCGGACCTCACTGGTCAAAGGGCTGGATCATCGAGGACTGCGACATCAGCAACTCCAAGTGCTCCGGCATCGGACTCGGCAAATACTATGACCCCGACAACGAGCATTACTTCACGAACAAGAAAGTAAAAAGCCCCACTCAGATGGAGCGCGATGCGGTCTGCCGCGGTCAGTACTACGGATGGCTCAAGGAGAACATCGGTTCGCACATCATCCGCAGGAACAACATCCACCACTGCGAGCAGGGCGGCATCATCGGCCGTATGGGCGGCGTCTTCAGCATCATCGAAGACAACCACATCCACCATATCAACAACATGATGGAGCTTGGCGGCGCTGAGATCTCAGGCATCAAGATGCACGCGGCGATCGACGTCGTCATGAAGCGCAACATCATCCACGACTGCACGATGGGAATATGGTGTGACTGGGAAGCGCAGGGCACGAGGATCACGCAGAATCTGCTCTATAACAATCAACGTCCCGAGTTCGCTTCCGCCCTCAAGGGCGGCATGATGAGCCAGGATATCTTCGTCGAAGTAAGCCAGGGACCTACGCTGATCGACAACAATGTGCTCCTGTCAGACGTCTCGCTCCGCATCGCTTCTGAGGGCGTAGCGATGGTACATAACCTTATCTGCGGAAGCTTTACAAGTGTAGGTGAAGGTACGGATAACATAATCGACGGCAAACTCCGCCAGCGCTATACTCCCTACCACATCCCGCACAGGACTGAGGTAATGGGCTTCGTTACCATCCTTCACGGAGACAACAGGTTCTATAACAACATCTTCGTTCAGAAATGGTCTGCCGAACCGTTTGTGGTAAACAGCGACAGCAAAGAGGACGAGTCATGGTCCGAGAACCGCGAGGTCGGCACGCACGTTTGGGATGAGTATCCGACATGCGAGGAATGGCTCGCGCAGTTCGACCTGGATACTGACGTTCCCGACATGATGAAGCTCGCTTCCGCTCACTGGAAGCACCTGCCCGTATGGTCTGCAGGCAACGTATATCTCGGCGGCGCGAAAGCCTGGAAGAACGAAGAAGGCGCGCTCGTACTGCCTGACGCAGATGTGTTTGCCGATGTTGATGAGACTTCAGGCAAGTCTGAACTCAAGACCAACTTATATGAGTTCATTAAGGGATCTGCATGTGAGATGATCGATTCAGACTTGCTGGGCAAGGCTTTTGAGCCTGAGCAGAGGTTCGAGAACACGGACGGAAGCGCGATCGTTTTCGATGAGGATTATAACGGCAAGACCAGAACCGGCAGCGTGATTCCCGGCCCGTTTGCTTCCGCTATCTGAAAAAGTCTCGCATTTTGTCTTCATTCTCACCAAAACAAAGACCAAAACAGAGACTTCTCTGTTTTGGTCTCGAATTGAGCCTAAAGCGCGACGAAAATGAAGACTTTTACCCAGTGTAACAATGTTACACCCTTATTTTTCAAGGCTTACGCGTCCAGCTTGCTGCACTCGGCGCAGATGCCGGTGAGCAGGGAATTCTGGCAGTCGAGGGTAAAATTGTAGCCGGATTTGATGTAACTGTCGATCGTATTCATGAATTCGCCGCCAAGATGGAAGATCTTTCCGCACTTTCTGCACTGAAGGTGAAGGTGTCGGTGGCAGCTGTGAGTCGTGTCGACTACGCGGTAGAGGCCGGAATCGCTTTTCGACGAACGGAAGCGGACTAGGATGTTCTTGTCCACGAGCTTGTCGAGATTCCTGTATATAGTAGACAGATTAGTCGTAATCCCGCGTGTGGCGAGGTAGTCGTGGACGTCCTTGGCGGAGAAGCTTCCTTCCTTCTCGCCCGAGATGTAGTCCATTATCGCCTGGGATGACTTGGTGGTGTATTCCTTTTTCATGGAGATATAATAAGACCCCTCCGGCAGGAATGTCAATTGCAATTTCGCACAATTTGCAAACCATTATTAAATTTCGCAGGAATGTATTGACAAGGTCCGTGAGGATAATTACAATTCGTTTTGCAAATAGTTTGCAAATTCAAAGCCGGAGTAAGTTAATGAACATCTTCAAAAAAACAATCGCTACAGTAACCCTCTGTGCCATGGCACTCTCACTTTCAGCATGCCGCTCAACCGCGGAAAACTTATTAGCAAAAGATTCATTCAAGATCTGCTGCTCGTTCTACCCCATGTACGTCATGACGATGAACATCGCAGGCGGTATCGACGGCGTCGAGGTCGTATCCATGTCTGATCCTAATATGGGATGCATCCACGACCACGTATTCTCGACCGAGGACCTGAAGAAGATCGAGGGCGCGGATGTTTTCGTCGAGAACGGCTTAGAGCTCGAAGTGTTCAACGACGAGATCCTGGCGGCTTACCCCGATGTGAAGATAATTGATGCTTCCGCTAACGTTAAGGATGCATACGACGACGGTGACGAGGTCAACGGACATGTATGGACGTCCATCGATGATTACGAACTGCAGATCACGAATGTCTGCATAGAACTGCAGAAGGCCGACCCTGCGCACGCCGAGCAATACAAGACCAACGCGGCAGTCTACCTCGAAAAGATAGATGCTCTTCGATCTGACAACGCGGACGTCATCGCTTCTCTTAACGGCGTAGGCGCACTCGTCCTCGACGAGACACTCCCCTCCTTCTGCATCTACACGGGAATGGATTTTATAACTGTCGAGACTGACCACGAGAACGAAGCACTTTCTGCAGGAGACATCGCTGACATAATCTCCGAGATGAACGAGAAAGGCATCACGCTGATCTTCGTCGGTGCGGGCGAAGACACTGCCATGGCAGACGCTATCGCTGCTGAGACCGGTGCGACCGTTTATACGCTTAACACATGTATGACAGGCAATGAAGAAGAGAATGCATATATCGACCAGATGAATGAGAATTTCGAGGTCTTGTCTGATATCATAGGATAATCATGAGCGAAGAACACGAACACAACCACGAGCACAGCGCGTGCGAGACACACTGCCACTGCATCAGGATCAATAATCTCGGTGTAAAGCTTGGCAAAGACGTCATCTTAGATGATGTCAGTCTCCACATGCACTGCGGTGAGCTCACGGTCGTGATCGGCCCCAACGGAGCAGGCAAGTCCACCCTGCTCAAGGCAATACTCGGCGACGTTCCGCACGAAGGAACGATCGACCTCAAGGAGACCGCGACGGGCAATCAGGGCAACATGAAGATCGGCTATGTACCGCAGTCGCTGAACATCGAGCGGGAGATACCTATTACCGTGTACGATCTGTTCGCATCATTTATTTCCAATACGCCCACTTGGCTCTTCAAGAGCAAGAAGCTCTACAACAAGATCTACGAGCAGCTCAAGATCTTCTCCGTGGAAGACTGCATCGACAAGCAGGTCGGCAAGCTCTCCGGCGGTCAGCTTCAGCGCGTCATGCTGTCGATAGCGATCACGCCTATGCCTAATCTTCTTATCCTCGACGAGCCCGTATCCGGAATCGACGAGAACGGAGTGCGTGACTTCTACCGCGTAGTAAATGAACTCAAGACAAAGTACGATCTGGCGATACTCCTAGTCTCGCACGATCTGCATCTCGTAAAGAAATACGCAGACAAGGTAATCCTTTTGGACAAGACGATCCTCGCGCAGGGCACGCCCGACGAGGTATACATGAATGATAGTTTCAGGGAGATATTCGGAGAATGAACGCGGCTTTTGCAATTGATTTTCTCAGTTACGCGTTCATGAGGAACGCCCTTATCGCGATCCTCATCTCTACGCCTATATTCGCGCTGCTTGGCACTATGGTCGTCAACAAGAAGATGGCTTTCTTCTCCGACGCGATCGGCCACTCTGCACTCTGCGGCATAGCCGTCGGCGTGGTGTTCGGCTTCACCAGCAGATCGCTGTCGATGGTGCTTTTCGCTATCGTGTTCGCAGTGCTGCTGAACTTCGTCAAGGACCGCACCACCTACGGCGCAGACACGATAATCTCGGTGTTCGCTTCAGTCGCGATGTCGCTGGGCCTTGTCCTGCTTTCGATCGGCGGCTCGTTCAACAAATACCAGAGCTACCTCGTTGGCGATATCCTGAGCATCTCGATGTACGAGATAATCATGCTCTCGATCTGCCTCGTGCTCGTTATCATCTTCTGGATAATCTCTTACAACAAGCTCTCCGCGGACTCGCTGAGCCGCTCGCTCGCGCGCAGCAAGGGCATCAACGGCAAGATATACGATTATGTTTTCTCTGCATTCGTCGCGGTGGTCATCATGTTCTCGATCAGGTGGATCGGCATCCTGCTCATCAACTCGCTGATCATCCTTCCCGCTGCATCGTCCCGCAACATCTCCCGCAACACCCGCACCTACCACCTCTGGAGCGTTATCCTCGCGGTAGTCGCAGGCGTGGCAGGCCTCATCATATCCTACTACACGTCAACTCCGACCGGCCCCATGATCATCCTGCTCCTGGGCGGCGCGTTCTTCGTGACGTTTGTGATCCATGCGTTTACAAAAGATTGAAGCAAAAAATAAGTCCATTTATTGGGACTTAACCGCGTAGAACGTTTGTTCTTATCGTTGTATAATGATATTGGCACAGCCTGCTTAATGGGCGGTTGCCTTCCAAGTACTTTACATCTTGGGATCTTTCCTGAGAGAGTCTAGGAAAGGAGGGCTGTTAAAGTGACAGACTATGAGATCTTATCTCTGGTGATTGCCTTGATCAGTCTGCTGATCGGTATCGTCGCCCTGTTGCTGAAACTATTTGCGTATCTGGATTCCAGATATAAACGCAAATGAAAACCTCACCCAGGACAGCCATTCTAGGGTGAGGTAATTCTACTATTTACCTACTCAGAAGCAACCGTCTTTGCAGACTGTGCTTTCATGTGTTTATTCTAACATCGAGCCTATTCTCAGTCAAACAGAATCGAAGCCTTTATGCACCTATATTTTGAAGATAATCAATCTTTAAGTACTCAGTCAATATACCCCCACTCCTTGGTGACAGTATCTACCCAGCAGAATTCTTCTTCGCCGAACTTTCTGCCGTCGGACCATGTCGAGAAAACATCCGTCGTCAGAAGGTTCTCCGTCTGATCGATGCTGCGCATCGGCGTATGACCCACGACCTGCAGGAACTCAGTCAGGTACACGCTTCCCATCCTGAATCCTTTCTGCGGCCTGGCCCAAATCGGGCTCGTGTCGTCCCAGAGTTCCCCGTCACCGAAACAGTTGACCGCATCGATCATGGCATCGACGTCATCCCTGATATCGTTCAGATAGTCATCGACAAATTCTTTGGTAAGCCCTGCGTGCGAGAAGATCACGTTGTCGATGCGGTGCATTACCGCCAGGCTGACCTCCTCGTCCAGCATGTTGAAGTACTCGCACACCGTATCCTGCGCTTTTTCTGAGAAACCCGGATGCTCGTACCTGTCCCAGAGATACGCCAGGTCATGGTTGCCGTAGCACCATAAGGTATTAGGGTACTTGCGTGCAAATTCCAATGCCTTTTGCAATGTCTCTTTGTAGAGAGCCACGTTGTCTTCGCACCCCCAGTCATCGCATATGTCGCCAACACACACTGCCCTCTCGCAGTCCGCGTTTTCCATTATATCCATAGCCCTGTCGAAGATCTCGGGCTTAAGGTGTACGTCGGGTATAACTAATACTTTCATGATCCATCCTCCTCACTCTTTGTTTCCTTCATCACTGCCCTGCGGTTTGGGGTTCTCGATCGCATCCAGATCCACATTAGACAACCCTTCTGCAAAGAATGCAAAGATATCGAATCCTTCGGTCTTCAAGCGGCTGTATTCGATGTCTTCCGCACTCAGCAAGATCTCATCGGCAAACTCGTTATTCTTCTTATCTTCACACATTATAAACCTCTCTTTCCGTTATTCTTGAATCTGATCTTCTTCATACCGCCGTATGCATCCGATCTGTAGACAGCCTTCGGATCGGTAAGATATGGTCCAAGTTCGCACACGCTGTTCATGAATTCGGAGAACAGTTTGCGCAGGCCGTCGGGATCACGGTGTATGCCAATTCCGTGTCTCATTCCGCGTTCATCGACATAATCGTAGCCTCCGAGGTCGTTCCATTCTTTGAACCTTTCGATCGCAGCATCAACGATCTTTCCGCTTTCGATCTGCATGGTTACCAAAAACCAGGGATCTATGACGTAATCGAAAACCTCGCCGCCCGACAGATAGATCGCAACCGTCTTATCAGTGTCCGTCTCGTCATAGATCTCGCTACAAAGAGTCCACCACGCGACGGGATTCTTAGTCCTTATCATGCCGCCATACGGTCCCCAAACCTCGAAGAGCCGGTTCAGTTGCTTGATGGCTTTGGGGGTAGCTTTGTTCATCTTCTGCGCTCTGTCTCTTTGCCTGAGAAACCTTATCATGTATTGCAGTGCTTCCTTGATCTCTTCTTTCTTTGTAAGTCTTCTCCCTGCCCGCGGGCTGATAGTCTCGGCAAGCGGTATTACCTCGCTCTGTTTGATGATCCCTTTCTTGAAACCCATCTCGAGCTTCTCGCGCAGGATCCAGGCCGTTACTTTTTCTTCGTCGACTTCACCGTTCTCATCAAGAAAATACATCCCCAGCGACTCCTTCTCGAAAACGTGCCACAGCGTCGCGGGGACCTGATCGTATAGCATCCTGAATTTGGCACTTCTCCTAAAGCAGTATCTGTCATTGTTCATGTTCCTGTCGGGAAGCAGGATGTAGTTGCACGGAAGTTCTGCCAGCTTAAGGAACTTGTACAGAAGCTGTACCAGCTCGTTGTCGGGTGGTAAGTAAGTATCAGGATCATCAGCCAGCAGTTTAAGATCCGCTTCACTTTTGGTAAATTTCCTTCCGTTTTCCCTATTGATGAATTCAGCCACCCATTTGATCATCGTCCATGTACTCATCAGCGTGTCTGCCTTGAAGTCGCCATCATAGTACAGGCAGTCGAGATCGTTTTCTTTGCGCCACGCATCGTATGCGGCGCGGCACTCTTCGGTATCTTCCCATGCCGGCTTGCAGGCCAGTCCTTTAAGCCAGTAGCGGCAGAAATTTCTGAGGTGATTGTTACTGTAATCTTTGCCAAGATAGGCTTTCATCTTATTGTTCATATATCTTTCCTCCTGTGAAATAAAAATTCCCCGGGATTGATTTCCCGGGGTTAGTTACTGTATTACGTACAGCAGTGCTGTAGGATTCCTGGTAGAAATGGCCATTTTGAAGCCGAATCTACAGCAAAGCGTACAGCAACGCTGTAGGGTTCTAGGTAGAAATGGCCGTTTCGAGACCAAATCTACAACAGAACGTACAGCAGTGCTGTAGGCCTTTATGTAAGACCGGCAATCGACACGAGTGTCTCTTCCGGTCCGCGGTAAAGTATCCCTGTTCCGCCGGCGGCTTCCCAATCGCCAATGTTGACCAGCAAGTCGTCGATCAGGATGCACCCCGGACCTTTGCAGTAATTCACTTTCTCTGCGCGGTACACGATGTTGACCACGATGTTCTCGCCCAGAAGCCGGCGCACCCATGTAGTCTTGTCCTCGCCTGCGGTGGTAATCCCGCGTTTCGGCTTCGGGATGCCTGTAAGGATCTCCACGCGGTCGCCGTACCTGGCGCGGAGCGCACCAAACATTTCCAGTGCACCCGGCATCGGCCCTAGCTTGTCGTAGAAATGTCCGACCGACCTGATGCGTTCCCACATAAGGTCATCTTCTTCCTGCGAGCGTGACTCACCCTGCCCGGGGCGCGGCAAGCCGCACAGTTCTTCGACACCGCGGTCGAAATCTGCGAGCACGCCGTCCATATCAAAGTAGATCTTATCTATCATGCGAATCACCTTCTCTCTTTATAATAGCAGGCAGCGTCTCCTCGGGCGTCGCCATGTAATCTTTGGGATCCTGCACATGGTATCTGACCTTCTCGTGGCGGTAACCCTGAATGCCGTACTTTGAGTAGTACCCGAAGACGTTCACGTAAGACTCCAGGTCATCCCTTTCCTTAATCATCGAAGCGAACACCTCAAGCAGCGCCCTGCAGTCATCCAATGCACGGTGGGTGTTGTACACCTTGCCCTCGAGGTAATATGCCTTGATGGCATCGGACAGCTTGTGCGGGCCGGGCCGTCTGTCCTTGAAGACCGTCAGCGTGTCGAGGTAGTCGCACCTGGAGAGCGCTTCGAGGAGCTCAGGATGTTTCTCGCTGTGACGCGCGAACATACCTCTTACGAAGTCCAGGTCGAACTGCGCGTTGTGTGCGACGATAAGCGTCCTGCCGCTTTTCATAGAGAAACCAAGAACGCGCGCGGCGATCTCCTCGTCCATGCCATTGATCTCGAGAAGGCGTTCGGTGATGCCCGTAAGCTCCACGATCTTCTCAGGGATGACCGCGCCTTCGGGCAGTCTGATGAAGTCGTCGATCTCCACGTAATTTCCCCACGTCTTCACGATGAACGCCAGCTCGATGATGCGGTCCTTACTGCCGTCGAAGCCCGTCGTCTCCGTGTCGAGAAAAATAATGTTGTCGTATGTCATGTCAAACACTTCCTTTCTGAAATTGGTTTTCACCCTGTTTATGGTGTGCGTTATGTACAGAATCTTGCAGAGCGTTTAAAACGTGCCGTTCAGCACTTCATTCTCGATCCGCTCGATCGCCTCATCAGCGGTCAGCGCGCCCGTCAGAACACAGACGACGTACGGCGCAAGAACGCTCAGTACCTGCGGACAATAATGTATGATGTATTCTTCGGACGCGCCGATGATATCCCAGACCTGATAGTTGATGATCGTCGTGGCTGTAACATCGCAATCCTCCGTCATATAGAACCTGGGCGCGAGATATATCTGAGGCCCCTTAGCGCCCGGTCCGTCGTATATCTGATCAGGCCAAACATGTGCATTGAAATAGTTCAGGAGTCTGAGAAGCTCGCCTTTATGTTCACTTGCCCCGCATATTTCTGTCACCTGCTTAGGATAGTAAGTCCTGACTTCTGCTTCGTGTTTATAGAACCAGATGCTGCTCTCGATGCACCCGACCGCACAGTCCGGCAGCGGAATGGTCATACCGATATGCGGAACACCACAGTCAGAATCCGAGATAAGCAAGAAATCACTGCTTTCCAGATAGCACATAAACCTCATGGCTCTTTCTCTGTGATCCAGCCTCAAGCCTCTGGTGACTCGTCCCTTTTTGTGCTGCGGCTTTCGCTCGATGTATGTTACCGGCACATCCTTCTCGAAAAGCGTCTTCTCCAGATCCGCTTCGTCCGGGAAGGATATCCCCCTGCGTTCCAAGAGCTCTGCTGCAGTCAGTTCAACGTCGTAACAGGAATAGGTATTTACGCGGATACGCAATTCCTTATTGATCACTTCGTCACAAAAGGCCCTCTTCAGATGCAGAACAAGGTATTCATTCAGCTCGCACGGGATCTTCATGTTTGCCATGTCGTCAAAAGTGTATCTTGCCTCATCGTCAATATCGAAAGTCATGTTCCCGATAAGATACAGATACTGATCATCGTCATCCTTGAGCCTTGCTTTGATATACGGGCGCTCCATATCCGTCAGGCTTAGGTACAGCTGCCACAGGTTGTCGCTTGTGATGGATTCCGGTCTTATCTCGTTAAAGTCTTTCATTATCTTTTCCTCCTTTTGGGTAAAAAAATAACCGGCACTGCGACCGGCTTCTTGTTGTTGTTTTACTTGTTGTTTTTACTCTTCTGCCAAGTTTTCTGTTCTCATAAAAAGAACCTCCTTTTCTCAGGTCGAATTCGAAAATCTCTTTTCACCCTGATTATGGAGGTCAGTATGTGCAGAATTTTGCAGATGGCATTAAAGTCCGTTTATCAGGACTATTTTTAAGAACATTTGTTTGTCTTTGTGCTATAATAATATTGGCACAGCCTGCTTAATGGGCGGTTGCCTTCCGAGTACTTTACATCCTTCGGGAGAGTCTAGGAAAGGAGGGCTGTTAAAGTGACAGACTATGAGATCTTATCTCTGGTGATTGCTGGAATCAGTCTGCTGATCGGTGTAGTTGCCCTGTTGCTGAAACTATTTGCGTATCTGGATTCCAGATATAAGCGCAAATGAAAACCTCACCCAAAGACTGGCACTCTAGGGTGAGGTGAGGTAACTCAACTTTCTCGGAAGCAACCGTCTTTGCAGACTGTGCTTTCATGTGTTTATTCTATCATCGTGGTTATTCTTCGTCAATTTTCGGGCCGTAATCCCTGAATCCTTTATAATACGGATTCGGTTTGAATTGGCCTACACTTATTGAAACGTTATACAGTCTCAGCAATTCTTCATCCGGTCTCGCATTTTCTTGGTCTTGTTTATATTGTTCAATGTGACGCGGCAACATGATCTTAAGTATATTCTCCGGTAATGGACGCAGTTCTTTATCAATGATCAATGTTTCTTCAAGATGCTCTGCCGGAACGTCTAACCCAAGTTCATTTATCTGATCAAGCTTGTATGCGTTTGCCAGTATCAATGCCCTCTGCTGCTTGTTAACCTTATCGCTGTTTGCGATCGATATGAGTGCCAGGGCGACTCCCCTTCTCTCGTCAAAGGAATAGTAGTCATCGATTCCAAATTGAACGAACTTATACAGTTTTCTTTGGATGACCACTAACGGATCATCTGAGTCGATCATCTTATATAGAGTACTAATGTGTGTTGTCAGTCTGTCTTCATAGTTATTTGCCATCTTTGTGCCTCCGTTTGTCTAAAGTGTTTTCACTCTTATTATGGAGTCCGTGATGTACAGGATTTTGCAGAGAAAATCTTTTTGCCGGATAGTGATGCTAATTTGATGCGTAATCACCCTCATTTTACGTATCAATTCATACACCAATCGCTAAATGTGCACGATATGATGCGTAAAAGTTCTTCATTTGCTCATCATTTACTGACCACGATTTAAGTGCATCTCAATTAATGTGTTTGCAAGACGATCCAAGTCAACGTTATCAGGTAATTCGTTCTTATAGTATATCCTTATTCCGCGCTTGATTATCAATGTGGTAATCAGTCGCAAGAAGCTTTCGTATTCGTCTTCGCTTATCTCTGACGGCACACATAAATTCATGTTCAAAGAACCATTATTGTAATAGTCCTCCAACATTAGCTTATTTATAATCTCTTCACCTTTAAGCTTGTCCAAAAACATAACAAACATATTGTTTGCATCACGGGCATTCAAATCATTAATTACACCTTTACTACAAAAGGCTTCTTCAATGCCAGGATACTCTTTTTGAACATCAAGAAAGTGTTCTAGCTTATACCAGCAGGTATCAACTCCACCTTTTTTTCCTCTTCTTCCGCCTTTATTCTTCATAACGGGACAACAGTTTCCAACCGTATATGCAACTTCACAAAACATTCGTAGAGCATCACTTTCACCAAGTCCATGACCTTTAGCGCATTCAATTATCTCTTCAGGTCCAGTCAGCACATCAGCTGTAATCTTTATCCTGCATTTACAGGGGCCACTGCATGAGTAGTAAATCAGACTGTCTTTTTTATCTACCTTATATTTTTCATTGCATAAAAATGGATATATCTCATAAGACTCCAATGCGTACGTCCAACGTTCAGCATCAAGGGTACTTTTGGATTTCTTATGGTACAGATCTATCGGATCTTTTATGTCGTTATATTTGTTTTCGAGATTCTTATACTTTTTATCTTGACGTATATCCCTGAACACATACTCAGCCAGTTTATCCAACTCTTCTTTATTCATACTTATTCCCCAACATCTCCAGCTCTTCGCGGATCAGCTCCCTCACTTCGTCATCCAGCACTTCGACCAAGCCCGCATACTGCATTGCCCAGTGGACGAGCATCTTAGGGTCTGCTTTGACAGTAACGGTGATGTGGTCAGGGGCGGACTCTTTTCGTGAAGAGAGAAGCTCGTAGTGGTCCCCGAACCAGTCGCGCAGGAATGTGAAGCCCTTCTTGTCGCGGTTGTCTATCTTCAGTTTGATGTCGCACGGATTGCCGTAAGCCATGTAGAGGTGTTCTGCCATGTACCGCTCGGGGTTCCAGAAATCGCCGACGAATCTGTAGTCATCAACGGGAACCGTCTCCTCCGTAACGGGATTGCCCTCGCTGTCTGTGACCAGCTCGATGTCACTCATGAGGTCGACGCGGTAGTGGTAGATGTTTTTGCTGCCCTCGTGGAAGCCGAGGCAATAGTAATTATCGTGATATACGACGAGGTGATACGGCTGCAGGGTATATATCCTGTCTTCATCCGAATCTTTCATCTTGTTCGGCTCGAGCGAACCGTCTTCCGTGTAATGGCAGAACTTGAAGCTGATCACGTTCCTGCCCGAGATCGCCTTCTGAACGATGCTGTTGTTGTCAGCGACACTCCTGCCGCCGAACTTCTTGGACAGGCGTCCCTGCAGAACAACCGGGTTGAACAGTATCTTCTGATCCGCCTTATCCCAGAAGGGCGACCGGTAGTACTCGCTCGCGGTCGCGAAAAGCTTCTTCACCAGCCTCGTTTTCTCCTCACCCGTGAGCATGTCCGAGAAGCAAACGGCTTCGATGAGCTTATCCATCTCTCCGTTCGAGAACGGATGCACCAAAGAAATGCCGGTTATCTTTCCTTCGTCATCGTCCTCAAGGCTCTTCTTCATAAGGTCCTTATCGAAACCTTCATACAAAAGCTTATAGTCATCCTTGTTGTCACCGCTGTACTCATAAGGATCGAGTTCGAGGATCAGGTTCTTGATAAGCTTAGACATCGTACGGCGGTCCGGCTTGTCAGTGAACCCGTACTTCTCGTAGCAATACGCATAATGCCAGTCCATGATGTCCTGCTGCGTCAGTGTGTGATTCTCGTCAGACCACATGCGGAGAACCTCGAGGATCTGCAGCGCCTGCCTGTCAGGCTCTTTCTTGCCGATCCTCGCACTCTGTTCTTTATCCTCCTGCAGGAATTCGTCAGACTTGGGAGGCTTAACTGTATCGTCAAAGGCCAGCTCAGGCTTGTTCTTCGTTTTCCAGTAATTAGCGAACGACAGCTTTATGCACGTTGATGCATATGTTTTGAACTTGGCTCCCTCTTCATTCTCGGGATCATAATTCTGCGCTGCCGTATGCAGGGCCATCAAGCCAGCTGATTCAAGATCGTTCTGAACATCACTCGGAAGGCGTGCTCCGTATTTTGTCTTTATCCAATATGCGACCAGGTATTCGTGGTTCAGATAAAGCTGTTCTATGTTGTTTTCATCCATATCAATCTTTTACTACCTCATATCTCAGTCTGATATACGAGTCTTCCAACACCTTGCATTCTATCAACTTCAGCACGAATCGCGCAGACAGCGCGCAGAAATACCTTACACCGTGTTCGGTCAGATGGTGATTATCCATAAGCACAAAAGACACCGGGGTCTTGGCAGGCATGTCCTTGTTGTTGACACCCATTTTCGCCTGGACACGGCCCGTGCTAATCTTACCGTCGACGGACATCAGCATGAACAGCGTTGTTACAGGTCTGTCCGTCATTCGGGTTCAACCTCCGCTGTAACGATCGGATCACCTGCATCGTTTACCACTTTCACTAGCCTCTCGGCAAACTCATCCGCAGGCATCGGCTTGGCGTAGTAGTATCCCTGGATCATGTCGCATTTGACGCGCTTCAAGAATTCCACCGTCTCCTCGGTCTCGACGCCTTCTGCGACGACCTGCATATCCAGGTGTCTCGCAAGGCTGATGGCATCGGATACGACGACCTCGCCCCTGCCGTTGTCCGCACCGCGGAAGAACGATGCATCGAGCTTCAGCACGTCGAGCGGCAGTTCCTTCAGGGAATTCATTGACGAGTACCCTGTCCCGAAATCATCCATCGACAGTTCGAACCCGCTGTCCTTCAGTTTGCCGATGGTTCCGAGCAGCATCTCCCTGTCATCGAAGAACGCAGACTCGGTTATCTCGAGCTCTATCAGGTGGTGCGGGACGCCGTACTTGTCGACGGTGGTGATTATCTCGTCTGCAAGATCCGGGTTCGCGAAATGCACACGCGACAGGTTCACCGAGATCGTAACGGGCGTTCTTCCCTCGGATATCCATTTCGCCTGCAGCTGCGCGAGCTGCTCGATCATAAAGTTGTCTATGTTGATGATGAAGTTATTCTTCTCAAAGATAGGAATGAACCTTCCCGGCGGGACGAGACCGTCTTCGGGGCTGTTCCAGCGGATGAGCGCTTCGCCTCCGGTCATCTCGCCCGTAGAGGGGCTGTACTTGGGCTGGACGTATACAACAAACTCGTTGTTCTCCAAAGCCTTCTGCTGGAGTTCTTCGACGTGACGTTCCCAGAGACGGTCATCTAACATCTTCTGGTCGAACCATCTCGTCCTGCCCTGCTCCGTACCGTCAACAGCCGCCTGCGCAAGTCCGGCGCGGTAATACCACTCGTCGACGCTAACGCCCTTCTCGTCTATCTCGCATATACCTGCGCTGAAATCTATATTACGTTCGGGTACCTGTGCCTTGACCGCTTCCTTGAACTTCTCAAGGCGCGCGATAAGCTGGTCCTTGTCCGTGTATCGAAGGAGCAGACCGAACTCGCCGCCGTTGTTCCTTGCAAAGAATTCTTTCTTTTTGGTGTGGCCGTGCATCAGGATGTACATCTTGCCGAGTAGCCACTCACCTTCTGCTGTGCCGTAGCAGATGCAGTAATTGCGGTACTTATCGAGATGCAGGCAGACCATTGCATATTTATATGTTCCGCTCTTACCCTTACGTTTCTTGAGGAACGCACTCGTGCGGTCGACAAAACTCGTCCAGTTCTTGCCAAGGCAGACAGGATCGAAATAGTACATCCTGACCATCCTCTTCCACGACGTGATCTCCCTTATGGTAACGATCACATAGAAGATGACAGGCAGCAGTATGACTGCGGCGCCGAACGCCTGCATGAGGAGCAGGAACAGTGCATCACGGTTGGTGATCGGGATATCGTATAAGACGATGAGTCTGTAATCCTCATTTTCCAAAGTCTTGCTGATCGTTATGTTGACATCGGTCCTGGTCTGCTCCATCCATTTTGAAAGCTCTTCGTCACTTCCGGAGGAGTATGTTGTCATCATCTCGTCGATAAGTCTTTCCGAACGCGGAGAAATGGACATTATATCGGACGTCTCAGTCATTACGACCGTATCGCTGAAGTTAACTTTACCGCCTTCGATCCTTATGAACGGCAGCGGCTGGCTGTAGTTAACATAATTGAATTCCTCACCTGATGTATAGACTGCCTTACCGTTATCGTTAACGATCATGAAAGACTCATCGGGCTTGCCTTCTGTCATGTCTACGATCTCTTCAAAATCAGGCTTTCCCTTCATGCCGCCGGCATTAGAGTTCAGCGCCTGCGCATAGACATTCGTCGATTCGGAAAGCTCGACAGTCTCGCCCGCTATCGCCACAGTAACGAACAGCGCTCTGAAGCCGATGAACAAAAGCCCCGTAAACAGCAGCAGGAACAGGAAAGCCAGTACCGACGATACGATATGCGGCCTGCGCATGTGGTGGATGACCTTCTTCTTATTGCCAAGCCACTTGTTCTGGATCTTCTCGTTTACCTTATCCCATTTGCGAGGAGAACTATTCTTGTCTTCCATATCTCTGCCCCCATATTTCCGTACCCAACTACTCCCATTATACTATGAGGATGCGTCGTGCGCCTTAACGTTACCTTATTTCGAGATCAGACGTTACGCCTCGGGGAATACCGCCGTGACGATCATGCTCTCGCCGGTCAGGCCCGCGTAGATATCTCCGCCCATCTTTCCCATCAGACGGCGGCAGATGTAAAGACCTAAGCCGCTGCCTTCCTTGCCTTCGGCATTCGATCCTCTCCAGAAGCTGTCGAAGATATGCGGCAGCTCCGTCGCCGGCACGACATTGCCGAAACTCTTCACGTTTACCAGGCTGCAGTATTCCTCGCGGCCGATGCTTATCTCTATCCTGTTGCCCGTACCGTACTTGTATGCGTTCTCGACGAGGTTCTGCAGCACCTCTACCGCCCTGTCGAAGTCAGCCTTGATCAGTACGTCCTTGTACTCTCCGACGGCGACTTCCGTCTTAGTGACATCATACTTGGCATCGTAGTATTCCCTGATCTTAGAGAGCAGTTCTGACAGGTAAAACTCTGATATGTTGACCTCGGGGATCGTCACGTCGTCTCTTGCCGCACCCGTGATGTCCTTGATGTAGTGCTCGATCTCTACTACCTTGTCGCCTATGCCTTCCGCGACTTCGCGCTTCCTGTCCTCGTCATCATCATAGAGCCCGGACGACAGCGCCTTTGCAGACAGCTTGATCGCGGACAGCGGCGTCTTGATATCGTGCGACAAAGACAACAGCAAAGTCTTCTCTTCCTTCTCCAGTTCGCGGTTCCTCTTGCGGTCGTCTTCGACTTTTTGCCTCAGCACGTCGAGGCCCCACACGAGCTTGCCGAAAAACTTCGACTTCTTCTCCATCACTCCCGTGGACAGGTTGCCTCTCGCCAGTTCTTCCGGCACGCTGCTGAGCTTATCGAGCGGCTTTATTATCTGTGATCTGATGAATATCAGCACGCCGAGTGACAGCAGGAACGCTCCTGCCAGCACGCAGTTGCAGATGACGAGAGAAGTGCCCTTCGGGCTGCCTTTGGTCTTATAGTCAAATCTATATAGATCACCGTCTATCTGTCTCAACTCGTAGTCGGAAGCGGGCTTATAGAACTGTTCTCCTTCTTCGTAAGGAACCACGGCCGTCACGTAATCGCAGGAGGACAGATCGAGATCTTCAACGGCAGTGCCCGATGCGAGATTGCCCTCGAGCCTTGATATCTCAACCCTGTACTGTCTGCCTTCTTCGGAGTCGCGCTTAACCTGATCGGCAATGAGATACACGTTCATCACTGCAGCGAGCAGGACAAAAACAAGTATCACTATGCTGATCAGTCTGTCAAACGCCTTCATTCGAACTTATAACCCTTACCCCATACCGTAAGTATCCTCTTGGGATTCTTCGGATCTTCTTCGATCTTCTGTCTGAGCCTCGTGATGTGGACCGTAAGCGTCTGCTGCTCGGAGTCACTGTCAAAGCCCCATATCCTATTGAACAGGAACTCCTTGGTCAGCACCTTGCCTGCGTTCTCTGCCAGAAGGAGCATGAGCTCATACTCCTTGATAGTCATCTCGATTTCCTTACCGTCCTTATATACTTTGTAGTCGACTTTGTTGATGGTAATGTTGCCGAGGGTCAGCTCATCGCTCGAATACCTGCGTGCGAACAATCCCTTGATCTTCGCGATCAGAAGGTCTATATCGTAGGGCTTCTCGATATAGTCGTCGGCACCTAAGATGATGCCGTTCAGCTTGTCGTTCTTGTCTGTTTTCGCGCTGAGGATGAAGATGGGGACGTTGCTGTTGGTCCTTATCTCGGAACAGACGGCGTACCCGTCCATGCCCGGGAGCATGATGTCGAGGAGAACGATCTTCGCACCGTACTTGCCGAACTTCGTGAGCGCCTCCTCCCCCGTGGAAGCGACGCTCACCGTGAAGCCTTCCTTCTTCAGGAAGTCCCCGAGAAGTTCCGATATTTCCTTATTATCTTCAACTATCAGTATGTCGGTCATTACCAACCCATCTCCATCAGCCAGTTGGTGAGATTCCTCTCCCTTACCTTGAGCTCCGCCTCGCCGTCGGTCTGGGGTCCGAGTTCGTACTCGCCCTTGATGTTGCCGTCAACGATGTAGAGCACTCTCGTGCATCTTGCCGCGACCTTGGCATCGTGCGTTACGAGCATTATCGTCGCGCCGTCCTTGTTGATCCTTACGAGCTCGTCCATGACTTCGTTGGACGATGTCCTGTTAAGAGCGCCCGTAGGTTCGTCGGCAAAGATGATATCGGGCTTGTTGATGATGCTCCTCGCGATACACGCCCTCTGAAGCTGTCCGCCGGACACCTCGTTGATATCCTTGTCGGCTGTCTCTATTATACCCAACTTCTTCATGAGTTCCTCGCCTCGTGCCTCGGTCTCGGCCTTTGTCTCGCCGAGCTTTGTGGACTGGATGGCAGGAAGGATGATGTTGTCCAAGACGGTCAGGTTCTTCATCATGTACATCTGCTGGAAGATGAAGCCCATGCAGTCGAGCCTTACCGCTGCCATCTCCTTGTCGGACAGGTTGGTGATCTCCTTGCCGGAGAGCGTGACCGTGCCGCTTGTTGCCTTATCCATGCCGGATACCGAGTAAAGGAGAGTCGACTTGCCCGAGCCCGAAGGTCCCATGATGCCTACCATCTCGCCCTTCTTGATGTTGAACGTAACGTTCTTAAGGACGTGGTTCTGTCTCTTGTTCGTGATGTATGTCTTGCAAAGGTCTTTTACTTCAATGATGTTTTCCATTTTGTTACTCCTTTATTCGATGTTGGATGTGTCTGATGCCTTGACGCTCTTTGTATAGAGCGATGTGAAGAATGCCGCTGCCACCGAGACCGCCAGTATGAGCAGAGGATAGAACACGAAGATCATCTCCGGTCTGTACTCGTAATCGACCTTTCCGGCTCCCATGAACGCGAAGATGGGCGTGATCATGAGCTGCGTCGCGGGCAGTGACAGGATCGCTGCGAGGATGACTGCGACGAAGGATGCTAACCCGAGTCTTAAGGTATGCCATCTGATCACGGTTCCCGTGCCGAAGCCTAATGCCTTGAGCAGTGCGATCTGATCTTTCTCGTCTGAGATGAACGACCTTTCCATGAGGATCGCGACGAGTACGATAACGATGAAAGTTATCGCGAGCAGAAGGTCTCTTGCGGCGCCGATAGGGCCCGATGAGCTCGTGCACTTGTCGACGAACTCGCCTGCGTTCATTACAATGCCGCGGTCGGTGTCAAAAAGCTCGGTGATCTTCGCCTTGCGCGCTTCGATTTCAGAGGGAGACGGGTCGTCGTAGAAGTCGACCTGATACTCGAAGTAGTTCGCCGTTCCCTTCAGATCAAGGTCGCAATCCTGGTGGAGACGTATGCATTCACCGAGTTGATTCATCGTCTGGAAAGTACCGGTCACGATGAACTCCGTCTCGTCCCCATTATACTCGGCTTTAACGGTATCGCCGATCTCAAGACCTGTTGCTTTTGCTATCTGGTCAGTGATCATGATCTCGTTGCCGTTCTGCGGTGCGGAGCCTGTAAGGACCGTGTAATCTTTCGCGTCGGTGCCTACGCCGTACTGGCTCCAGAAACCGTATTTCTCATCTCCCACCTTATATGTGATCATGAAGTTGAGTTCCTTGTAAACGTGGCCGGGGATGCCGGCATCTTCGAGCTTATCTTCCATCTCGTCAAGCCTGTCCTTGATGCCGTCGACGCCTTCTGCAAAAGCGATCTCGCCGATGTCGTCCTTCTCGATGCCGAAGTACAGATCGCTCGGCTGTCCGAAAGTCGATGCCAGAGTATCGCCCGTGAGCGTCGTCACGGTGTTCTCGAGGACGAGCACGAGCAGCGTGCAGAGACAGAACGTCAGCAGGATCGTAATGAATCTCTTGGGAGCGCTCATTATATCGTTCACTGCGAGGAAAGCAGGATTGCTTCCGTGGAAGTTCTTGAGTCTGACGCCTCTCTTCTTGTTGTATCTCTCGCCGGTCTGACCCTGCCTGATGGCGTCGAGCGGCGTAAGGGACTTCACCTTGCCCGTGCAGTGGTATGCGAAAAGGATAACCACGCCGAACACCACTACGGCACCGAGTATGTTCATGAAGGCTGCGTGCTCGCTGCCCAGTACCATCTTGTTGGCAACAGAGGACAAAAGGAGTTTGCCGAACGGGAAGCTTGCGATGAGTCCGATAACGGCACCTGCCGCGCCTATCATCATGTACTTGGTGATGTACATCATGCGGATCTTGGAGGACTTGATGCCGATCGCTTTCATAACGCCGATCTCGCGGAATTCTTCCATGACCGTGAAGTTGATGGAGAACTTAAGTACCGTGAAGGATACGATGACCAGCACGAGGCTCATTGCCACAACGATAAATGCCGTGATGAGATCTAATACATATGCAACCTTGAACGTATCCTTGGGATAAGAAAGCATCGTACCATCGACGTCCGAGACAATGCTCTTTACCTTGCCGGGATCAGTCGCGAATACGTGGCTGAACTCGATCACATACCACTGATAGTATTCGTCATCTTCAATGATCGTTTCCCAGTCTGCCGGGTTGATGATTATCCTGGTGTTGCCCATGAAGTCGGAGCCGAGGAGTGCGTCTTTCGCATGACCCGCGACCGTAAAAGTGTATACCTTCTCATTGATCTCGATCTTGATCGTATCGCCGGGCTGAAGGTCATTCTGACCCATGAAGTTGCCGGACAGGTACGCCTCGCCCTTCTTGACTTCAGTAAGTTCTTCGTTGTTGTCGTCGAAATACTTGATCGCACCGCCATCGACAGGCATGATCATTATCATTCTGTCGGGACTCTCGTAATCATCGTTGCCCGGAATGGAGATGTTGTCGCCGTCAACCATCAGCACTATCTCCGTCTTGATCTCAGTTACGCAGGGCTCGCCTTCGAGCTTATCTGTAACTGAACCGACATTCGGCTCTCCTATTGTGGCCACAACATAGTCTCCCATGCCGGCCAAATCGAAATAGTAGTCTGTTCCCGACATGACCGACACAACGTTCGACAGTCCTGCGGCAACAAAACAAGCGGAGAGAACGACGAAAATGAACAGTATGATGTTCATCGTCTTCTTCCGCTTCAGATCTTTCCTCAAGATGTTCCAAAACATATGGATTTATTCCCTTCCCTTCGTATGATGGCTTCATCATATCGGGGGAATTATTAAATAGTCCTTAAATCGTATTGCTTGAACGCCCTCGATTATAACACGCGCATACTTATAAGGTCTTGACGACAGACACAAAGGGTTGTACCATAAGTACAGAAAACCGTACGGTTTTTAGTACCGTTATTATCGGAGGCTTTTTATGATAATCGCCAAGCAAATGGAGATAAGAGACAACATCAAATCTTACTTTGATACCGCATACGACGGTGAGGTCATCATCGTTCCCCGTAAGAATGGAAAGAACGTTGTCATAATCTCAGAAAACGAGTATACGAAGATGAACAAGGATCATCTTTCAAGTTACTATTCACACCTGACTTCATCTGATCATGATGACTCCGCTACCATCAAGTCAGCTAATCTCAAAAAGCTCGATGAGATCAGCGCTCTCAAAGACGGATGGAACGGCGACGATGCCCCTGCGCTTCCTTCCACTCTCATAAAGAAGGTTCGTGCGCTTATCAAGGCATTGACTATCCAGCCTGAGATATTCCCCACAGGTCTTAAGACCATTCAGTTGGAATACGATAATTCAAGACATGATCACATGGAAATCGAGATCGGCCTGTCAGGCGATGCTGAAGTGTTTGTTGCCCCTTATGATGACAAAGAGTACTGCGAGACTATCCGTTCGACAGCAGCCGCGATCAACGAGAGAGTAGTCGCTTTCTATGGATAATGTTTTCGCTCCCGAAGAACAACTATACCGCGCAGTCTATCCTCCCGAACAAGCATCTATGTTCTGGCGAAGGGACGGTTCTGTATCTTCAGCGGCATTTGCTGATCCGAAGGGACTATCAGTCGAGCGAGGTTATTACCGGGATATCAGCATCGTTATCGCAGAGATGCAAAAGAGATTTACCGGTGCCATAGTCAGCGTTAGTGTAGGAGACTGTCTTAATACTGATGCGGTTGTTCGTTATCTGCCTTCAAACAAGAATCCTTTTCATTCAGAGATCCACGGAAGTCGAACTGTTCCGCTGTTGTCAAAAACTCAGCGGTTCTACCTCGCCAGGCGCGCAGTAATCAGATTCTATCCGAACGAGTGATAATCAATTCGTCTGCACGAAGAAAGCAAACCTGAACCCGTCCTCATCCTGAATGATGTAGTTCTCGTGGCCGTAGTAGTATGACACGACATAGCCTTTGCCGTCCTGATCGGTGACCGGCAGGCCCGCCGCAACGTACGCCGTGCAGCCGTCGGTACCGCCCGGGATATCCGGTACTTCTTCAAGCGCCGCACCGATCGATGCAACGGCTGCTGCACGGTCCTCTTCGGATTCGAACGGAAGGATCTCATACAGTTCTTCAACTGAACCGTACGACACCGTCTCGATGCAGTACTGCGGGTCACGGATGCCGCGGATATTGACGGTATTAATATAGCTGTTGATATCGTGGATCATGACAAGGCTCGCATATCTGTCCTTATCTTCCTGAGTAATGTCGGTGTCGGGGCTCCAGTTCATCGCATTCTTCATCTGGACATAAGTCATGACGTTCAGTGCGAGCACGAGCGTACCCGTGATCAGGATGACGCCCAGAAGAACGAGCATGACTATCCTGGCAGGATTCCGTGTCTTTGCTTCAGGCTTATCGTCCATCGATCAATCCCCCGTTGACAGCGCAGCTTCAGCTTCCGATATAAGCTCCTGCGCGAATTTGGCGCGGTCTTCCGACTTGAACATCTTGCGCACCATCTTGGGCGTAACGAGCTTCTCGATGCTCCGGAGAAGTTCCTTTGCCTGCTCCTCCGTAATGTCACGCGAAGCCCTGTTGCGTTCGAACTCCTCGCCGATGATCATCAGCATACGGTCCGTATCGCTCGTATAGAACTTCTTTGCGATCTTATCGAAGATCACGCCCGCGATAAGACATATTATAACCGATATGCAAAATCCTGCGAGAAAGCCCACGACGGAGAGCCACACGCTGCCCTCGAACACGCCCTGCGTCGCGGTTTCCCACATTATGAAGAACGACGTGCCCCAGCCCATTACCCAGATGTTGCTTATGAAATCCACTAACAGCTGTTTGGCCGAACGCTCCTTGCGGAAGAAGAATATCGAGTCGTACAGGGTAAATGCGATGAGAGTCAGCACCGCAGTCAGGATGTTGGCCATGAAGATGCGCGTCGCACCGCGGATGATCGCGAGAGTCGATACGCGCGATCCCTGCCTGAGCATATTTGCTATGACCTGAGCACCCCTGCGGCTGGCGTTCTGCAGCACCCTGCCGCCCGTACGCGCGACACCCCTTCCGATGCCTGCTTTGACGGTCTGGCGTCCGACGGCCTTGGCCGGCTTCGGAACGTCGTTCACTTTCGGCTTGTCATTTTCGGTAGTCATACACAAGCTGCTTCAAGTACTCGTATCTGGCCTTCTTCTCTACCTTCTCGAAATGCACTTCCCGCGTCTGCAGGTTCACGTCGTCGTACACGAGGTCCTTCGCTTCCTCCCCGAACTGCTCCGAGGTCAGGTCGAACTTCGCGTCGCCTATCACGTTGTAGCAATGGTAGTTTCCGCCGGGTCTCAAGATCCCGTACACCTCCCCGCCAAACAGGTCCTGTACTATGAACGCCGTTATGGAGCACTGCCCCAAGGTCATGTTCTCAGGCGTCCACTCATCCTGCATCCTCGGCGCGCACGTCTCCCTTCGCCAAAGCCCGTCCGCGAGCGCATCGTAAAGATCTATCGGTGAATGAAGCCAATCGAGATCGTCAGTCAGCGGCTTGGGCCCGCCCGCCGTCTCGTGGCCGTAGAACTTATATTCCTTCATGCGTTATCTCCCCTGAAGACATTATAGACCATACCTGCCAGCGCGATGACGGGCATGCCGGCGACCGACAGATACATCAGGAACTCGGGACGCATATAACCGCCAAAGCCCAGGTAAAAGAACGCCACGACAGACAGCCCGATCCCGGTCAGTATCGCGAGCAGCACAGCAATTACGACGCTGATCAGCTTGTATATCCTGCCGGGCGCGTGCGGTGCAGTGACCTTCAGCTTGAAGAACCATAACGCCACGAAGACAAACAGGACATAGAGCACCCAGCCCAGAGCATATAAGAGTGCATTGTACTCATAGGCAATACTGGGAAACATGAAGCTATAGCTGGTGCTGACGACCGTGCGTTCCAGCAGCTGCGCCGCGAAAGCCACGCACGCCTCCAAAGCACAGACGAGCATGAACAATATCTCCGCTGCCAAGAATTTGATCTTAATCCTGTCCATACCTAATTGTAACGCAATTCGCGAGTTCTGCTGAATCTGCTGTTAGCAAATAATCAGCAAAAATCGGCTTATTTTGCTAAATATCTTCTAAATTAGCGAATAATTAGAAAACACGCGCTGTTTTTGCTAAAAATCTGCTAACGGGCCAGGCGGCTTAAAGCTCCACCACTCTTGTCGCGGTCTTCTCCCTGAACCTGCTGTCATGTTCGACCATTATCATCGTCGGCTGATACTCGGTGATGAGCTTCTCGATCTGGCGGCGCGAGAACACGTCGATGTAGTTCAGCGGCTCGTCCCAGATATACAGGTGCGCAGGCGTGATGAGACTGCCTGCGATCAGGACCTTTTTTTTCTGACCCTCGGACAGGTCGCGAAGATCCTTCTCATACTGCACCTTATCGAAGTCGAGCTTGTTCAGCAAAGACAGGAACAGCGTGTAGTCCAGTCCGTTCTCGGACGCATAGCCGCGCAGGCTTCCGGCCAGACGCGTCGTGTCCTGGTTGACATAAGAGATGATGAGGCCGGAAGCTTTCTCGAGCACTCCTGTCATCTCCATACCTTCACTATAAGCGCCTCCGAGGATCGCCTTGATGAGCGTCGACTTGCCGCAGCCGTTGCCGCCGCTAAGGAACACGCGCTCGCCCTGCTCGATCTCGAAGTTCAGACCGTCAATGACCTTCCTGTCCGAACCGCTGTAGCTGATGCTCAGATCCGCACAGCGCACCAGCTTCTTCTTGAAATGTTCGAGCGTCGTTATCTTCAGGTCGAACTCGCGCTCGACGTCGTTCATGAGCCCTTCCTTCTGCTTGATCGAACGGTCCATGCGCTGCTCGAACGCTTTCGCGCGCGCCTCGGCCTTCTTGGTCTTCCCGCCAACATACGAACGCGCGGCAACTACATTGTGGTCGCGCTCTTTTATCGGGTCGTGGCCGATCTTCGAGTTCTCGCTCTTGTCCGCCCAGCGCGATACCTTGTCCGCAGCCTGCTTCATGTGGCTTATCTCTTTGAGGTGTTTCTCGTTCTCGCGGCGCGCGTGGCTGTCGGCCTTCTCCTTGTTCTCCCACCAGCTGGTAAAGTTGCCCGCCTGCACCTCGATGCTGCTGCGGTTCAGAACGAGCACGTGGTCGATGACGGCGTCGAGAAGGGCGGCGTCGTGCGAGACCAGAATGAAACCCTTTTTGGAAGCGAGGTAGCCGCGGATGGTTTGCCTCGCCTCCGCATCAAGGTTGTTCGTGGGCTCGTCGATGAGGAGGAAGTCTCCTTCGCCCGAGAAGAGCACCGCGAGCATTATTTTCGTGCGCTGGCCGAGAGACAGTTCGCCGAACGGACGGTACAGGTCCTCTGCGGAAAGCTCGAGTTCGTCCATCTCGCGCAGCACGCGCCACTCCTCGCAGGACGGCTTCCACCTCTCGAGAAGCTCGGACGCCGGGAGCGCCAGGTCAGCCTCGCCGTACTCGTACGGGAAGTAGTCAAAAGGTTCGTTCGAACTTATCGTGCCGGAATATTCATACTTGCCCTGCAAGAGCCGCAGGAACGTAGTCTTGCCCTTGCCGTTACGTCCGATGAAGCCGAGCTTCCAGTCGGTATCGACCGTGAACGACACGTTCTCAAAAATATAGTCATAGCTTCCCTCATAGCAGAAGCTCAGATCATTCACACTTATCTGTGCCATACAAAAACCTCCGATCGCGGACAGACAGGTCCTGTTGCACGGAGCAGCAAAATATACTCATATTATGGGAAAACCAAAAATAAAAGCAAACCGCGATAATCCAATCCAAGTGCACAAGACAGAGACCCGAAGGTCCGCCCTGTTATCAAAATCACTCAAATCAAATTATCTTCTCATCGGTCTACCTCCAAACGAGGCAAAGGATAACACAGTTCTCCGGGGTTTGCAATCACTGCCAGTACGATATCATGTCCCCCAGGTAATCGACATGGAAGAAGACGAGAACGATATTGCGCACTATGAACAGCCCGAAAACCACCACCAGTATCCCCCACGCTTCCCAGTTCGCGAGCACCTTCCACACGCGCGTCTCATCTTTGGTCACCACGTTGTGCAGGAGCGGGATCCAGATACGGATCAGCATGACGAGCGCATATATCGGGAGCGGATTGGACAGGAAAGAATCTGCGATATCGCCTGCCAAAAGAGCCTGAACAGCCCTTGTGCCGCCGCACCCCGGACAGTACAGATGAAGAGTCTGCGAGAACAGGCAGTGCTGTCTTGTCTCAAGAAGAATGGGGTCGATCTTAAGCCACACAATAAAGAACGCGGCAACTATCAGCAGTACCGATGTTGCCGCGAACGGAATGATAAACCTTTTGCCTGTTGCCGTCAGCAAAACAGTCCCATACCAAAGGTCAGGATGTCGATCGGAACCTGTATGCAGATCGATACGATGCCGAGGATCCAGCCGGCGATCGCCATACCCTTGGAGTTCTTGCTGTTCAGGTGTCCGATAACACCAAGAACGATCGCTGCGATACTCGTAAGGTAGAACGGATCGAATACACATGCAACACAACCGAAGATCAAAGCCAGGATACAGACTGTCCTGTAGTCGCCGTTCGGCTGAGCTGCGACAGGCTGCTGCGTCTGATACTGCTGCTGGTACTGTGTGTTGTCCGTCTGGACCGGAGCCGGAACGGGTGCCGGTACAGGTGCCGGAGCGGGAGCCGGTGCCTCTGCGGGTGCCGCAACGAAATCATCTTCCTTCGGCAGTTCCGTTACGGGATCTGCCTTAACGACTTCTTCAAGTCTCGCTCCACATGATTCGCAGAATCTTGCTTCTTCGGAGTTCTGCTTTCCGCAAGTTTTACAAATAGCCATATATCTATCCTCCATTGGATTATTGTACCATAAATGTTAGTATTCTTTTATACATCATTTTCAGGAGGTCGCTATGGATATCATGCTTTTGGCTGCAGACAACAATATGGCTCCCGTTATCGGAGCCGCTCTCGTCGTAGGATTTATCGTCATCATCGTACTTGCGACAATAGCTGACAAGAAGAATGTTAAGAAGTTCAATGCGATGATCGCCAACGACTACCCTGTCAAGGACCGCTGCGGAAGAGTCGCTGTTACCGAGAACAAGCAGATCATCGTGGATTGTCCTTCCGGTACGCTCGTAGGATATAAGCTGTATAACTTCGAGGATGTTACTCATTTTGGCATTAAGACCATCCCGGCGGCAGACACTGCATTCTTCTTTACGGGTGATGACCTGAAGCCTATGAAGGGTCAGTATCTCACACCTTCCAAGAAGCCCCTGATGCAAAAGGGCCAGATTTCCTTCCCCTCAAGAAAGAGTGAGATGGATGAGGTCTACGAATTCCTGATAAAGTACAAACCCGATCTCAAGAAATACGTCAACGGAATCGTATCAGAATAAAAAGAAAGCGCCCGGTCATGAAGCCGGGCGCTCTTGTTATACGAAGGAAATCAGGAATAATCAGTCTGCCGTGTACTTACCCTTGAGGTATCCGAACGCAAGGATGTTGCCTGTGTTGCCGTCGGCATCGGTATCCAGCGCCAGCAGGAAGTTGTTGAAGTTAGTGGGCATGGTGCCGGTGGAACCTTTGGCGCGCTCGACGGGTGCTTTAAGCGCGATGACGTAGACGGTGTAGCTGCGTGTGGTACCAGGCTCGGGTCCCAGTGCAAGGAAGAATGCGGGGTCCTCGCCTGCGATAATCTCAGTGCCCTCGTAGTTGGTGACGATCCAGTGAATGAGGTTCGACGGCGGATAGTTCCCGGTATGTTGGCTGTCGACCATGTAGATGACGTAGCATGCAGCGCATTCGACGGGCTCCCAGTAAAGACTCGGAGAGCTGCCCTGAGGATGCTCGGGCTTGGCGGCCATATCGTCGGACCACACGCCATTTTCCCATGAATCAGAGCCTACATAGAACTGCGGGTATTCCTCTACGCAGTAACCGAACTGTTCGACCTCGCAAAGAGTTGTCTCGGTCGGCTCGGGTTCAGTCTCTTCCGCAATAACCGACTCCCCGGCAACAGCGTCTGCCGAAGCATCTGCATCAGCAGCCGCGCATCCCGCGATATTCGTAAGGAGCATGATCATCGCACCGGCCGCTGCGAAAGCTTTTACTATATCTGTCCTTTTCATTGTTTTGTCCTCCTGTTCTTTGGTTAGACCTATTCTCGCTTTTGGTTGTGATCATCAGTCTGCCGTGTACTTACCCTTCAGGTATCCGAAAGCAAGGATGTTACCTGTGTTGCCGTCGGCATCTGTATCCAGCGCCAGAAGGAAGTTGTCGAAGTTGGTGGGCATGGTGCCTGTGGCTCCTTTCGCGCGCTCAACGGGTGCCTTAAGAGCAATGACGTAGATGGAATAGCGGTGAGTCGTGCCTGCTTCGGGTCCCAGTGCATAGAAGTTTGCGGGGTCCTCGCCTGCGATGATCTCGGTGCCTTCATAGTTGGCAACGATCCAGTGGATGAAGTTCGTCGGCGGGATGCCTTCCGCGTGAGAGCAGTCGACCATATAGACGACGTAGCATGCCGCGCCTTCAACCGGCTCCCAGTAAAGGCTCGGAGAGATGCCCTGCGGATGCTCGGACTTGGCGCCCATATCGTCGGACCACACGCCGTCCACAAGGCTGTCGGAGCCTACATAGAACTGCGGGTATGACTCGATGCAGTAACCGAACTGCTCGACCTCGGGAAGAGTCGTCTCTGTCGGCTCAGGCTCCGTCTCTTCCGCTATAACCGACTCCCCGGTATTTGCGCCCGCCGATGCATCTGCTGCTGATGCTGAGCAGCCCGTGATGTTCGTTAGCAGCATGGCCAGCGCACCGGCTGCTGCCAAAGTTTTTACTATATCCGTCCCTTTCATTGTCTTGTCCTCCCGTTCTTTGGTTAGCCCTATTCTCGCTTTTGGTGCGGATGATTTGAATGTAATATCGGTAGAGTTTATCTGTAAAATCTGCACAGATCGTGCAAATCTTACCACCACTTTGCTATAATCGGCTTATGGAAGAATGCTTATACACATCAAAAAGATACGGCGACTACGAGAGAATCCTGCCCTTTGTAGTATTCAGGGGCAAGAACGATCTGCCGCATGTAGATAACGATGAGATGTGCAAGCTGGTCGTGCTCAGCAAGGGCCGCCTGGTCTTTGATCTGAACGGCAAGCCCATGGAATTCAAAGCTCCGGCTGCGATCTATCTGTCTGAGAGAGACAAGTTCAATATAAAGAGCGTATCCGGATATCAGGCGTACATCATATTGTTCAAGCCGGATGTAATCAACGATGCTTTTAGCTATGAGCGGCTATATTCACGAGAATTCGACGACCTGGAAGGCAGCACTATCTATCAGGATTATCTGCTCATCCGGAATTTTATCTTCAATGACATACAATCACCCAAAGCTGCCTCGTTCGTTCCGAGTTCGCTTGCCGATATAGTGAATCTGACCGAGAAGATCGCCGCCGAGCTCAAGCTGAAACACGACGGATACTGGCCCTGCAGGTCACGTTCTTACTTCATCGAACTGCTCTATAAGCTTAAGTACTGCTACATTGGCAATGCCTCTACCGGTGAAAACAATGCAGGCTTCGTAAGCAGGCTTTACGAGTACTTCAATAACCACCTGAACGAGAAGATCACACTGGAAATGCTGACTTCGGAATTCGGAGTTAACCGCAATACCCTCAACAAAGTCTGTGTTGAAGAGACCGGACTTACATGTCTGAGCTTTCTTAATGAACACCGCATGAACCTGGCAAAGTACTGGCTGTCAGACACGGATATCCCCGTCTTCGAGATCGCACAGCGCCTGAGCTTCGATGACCCCAACTACTTCAACAAGGTATTCCGCAAGGCGACCGGCAAGTCGCCGACGCAGTACAGGGAAGAGAGCAGATCTTAATAAGCCCGAACCACAGTCCGGGCTGTATTTTTGCTGTCTAGGCTACCATTTATGCTACCGAATTCAGGTTTTTGGTAGCCGATTTGGTAGAATTCGGGCTTAATCTACCATTTGCGCTACCATTTTTGCGTTTTTGGTAGCCTGTTTGGTAGACTCGGCCTATAAACCCACAAAAAACACCCGGGACAGCGCAGTGCCGGCCCGGGATGCGGTCCTTTTCGAGATGTCCGAAGAGGCGGTTATTTCTTCATCCACGCCTTCTTTGCTGCGCCAAACCTGTCCATGACGCCGCAGGTCATGAGGATGCCTAAGATGAGCGCGCCGAGGGATACTCCGAGCATAATGCCCTGTGCAAAATCCAATACGGGGTTGGTATATCCGTCAGGCACCAGGAACAGTGTCGCCAGGAACCCGACGAAACACACCGTTGCCGCGATGAAGATATAACCCAATCTTCTTGTAGCCTTCTTCTTGTCTTCGTTGCTGTATTCTGCCACTGCCATTGCAGTCTCTTTTATATTCTGGTCCATACCGTCGTCCTTTCTCTCTCCTCTGAGGAGATCTTTGAGGTCGACTTCATAGTAATCAGCGAGCTCTATCATGATCTCGATCTCAGGCATGTTCGCTCCCGTCTCCCATCTGGAGACCGTGCGCCTCGATACGAAAAACTTATCAGCGAGCTGTTCCTGGGTGATCCCCTTCTCTTTACGTAATTCCTTGAGGTACGCGCCCATCTTCTGCTGATCCATGAAGTTGCTCTCCTTTATTTCATGTTATCCTTCATAATCTTGCAGCCTCTAATATTGCAGATCATACCGATGCAGTTGCAAGCGAGGCCTACTGTCAGCAACCTGGTTCCGTCAGCAAACATGCTTCCAATCAGGAATGCCATTCCAATGATAGCAGAAATCATTGCTATTATTCTCAGTACTGTGATCTTTGTGTCGTTTTTCATCGTCGGACACCTCCTTGGTTTGATGGCTTCAGCATAGCCTTCGCCACCGGTGCCCGGAAGGTCATGGGATGTCTCAAACGCCCTGTTTTCAAGGATGGGACACGTCTTGTCTCATAGGACAGGGGTTGTCCGGCGACTCTCAGATGTCGTTCACGATCTTGCCTTCAGCGTCCAGTCTGACCTTGAATCCGCAATGGCTGCAGAATGCCGCACAGCCGGGGGCAACGTTGACCAGTCCGCCGCAGGAAGGACAGTTGACGCCGTTGGTCGCGCCCTCGCCGTAAGCACTTATCGTGGGATCTATAAGGACATCGCTGCCCTCGAAAGGCAGATTCTCGAGCTCACGCACAAGGATGCACTTGCCGTCGAGTTCTTTTATCTCCAGGGTCTCGCCTATGCTGATGGTGCCGTAGTGCGAGTCGTCGGCTTCTATCTTTATCATGTCGTTGTTGATCCTGCCCTGAGCGTCGAAATAGCGGATGTGGATGCCCTCGGGCATCATGCCGTTGATCTCCACGCCTGCGGTCGTGCGGATGTCGAAGACCTTGGCGTAGGTGGTGCGGCCGTTCTTGGCGACGTTGCGTTTGGCACTGCGCTCCTTGAGGTCTTTCGAGAGCGAGATCGCGCCGATGACGATGAAGATGATGGGCATCAGCACGAAGCATGCGACGACCAGCCAATTAAAGTCCATTCCGCCGGTCGCCATCGCGACGCACATTCCTATGCCGATGAACTCAAACAGGAGACCGATCCCCAAAAATAATATGCTGAACATCAACATGATCCTAACTCCTCCTCAAGGCACGATAGCACAAGTATAACATTGTTACACCGGGGTGAGGTCTCTCAGTTAAAGTAACAGTTAAAGTTTGGCGCAAACTTTAACAAAAACATGTAAACTCACCCGGAATACACAACTAACAGTTAAAGTTTTCCAAAAACTTTAACCAAAACATGTGAATCCTAGGCACACGTTTGAAAAAGAAGCAAAAACATTTTACAATTTCGGCAGGGACACATAATAGGAGGCGCATCATGAATAAGAAAAAGGCTCTGGCGGCGGGTATGGCTGCCGTTATGTCACTTACACTTCTCGCATCATGCGCAGGCAAGGGCGCGCAGAGCAATACCGTCCAAGAGACCGACCCCTGGTACGAGTCGACCAGGTTCCTGCTCGAGCGGGACCAGAAGCCATCCGAATTCATTGAAGGCTCGTGCGTGGGAGCAAGCAGCAGCAATATCTACTACCTCTATTCCCTTTACGATATGGAAGGAACGGATGACTACAGAAGGACCCTCCTCGATACTTACGATAATTCCGGCAAGCTCATCAGCAGCAAGGAGATCGATGACAGCGCCTTCAACGATATTACCGGTGTCAAGGATATCAGGCTTTCCGATGACGGCAAGACGGCTGATGTCATCTCTACCACCTGGGGCAATCAGGCTTTCTATACGGCAAGACTCGTGATAGACCTCGAATCCGGCAAAGTTACCGATGAGATCCGCTTTACCGACAATAACGGCAACAACCTGGATGTCGACGGTTACGGTATCGCTGATGCTGCCTTTGCGGGAAACTACTGCATCGCAGTCATATTTACAAATACCGTTGAGGATGTGTACTTCTTCGTTTTTGACGGCAGCAACTATATCGGACAGCTCGATATTTCCCAGGTAGAGAAGTTCTACGGCTATGAGCCTTTCTCATATGACGCCGGAACAGACACGCTGTCGGTTATCGTCCACACAGCAGCAGGAGATGACCGCATTTTAAGATTCGATCCATCCGACTGCAGCCTCAAGAGTCAGGACAAATACGATGTCTCGGATAACGAAGACATCAGTTCTGCCGATTATCAGGTAACGGACAGCGGCGATCTCTGCAGGATCGACTCGCTCGGCAACATCACAAAACTAGATACCGCAACGGGCACCGTGGAGACCGTTATCGACAACACCTGGTACTCACCATACTTCTCGGATCTGGCAGGTGACAACTTGATCCTGTCCTCCACGGCAGACAGAACGGTGATCCGGTCTACCGTAACCATGACAGGAAGTTCGGTCGGCTCGGAGGATTTTGAATACGTCACTGTGCTTACCAAGGCAGAGAAGAATCCTCACGCAGGCAAGCAGGTCATCGAGATTGCGATGCCTCTCACGGAGGAAGTGTCCGTATATCTGTCTAACGCCATCTATGAATTCAACAGGACCGACACAGAATACCTGATAAGGATCTGGAGCAAGTATAAGACTGGCTTCAAGGTCGGAAGAAGATTCGGCACCATTGATGTGGACAATGAGAAGCTCTACACGATGATCCAGGAACTCAAGGGGTCGGAAGCACCGGACCTCGCGATCGGTATCCAACAGAACTATGCCATGAGAGATGACATCTTCATGGATCTTACAGGCTTTCTTGAGCAGTCCGTCATGGACAAGCAGTATGCAAACATTATCGAAGCCTCCGAGATAGGCGGCAAGCTGTACTTCCTGCCTGTCACGCTGGAGATCGAAGGTCTCGTCACCAACAAGGACCTGATACCTGAAGGTGCAGTGGGTATCACTTTCGAGCAGTATGACAAGATGGTCAAGGAAGACCTGGACGGCTACTCCCCCTATGAGTACCCGTCGTCCGCCTTCAACAATAAGGTGACCTTCGTCATGTCCTGCATCGATACCACGGCGGCGATCGAGGGCGATACGGTAGACTTCGGGTCCGAGCAGTTCTACGCAGCAGTAGAATATGCCAAGGACAATTTCATCTATGACGATTACGACAGCACGCCGCTTGATTACCTTGATGACTGGGATTCCAAGGTCCGCAGCGAGTCGATCTACGTAAGATGCAGCAACTACCTGGAATTCGTTTGCGCATGTTGTTCTTCAGACGGAGATTATGCTTTCATCGGCACTCCTTCCCTGGACGCATCAGGCCCGAGATTCAGAGCGCTCGAGACTATCTCAGTCGCAGCGTCAACTGATCAGACCGAAGGCTGCAAAAAGTTTCTGAACTTCCTTTTCGGCGGTGCGGGCATCACATCGGGAAGCGTTGAACTGTCTGACATCATAACGAACAAGGAGATCATGGAGAGCACTATCCCCTTGATCACCGAAGCTCATAACGATGAACTCAGTGCCAAGATCGAGAGCGGCAACGCTTATGTCGAGACTGAGTTCTATCACGACAAGATCGCATCAGAGAGCATGCAGCAGAGTTTCCTCGACTGCCTGTCGACGATCGGGACGTACTACTACGAAGATCCTCAGATAGCGGCTTTCGTCATCGAGGAGACCGCTCCGTACTACGCGGGCGACGCGAGTCTTGACGACGTGGTCACTTATCTGAACGACCGCGCCGCCAAATATGTTAAGGAGATGTAAGGGAACTTACTTCTCGTAGACCTTCTTCTCGAGCCTCGATTCAAACTCTTCCTTGGGAAGGGGCTTGTCGTAGTAGTATCCCTGGATGATGTCGCAACCGGTCTCGCGCACGACCTTGAGCTGGGATTCGGTCTCGACGCCCTCGGCGATACACTTGAGGCCGATCGATCTGGCCATGCTCAGAACACCGCTGAACATCTTGTATCTCACGCTTTCGTTGCCGTCGCTCTCATCGGGTATGAAGCTCCTGTCGATCTTGAGGGTGTGCCAAGGAATGTCCCTTAACAGGTTCAGCGACGAATAACCGATGCCGAAGTCGTCGATCGAGGCCATGATGCCCTTGTCGCGCAGCTGCGTGACGACGCGCTTGAGGTCGCTGAACTCGACGTCTGTTGTGGTCTCGGTAAGCTCGATCTCGATCGCGTCGTGCGGTATGCAATACTTGTCGAGGATGCTCTCGATCATGTCAGCGAGCTTAAGGTTCATTATGTTCTTGCGCGAGAAATTGATAGACATCGGAACGAGCTTTCTTCCCGTACCGCCATCGAGCCACTTGCGCTGATCGCGGCAGACACACTCGAGCATGAACAGATCGAGATCGCAGATGTCATTTGTCTGTTCGAGTGCCGGAATGAACTCGTCGGGCGGAACGATCTTACCGCCCTGGAACCATCTGCAGAGCGCTTCGCCTCCGACGATCTGCCCGGTCTGCGCATCGACCTTCGGCTGGTAGAAAGGCCTGATCTCACCGCTGACGATGGCATCCGCGAGCTTACGCTGGATGCGTGCATACTTCTGTTTCTTCGCCATCAGCTTATCGTCATAGAATATGACCCTCTCACCGCCGCCGCTCTGAGCG
This sequence comes from Clostridiales bacterium, assembly GCA_017550385.1. Classification (GTDB taxonomy): domain Bacteria; phylum Bacillota; class Clostridia; order Saccharofermentanales; family Saccharofermentanaceae; genus Saccharofermentans. Next base: position 112,095 of record JAFZPJ010000014.1, read on the forward strand.
ACATTGTATGCGTTGATGATGGCACCCATGATATCGCCGGGATTATCCGCTACAAAGTCATCTGCAGGGACAAAGAATCCCGCACTGGAAGGAACCCTGACGCTCCTGTATTCATCAACATTGATCACAGCCTCGTTAAGGAACTCCACTACCTGATCCTTCTTGGCCCTGTCACAGATACCGACGAAATTATCTCCGCCGAGCCTTGCTATGAGTGCGCCCTCACCCATTATTCCCTTTAAGGTGTCGTAGTGCATTTTCATGACGCGGTCGCCCGCATCTCTGCCAAACTCCTGGTTGATGATCGAGAAGTGTCTTAGGTTATAACGTACCGCCATCAGATCCTTGAAGGAACCGGACCGGACGATCTTTCCGAGTTCGCGGTTCAGCGTTCTCAGGTTCGGATATCCGTTCTCGTCGTAATATGCGAGTTCATAGACAACGTCTCTCATCCTGTTACGGGTGACGAAGCTCAGGATCGTTCTCATTACGAGTTCGACCTTCTCCGTCTCCTCGGCACTCAGCGGCTCTTCATCGGGAAGCATGTATACAGTGCAGGTGGCACTGGTCAGGACGCTCGTAACTGCCCTTAAGCTAATGACCTCGCGGCATTCCTTGTCCGTGTCGAACGGAATGAACACGTCGCCGCCGCCCTCTTGTTCTTCTTTGGCATTGTGGAAGGCCTTGGTAACGCCCTTGCACAATCTGAACATCTTTCCGATCCTTGTGATAAGACCTTGGATCAGCGGAACATCGACGTTATCGAAATCGACCATCGCCGACAGGAGCTTCTCGTACAACTCGTAGAATCTTATGAACGAATAACTCTCGATGGCCTCGGCTTCCTCACCCTCGGGCTGCTCCTTGAAGCGCTTCTTGTTCGCATACATCAGGCTGTCCGCACGCTCGAAAACGTCCTGCACCCTGAGGTCTTTACCTGGCATGAACTCCGCCATACCATACGCCATCGTCACGATACCTTCACGCCTGTTGTCTACCTGTTTGTTATAGAACTGCCTTAGCAGATCCTGTCTGTGCTCATAGTCGTGACCCTTTAAGATAACGACGAATTCATCGCCTCCGATACGGTATACCGGGCTGTGATCGAATATCTCGCAGATGATCGTGCACGCATCCCTGATGTACTTGTCACCTGCGCTGTGGCCCTGTTCATCGTTGACCTGCTTGAGTCCGTTCAAGTCGCAGACTGCTATCGCAAACTCAAGGTCATCCGGTTCTTTCCCGATCTGCTCGTCCATCTGGGTCTCGGCGGTGACATAAGCATGCTTGTTCTTGACGCCCGTAAGAGCATCCCTGTTGGCCATGTCTATCGCTGAACCGATCTTAGCCTCGTATTCCATCTCTTTACGCTTGGCTTCGTCGGTGTTCTCGACTGCGACGATGATGTATTCAGAATCCGCTGAGTTACGGAGTATGACCAGTGATACGAACTGCGGACGTCCGTCTAAGAGGAGTCTGTAGTTGATATACAGTTTGTTGGATCCTTTGAGTTGTTCAAGGATGTTCTCCTTGACCATAGCCTGAGCCATCATGGGATAATCTTCTTCGTAGATATCGCGCTTCATGTTGCGCTGGGTATCAGAGAAGAAATCGTCGCCCTTGTTGCCCACTTCAAGCTTGGTGTATTTCTCGCTGGAACTGAATTCGTAGTACTCGTTTGTGTTGATGTTGACACGGTAGATGACTTCATACCTTGATGCCAGGGCCATCGCGACGTTATTGAACAGTTCGCTCTCCTGCATGATCTTCTGCTCGTGAACTATCTGCGCATTGATATCGAGAAGACCCATAACGATATGGTCTTTGTCGTCATTCGGACGGACGATATTGAGCCTGACGTATTTGGTCTGCTCTCCAAGCTGCTGCCTGTATGTAAGGCTTACCGTCTTGCTCTTGGAAAGGTCCTTGAGGAGAGTCTTCTTATCGAGCTGCTTGATCACATATTCGACATCGTCCTCGTAAATGATCTTTTTGACATCCGCCACCATCTCGGTAAAGAAATCCTTACCGAGCCTGGTCGTACCGAGTCTGGCGTAGTCATCACTCGAACTGTACACTAGGTATTCGTTCGTATTGATGTTGATACGGTAGATTACTTCATAACGTGAGGCGAGAGCTCCGGCGATCTGACGGTATGTCCGCATCTCCTCTTCAGCCGCGAGTTCCTGCTTCCTGTTGTCGTCGATATTCTTGACGGCAACGATGACCTTATCGTCGGTACACTTGAGAGTCTTGAAGAAATAGTGCGCGGGTTCTTCACCCAGCATCAGTCTGAATCTGTATGAGAATGAATCGCCTGTCTTAAGAACCGCTATGACGTTTTCTTTCTTGAACAGTCTCAGGAATTCTTCCTTGTCATCGGGATGAACGCTCACACTGCAGTCGAGGATGGCATCCTGATAGAAGTCGGTTCCGGCAGCCCTCTGTATAAGTTGCTTGTTATCGCCATCAGAAATATACTCGACATAACTGTCATCAGCCGCATCGATAACATAGATGCTGTTATAGTCTTTTGCAAGCGCAACAGCTATCTCATCAAAAGTTATGGGTCTGTTTGAGCCTTCCGATTTCATAAGGCACCCCGACTTTGAATAGTACTTATATTCTACATTGTTTACGGGTTCATGTGTTAATCACTTGTAAAGAAATTATGAGAATTCGGGATAATCTGATAAAATCACCCGCAAAAGGAGTTGTGCAGCATGCTAATCAGACGTTACGAACAGACCGACGCAGAAGCAGTATCTGAACTCATAAGAACGACGGTCAGGATATCAAACAGCAAGGACTATCCGCCTGAGGTCGTAGATGCACTGATCGGGATCGAGACTCCCGAGCATGTTGCAGAGCGCGCTTCCTGGACGCATTTCTATGTAGTGTGTGACGGCAATGCCATCGTCGGATGCGGCGCCATCGGTCCGTTCTGGGGTAAGGAGGACGAGAGCAGTCTGTTCACCATTTTCGTGCTGCCCGAATACCAGGGCAAGGGCGTCGGCCGCATGATAATAGACACCCTCGAAAAGGACGAATTCTTCCTGCGCGCCAGACGCATCGAGATCCCCGCGTCCGTTACCGGTGCGCCGTTCTATGAGAAGATGGGCTACGGATACAAGAACGGCATCACAGAGCCCGATGAAGAACACATCATAAGGATGGAGAAGTTCAGATAACAGGTGGATTATGGAGATAATCGATTATTACGGAAGTGACCACAAAGAACATTGGCTGGAAGAGATCGGCAAGTCTGACTGGCGTGCCGGGCAGTACCTTTATGGACTGTTAAGAGACGGAAAGCTCCGCGAGTTGTGCGGAGCTTCTGCCCGTGTATTGATGCTTACCGATGGAGACGTTCTTGTCGCCTTCTGTACTTTCGCAGACAATGACGACATCGATGCGCCCGAGCTGAAGCCCTGGATCGGATTCGTGTACACCTTCCCCGAATACCGCGGTCACCGCTATATGGGGTTGTTGCTGGAGCACGCGTATAAGCTCGCTCTAAGCGAAGGATTCACGCACATCTATATATCTACCGGCGAGACCGGACTGTATGAGAAGTACGGTTATACCTTCTGGAAGACGATGCCCGATATCTACGGTGATGAATCGAGAGTGTACCGGATCGAGGTCAGTCAGACATCTTCCCTTTAATCGATGGCAATGTCAGGATACTTCGAAGCGAGCTCCGCCTCCACTTCGGAATCCAAGGTGCAGTACACATTCTCCAGGCCGTCAACGCTGTCTAATACCTGCGTGACTACGTCCTCGTCTTTGTTGTAAAAATTGATCGCCGTGACATCTTCCAATGCGCAAAGCTCTTCGACTGTAGCATTCCAGTAGTTGACGTAACCATAACCGTCCAGGTACTCCCCGGTAGAATTATAGTAATTCGTGAAAGACCAGGTCTTGCTTGTTCCGCTCAGAGTACAGCTGAACGTGTTTCTCATGTCCAGGACCTTACTGCCGCCGTCAAGGGAGTGGTAATAGTCATTCAGGCTATGCCTTACTGCTTCTACCAGTGCTGTAACGGAATCGTACTCACTGCTGCTCTCGATGCTGTCCGCATCAATGGTGATCTCCCATGTCAGTTCCGGAGAGTGGTTAGAATCATTCGACACTGATATGCCGCCGAAAGTGATGTAATCACCGTACTCGGAAAGCAGGTAATCCTCGACGAGATCCCTTTCTGCCTTATCATCTTCGATGCTGTTTACATACTCGATGTATTTTGTATAAATGATCGTTGCATCGCCGGCAAACTGATCCCAAAAGTCCGTGTCGTTGAATTGATAGCTGTAATTCGAATCGTAATCCTTGGCCATTCGGTCTATGCCGTAAACATCGATCTCACAGATATAACTGCAGATCCTTCCGTCATCATCGTAATTTCTGAAGCTCGCAACGGTATAGTAGACATCGCTCTGGAAATGTTCGCAGATGAAAGATATCTGTACCCTGGAAGAGTCATACTCCCCGCTCTCGAACACGTCATTGGCCGCGTCAAACATCTTTTGCAGATCATCTTCGTTATCCGCTTTGATGTCGGTGACCAGATAATTGTACTGTACGTTATAGCCTGTTTTGCCGGTGTCTTCCCTGCGGCCCAGATACTCTATCTTCGCAGGATCCACACATCCGTCAATGGCCGTGCTCATACTGTCCATGGTCTTCTTGCCGAAGACCGACGGGAGGTTTATCGAACATCCCTGCATCAGCAGCATCGATGCGATCATGAGGACAGCAAGTATGCTTCCAGTTCCTAGCCCTTTTACGATAGTAATAACCGTTGAATGCTTACTTTCCATAGTGACCTCCTTGCGCGACCGCTCTCTATCAGAACCAGGAACCGCTGCCCGGGATGTTGTAATCGTCTTCGTTGTAGTTATCATCTTCTTCGGAATAATTCTTGCCGCAGTATCTGCAGTAGTCCCAGTATGGTCTTCTGATCCAGGCGCCGCAGTGCGGGCAACGGACCAGGGCAAAATGCAGGATAAAACCGAGGAACAACACAGCAAGAGAGATGCCGAGCACTATCTGCTTCATTCCATCGTCGAGATCACTATGCATAGCCGCCATGGCACCAAATACGCCGACGGCCATGATTGCAACCGTTATAAAAGATCTGATTCTAGGATCGCTCGACATAGTACGCACCTCCTCGTTAGTATCATTCCACTACTTACAAGGATATAATAGTATGTTTTTACTACTATGTCAACAGTTTTTGTATTCATTTTCAAAACAAAACCCGCCACAACGGGCGGGTCTTGCACTCAGATCTTGGTCGGGCCTTGGCGGTAGCGCCCGAAAAACACTCCGTCGTCGACGTATTTGTCCGCGTCGCCGACCCACATCGGGAACTGCCCCGTGGCGACCGCGACCTGGCCGTTCAGCATGCCCGTATGAAACGACAAGTGGCGGTACTGGCGGAGCACCAGCTCCATCCTCGTGAATCGGCAGTTTTCGGGGCACTCGTACAGCATGTCGTCTGTCAGAGTATCGAGGTAGTCCAGCGTCTTCTTCTCGACCGCGTCGAGATACGCCAAAAGCTGCTCGTCGGACAGCACCACGGAAGTCGGGTTGTCGGGGTTGTCCATGCCCTCCTCGTGGAACGCGGGCTCATCGTACACGTTGGGGTTGATGAACCATTTGTCCGCGGAGTGCAGGGCATGGTATGCCCACCTCCAACAAGGTGCACCGCAACACAGAGCGTCGCGGTCGTAAGCCTTGATCGATGTCCTGATGTTCATGAAGTTCGGGACAACGGTCTGTTTGATGATCATAACCAATTCATTCATACAAATATCCTCCATACTTGCGGTTCACTAAGATCAAGAACCCGTAAAATCATATTTCCTGACGCCCAGCATCCAGAACTTGTAGCTCAGGTACACGAACGCGAATCCGAACAGCGGCGAGATCCACGACAGCATCGGAACGTTGTCCGGCTGCAGGATGACGAGGCTCGGGTAGTACGCGATGAATGCGATCGGGATGATGAACGTGAAGATCACCTGGAATATTCCGGAGAAGATGCTCGCCGGGTATTTGGCAAAGTCCTTGAAGCGGAACATGATGACCATGACGTAACCCGAACCCTTGATCCAGAAGCAAGTCGCCGCGGCGAAATTCATCAGCGCGATCATGAACAGCGACGCCGTCAGCAGGTACACGATGAGCTTCAAGATGACAAGCGGCGTGACAGCTATCCCAATGTGGATCCACGCGTACACGATGGTGCCGATGCCGAACGCGAGCTGACCAAGGCCCTTCACGTCAAACACTTCAGAGATGAAGTAGAAGAACACGTTGATCGGGCGGAAGCAGTACTTGATGAAGTCTCCGCTCTGCACCATAAATCGCAGATTCCAGTTGTTGTCGAAGAAACACTGCACCGGCGTCAGCGCGACCAGCGAGAACCCGTACAGGAACAGCATGTGGTGGTAGTCCCAGCCGTTGATCGTCGGGAAGTTCTGGAACAGTATCAGGAACGTGACGAATCCGGACAGGTTTGTCATTATCATTCCGAACGTCGAGATGACAAAGTCCGCACGGTAGCTCATCTTGCTCTTAAGGTCCTGCACGAGGATCTTACGGTACATCCTCGCATAGAACAGAAATCCTCTTTTTTGCATATCAGCCTCCGTTCACGGTGACTTTCTTCACCGCAGTATTCCAGAATAAGTTTCCTGCCAGGGTCAGCACGACCATCCACACGATCTGCAGAGCGAACAGCTGTGCCAGTCCTTCCCAAGTATCCGAACCGCTCTTGCCGAGAAGGATCGACAGCGGGATGTCATACACTGCACGGAAAGGCAGATACGATACCACCATTCTCGCTTCCTCCGGGAAGAACGCGAGGGGGATCGATGCGCCCGACAGCAGCAGTACGATCGTCTCTTTTACGATGTTGATGCCCCAGGTCGATTCGGTGAACAGACAGATCGGCGCGACCAGCATCTCGATGTTGTAGTTGATTATCAGCGCGAACACCGTGGCAACGATGAACCAGAGAAGGTTCAAGCCGAGGGGGATCGCACCGCCCGTTACGATCATGACCACGATGAACGTCGGTATGAACGTCAGCACGAACTGCACGACGTGGTTGCCGGTGTAGCTCCAGAAGGTGTACTTTCGAAAGCGCATCGGCTTCAGCAGGTCGAGCACGAGCGCGCCCGACTGGATCTTCCTGCTCATGTCCCAGACGACGAACATCTCGAGGAAGTTGAACAGCGCCGTCGCGAGGATCAGGTAGATCATCGTGTCGGTGAACGTCATGCCGTTGACGACGTCGGTGCCGGACGAGTCGTAGATCGCCTTCCACAGGTAATACACGAGCACCAGGTAGATGAGGTTCGCGAAGAGCGTGACGAAAATGCCGAGCCTGAACTGCAGCGATTCCATGATCCCGGCGCGCGTTATAGCTAGCAGCCTTTTGGGATTCATCTCGCGCCTCCTTCGTATATCTTCTTGATGACTTCTTCCGTCGAGATCTCGAGGATCTTGACGTCCTTGATCTTCTTTTCCTTCTGCTTCTCCATGATGACGTCCATGACGTCCGTGGTCTTCTCGTCTATCAGGTACTCTTCCCACGTATCGTCGTTGCGCTGGATCTTCAGCGTGCGGTACGAGCCGAAGTAGTTCTTCAGGTGCTCGATATCGTTGTCGTAGATCTTCGTGCCCTCGTCGATGATGACGATCCTCTTGCACAGCGCGTCAACGTCGCCCATGTCGTGTGTGGTAAGGATAACGGTGGTGTTCTTCTCCTTATTAAGGCCGAGGATGAGCTCACGGATCTTCGCCTTCATCGATACGTCGAGACCGATCGTCGGCTCATCAAGGAACACGATCGCGGGGTTGTGCAGGAACGCCGCCAGGATGTCGGACAGAGTTCTCTGGCCCAAGGACATCTGCCTTACCGGCTTATGCAGGATCGGCTCGATGTCGACCAGCGAGCGGTAGAGTTCTAACATCTCTTCGTAGTCTTTCTCGGGGACCATATACAGGTCGCGCAAAAGCTTGAACGACTCTATCAGGGGCAGCGACCACCACAGCTGGCTTCTCTGCCCGAAAACAACGCCTATGTTCTCGCAGTTCTCGGTGCGGTTCTTGTAAGGCACCTTGCCGTTGACCAGGAGCTCGCCGCTTGTGGGCTCAAGCACGCCGGTCATCATCTTGATCGTAGTCGACTTGCCCGCGCCGTTGGGGCCGAGGTATCCGATGATCTCGCCGCGGTGCACGGTCAGTGTGACGTCCTTTACCGCGGACACGGTCTTGTAGTCTCTTGAGAAAAGGTCCTGTATGGAACCCTTCAGACCTTCGTGGCGGTTCAAGACCTTGAAGTCCTTGCAGACATTCTTCATTACTACTGCTTCGTTTGTCTCGATTGCACTCATAACAAATTTCCTCTTTCTTTTCTGTTCGATTGCAAGTATATTGTATATAGAGGCGCGATACTACCGCATAAGTGCCTTGTTTTTATAACTATATTCCATGAACGTGGAAGATTGTTATAGTTTTCGAGAGATGGGAGAAAGATAGTTATGAAGAGAGAGATGATGGGTCTCATCGTCAAGCGCGACGACGGCTCCGAGATAGTCAATTACGACGACCCTAACTTCCCCTCCTATATCTACGACGGCTGGATCGTACCCAAAGCGACCTGGGAAGGCGTTCCGCATTACCACGAAGACATCGAGATCATGACCGTCAAGGAAGGCCAGGTCATGTACTACGTCAACGGCCGCGAACTGCTCCTGAACCCTGGCGATACGATAGTCGTCAACTCCAATCAGATCCACTACAACACGACCGTCAACGGCGGCACGGCCAAGTACGTCATATGCGTACTGCACCCGAACATCCTCGCAGGGTCCGTCGCCGTAGACATGCAGGCGATCAAGCCGATCACAGAGAACCCCGACCTTCCCTACTTCAGGTTCAGATATATAAATGAATATACCAAAGATATAGAGAAGCTCGTCTTAAGCCTGCCCGATATCCGCCACGACGCGTTTGCCGTAACGCTCAAGTTCTACCAGATCTGGGAGATCGTCCGTAAGCAGGCCTCGGCATACGGTGCGACCGAAGAGAACGTATCAGATCCCAGGATGCAATCGTTCAAGGCTATGCTGCATTTTATTGCAAATAACTACCGCGGACAGATAACTTTAGGAGACATCGCTGCGAACGGCAACGTCAGCAAATCACTATGCAACACATTGTTCCACCAGTACGTCGGCGAGTCACCCATAGGTTACCTGATGCACCTCAGGTCCCGTAAGGTTGCCGAGCTCCTGCGTGCAAGCAAGATGCCCATGAGCGAGATCGCGGCGCAGACCGGTTTTGGCGGCGTGAGCTACATGTCGGAAACGTTCAAGAAGTTTTTCGAGAAGTCCCCGAGAGAGTACAGAAAGCAGTGGGAGTAGCCAGAAAACCTTCCCGGCAACGCAAAAGTTTCCCGCACACGCCCAAAAACCAAGCCCCGACACTCTCTGCGCAAAAGGAGTTTCCACGCAAGCCCAATAACGGCGCGGTTTTGACGGGATTTGTTTAACTCTTTGTTTACAGTTTATGCACCTCGCCTTCATGTTAGTTACAAAAATGCGAAGATTTTGATTGTTATGCCTTGATAAAATGTCGGTATATTGATCACGAACTACAGGCAAGGGTGGTTTTCTCGATGACAAAAAGACCGAACAATGGAGTAGACAAGACACTGCGACGGCTGTCCCTCAAGCAGGAGACACCGAAGAGCATGTTTATCATTCTGCTCATCCTATATGCGATGGGTACCTTCCTGACGATCACATATTCCAGGACCCCGGGCGAGCTCGTGGTGAGCGGCATCCCCATAGACAACTCGGCAATGGCCGGCGTTTTCGCGATGCTGTCCAACATCTGCATTATCTGCCTGGCACTGCTGTACAGGAGGATCGGTTACTTTACCGGCCTGATACTGCTTATCGGCAATGTTCCCACGATGTACGTCAACATTATCGTCAGGCAGAACTACCGCAGCATCCCGGGCTTCTTCAACAGCATGCTGGTCCTGATCGCGATCACGGTCATCTTCCTCAGTAACCGTAAGATCCTGAATTATCAGGAGAGCCTCAGGGTTCAGGCTGTTACGGACAGTCTTACGGGTCTGCCGAACCGTTTCGCTTGCAGCGAGCTCATGACTGACATGCTCCGCAGAGGCGGCAAGTTCGCACTCGTGTCCATCGACCTCAACAACTTCAAGAGCATCAACGACACTATGGGACACGATACGGGTGACATGGTCCTCAAGGAAGTCGCTTCACGCTTCAAGGAACTCGCCAACAATGCGACTACCGAGACCACCGAGTTCGTCGCACGTTCCACCGGCGACGAGTATATGCTCATCATAAGCGACTATGATTCGGAAGAAGACATCGAAGAGACCATCGGTGCATATAAGGCGGCTCTCGAGAAAAAGATAACCATCGACGACTGCGACTACTTTATGACGGCTTGCTTCGGCTACTGCATCTGCCCTGAAGATTCCACTGTCCTCGAGAACCTGTTCACGTTCTCAGATGCGGCTCTGCATGAAGTTAAGAAGACCGGCACCGGCAGCAGGATCCTGCGCTATACGGAAGACGTCCTGAATTCCGAACGTTCACTTGAGATCGAACGCAAGATACGCGCAGCACTCGCTGATGACAAGATCTTCTACCACCTCCAGCCTCAGTACAACATGAACCACAAACTCCGCGGCTTCGAAGCGCTCGCACGCATGAAGGACGACGACGGTTCGTTCATCAGCCCCGTTGACTTCATCCCCGTAGCAGAGAAGACCGGCCTCGTGGACCGCATTGACATGAAGGTATTTGAGCTGGCGGTAGAATTCGTAGCCAAGGTCATTGCCGAGACAGGCAAAGACATAACAGTAAGCGTAAACGTATCCGTAAGGCATCTGATGAAGAATAACTTCATCGAAGATATAAGAAGAGTCCTCGATGAGCACAACGTCTCCGCAGATCACATCGAGATCGAGATCACGGAATCCATCATGATAGATTCCGCAGAGAAGGCGTTGGAGCGCATCGAGCAGCTTAAAGCAATGGGCATGAAGGTTGCGATCGACGATTTCGGAACGGGCTATTCCTCCTTGAGCTATCTTAACAGCTTCCCGTCCGACCTGCTGAAGATCGACAAATCCTTTATTGATAAGATGAGTCTCAATGATTCATCCAGACAGTACGTCGCCATGATCATCTCGATCGGTCATACCCTCGACCTCAAAGTCATCTCTGAAGGCGTGGAGTCCCTGGAGCAGGTGAACGTACTTAAAGACATCGGCTGCGACTACGTCCAGGGCTTTGTCTGGGGCAAGCCGATACCGCCGGAAGAAGCCGGCAAACTTGTAGCTGAATCTGCCTGACTTCCGGGCGGACTCCGAGAATGTTCCACCTCGGTGCCCGTACCCTCCGTTATTCCCGGAACGGCAGATCATCGGCACATAATAGGGACCCTTGCCGGGGTCCCTTTTGTTTTGCTTGTTATTGTGGATCAGGTAATGATCTGCGCTTTGGATGCCGGGTCGTCTCTGATGATCTCGCCGACCGACTGAACCTTGATGGTGCCGTTCGCAGGATTCTTGATGCTGTCTACATGCGACAGCACCTCCGCCTCGACATCCGACTTCTCGAACGCCAGATCGCATCCTTCCATACGGCAACCGATCAGCTTCAAGCCCTTGCAGTAACACAGGGGCTGGGTTCCGATGATCGTGCAGTTCTCGAAAACAACATTCTCGCAATACCACGCGAGATACTCACCCTTCACGATGCAGTCTTTGACCAGGACATTCTTCGCATGCCAGAAGGCATCTTTGGTATCGAACTCACAGTCAGTGAATACGGAATCCGATATGTACTGGAATGAGTACTTGCCCTTCAGCTTCATATGATCGAACTTCAGGTTGTCGGACCTCATCATGAAGTACTCGCTCTCGGCAGATGAGTCTGTCATCTCCACCCTGCTCACTGACCAGCCGAACTCGGGCGAGACTATATCGCAGCCGGAGATCTTAACATCGGAACACTCGCGGAGCGCCTTGATGCCGTGCATCTTGGTGTCCCTGATCTCGATGTCGTGAGAATACCACAGCGCCGCACGGCAGAGCTGTGTCATCTCTGATCCTTCGATCAGGAGCTTGGTATCGTGCCAGAACGGATATCTTAAGTTGAAGTAACAGTCGCGCGCGATGATATCGCTGCTCTCCTTGAATGCGCTCTCTCCGTCTGCAGGTCCGTCAAAGCGGCACCTTACCGCCTCTACCTGTGAACTTCCGTAGAGCGCTCTCTCCTCGTCGAATGTTCTGCCTTCTATCTTATGCATGCTTGTATCATAGCACAAGGGCGGGCACAGCATCTTACATTCAGAGTTGATATATAGCAGATATCCGTATAAAAAAGATCCCCCGGGCAAATATGCCCGGAGGATCTTCAGTTCAGTTATTAACTATCCGTTCAGCGCTCGTAATCATCGATGATGAGCTCGATAGCCTGTCTGGGCTGTTCATACTTGCTCTTCTTACTCTTAGCAGCGGCAGATGTTGCTTCATCGAGGTAAGCGATGATACCGACAAAGAGAATGCTGCCGGCAAAAATGAGGATCATCAAGAGCTTAAAGATCGAGATGATGATGCCTGCAACACCGAATCCCTTACCGGGCGCGCCGGACTTCTTTGCTCTGTTGATACCTGCAATGGACAGGATCAGTCCGAGCAGACCTGAGAGAAGAAGTGAGCAGATGAAACCTGCGATGCAGAGAGCATCCGTACTCTGCTGAGGCTGCTCCTGATACTGAGGCTGCGCATTATACGAAGGTGCCGGCTGCGGCTGTGCCACAGACTGAGCTGCGGGCTGCGGCTGAGACGCTCCGTATGACGGCGGAGCATACTTGGATTCATCGTTTACAGATGCAGATACCGGTTCAACCTTCGTGCTCACAAAAGGTGTTCCGCAATCTTCGCAGAATCTGGCGCCGGCGTCATACTGTGCACCGCAATTAGGACAAAATGGCATATCTTATCTCCCCCTTTACCATAAAAACATGAATTAAAGTATAACACATCATTCATCATCTTCGTCTGCAAAGTCTTCGAATTCATCTACACGCTCGAGAAGGAATCTCACCCCGTCCCTGTCTATCGCGAATGCATCCGTCTCCGGGTTGATGACCAGTCCTTCCAATGCCGGGTCATCACACACTCTCTCGAGTATCTCCCTGATGGGAACCTCGATGACCTCATTAGATTCGGCAAGTTCTCCCATCTCATCCCGCGATGTGAACAGAGGCATCCACTGCTTGCCGTCTTCGTTGCATACCACGAATGTCGTCCCCTGCTCAGGCAGATTCTCGAAAACATCTTCCGGCACCGCATCCGGGTTAAAATCCCAAACAACACGCATCTCATCCTCGATTGCCACAGGCGCCTTCCCGTTCTTGCTGATGCGGAAAATAAGGTGCGCAAATATCATGAGCGCATTGTCATCGTCCGGGCACTCGGTAAAAGCGCCGATTACTTCCTTAATGTATACGGTATTAAGCTTCTCGTCCTTAGTCTTGCGTTCCATAACGAATACCTCCTTAAAGATAGATATAATGACCCCGCAGATACTTACCGCGGGATCACTATTACTTCTGATCGCTCTCTTGACGGGTATAAATTAACACATGCCCTGTCCGTTAAAATGTACTTATCGGACTTGACACCTTATCAGACCCTCAGCGGTCTCTGCTACGCTCCTGACCGCTTCATCACGTTCCATCACCGGACGGATGAGCGGCATGATCTTATTAAACCCGGCTTCGATGCACCGCTCCACGCCTTCGCCGGTAATACCGCAGATGCCATAGACAGGCTTACCGTACTTAAGTCCGAGTTCAAGGATCTTATATGGAGCCTTGCCGTTTACAGTCTGGCTATCCATCCTGCCCTCACCCGTTATGACCATGTCACTGTCTTTGATCTCACGCTCTGCAGCGGTTGCTGCCAGGACCATCTCCGCGCCCGACATAAGCACGGCGCCGCAGAGATTCTTAAGTGCAAAACTAATACCTCCGGCTGCACCTGTACCGGGCTCGTCCGAAGAGAACCCTGTGACCGAAGCAAAGTTTGCAAGATATGAATCCATCTCGGCACACATCTCGGGAGTCGCACCCTTCTGCGGTCCGTAGACAAAACTCGCACCGTCAGGTCCGCACAGCGGATTGGTGACATCACACGCTGCCGTGACCGAGACATCGCCAAGACAAAGGCCTGACAGATCAACACAAGTCAGTTCCTTAAGTCCGGCAGCACCGGTACCGATATCCGTTCCGCTGCTGTCAGTCAGCTTAACGCCAAGCGCCTGAAGCATGCCCGCGCCGCCGTCGTTGGTCGCACTGCCTCCGATGAAGACGAAGATCTTGCGCGCACCACGGCGCACTGCATCAGCGATCAGTTCGCCTGTACCATAGGAAGTCGCAGTAAGCGGGTCGCGTGAGTTCTCGGGAACAAGCGTAAGACCGGAAGCACGTGCCATCTCGATGTAGGCGCACCCGTCTGACGGAACATAGATATAAGAAGAATCAACAGGTGTACCGGAAGGTCCCGTCACGGTAAGCAGGATCTCGCTTCCTCCGACAAAAGGCGCGATACAGTCAAGCGTGCCTTCGCCACCGTCGGCCAGAGGCAAAACGCTTACTTCAGCATCGGGACATGCGCGGAGGATGCCGCTCTTGACGGCATTGCCGGCTTCAAGGGAAGTCAGGCTCCCTTTGAACGAATCCATTGCGACGGTGATCTTCATATAGGGAGTTATAACGGATCAGCAGGCGCTTCCACTGCCGGTGCTGCCGCCTTCTTAAAATCCTTGTGTACCAGCACCGCGAGGACGATGTCGACGCAATAGATGCAGTTGCCGATGAGGTACAATATGAACTTCCACACGGGTATCTTCTTGCTCATGATGAGCTTGATCGTGCAGATCTCTTCGGGAATGACCGTGGTGAGGAAAACGCCAATGTCGATCGCGATGAAGACCGGGATAAACAGCAGACCGACACCCATCAGGCCCATGAAGATCAGCACGCCCAGCACGGCGATGATGAAGAATATGATGTAGTACGGGATCTGTATGAACTTGTTGATCATGGTGACCTTGGCGAGTTTGGCCTTATCCCTGCTTACTATGCTGAGGATGATCGTCGTAAGAAGCTGCACTGCGAAAATGACAGCGAGTATACCCAAGACATCATCTGACGATTCAGAGCCGGTTTCCGCCACAATAGCCACAATGCCAAGATAGATGTACGGTGTTATGCCGTTGATGATAAGTATCCATTCCATGTAAGTCACCCTTTCGCTGCATCCGCTTGGATGCCTTTGTAATTATACATTTGCGGTCTTCAGCAAAGTAAGGCAGTTTGTCGGTTTTATGGAATCGGCTCCGTTACTCTATACCCACTCTGCCGGGATTCCGATAGTAGCCGTCAGTATTATTCCCACGATGCCGAGCACGATCGCAAGGATCGGGATCCAGATCAACTTGAAGCGTTTGTTCACCAGAGTAACTATCGCACCAATGATGCCCATCACGCATCCGGCACCGCCAAATATAAACCCGAATCCCATTATCGCTATATACCCGAAGATCACCAGCGCTGCCTCGGTGGTCAGATGCACCGAGCCGGAAGAATACGTCAGGCACAAAGCCGCCAGCAGACTGCAGATGATCGAGAGAACCGATGATACTACCGCGACTATTGACGGCACTACCGATACAACGGTCTTAAGATTTGCAGGTTTTCCCGCCTGCGCGTATTGTTCTTGGTTCGACATATTACTATCCCCTATATGCTGATACTTCATAATAACACATACAGGCTGCCGGCCTCACACGATAATAAACGGGCTCATCCACTCCGCGAGCTCATAGAATTCCTCGACCGAGAGCAGTGACCGGGACGAGCTCGCCGCAGCAGCGCACACGGTATTGTGAAGGCATCCGTATAGCTTGCGGTTGATGTCGACCGCCACCGGGAACCTCGTCTTGATGACCTCTTCCCTGGAGGTGCTGCCATCTGCTTCGCAGGCATAGCCGTTCTTCTCGAGGAACTCAACGAATAGCACCCTCGCTTCCTTCCCCCTGATGCGCACATAGCAGATATCAGCCGGCATGTTCTTCTCATTACCATCTTCTCTCATCATAAAACCTCCCATAAAGGTCAGCAAAGCCTGTCGCACGAACGACAGGCCTGCTGCTTCTCATTGATCCGGTCTGAAACCTGATATCTATTTCTTGCTCTTTGCCGTTGTCACTCTCGCGACTACACAAGTCGGAAGGACAAACACGATCTCGGCCTTCGCCTTGTCACCGATCTTGTCGTAAAGCCTGCCTGCGCTGAAGCAGTCGCCGATGACAGTCTTCGTACTGTTGGCGACGTAACCGATCTTGCCCAGCGGCTTGATCTCGACCCTGATCGCCTCCTTGTCATACTCGTTATCCGGCTCCTTGATGAGCTTCACCACATCACCTCTCTCAAGGAACTCAGCACCGTGTCTGAACTGCATCCCGGTAATGGTAATAAACATATCTGTCATCGTTCTATCCTCCTTCCCGAGGGACTTATCGTCCGCCTCTTTCTGATTAGATAGTAACCCGCCGATGCTGCCATTAATGGGACTCTTCTGCAGGACCTCGATGTTCCCGAACTCGCCCGTCGCCTTGTACACGCAGATCATCTCACCCGGCGGCCCGACGAAGACTTGACCTATGAACTCCTTATCGATATCTCTCATCTTCCCTCACCTCGCTGTCCTTAATGTAAACTCCGCCATTACCTCCGCTATATCTCTCGTCAAATACTTATCCGCACGCTCGATGATGTCGCCCGGCACTCCCCAGAATGCTTCAGCCACTGCACCTGCGATCGCACCTAATGTATCGGCATCGCCGCCGATGGACATCACGTTCCTCAGACAGTCCTCGTATGACTCTGATTCCAGGAAGCACTCGAAAGCTTCCGGCATGGTGTGCATGCAATCCTCGACATGGTGGTACCCGGGACGGATTTCATCCAAAGTCCTGCTCAGGTCATAGCCGAACTCGCGCACGATGTAGTCTCGGATCTCGTCCTTAGCCGCGCCCTTCCGAGCCATGAAGATCGCAGCTGCGACGGACTCCGCGCCCTTTACTCCTTCCGGATGGTTATGCGTGACCTCAGCCGTCCACCTCGCGACCTCGCGTGTGCGCTCGATCGTATCGTACAGCCAGCCGACAGATGCCACTCGCATGCCCGAACCGTTGCCGTAGCTGCCGTATGGTTCCGTCTGCCTCGAGAAGAGCCACGTCCCGAACCTTCCGCCATACCCGGCATTAGGATACGCATGTCCCCACTTCTTCATGGACTTGATGAGAAGTTCTTTGACTGCCGCCTCATCAGCATCACTGCCGGCATCCATTAGCGCCTCAGCCACCGCGATTGTCATGACCGTATCGTCCGTGAATTCGCACTTATCCGTGAATAGTTCGAATTCCTTGGTCTTGCCGCCTCTGTCAAACTCGAACCTGCTTCCTACGATGTCTCCTATGATTGCTCCAAACATATATCTATCCTCCTTATACACCATTATTAAATCACAGACCGTGTCCGAATAATGGAACATATCTGACCAACCATCAGTCTATGAGTGTTTCCGGTTACAAGATTATGTTGAAAACACGCTTCCACTTCATCGAAGACAACTGTTAAAATTGAACACGACATCCCTGTCGGGTATGTAAAACACGGCATCTCTCACCCTCTGTCGTGTTAAAACAACGTCCGTTTTGCTACATTCATCTCGAAAGGAGACACACATGGATCAAATCAAGATAGGCTCCCTTCTTAAGGAACTTAGAAATGAGCATAACTTATCTCAGGAGCAATTAGCCGAGAAGTTTAATGTATCTTCAAGATCCGTCTCAAGATGGGAGAACGGCAACACGATGCCGGATATCAGCATAATAATCGAACTGGCTGATTTCTACGACATCGATATCCGCGAATTATTAAGCGGTGAAAGGAAGAGTAACAAAATGGACGAGAACTTAAAAGAAACTTTGGTAATGGTAGCAGACTACACGGAAGAAGATAAGAAGAAGATCCTTGATAAGGTATACTTCTGCGGGCAGGGTACGATGATATGCGCGGTGCTTGTCATGCTTACTTATTTTGTTACCGCGTTTCTTGAATATCAGCCGAGTCTGCTGGTGATCTCATTGATACTTGCAAGCGGCATCTTCGCGATCAACACGATAATGGCGGGACTTCAGCTCAAGGGTAGGATGAGCAAGGAACGCAATAAGAAGAAGATCCGCGCCTCCGTGGCGATCTGGGTAGGCATCACACTTCTTATCCTCATATTCATGACATTTATCCTTCCGGGCATCCTAGTCAGCGTATTGGGAATGGGACATCCGGTAGCTTAAAAGCTTAACTATCAAAGAATAAAGCTAAGTTCTTAGAACTTAGCTTTTTCTTTACCGCTTTATTCCAGATCGTATCCCAACAGTGCTATACTCACATTGATATATTACTAACATCCGGGAGCCCCTCTTCATGAAAACGATCCATGTTGTAGCCGCCATAATCCGTGAGGGGGAGAAGCTTTTCGCGACCCAGAGAGGGTACGGAGAGTACAAGGACAAGTGGGAGTTCCCGGGCGGCAAGGTCGAGGAGAATGAGACCCCCGAAGATGCCCTCATAAGAGAGATCAAAGAAGAACTGGATGCAGACATAACCGTCAGCGGATTCCTGACTACGGTTGAATACGACTACCCTGAATTCCATCTGTCGATGGATTGTTTCCTGGCGGAACTTAAGGAAGGATCGAGCCTTAGTCTCAAAGAGCATGAGGCGGCAAAGTGGCTGACAAGAGATGAGCTCGGTTCGGTCGACTGGCTGCCGGCAGACTTAACGGTAATAGAATTACTCTGATTGCCTTACGCCCATCGTATATCCGTATACTGCATTCCAGGTGTGATACTTTGCACCAACCTCGGTATCCTTTTCCCACGGAGCAGACCAGATGGTGATGAATACCTCTGAGGTATACACCGATTTGGTGAAGAATTCACGCTCGTCAAAATCCTTGAGCGCATCTTCTATCTTGCTCATTATCTCTGCAGCTTCATCGTCAGTCAGGAGCCTGTCGGTATTGATATTGATCTTGGCATAATATCCGAAGCTGAGTCCGGTCACATCAGATATCTGCAGTTCGCCTGCATCCAGAGTGATCCCGTTTTCTTCGAGATACTCATCAAGGTCCGATTCTTCGATGAAAGTCTGAAGGTAATAATAACTGAATTCTTCGGCCGTGTAGGATACGTCCTTGATCCCGGTATCTCCGCGCTCTACCCACATCTCATACACGGCATATGTGAAGCCCCATTCATCGTCCTTCATCTCGTGGACCGTTATGTCGTTGACCTTATATGAGTCCACCTCTTTGCAGGGACCGCACCAGTACTCCGCGAATTCTTCCGCATCCTTGAATTCGGAATCATAGGGCTCGCCTGTGTCGAATAAGCTGCCCGCACTGTAGCTGCAGCCTGTCAGCAGCAGACTTGCTGCTACGGCTATCGCGGTAATGGTCTTCCTCATATTGACCTCAGCTGTTCTCGTCAGGCAGGCCTTCATCTCCGAGCGCTCCGGCGGTCTTGTCGTCCACATCCTTGAGCACGCCCTTATCAACGAGCGACAGGAAAGCATTTACGACTTCCGGATCCAGCTGCGTGCCGCTGACTTCCTTGATGATGCCTACTACCTTCTCGAACGGCATCCTGTTACGGTACGGCCTGTTCGAATACATCGCATCGAAAGTATCGGCGACGCCGATTATGCGTGCCACAAGAGGGATCTCCTCGCCATGCAGACCGTTCGGATATCCCTTGCCGTCAGGTCTCTCATGATGCATACCCGCACCGATCGAGAGTTCAGGCATGATGCTGATGTCCTTCAATGTATCGTAGCCGAGGGCAGCATGCGACTTGATCGTCTCATACTCATTGTCGTCGAGCTTGCCAGGCTTATTCAGGACTTCCATCGGAATACCGATCTTGCCTACGTCGTGCATAAGGGCGATGTTGTAGTACTTCTCGACGTCGTCATCGCTGCAGCCCATCTCACGGGCGAGCAACGAAGTATAGTATGCCACGCGGACAGAGTGACCTCTGGTGTACTTGTCCTTCATATCGATTACTTTCGCGAAAGCCTCTGTGATCTCACGGATGAGCTTTTTCTGTTCGCGGTTCTTCGCCTTGAGCTTGGCGGTGCGCTTGTCGATAATGTTCTTGACTACCGCATATACGATCCACGCAAAGAGCAGCAGCATCGCACACATGAACCACAGTTCTTCGTAGACGTGCTTCTGCTTGGTTATCTGAACCATTACAGTCTTGGTCTCGCCGGTCTGCGGATCGACGATGCCCATCTCGAAATAATACTTTCCTCCCGCCAGGTTCGTGTAATCCACGGGCTTAAGATCACTCCTGGCAACCGTAACGGCCTGGCTGTCGAAGCCCTTGAGCTGATATGACACGTTCGGGTTTATGAGCGCATAGTTGAAGACATAACTGTAGATTGTAAGCTTCTGCGTGCTCGCCGGGATCGTAAAGTTGCCGTCATCATCCGGATAGATGAATACGCCGTCCGCCTCGATAAAAGGCACAGCCGCCTTGAGCTCGCTTACGTTCTCAAAGCTCGCCTCGATGTTTACTTTCGTAACGGTAGTAGTGCCCGCCATGAACAGATATCCGTCATCCGTCAGCTCACTGTAAGAGTTCGAAGTCGAGATACCGGGCAGACCGTTATAGATACCGTAGTATTCGTAAGAGAATTCCTCGCCGCTGAGCATGTCGCTTGCCTTGACAACGTAGATACCGTTGGAAGACAGCACCCAGAGCTCGTCCTTGGTGTTCTGGTAGATATCGAAATTATTCAGATACGGGAAGTTAGACACATTCGTCACATTATAATCCGCATCCAGGTACTCTATGGAGTTGCTCGTTACGATCCACATGATGTCTCTGGAAGTATCCTTCTTGACTCTCATTACGACGTCCGAGGTAAGTCCCGCGTTGTCCACGTTCAATGACTTCACGCCGCCGGCAGTGATAACGAATATACCGCCGCCGTCCGTGCCGACCACGATATCGCCGTTGTCCATCTGGTCTGCGGTCAGGATCTCCGTATTGGTAAAACCGTCACCTCCGTCGTAGACCTTGGCGACACTGAAGTCATCATCCAATACCGCGAGGCCGCCGGTGCAGCAGACTATCATTGTGCCGTCACTGCACTCATGGACCGTCCTTACCCTGTTCGAAGGAAGTCCGTCAGATTCCGTGATCGACGTGAGCGTACTGCCGTCATAGACGAGCAGTCCGTAATCACTGAACGTCGACAGCCAAAGCCTTCCCTGACTGTCTTCTATGATGGACCTGATCTTGCAGTCTTCAAGGAGCGTGATGAGGTTCTTGGATCCGCTTTCCGCACCGCCCAACGTTACTATCTTGCTTACCGGCACATTGTTCTGCACCTTGCCGCCGCTTATTACTATCAGGCCGTCGTTCTTGGTTCCTATATAGAGCTCATCGTTATATACGCATGTCGTGTATACAACGCCTTCCGGAAGTTTGTACTTATTGAAGATATCCGTGAACTGATTGGGAACGATCTTCATTACACCCTGCTGCGACGATACATACCACACGTTGCCGCTGTAATCGTATAGCATATCCTCTATCGACGTCGTCATCGGGATAGGCTCTATCTTAATGAACGTCGTATCGTTCCTTACATCAGCAAAATACCCTACTCCGTTATCCGTGCACACCCAAAGCATGCCGTCCTGGTAGTTCATCGAGTTAATGTAGTTATAGTCGTCGGTATAGTAACGCTGCGACCTGCTGAATCCGCCGTCCTGGAACTTGCCGTAATAGATGGTATTGCCGGAGTCTCCGATATAAGCAAACCCGGGTCTCTCCGGATCCGGTGTCACGGACCTGGCCCCTGTTATGCCGCTGAGCTTGCTCTCATCGTAGAATCCGATGAGTTCCGTATCCTTGATCTGGAACACGCAGCCGTCCAGGGTCGTTCCGTATATCGTGTCTTCAGCGCCGACCTTGAGCTGCCTTACATACTTCTCTGCGATCTCTTTTGCTTCGAGCGTGTGCACGACCATATCCTGGTCAATCCAGATTACACCTTCCGTCGTGCCGGCTATTATGTTGCCGGCCTGGTCTTCGCAGATGGATCTTATCGACAGGGACTTGAGTCCGTCGTTCCTGTTGAACGTCCTGAACTGCCCGTCTTCCATGACGGAGATGCCGCTGTCGTTCGTTCCTATCCAGAGCCTGTTCTGCGAATCCACATAAAGGCTTACGACGCTCGAGATGCCTGCGTTGATACTCATGTTCTCGAAAGTGTTGCCGTCGTACCTGATAAGTCCGCTGTAACTTCCGATCCAGATGAAGCCCTCTTCCGTCTGCACTATCGCATTAGCCTCCGACGTAGGCAGACCGTTCTGATTGTCGTAGAGCACTGCGGAATAACCCTCAGACGATATGGTCGGATCTACCATGACCTCAGTTCCTCCGCCTGTCTGATCCTCATCATCTGCGAGCACTACACGGCTCTGCATCGCCATGCCGAATCCCGCGGCAAGGACCGTTACTATGATAGCCGCACCTGTAAGTGCCGCGCCGGTCCGTCTGAATATATCAGTAAAATGCTTCATACCTTTTATTTCCCTGTAAGCTTGCGCGTATTTTCCCGCTTAAATTATATCAGATTATTAAAAATCTTTAACCTTCCTTACAGAAAATTAATATTTGAAACGGTTATTTACACTTTTCCCCGCCCTTGCTACACTATCCACATCAGGAGGTAAGTGTTATGAAAGCTAAAACTTTAAGAAAGCTCACGTCAGCCGGTCTTGCCGGGATAATGGCGCTGTCATTTGCTTCATGCGGGCTCTTTGGCGCGGATAAGAAGGCGGTTACGGAAGCTGCCGAAAGTTTCGCTGCTGCCCTCGTCAAGATGGATGCCAAGAAGATCGGCAAGCTGACCAATGAGAAGAAGAACAGCAATACTCTTACTGAGTTTGCATCGTTCCTTGATAAGAGCGGCTACACCAAGGATCAGTATGAATTCGTTGAGGCCGTGATGGATACGGTCTCCTATGAAGTCAAGGCCGATACCGTGCAGGTCAATGGCGACGAAGCTTCCGCTACGGTCGTCTTCACCATGGTCGATTACGAGAAAGCCCTGAAGAAAGGTGATTTCGAAGACATCGACGATGTGATAGATGCCGTCAAGGACTGCGAAGACCAGACCGAAGTCGAAGTCGGATTGGAGTTCGAGAAGGACGGTGATAAATGGCTCATGTCCAACCTGAAGAAGAACAAGGACATCAAAGACCTGTACGAATGCCTCAATTATGATCTCGGCCTTAAGGCTCCACTCTTCGATATGGTCGAGGATGTTGATTACTACTGCTACTCATACTCAGGTTCGTACTACATAGACCTCGATGTCGAATTCTATGATGCGGATGTAAGTGAATATGACGGCAGGATCACCGCAGATGTTTACCGTGACGGCCTGCTTGTCGCATCTGACCTCACCGTCAGTGTCTACAGCGATTGGTTATGGATCGAATATACTAACTACGATTATTCTGACCTTGTAGACGGTGATTACGAGATCGTTCTCAAGTGCGACGGCAATGAGTGGATAAGTAAGACAGAGACCCTTACATATAATGATGACTACGGTTCAGTCTCATCTTCCGGCTCTTACGATTCCTCTTTTGACAGCATCGTTTATTACGGCTACGGCTCTGAAGAGATCGAGCTCTGGTCGTTCACTAACGAAGTTCCCAACATGATCGATTACTACATGAACCTTAATCCGGGCTTTGCATCGGAATACACGGTCAAGTGCTGCATCCTGTCCACATCTTCGGGTTATACGGATGTGCTCGATGACGGCCTTAAGTACGGCGGCGCCGACGCTCCGGACATCTATGTCGTCGAAGGCGCAGATGTTATGGAATACTCTCAGGGCTCCATGTCCTCGTACGCTTCGACTTACGAAGACCTCGGCATCGACATTGATGATGCCATTGCAGATGCGGACATCGCACAGTACACGGTAGACATCGGAACCAATCCCAACGGTGAAGTCATAGCGCTCGCTTACCAGTCAACAGGCGGCGCCATGATCTACAGAAGATCCATCGCAGAGGATGTTTTCGGCACCGATGATCCTGACGATATCGCTGAGATCTTCGGCGGCGGCACAGGCAACTGGGATGCGTTCTGGGATGCTGCAGATACCCTCAAAGACAACGGCGTCGCTGTAGTCTCAGGCAAGAACGATCTCTGGCAGGTCGTCTACGGTTCTACCGACAGCTGGGTCAAGAACGGCTCTCTCGATACATCTTCCGACAGATATGAATTCTTCAATATCGCTTATGATCTGTACGAAGGCGGCTATTCAAACGAGACCGATGCCTGGACACAGCCTTGGTATGATGACATGAACGATGCCGGAGACAAGCCCGTATTCGCGTTCTTCGGACCTGCATGGTTCGTCAACTACGTAATGGCATTGAACACCTCTGACACATACGGAGACTGGGCTGTCTGCACTCCGCCTGTAGGATTCACATGGGGCGGCTCATGGATCTTCGCCAATGACGATACCGACCAGAAGGACGGCGTAGCCGAACTCATCTACTGGATCACGCTCGATACGAGCACGGACGGTCTGCAGTATATCTGGGCAAACGGCTGGCTCTACGATAACGGCACAGCAGACACAGTTGCTTCAGGTACAGTCATGAATTCCATCAATATCGACAGCGATTTCCTCGGCGGACAGGATATGATGGAGGTCTACGACGAGTGCAACAAGTTCGCAACCGGCGACTACATGTCACCTTATGACACCGATATCAACTCCTACTTCCTGTATGCAGTTGATTCGTATGCCAACCCGAACTCTTACGAAAACAATTACGGCAATCTCGATGATGCCATAGAACTGTTCGAAGATGATGTATATACAAACGTCTGGTTCTGATCTGTAAGTTTTTGAGATCTACGCGCCCCGCAGATATATGCGGGGCGTTTTTGTTGCCGCGAGCGGGCAGCCGGGGGCGCGGAGGCGGAGCTGTTCCCGGTGCAGTAATGTTTTGGCGAAAATCGCTACTGGAAATACAACTAATTGCCATATAGTAGTGCCCGTAGTAGCGTTTTGAACCTTTTGGGAACGGATATTGGAACGAGCCCGGCCGGTAGCCTGAATGGCAGCCCCGGCACGGGCAAAGCACACCAAGGGGCGACAATTACACAATGATAATCTATAATTAACAAAGGCGGATAAAGGAAGGCAGTTAACTTAATGACTGAAAGAATCACAAAGACCATCTCCGCGATCACCACCGGCGCACTCATGCTGTCGCTCACTTCCTGCATGTTCGCAGGTCCCAAGAAGGAGGACATCGTAGCGGCGGCGGATACTTTCGCGCAGGCACTGATTAGCCGTGATGCAAAAGAGATAGCAAAGCTCTCTGCCGCGGGCGCAGGCAGTGATGCCGAAGATCTTTACGACAAGTTGTTCGACACATCGGACCGCAACGATAAAGAGGCGGCGTTCATAGAAGCGGTGGCAGATACGCTCACCTACAAGATCGACGAGGACTCCGTGGATGCCGAGAGAGACGAAGCGGAGGTAGATGTCGTTTTCGTGATGGTGGATTACGAGGATGCCCTGGGCGACGGCACATACGGAAGCATCGACGAGGCAGTCGAGGCACTGGAAGCATGCACTAAGACCAGGAAAGTCACGGTGACGTTCGAGTTCGTATCCGAGGGCGGCGAGTGGCTGATCTCCAATGTCGAAAACGACGATTACACGGATATCTTCGATTTCTACAAATACATGCCGGATATAAGGGACATCCCCGACCTGTCTTCGCTCGTGACAAGTACATCCGTGGTCAGCGGTCCCGGATTTGTCGAGATGTCGGTCGAATTCGAAGAGGACGTACAGGAGTATAGTGATCTTATGACATGCGACGTTATCTGCGGCGGCAATCTTATTGCAGAAGGCCAGCCGGTCAGTTGCTACCAGATATATGTCTGGTGCGGATACTACATTGACGGTGATGTTCTTGCTGGAGATTACACTTTGAACCTTTACTGCGACGGCGATCTCGTTGATACGATCTCCATATCGGTATCGGAAGGCTCGGCAGGGTTCAGCGGTCTTGCAGATCCGTCGCTCATCACGGGTGATACTTATATCGGCGAATACGATTACACGGAAGTCTTTGCCGACGATTATCTGTACTACGAAGGCTACGCAGTACCGCTTGAAGGAACGCTCAAGACCAACATGTATCTGGTAATGGGAGACGGCCTGTGGAAGCTTTCGGTCCACGAAGACGAATTCATCGAGAGCGCAAATGAGTATCTGGAGGAGAACAGCACGATCCTCATGGCGAGCTACCTGGGCATAAGCATAGACCAGGTCGACGATTACGCCGAGGAGATAGGTCAGGACGAATTTGACGAGCTCAAAGCCGAGGTGTTCGATGAACTGATCGACGGTTTCTTCGACGGTTCCGAGACCGTGGACTGGGGTTCGTATTCTTATGTCGGCGATAAGCTCACATTCTCGAGCGAGATCTCATTGTCGAACGACTTCATGGGAGAGTTCGATGACGAGGGCGTGCTCACGCTTGATATTAGTTTCGATTCAATTGAATTCTACCCTGAGGGATAAGGGTCAACGAAAGGAGAACAACATGAAGGACAAGACAAGACTCATCGCTGCTGCCATCGCCGCTGCAATGGCGCTCACCTGCGCATCGTGCAGTCTGCTCCCCGGCGGCGGCGCGAAAAAGGAAGACATCGTCGATGCGGCAGATACGTTCGCGAAGGCACTCGTATCCTGCGACACGGACAAGATCGTAAAGCTCACCAACGAAGACAAGAAAAGCGACACGGTAGAAGAACTCGAGGCTCACCTGAACGGGCTGCTCTACTCGGTCGAGCAGGACCAGATCGCAGAGGCGGTCGCGGACACGCTCGAGTACGAGATCGACGAGGACTCCGTAGAGATCAAAAAGGATGAGGCATCGGTCGACGTGACGTTCACGATGGTCGACTACGAAGCGGCACTGGGTGACGGCGAATTCGCTGACGCAGACGAAGCGGTCAATGCCATCAAGGATTGCGATGACACTACCGAGGTTGAAGTTACTTTCGAGTTTGCCAAGGAAGACGATGAGTGGCTCATCTCCAACCTGGGCGACAAGGCGTACTCCAAGTTGTACGGTTTCTACGGTCTGGATGTGAGCTTCATGCCCGACCTCGAGGAACTCATTGCCGACGAGTTCATCGCAGCCGACTACGGCTATCTGTACATGACGGTAACCTTCTCGGAAGATATAACCGATTACGTTGACGGCATAACGTACGACGTTTTCCTCGACGGCGAGCTGGTCTACGGAGATCAGGAACCTTACTCCGACAACGAGCAGATATGGGGTTCCATGTCGGTCGACGGCCCGCTCGAGAACGGAAAATACACCGTCGTCTTCTATTACAACGGCATAGAGTTCGCGTCAGATTCCATCGATGTTGATAACTCCAATTCGGGCGTGATCAGCGTCGACCCGGTCGAGATCGAAGGCGACGTCTACCTCTGCTATGCGGATTGTACCGATGCTTTCACCAGCCAGCTGGATTCAGACGGTTTTGATCTTGAGCTTGAAGGAACGATCGGCATTTGGATCGAGCTTACTATGAGTGACGATGGTGAGTACGTTATCACTGTAGACGGCAACACGTTCGGTGCAGATCTCATCGATTTCTTCACCGAGAACAAAGACCAGATCATGATGGGCTTCCTCGGCGTATCGAGTATTGACGAACTCTATGAGTACGAAGAATCGCTCGGCAGCGACTCTTACGATGTACTGGAAAGCACGATGATACAAGCGTTTGTCAGTGAGTACTCCGCTGCTTTCTCCGAGCTCTATGACTATGGTACGTACACTGTCAGCGGCGACACGATCTACTATACAAGCAATGATTTCTCAGACTTCGAAGGTACGCTCGGTGATGACATGATCACTATCGACACAGGCGACACTTCTCTGAACAGCGGTGAACCCCTGGAGTTCTATCCGGAAGGGTAAGATCTTACTTCGCTTATAAAGATCAACGGGCGGTCATTGCGGCCGCCCGTTTTTATATGTTCTCGAGTTCCTTTATTTTATCCGCGAGTACCTGCCCAAGCCTGCGCTGGTTCTCTGCATCCAGATGGCAGGCATCGGCGTCGCTGGCCTTGACGTACTCTGCCGCGTTGACGAATGCAGTCCCGTACATATCTGCGAGCTGCCTGTACCAGTCTGCAAGACCCGCCGTGCGCTTGCACGCTTCCTCGTACTCAAAACTGTCCCCCAGCCACGACTCCTTTATAGCCTCCGACACGAGTGGCGGCGCGACAAGCACGATCTTGAATTTTCCCTGACACCTGAAGTCGTTGTAGGACTTGATCTTCTCGAGCATGATCTGCATCTCGCCGGCAATGTCCATCGGCGAGTACGAGAACTTGCGCTTGCAGTCGTTAGAGCCGAGCATGATGATGACGTAGTCTAGCGGCGTGTGGCTCTCGAGGCATGGGCCGATGTACTTGAGGCCGTTCTTCTCGCCTTCTGCCGGATCATCCGTCGCGATCGTCCTGCCGTTCTGACCCTCTTCGATCACTTCGTAGCCGTCTCCCAGGATCGCGCCCATCACGCGCGGCCACCTGCTGTCTGCATCAAAGCGCTGCCTTGTCTCCGGGTCGAACCCCCATGTCAGCGAATCGCCGAAACACAATATCCTCTTAGCCATACTCTCACCTCACGCGTTTTTGCGAACATTATAGCACCGCGACAATCCGTCAAGGATGAACTATAATGTTCGTCAGTGGTTAGGTCACAACACAGATAATAAGGAGATAGACATGAAGACGCTTAATTCAAAAGCAGTAGCAGCAATACTTTCCGGCGCGGTCGCACTGTCATGCGCATCTTGCAGCCTTTTCGGCGGTGGCGCGAAAACAGAAGACATCGTGGATGCTGCGGATACTTTCGCGAAGGCACTCGCATCCTGCGACGCGGGCAAGATCGCAAAGCTTACAAGTGACAGCGACGCCGCTGAAGACCTTGAAGAGTTATTCGGGAACGACGAATACACCGACGAGCAATTGGCCATCGCGGATGCAGTCGCAGACACCATCGAATATGAGATCGACGAAGAGTCCGTGAAGATCGACAAGGAAGATGCGTCGGTCAACGTTACCTTCACGATGGCCGATTACGAGACGGCTCTGGGCGACGGCGAGTTTGCAGACGCAGACGAGGCGGTCGCTGCCATCAAGGATTGCGGCGATACCTGCGAGGTGGAGATCACTTTCGAGTTCGAGAAGGACGAAGACGAGTGGCTCATCTCCAACCTGGGCGACAAGGCGTACTCCAAGCTGTACGGTTTCTATGGTCTCGATGTGAGCTTCATGCCCGACTTCGTGATAGTAACTTCGTTCGCCGACCACGACGACTATAACACGACTGTCGTTATGACGGTAGGATTCTCTGAGGACCTCAGTGATTACGCTGACGGCTTTACTTTCGACATATACCTCAACGGCGAACTGGATTACGTCGATCAGACACAGATCACTTTCGACGGCGAATACGCGATCTGCACCCTTTATGTTCCCGGCGGGGTCGAGCCCGGCACATACACCGTTACCTTGAAATACAACGATGAAGAGCTCGTATCCGAATCCGTCGATATCGAGTATCCGGAATCCGGCGACCAGTCGTTCTTTGAAGGCGACGTCTTCCTCTGCACCGTTGATTTCGGAGAATTTATCGAAGAATACCTGCAGGATAACGGATTCGATGTTGATATGGACGGCGAACTGCTTCTGGATCTCTACCTCACGCTTGGTGCTGACGGTACATACACGCTCGAGCCGGATCTCACTACGTTTGAGACATACCTTGAGGATTATCTGTATGACAACATGGATGAGCAGAACATGATCGCATTCGTGGGCGTATCGTCCGCAGAAGACCTTGAGGCGACCGCTGCAGAGATGAACACGGATGTCGACGGCTTAAGGGATATCCTCATAGAGGCAATGGTCGATTCAGTCATCGCCAATGTAACCGGTGACACTGACCAGGGCACATACACGTTCGACGGCGATACGATAAGCTTCGTCAGTGATTCGCTGTTGGACTTCGAGGGTACGCTCGAATCCGACGGTTCGATCTCCCTGGTGAATGACTACTTCTCCCCGGATACGGGCTATGTTATGGAGTTCTACTACGTAGGATAAGTTGTTTGTTCTGAGTAAACAGCAACAGCGGGCGGTCATTGCGGCCGCCCGTTAAATTTGAATATAGTGGTTATCGGCGCATATCTGTGTTATCATTCTATTGATAGAATTATGATAATATCACGATAAGGAGTTGCTATTATGATGCACATTCGTCCGGTTTCAGATCTGCGTAATAAATTCCCCGATATTGAGAAAGTCGTCCAAGCCGGTGACCCTGTTTACCTTACCAAGAACGGCTACGGAACTATGGTCGTGCTTAGCATCGAGACATACTCCAAGCTGGTTGAGCACGAGGACTACATAATGGACGTAGCAGATGAAGTTGCTGCATCTACTGACAAGAGGCTTACTCACGATCAAGTTTTCGGCAAACTGAGGAAGAAGATCAATGCGTAAGTATTCTTACGCAATCCGTTACCTCCCTCTTTTCTACGAAGAACTTGAACACGATATTTCATATATAGCATCTGAGTTGAACAATCCGGATGCTGCTTTGATTCTTCTTGATGAGGTTGAGGCTGCTATACTCAAGCGGTTTGAAGACGGTCCTGATATTTTTGAGGAAGTTCCGTCACGCAAGGATCGCGCAGTTCCGTATTACCGTATCTATGTGCGCAATTTCATAATCTATTATGTAGTATTGGAAGAAAAAGGTAAAAAGATAATGGAAGTCCGCCGATTCCGCAATGCACGCGAAGACCGGTCATAAGCTTATAGAAATCTCACTTAATAACCATTACCGTTCCCGTACTCCCGTTAACTTCGACCACATCTCCGTTCTTCAGCACAGTCGTAGCGTTGCCGCAGCCGACAACTGCAGGTATGCCGAATTCGCGGGCAACGATCGCCGCATGAGACAGAGGCGCACCGATGTCGGTAACGATCGCAGAGACCTTGGGAAACACTCTTGTCCAGCCGATGTTCGTCGCACACGCGACAAGGATCTCACCGGGCTCTATTGAATCGATATCATTTATATCGGTGATCACTCGCACGACTCCGCGGACTTTGCCGGCAGCTCCCGGGAATCCCGATACGTCAGATCCGAGCTTACCGGCAGAAGCTGACTGCGAATAGAAGTCAAGTCTTCTCGCAGGATCAGAAAGCCAGGAAGAAGGATCGAACCTTCCGATAATGACTGCCGGATACGCGGGGTTCGAACAGAACTCTGAATAATTCTCTTTACGCTCGGCGAGTCCTTCGGGAACAGCGCCCGAACCCTTGACCAGCGCCAGCGTCTCATCCAGATACAGCATGAAGATATCGTCACCGAGGCCGTTGACGGCACCGGCGCGGAGCAGGAATTCACGGAGTATGCTGAATATCCATACACCTTTGCTCCTTATCTCTTCTCTGAATCTGTGTGCTCCTGCGAACTTATCCACCATCTTCGCGGCCTTACGTGCCTTGGCAGGATCAGAAGCCTGAAGCTCTGCCATTGCTTTCTTATATTCTTCCTCACTTGCAGCGAGCATCGCGTGTGCGTTCATGCCGAGGTCTTCGTAGTTTGCAAGCGCATTATCTATATAATCCTTTGTCTCATACGGCCTCGGTTCGGCGAGTTCCATCTCGTTGATACAGCGCTGGCCGCACTCGCTCATATATTTATTTTCATCTATCTTTCCGTCACGCAGGTCTTCAAGCAGGAGCACCGGTTTCATGCTGGCGAGCATTCCAAGTCCTCCTCCGCATAGCCTGCCTGACATCTCAGGTCCCACGAGCTTATCGAGTTTACTGCGGGTACCGAACAACGGTACCATCTGGGTTCCGCATGTAGCCATTACAGCTGACAGACCTTCCTTGAGGCGGGGGATCATGACCGTATCCCAGTATGCTGCAAGCTGCTCATTGGAATCCAGTTTGCGTATCTCAGCTATCATGTCCATCGATATCTGCTGCAGATCACGGACCATCTCGATCTTCTCGCGCTTGCTCATCTTACGCATTCCGGTCTTGTCGCCGAATACGAGTTTACGCAGATTACGTTTGAACGAACGCTTATCGAAAGGCGCGATCGGAACCTCAGTTCCTTCCGGCACGCTGCCTACTATATCCTTGATGGCATCGTATGCTTTGGGGCGTGACATGCCCATCGCGACCAACATAGAACAAACAACGCTGACGTTCATGTATGCCTGACCGTCAACAGCGGTAAGCCACTCCGGCAGACAAAGGAATGAATTTATCTTCTCGAGCGCACTGAACGTCGCAGGCGTCAGCGGCTTCATGAATATCTCGCCGACATTGGTCTTGGTAAGAAGATGTTCGCCGGACAGACTGCCATTGATGCGGTAACTCCTGCGGTCGATCGGGTTCATCGTGGTGATCGGACGCGCCTGAAGAACATAAAGCTTTCCGCCGGAGACTGCCCACTCGATATCGACCTGGCAGCCGTAGGAATCGCGGATCCTTCCGACATATTTGAACAGTGACTTTGCAAAGGGTGCGGCATCGGGATCGCCTGTATATGCATACTTCAATGCATCGATCCTGAATTCAGATGCGTCGGCTGTTCCCGAGACGAGCAGTTCGCCTTCACCGCGCACGAAGTTGCCTACCATAGTTGCCGCGCTTCCCGTGATGGGATCAGCCGTGAACAACACGCCCGCGATCTCAGGTCTTACGAACTTCTGAACGACTGCGCCGATGCCTTCGAAGCCGACTTCGGCAGACTGCGAATACACTTCTACCCTTGACGAGAATACACTCTTGCCTACTGTGCGAAGCGCCTCTTCTACCGCATCCGGCGCGACATCCGTTACCGTCTCATACTGTCCTGCGAAAGAGTTCTCTCCGCCGTCCTCGTTCAGTGCCGAAGACCTTACCGCATATGTGAATTCACGGGAAAGATTCGCATCAAGATACGAGAGTACTTCCGCATGCGGCTCGCCGTTCTCGAAGCCGTCTGCCATAACGACGAATCCGTCAGGCACAGGCAGTCCCATTCGAACCATCCTGATGAGGGATGCACCCTTGCCGCCGACTCTTCCCAGCACTTCGTCCGGGCACTCTCTGAATGAATATACGTATCTCATGGCAGCAGCAGATCGATCCTCATATCAATATACTTGCGGAGCTTCACCGGATCCTCGAGATCGAGTCCCATGTGATCTCTGATATCCTCATACCTGTACAGCACGAGCTGCAGCATAGTAGACAGTTCGTATGCGATCATGCGGCACTCCGTATCGGTCTTCTTGTCTTTGCCCTTCTTCTCTGCAAAATGCGCCTTCACCAGTCCATAGCTGAACTGCTCTTTTGACAGGTCGCGGTCGAAGAGAACAAAGCTCGTGATCGCTTTGGTAAATGAATAGTTCTTCACAAGAAAAGATGCTATGACGAAGTGCAGCTTCTTGAGCTTATCCTTCGGACTCAGGCCGGACTCGACGATCTTCTGCACCTTCGCATCGGACAGAGCTGCCTCGTACTTCCTTACGAATACTTCGTAGATAAGCCTCTCACGCGAACCGAAACAATAGTTGATCATGGCAGGCTGCACACCGCTCACCGCAGCGATCTGGCGCGACGTGACCTTGATGGGTTCATCGCTGTCCGTGATAAGGGAATCTACGGCATCGAGGAGCTTCTGCCGTGTGAGTTCTGTTTTCGCTTCCTTTTGCATTACGGCCTCCGGGGACGTGAATACTGTCGTTCATGTTCAGTTATTGAACATGTTTAATAATGTACCACAGCAGCCCCGCTCAGTCAATATCAGCCGGCATGCTATTCCAGCCAGTAATCGTCGGATCCTTCCAGACGGTCGATCCCGTAATCTATCATCCTCATTACCTGCTCGTTGGTATAGCGTCCGCCCTTCTTCCTGTTGCAGCGCCAGCATAAACATTGAAGATTATCTATATCTCTCCCTGTTCCTCCCTGCGCCACCGACTGAATGTGATCCGCCTCAAGGAGCAGATAATCACCCAGGCCATAGCACAGGCTGTCAAGATAATCTCTCGAGATCCCGCAGATCTGACACGTATAGTTATCCCTCTCGAATACCTCATTCTTATCAGAAGGCCTTATCCTTCTCCTTCTGGCTACGTCCCTGCGGATCTCATCCTGCCTTGCAAGTCCGTACTGCTGCATCTTGTATCTGAAATAAACCGCGAGCAGAACGATCACCGCCAACACCAGCAATATCGCCAGCGCGATTATGAGCGGCGCGCCCTCACCATAGATCGCAAACATTATGATCACCCTCCAAAATCATCTTATACACACATGATATAGCAACTTCGGAGAGATTAATGGTACAGTAACTGTATAAAGGAATTCACAACATGATCGACTACATCAGAGAGAATCTCAGTTACTACGAACTGTTCTACAGACTTCATACGGCAAAAAAGGCCTTCACTCCGGAACGCGTGGAATACGGCCCGGACAAGGATCAATATTTTCTGTACTACGAGCCCGCGCAGACAGTCAGTGATAAAGTCATCGTCTGGGTCCACGGCGGAGGCTGGAATGCCGGCAGCCCCAAGGATTTCGACTATGTCGGACAGTGCATGGCAGGATACGGCTACCGGTTCGTATCCATAGGTTACCGCCTGTCTCCCAAGAACAAATATCCCGCGCAGACAGAAGACGTCTGCGCCTGCTACAACAAAGCGATGGAATACCTCCGCGGCAAAGGCATCGACATCTCAAAAGTCATTATCTCAGGTCCTTCTGCCGGTGCACACCTGTCATCGATCATGTGCTACAGCAAGGACGTGCAGGAGCAGTATGGCGTAGACACCTCTAATGTCATTGGTTACGCGGGATTCGGCGGACCGTACAGTTTCAGGGCCGACCAGGGCCTTACTATCAAGCTTCTGGAGAACATGCTCTTCTCCAAGGGCTACGACAGATCCCGGGCCGAACCGTACTTACTGATGTCTGCCAGCCACGTTCCCATGCTCCTGAT
Source organism: Clostridiales bacterium (assembly GCA_017550385.1). Classification (GTDB taxonomy): domain Bacteria; phylum Bacillota; class Clostridia; order Saccharofermentanales; family Saccharofermentanaceae; genus Saccharofermentans. The sequence goes on from JAFZPJ010000014.1 coordinate 147,496, forward strand.
CCAGAGCAGGCACGACGGGCTCGTCAGGTTCGAATGTGCTGATGACTTTGCAGCCAAGGCACGCGAGCTCGGCAACAGCTGTGAGATCTGCGAGGTCGAAGACAAGAAGAACACGCATTCGTGGTACACTGCCGGGTGTTTCTTCTTCGAGCGCAGCGAGAACAAAACGCTGGACAGATTCCTGAGGTTTATAGAAGAAGCCAAGTAACATTGTTACACCGCGTTGCCCTGCCGCATCTTCCGCACCAAATGTGGTATCATAATCCTACTGCCCGAGTTGGCAGCACACTTTCCCCGGGAGGTACTTATATGCAGAGAGTATTGGATTTTCTTAAGCAGGCCGGCACATATTATCTGGCTACAGTCGAGGGCGATCAGCCCAGGGTAAGGCCTTTCGGGACGATAAACGAATTCGAAGGTAAGCTCTATATCCAGACAGGCAAGGTTAAGCCGGTATCTCAGCAGCTTCACGCTAACCCCAAAGCTGAGATCTGTGCATTCAAGGACGGCATGTGGCTGAGAGTGGCTTGCGAGCTCGCAGAAGACGACAGCCGCGAGGCAAGAGCCTCTATGCTCGATGCTTACCCCGACCTCAAGGCAATGTACGATCCGGACGACGGCAACACCGAAGTCTTCTACATCAAGAATGCGACGGCAACGTTCAGTTCGTTCACGGCTGCTCCTGTTACGGTAGAGTTCTGATAATAAAGTAAGTCTGCGCCCGCCATTGCTGCGGGCGTTTTGCGCGGAGGGGTGTATGAGAAGAAGATTCAGAGAGTGGTTCAGCATCAAGGTATCGCAGGATCCGGGACAGGTGGTCTTGTTTGCGATCCTCGTGTTCAACATCATTTTCTTCCTGATAGCGGCAATGCTGATAATGCTGCTCGCCGGCAAGACCGGAATGACTTTCTTCGAGGCGCTGTACTGCACTATCACGATGGTGCTTGACGCAGGCTGTATCGAAGCGGTCGTCGGCGACGTCGGCGCGGCGGGATACGTGATCCCCGTGATCTGCATAGCCATCGTCATCATCGGCATGATAACGTTCAGCGGCGCCGTCATAGGTTACGTTACGAACTACATCTCCGGATTCATCGAGAATTCGAATTCCGGCAACACGAGCATAGACGTCTCGGGACACGTCGTCATCCTCAATTGGAATTCGCGTGCGTCCGAGATAATCAATGACTTCCTGTACGCCGAGCATGAGCAGATCATCGTCGTGCTGTCCGACATGGATAAGGACGATATCACACGCGAGGTCAACGAGAAACTTCAGGATACGATCAGGCAGGAGAACGCGAGGCTCAAGCAGGACCTGGCGGGCCGTCCGTTCCTCGAGCGCAAGATGAGCTACAAACGCCACAAGCTCAAGAACAACCTGACCGTCGTAGTGCGCCAGGGAGATATCTTCTCCGCGAACCAGCTGCACAACATATCGCTGCTGTCCGCTAAGTCCGTCATCATCTTAGACGACGAACTCGCCGGCACCAAGGCTCACCAGACAGAGGGCAATTCCAAGACCATCAAGGCACTCATGCAGGTCGCAGACATCGTCTCGAAAGACTATTCCCGCGACAACCAGCGCATCGTGGTAGAGATCAACGACGACTGGACCGAGGACCTGGTAAACAAGATCATCCGTTACAAGCAGATCTACAGGAAGTGCACCATCGTGCCGATCCGAGTCAACGTTCTTTTGGGTCAGCTCCTGTCGCAGTTCTCCATCATGCCCAACCTGAACCTCGCTTACCGTGAGCTTTTCTCGAACAAGGGCGCGACATTCTATGTCGACGAGGTCAAGGTGGATGACGAACAGACCTACAACACGGACTACATCAACACCCACGACAGAGCGATCCCGCTGGTCGCACGCAAGGTCGAGGACCACAACTATTTCTACTACGCTGCGGCATCTGAAGAAGACCTGCGCAGGACGACTTCCGTACCGGCCAAGCAGATCGACGTCAAGCTCAACCCCGACTACTGGATGGACAAGAAGAACATCCTTATCTTAGGTCACAACAGCAACTGCACGGAGATGATGAATAGCTTCAAGTCCTTTACCAACGAGTGGAATTACAGAGACTCCGACGAGCAGATCCTGAACCTCAACATCATAGACGATGCCGAGAGCCTCAAGGCTATGGACTTCTACAAGCAGTACCCGTTCGTCAGTAAGACCATCGCGGCTTCGATCTACGACAAGGACCTGATGTGCAAGGCTATCGAGAGATTCTTCACCGACAACAAGGGCGACATCTCCGTCCTCATCCTGTCTGACGATATGGTCGATGTGAGCGAGCAGGATTCTGCCGCACTCGCGAACCTCGTCTACATCCAGGAGATCATCAGCGACCGTGCCGCGGCCGATCCGAGCTTCGATCCCGACAGGATCGACATCGTCGTAGAGATCGTCAACCCGCGCCACCATGACATCGTCAACAGCTACAGCGTACGCAACGTCGTCATCAGCAACAGGTACATCTCCAAGATGATCACGCAGATCGGCGAGAAAGATGCGATCTTCGACTTCTACAACGAGATCCTAACATACGACGATGAGGATGCAGAAGTATTCGACAGCGAAGAGATCTACATCAAGAAGGCCTCGTCTTTCTTCGACGAGATCCCGCCGGAATGCTCCGCACGCGACCTCGTCTACTCCGTATGGAAAGCTTCGACCGACCCGTCTATCCCCAAGGAGAAACAGACGCCGACGATCATCCTCGGTTACGTCAAGCGTGAGGGCAACGTCGTACTGTTCAACTCTCAGGACAAGGCCGACGTGGTCAAGCTCGACAAAGGCGACAAGCTGATAGTATTTGCAAATCACTGATCAATAAGTAAGGCGGCCTCAGGGCCGCCTTATTCTTTTACCGTTATTGTGCACCTCAGTCACTCGGGCCGTCTATGTCTTCCTCTTCGGTGCTGCCTGCAAGCCTGGCCTCTTCGAACTTAGCCTTCATCGTAGGGTTGTGCGCAGTCAGCTTCTTGATCGTCAGGTCTTCAGCCTTCTGGTTCGCAAGACGCAGATTATTCTCTGAACCGACGAGCGCCTCCCTGACCTTCTGCAGGTGAGTGATGGTCTTGTCGATCTCGTCGATCGCTGTCTTGAACTTATCGCTCGCGAGACGGTAGTTACGTCCGAACTTATCCTTGAACTCTTCGAGGTCATTCTCAAAGTTCGTGATGTCTATGTTCTGCTCTCGAACGAGTGCAAGTTCCTTCTTGTACTGTGCGGAATTCTTCGCCGCACTGCAGAGTATGCCGATGATCTGCAGGAAGAACTGCGGTCTTACGACGTACATCTTAGGATAGCGGTAAGACACATCGACGATGCCTGTGTTGTACAGTTCGCTGTCAGCTTCGAGGAGCGACACCAGGATCGCGTACTCGCATCCCTTCTCATTCCTGTCCTTATCGAGTTCCTTGAAGAAATGCTCGTTCTTGTGCTTGCTCGCGGTAGTGTCAGCCTCGTTCTTCATCTCGAACATAATGGAGACGTACTCTGTACCGTCCTCGTCGTAATCGCGGAAGATGAAGTCGCCCTTGCTGCCGCTCTTCGCATCGTTGTCCTTCTCAAAATAAGCTCTCGGGAAAGTCATCGCACGAACCTTGGAAAATTCGTTCATGCAGTGCTGTTCGAGCGTCTCACCGATCATCTTGGTGGACATGCGCGTCTTAAGGTCCTTGTAGTAATCGATCTGCGCATCCTTGTCCTTAATGCGCTGCTCGTAGGTCTCCTTCAGGGTCTTCTCGTTAAGGGCAGCCTTCTGGATTGCAAGCTCGTGCTGATTCTCGAGTTCGGCGATCTTCTTGTCCTTCTCAGCCTCGTCCTTCTGAGCCTTGCTGCGCTCGCGCTCTATGGCGAGTTCAAGCTCGGAGCCGTGCTTATCTATCTGCGCCTCGAGCTCAGCGATCTTCTTATCCTTCTCGGCTTCTTCCTTCTCTGCCTTGCTGCGTTCCTTCTCGACCGCAAGCTTCATCTCGGCATCGTTCTTGTCGATCTTAGCCTTGAGTTCGGCGATCTCCCGATCCTTCTCAGCCAGCGCATCGTTCAGCTTCTTCTCGGCATTCGCCTGAAGGATCTCGGCATCCTTGGCCTGTGCTTCCTTAAGGCTCTTGGCACGTTCGTCCAGATCCTTATGGAATTCCTTATCTCTTATCTGTCTTGCAATAGCCGCATAACCGGCGTCGTCTACCTGAAAAAACTTCCCGCAATTGGGGCACTTGAGTTCTTCCATGATCATTCTCCCTTCGTTTGATTTCCATTATGACGATATCACGGGGAGGTCGCCATTAATCGGACAGATCAGTAATCCTTCTTCTGTCCGCAGATACGGCACTTCTTGATAAGTGATGCCCCGAAGGAGCTTCCGCAGTAATCGCAGAGGCCTTTGGACTGGTACTCTTTCTTCTGCTTATCATCGGGTTCATATGCATAAGAATACGGTTCTCTGTTATACACCGAATAATCGATATAGAATCCGCGCTGGCCTCTGTTCTCGACCGGCGCCTTAAGGCTCTTCATAGATTTCCAAAGATTGCAGTTCTGGATACAGCGGGTCAGATCATTAAGAAGAGTCTCTTCATCGACCTTGCCGAGCAGCTGCTCCAATTCAGCCTCACGGTCATCGGCACTGTCGGCATCAGGCGCACCGATGCACGGGTTCACATAACAATATGCATTGCCGTCCCTGAACAGCACGATGGTAAAGAACTTCTCAAAATTTGCACTGCAGGTGAAATTGATCATTACATGATCCTGCTCTTCGCAAAGACTGCTCATGACCTGACTCTCATCAGGCATCGCATTCATTAATTTGGCAAAAGCCTCTTTATCGTCAGCACAGTCGGAACAATCCATGCCGTAGAAGCTCAGGGTTCCTCTCGGTCTTATATACAGTTCCGGCTCGCCGCCCGCGTTTTTATACTGAAACACATCCGCCGGCTCTACTATCCTCTCCACCGAGAAGACCGGCTGTGCCTGCTTGACCTTCAAGGCCTCCGCACAAGCATCCTCCGAATCAAACTTGAGATAACAATAGTAGTCTTCCCTCTTGATCTCGCGCGGGCATTCCTTTATCCATACATCGGTTGCCACCTGCAAGACAGCCTGCTTAAAGACACTTATCACACCGGGATTAGCTTTGATCATAGATAACCTCACATAATTGAAATTATCTACATTCTACCTCACTTCTTCCTTCTCACATAGAACACCGTAAACACGGTAAAAGCATATGTCAGGACCAGCCATCCTATCCACAGGAACACGAGGATGAATCCGAAATACAGATCAAAGGCCATGGTGTTGAAGAAGGCCTCGGGGCCGTATACTAACCCGCCGGACCCCAGGCCGTGTCCAAAACCGGAGAGAACCACCCCGTTTACTGCCGAATTGAAGCAGTCTGCAAGCAAGAGCGCTACCGGGGCAAATGTGCCGAGGATCATTACGATATCCGCCATGACCACCGCGGCCTTCTTCATTACCATATCAACTTAAAGCCTCCAATATCCCTGACAGTACGCAGATCGCGATGTACGATACTGCGGTGAAGATGATGCCTGCACGTATGTGCGTCTTAGACCGGTTCACGGTAAGGATCGTCATTGCAGATGCAAAACCCAGTGCGAGCGTGCCCCACATAGCAAGGATCCTCATCGGCGTGTATCCGTAGATGCTGTAGTAGAGTCCGAGCTTGCTCATCGCGACCACCGCGAAAACGATACTCTCCGACATCAGCGCGGTTACGAGGATCCGTGCAGCCTTGGAAAACTTGCCGTCCTCGTCGGTCTTGCCGAGCAGGATGATCGCGAGATATACGCACATGTTCACCGCCATGATACCGACGAGTTCGAAGAAGCCTTCCCTCGCGTAGTGTGATACGAGCATGCCTTCCGGAACGGTACCTGTGAAGCCGCCGATCATATACATAAGACGCTTAACAAAGAACAGAGCATAGGCTGCAACGAATACTCCCGCTGCAATGTACACGAGCATCGAAGACACCGTCTTGCCCTTGGCGCGTGCTTTGTTGAGCACGGCTGCGATCTTACCCTCGTTCTCTCCGTCAGATGATGCAGACCTTGATATGAGTCCGTACAGGTAGAAGCACACGGGCACCGCCAGGATCATCCTGAAGATGATCTCTATCACAGTCTTGAAGCACAGATAACCGAAGAAACCGTCGAGCATCGAACTGATGACGTTTCTGAGATCCTCGTCGATCATTGCCATGAACGCGATCGACATCAGCAGAAGGCTGCCCATTATTATCGTGAACACGATCCCGCCAACGATCGATTTGATGCGCGAGCCTGATATGTTATCTCCCTGCGAAGACTTGCCGAAGGATCTCCAGTCGAGCACGACGTTCGGGAATCCGACAAAAGGTCTGATGCAGAATCCGCTGAACAGGTCCGCAGGCAGGAACCCGGAAGTCCTTTTCCCGATAAGTACGTCGTTGGATATCAGCACCGAGTATACAGCACTCAGGTGCATTCCGAAGAGCGAGAGCAGAACATTCGGGCCAAAGCATGCAGTAAGACCTGCCATGAAAGTTATGCCGTACCAGAACACAGTCTCCGGCGAAGGCATCTCATTGCCGCGGCGTCCGCGTCTTACCAATTCATTGACGACGATGAATACAAGCGCGAACAGCGGGTATGCCGCTGAGATCTGAAGATGTCCTGCACCGCCGGACGGATCCACAACGAAGGTGTTGTTAAAATCCATCATCAGCCTGATATAAGCGTATGCTAAGGGATAGGCCAGGAGGATCCCCAGCCTTTGAAGTGTTACTTTGTTGTCCATTTGTGATCAGTCCTCTTTGTACTCGAGAATATCTCCCGGCTGGCAGTCAAGTGCCTTGCATATGTCGTTGAGAGTCGAGAACCTTACGGCCTTGGCCTTCTGGTTCTTAAGTATCGACAGGTTCGCCTGAGTTATCCCCACTCTTGCGGCCAGCTCGCCGGAGGAGATCTTGCGTTTTGCCATCATTACATCCAGATTAACTATGATCATGATCTTCCTCCTTTCTCAGATCGTAAGATCCATCTCTTCCTTCATCGTAATGGCCTTGTCGAAAACGACCTTGACGCTCATTACGACCAGTCCCATGAACAGCGCTAAGATAGTGAGCTCCCAGCATCCGAACCAGATGAATCCGCCGACTGTGCAGTCAACTGCGATCCCTACCAGCGCTGCAGTGATGATAGCCATCAACTTGGTGTTCTGACGGTCAAAGACCTTATCCTTGCTCATGTTGGAGAGCAGCTTCAGCAGTGAGAAGAGCACCACATATGCTCCGACTGTTCCGAGATAGTACACTACTGCAAGTGCCGCGAACTTCTCGATTTCGGTGATGCCGGCCCAGACAAGCGCGATATACTTAGTGATAACGATCCCGAAAATATCTCCCACCAAAGTAATGCCAATGAACATTATGGTAGCGATCTTTGTCCATCTGATGATTCCGTTGTTATACCCCATGGTTATGTACCTCCGATATAAGATTAGGTCGACCTTATACCGGTATGGTAACACTTGAATTTCTGTTTTTCAAGAGTTTTTTATCGAATTTCGATATATTTTTCTCGTTTGGCAGTTGGAGGTCACAATTCGCGGTAATACGGGCAGATATTTACGTAGCTTCCGTCCTTCATGCGGAACCCGCCCGTGATAGTCCCGAGCTGCGTGAACCCGAGCCTCTCGTAGAGATGTCTCGCATGGATATTGCTCTCGACCACGGCATTGAACTGGAGCACGCGGAACCCGAGCCTCCTGCCCTGCATAAGGCAGTCTTTTACCAGCTGTTCTCCGATGTGCATGCCTCTGGATCCTGAAGCGACTGCATAGCTCGCATTGCATATGTGCCCGCACCTGCCGACGTTATTCGGATGAAGGATATAAAGACCGCAGATCCTGCCGTCTTCTTCCGCCACGCCGGTATAACTCTGGGATGCAAAGAATTCCGCGCCGCCTTCAGCATCCAGCGGCTCGTCCTGCGGGAAAGCATTGCCCTCCTCTACCACTTCGTTCCAAATGGCGGTCATGTCAGGGAGGTCTTCTTGTCTGTATTGTCTTATGGTCATTTGCACGGGTATTCCTTGTTTTTGTTGTCCATTATACAGCAGACACGACTGCGGTGCAGTGCGCCTTGCTGTCAGGATGGTCTTGCCGGGCGCAAAAATACAGCAGGACCGACAGCACGGCAGTGCACTTTGCTGTCAGAACAGTCCTTTTCGGCGCGAAAACACAGCAGACAAGACAGCGGTGCAGTTCGGTTTGCTGTCAGAATGGTCCTGTGGGGTCCATAAATACAGCAGGGACGACAGCATGGCAGTGCACTTTGCAGTCAGAATACTAAAACAGATACATAATTGCTTAATGCCAAAGTTCAAAATACACTACAAGCACCACATTCAGCACCGCAAACAGCATAGAGCAGATGTTTATTATCTTGCGCAGCACAGTCGCATTCCTGGCAGTCGCGATGAACTTTATGACCATAAACACAGCCAGAGCCGCGAGCACCAGAGTGAGCACACCGACTACCGGGAAGAGGAAGCCGTACACACTTATCGGGACCCACATGCCCATCATGAGCATGGCCGCGCCGCCGGCGAGTGCGATCGTGAGTTCGAGCCAGCAGGCAAGGCCGACCTGCGTACCGAGTATGGTCTTCTTTTTGCTCTTCATTAACTTGCGCACGATGAACCTGATGAACTTGACGACGAGCGCGATCAGCGCAACGACCAAAGACAGGATCCAACCGTAGATCAGCACGCATTCGATCACCATCTGCGATACCGGCACGAGGTAGTAGTCACCGTAGAGGCCTTCGAACTTGGGGATGCCGTCGTCTTCGTTATAGGTCCAGTACCAGTCCTCAAAAGAGTCCGTAGACATAAAGGTTGCGCCCATGAGCTTGAAATGGCCCTGGAGCACGGTCCTTGCCGGATGGTACACGCCGTCCTTGATGCCGTCAGCCGCCGGGAAGTCCCATGTGCTTTCGCCGTAGATGAGCTCCATCATGTCCATGTTGAAAGTGGTCTCGCCGGACTGGTTGGTCATGACGACGCAGCCGATCTGGTTTACGGGATCGAACGTGATGTAGGACGAACATCCCTGCGTGTTGCCGCCGTGACCGTATACGGAATCTCCGTATGGCAGCGCCCAGAAGCCGTGCGCGTTCTTGGCAACGTCAGTATCGCCGAAATACGACGTCGCAGACATCATGACGTCGAACGTCTCGGGATTCTCGAACAGCGGGAACTCGTCCTGCACGAAGCAGCTACCGAACTTGATGTAGTCGTCCAGCGTAGACACACATGCTCCGGCCGGATAGAGCTGGATAATGTAGAACGACTCTGACATGGACGTCGTACCCGAGTAGCAGCAGAGCATATCGCGCATTTTCTTTACACTCGGATTGTCCGACAGGTCCGGAGCGAGCGCGGTATCGTTCATGCCCAAAGGCTCGAAGATATTCTCATGCACGTAGTCGCAGAAGCTCTCGCCTGACACGCACTCTACGATGTAGCCTGCGAGTGCGACGCCCCAGTTCGAGTACGCCGTAACGGTGCCGGGTTCGAAGATCTGCGCGGGCTGTTCCTGCTTAAGTGCCTCTTCGAGCGAGACAGGCTCACAGCTCGGCAGCACCATCATGTCGGTATAGTATTCCTGGAAGCCTGCCTGATGGTTCATCAGATCGATCATCGTGATCGGCTTGTCGTAACTAAGGTTAGTAAGGAATCCGTCCGGCAGGTACGTCCTGATGTCCTCGTTAAGGTCGATCTTGCCCTGCTCCCAGAGCTGCATCACGCTGACCCACACAAGTGTCTTGGTTGTCGAGCCCCAGTCGATAACGGTCTTCTCGTCGACCATGATCCCGGCATCGATGTTCATGTAGCCGTAGTAACCTTTGTAGATCACGCCGTCCTTGTCGAAAACACCGACCATCATGCCGGCAGCGGTATCTTCATGGTCATTCCAGAACGCATCGATCTTCTCTTCTATCGTGCCCTCGTAAACGACCTTATCTTCTTCAACAGCTTCCTGAGGTGCGCATGCAGTGAGCGCGGGAAGCATCAGTGCCGCACCCAGTACGCAGATAAGTGCTTTCTTCCAGTTTTTCATATTATCCCCCTGTTTAATAATTTATTTCAGTGCGCGCTCCGCAGCCCACGTCTTCAGCACTTCGAGCAGTTCGTCATAGGTCGATGCGCAGTAGTCGATATCGTACTCGCTTACGGCAGCTTCGACATCACCTATAGGCATGAACCACACTGATGCGATACCTGCGTTCTTCGCGCCGAGCATATCCGACGAGAGCGAGTCTCCTATCATTATACAGGTCTCCTTAGGCTCGCCGATCTCCTCCAGGCATATATCGAAGAATTCAGCCTCGGGCTTGTTCACACCCATGTCTTCACTGATGAACAGATGCGCGATGAGTTTATCCAATCCTGTCGATACCATCCTGCCTTTTGCATTGATGGTCGCGCCGTTTGAGGCAATATAGATCCTTGCATCGGGAATGGCCTCCTTAAGCGCTCTGACGAATTCCAGCGCACCCGGCATAGGTACGCCGTTGATTGACATCGTCCGGATAAAATCGGCATTTACTTCGAGCGGATCGAGACCCGTACTATCGCCTTCACAGAAGCTGAACAGATCGGTAAATCTCATCGTGAACAACTCTGTACGCGAGATGGTGCCTTTCTCGAGTTCGAGCCAAAGCGCCTTATTATATGCCTTGAAATGGTCGTAGACTTCATCCGTATATTTAAGTCCGTTCTTCGTCACGACGATCTCCAGCGCCTTGCGTTCCGAGGCGTGGAAATCAAGCAGCGTCTGATCGAGATCAAATAAGAGATTCTTGTGCAGTTCCGTACTCATATCTTAAGTCACCTCTATAACGACTAACTCAGGATAGTTATTGATCCTCACCGGCGCGACGGAGTTGCCGAGACCGCGGCTTAAGATGAGCGTCATGCCGGCGTAATCGGTCAGGCCTTCGTACGGCTTGGGAAGGATATCAAGTTCCGGCGACATGAGGCCGCCCACGCCGGGGATTATTATCTGACCGCCGTGATAGTGACCGGCCAATACCAGATCTGCGCCGAGGCTCTGATACAGCTCATAATACTGCGGTTCATGCGCGAGCATTATGACAGGCTTGGAGTCGTCAAACGCGTCATATGCGTCGAAGTCCTCGAGCGACACATCCGCGATCCCGGCCAGCACATATTCACCCATATCTATGTATTTATCATCCAGGATCACAACTCCGAGCGACTCCATGTCAGCGATGAACTTATCCATCGCAGGACCTGCGAGCCTGACTTCGTGATTGCCTGTGACATAATACACCGGCGCGATCTTGACCGCCCCTTCGATGAACTGAAGCGAGATAGCGTAAGACGTATGCGTCGTGTCAACGATATCGCCCGTGACTACGATGATATCCGGATCTTCAGCAGCGATCTGATCCAGCAGCACCGACTCACCTATTCCGAACACCTGATTATGCAGATCCGACACCTGAATGATCTTAATGTCTTCACTCAGTCCGAGGTTCACTTCGTATTCGGTCTTAACAAGATGGTAGTTCTGATAAAGGCATATCCCGCATATGACTATCTCAAGCACCATGAGGACAGGAACCACTTTGAACTTGGGCTTCTGAGTCTTGTGATGGAATATGCGCATTCCAAGGAATGCACCGATCGAGCCTCCGAGCCACGCCCACAGAAGAAGAGTCCTCTCGGGTATGCGGCGCGCACCTTTCTTGGCAAACGATTTGTCGGCGCCATACAGGATGAACGCGGCAACGTTGATCAGGATAAGATAGTAAACCAATATCATGAACCCATTATACATCACGCCGCCCCGGCAAATGAGTATGCTATAATCGCATTAATAACCATTGAATAGGGGAATTGGGGATGGAATTGATTCTGTATCTGTATGTACGGCCTGTTATCGTCGGTATAGCTCTGCTTGCCGGTCTTATCACGTTATTATGCAAGACTAAGTCTACAAAGGTCCTCGGTCTCGGCATCGTCTTATCTTCTGCATCGTCCATATTGGACTGCATAGGCCAGATCATTGCAAAAACAAGCACAGCAGAGGCAGCCTATGAATTCAACACATCAGTCGGCATTATTCAGTTCTTCCTTCTGATAGGATCGACCCTTTGTCTGTGCTTCTTCATCCACAAGAATTACGGCAAGAAGCTGATCTATCTTCCGTTGCTGCTCATACCTATCGCGGTAGCCATACTGACACCGGTCGTTGCAAGATCACTGGGCAATGTTCTGTCAGGTAGCGAACTCGGTATCTGGACCAGCATCTCGACCCTGATCATCTCCTGCATCTGCGGCATAATCACAGCACTTATCGTCATACACGCTTTCTTTACGAACAGGGACGACGAAGAAGTCATACCCAAGGCATGGCTTTGCAAAGTCATAGAACTTGTCTGGAATGTTATCGAGACCGTTCTAATCGTCTCGCTCTATCTGACACTGCTGAAGGACGGAGTTATGACTACAGAGCAGGTCGACTCGTCATTCATGCTGATCGTTTCCATGAGAACTCTTTTCGCTCTCGTTTTCCCGGTCTACCTCATGATCAAGGCGATAACCTCAAGCACGGAGAAAGCAGATTAACACATCAGATGATACCGATCATCTTCGGGACGAAGCCTACCACGAAATGCAGCAGGACACTGCCCCAGATCGACCTCGTCTTCTCGTAGACATATCCCGTGATCACGCACATCACCGCCGCGCCGAACATCATCGGAAGGTCGTATCCCATGTGCAGCACAAAGAAGAACAGCGCTGTCATCCACACCGAGAAGTGCCTGTTGTACTTATCGGATGATGCCGTGATGTTGTCTTCGGTTATGCCCTTCACAAAGAACTCCTGAAGGATAGCACTGAACGGATAGAACCACCTCGTGTCTTCCCAAAGATACAGCCCGAAAGCAGGTCTTGCCGCGACCTCGGGAGAGATCCGGTTCATGACGAGCCTTATGATTATCATGAGTATGATCGCGCCCGCTGTCAGGATGGAGCTTATCTTCATATCCTTGGCGAGCATCTCTTTGCTCGGCCTGAAGCATTCCCAATGTAACTTGAAGCGGGTAAATATCGCAAAAGTGATCGAGATAACGACCAGGTACACAACCATGATCTTGGTAACTATATAAGCGTTCTCCTGCACGACGGGCTCACCCGTGAACAGCTTGAAGAGCTTTATCGTCACGACGTGGCATGCAATAGATGTCAGCAGGAACAATGCTGTGGAAAGTGCGGGGGTAAGTCGCTTCTTTATTGTCATCAATAAACGTGTCCTCTCTCGGGCTTTAACCACTCCTACCTTTATATAGAGCCGCCGGTGTTTTGTCAAGGCAGAACGCCCTCCGCCGGCGTTTGACATTTTCGTGATATAATCACCATGTTCGGCAAGGCAGACGCAAATGCAGGAGCAGAGAGAAAAGCATGAAGCTGAGAAGGCAACTGTTTGCATCCAAGGACCCTTACGACGGCACCAAAGCCGATCTTTTTCTTGCGGCCTGCAAAGAGAATCTGGACTACCAGATAGCGCACTGCGAAGACTATAAGAAGATCTGCAGCGGGATGGGCATCAAGTCTTCGGAAGACATCAAGACGATCGCAGATATTCCCTTCATCCCGACCATGCTGTTCAAGCAGCACAGATTCAGTTCGGGCGGTCACATATTCACCCTTACATCTTCGGGTACCAGCAGCGGTCACAAGAGCGTGATCGGGTTCGAATTATCTGCTGCACTTGCTGCCTTAAGGATGTCTCTTAAGGTCACGAGATACCACGGCGTTATATCACTTAAACCCTGCAGATATATCGTGATGGGATACAAGCCTTCGCGTAAGAACAAGATGGCTGCGGCAACGACCGCTTACCTCACTACTTTCCTCGCACCGGCGATCAGCAGGAAGTTCATTCTTCAGCCCACACCGACCGGTTACAAGCCGGACTTCGACGGCATCGTGGAAGCTCTCCGTAAATACGAGAAAGGCAAGCACCCCGTAAGGTTCATGGGCTTCCCTTCATACACCTTCTTCCTCTTCCGTCTGCTCGAAGAACGCGGTCTCTCCTTCAAGCTTCCGCAGGGCTCGAAAATAATGCTCGGCGGCGGCTGGAAGCAGTTCTACCAGGAAGCGGCAGACAAGGAGACTTTCTACCGAATGGCGAAGAAAACACTCGGGATCGAAGAAGAGAACGTGGTGGAGTTTTTCGGCGCGGTAGAGCATCCGATATTGTATTGCGACTGCTCAGCGCACCACTTCCACATTCCGGTCTACGGCAGCATCGTCATAAGAGATCCGGATACATTGGAGCCCCTGGAGCTTGGCAAGGTCGGCCTGGTCAATCTCATATCGCCGCTCGCCAAAGCGACACCTATCCTCTCCGTTATGACGGATGACTTAGGCATTCTGCGTGACGGTTCTGACTGCCCCTGCGGAGTGGGGACGCCGTATCTCGAGATCATCGGACGTGTGGCGCCTGAAGACATCAAGACATGTGCTGCAGGCGCGGCAGATATCCTGGAGGGAGTTAAAGTATGATCCTGTTTGACGGCAAGATATACGAGAGCATTGAGCAGAACAGGCTTCTCGAAGAGCTTAAGGAGAAGATCCCTTCTATCCTGCAGCGCGAGCCCCTGTCTCCGGAGATAATAATCGATGCTGTGGATCAGCTTAGGGAGGATACTCTTGCAGGCAAGTTCGACGACCTTCTGACTGAACTTCCTCAGGACATGGTCGAGACTTACAAGAAGCAGGCCGTCACCTTGCTTTCCAAAGAGCACCTATGGATGAAGGTCAGGACAGAACTCGGCAATACGGATGAGTATGTGACGGATAAGCTCGAAGGCTTCTCGCAGATCAGGGTAAAGAAAGTACCCTTAGGCGTCATCTTCCATATCGCTGCGGGCAACATGGATTTCCTTCCTGCGTATTCACTTGCGGAAGGTCTGCTCACCGGAAACATCAACATCCTTAAGCTTCCGTCTGCAGATAACGGGCTGTCGCTCAAGCTCATAATGCAGTTCATCGAGTACCAGCCACTCCTCAAGGACTATATCTATGTATTCGATACCGCGTCCTCTGACATACAAGGCATGCGCCAGATGGCAAACCTCTGCAACGCGATAAGCATCTGGGGCTCGGACATGGCGATCGAAGCCGTACGCGGTCTCGCACCCACAGGAGTAAAGCTCATCGAGTGGGGACAGAAGCTCGGATTCTGCTATGTCTCTAACCCGGACAAGACAGCTACGATAGCATCAGATCTCACTGGCCTTGCAAAGCACATCGCCTTCACCAAGCAACTTCTCTGCAGCAGCTGTCAGGTCATATATCTCGATACCGAAAACATAGATGAAGTCCGATCTTTTGCAGAGCAGTTCATGCCGTACCTTCAGGAAGCCGTAGGCGATAATCGGTCTCAGGAGATCGGCATCAGGGCAAGGGATACGCTTGTTGCTTATACACAGCGCCTTAAGGGGTATCTCGGCGAGCAGGAATCTTCGACGGATGTTATCCGCGGCAAGGGCACAAGCCTTATCATCAAAGAAGACAGCAAGCTCGAACTCTCACCTATGATGTGCAACGTACTGGTCAAACCGCTTCCCAAGGACAAGCTCACCACAGCCCTCTATGAGAGCAGATACTATCTCCAGACTGCAGGCTTGATCTGTCCTTATCACGAACGCGCGGAACTTACTGACCTCCTCGTAAGAGGCGGACTTGTACGTGTCACCAAGGCCGCTGACATGAGCTCGTACTTCCCCGGCGAGGCACATGACGGTGAATACGCACTTGACAGGTACATGAGAATCGTTAATATCCAAGAAGACTAGATCGTTAACGAGGCACGAGAATGAAAGGTATTCTTTACATGCTGGCCCAGTGCACCTGGGGTATACTTCAGACTTTGTCAGGATTCGTTATCTTCCTGATCTGCATCCGCGACAAGCACTACTTCTATCACGGTGCAGTCGTGACGGAGTGGAAGTTCAGTTCAAGCGTGTCGCTGGGGCTGTTTATTTTCGTGGCGGCAAATCCGTACTACAGCGGGATCCCCACAAAGGAAGAGACTGCATCGAGACTGCTCGTTCACGAATACGGTCACACCATCCAGTCGCTCATCCTCGGCCCTCTGTATTTTATCGTGACGGGACTTCCTTCGATCGTATGGGCATCATTCCCTGCGCTGCATAAGATGAGACGGAAGAAGCACATGTCGTATTTTTCTTTCTATACCGAGCGCTGGGCCAACCACCTAGGAGAGAAGATAACCAAGACAAAATCGATGGGACAGCTTTTTATAGACTGATAAAAAACGGGGCGCTGTAAACGCCCCGTTATTATTTGATTCTCGGTCAGGATCATTCAACGATCTCGATACGAACGTTCTTGATATAGATCGTCGCGGTCGAACCCTGAGCACCCATGTTGAACTCGAGTCTGCCGTAGTTGTCGTCGGCATCGTTCATGGTGAACTCGAACTCGAATTCCTGGTAGTCGGTAGTGAGGTCGATCTTCGTATCCTTCAGATACCTTATCCAGCCGACATTCGGTGCCGTGACTGCGATTATCATGGTTCGGTCTTCCGCCGCACACGCCTCGAACGTCAGTTTATACGTCGTGCCTTGTATCAACGGCAGATCCGGCTGCACGAGCTGTACCGAGTACTCCTCCGTACCGCACGCTGATGACGTGATGATCATCTCGCCGTCCTTGATCTCTGCCGCACCCTCACCGTTGTAGAACAGCAGGAAGAACCAGTTCTCTTCATCGTCGAGAGGCTCGGCCTCAGAGAAATCACCGTTCCAGATGAGGTTGCCGTCAGATGTTGTTCCTCTGAACTCCTGCTCGGGTCTTGTTACGTTGGTATCGTATTCTGCCTTCTGGTAAACGCGTACGTAGTCGATCTGGAATACAGCGTTATCGAAGTCCGTTGTCTCATCGGGATTGCCCGGCCAGTCTCCGCCGACTGCGAGGTTCATCTGGATGAAGAAAAGCTGGTTGAACGGTGCGGGATAATCCTTCATCTCTTCGCCGTCGACCTTGGTGTACCAGTCGTTAACTGTATTATATAGATTACCGTCTATATACCAGCGCATCTCGCCCGGTTCCCACTCGATGCTGTATTCATGGAACTCGTCTGCAAAAGAGCCGCTGTCAAGTGTATAGATACCCTGCTGCTCGGCATGAGGCTCACCGTAATGAACTGTGCCGTATGCAATGTTCGTCTGGTTGCCGAGGACTTCCATGATGTCGATCTCGCCGCACTTAGGCCACTGACCGTAATATGACTCGTCCTTAGGCATCATCCAGAGCGCCGGCCACAGGCCCTGGCCTTCAGGAACCTTTGCAGAGATGACTACCTTGCCGTACATAAAGTCGGTCTTGTTCTGACCCTGGACCTTACCGGAAGTATAGTAATCGTTGCCGTTCTCGTCAGTCGTCTTGATGGCCTTGATGTTAAGGCAGCCGTCCTTGACGTAGATGTTCTGCTCGGAATCCGTGTATTCCTGAAGCTCGTTGTTGGTCCAACCCGGTTCACGGAGCTCTTTGTTCCACTTGGTCTCGTCGAGCTTGTTTCCGTCGAACTCGTCGCTCCACAGAAGGTTGTAACCATCGATCTGGGGAGTCTCTGTCTTGGGCGCAGCGCAGCCAGACAGACAACCTGTCGCCATGGCCAGTATCAGTGCGCCCGCAAGTAACTTTTTCGTTTTCATAAACGGCAGCCTCCTTATGTTTTCAGCTATCATTAAGCTAACACCCACGGCGAAGGCATAATATCGTTTTGTTGATATTTTTTATGATATACTGACCTTAATAATTCTGCCCCGGGAGGCAAGCGATGGCATACGAACAGAGGCATTTCTACCGTAAATACCTGACCCGACGCGAAGACTTTCTCCGCGCGCCGTACAACCCCGAGCTCGAATTCTACTCCGCGATCAGGACCGGTGACATAGCAAGTCTCCGCAAGTTCCTCGCCCAGCCCCTGCACAAGAAAGAAGGCATGGGCAAGCTCTCCGACGACCCCTTGCGCAACATGAAATACCACTTCACGGTCACCGCCGCGCTCGCAGCACGTAACTGCATCTCCGGCGGCATGGACGTCTCATCCGCTTACGATATCAGCGACTACTACATCATGAAGGCTGACAAAGCACGTACGATCGAAGCAATCTCCGACCTTCACGAGCAGATGTGCATGGAGTACGCAGGGCACATGAAGAAACTCCGCAAGGACCGCATCACTTCCCTGCACGTCGCACGCTGCATCGACTATATCTATGATCATCTCGACACCCGCATTACCGCGCATAAGCTCGCATCCGTCTGCGGCCTGTCCGAGGCTTATCTGTCGCGCCTGTTCAAGCAGGAGACCGGACAGACGATCAGCGACTACATAAGCGACTGCAAGATCACGACCGCACAGAACATGCTGGTCGACTCCGACTTCTCCCCCACGCAGATATCAGCGGCTCTCGCGTTCCCCAGCCAAAGCTACTTCACAACGGTTTTCCGTAAAAGGACCGGCATGACGCCAGGACAGTACCGGACCGCAAACAGAAGGTACTAATACTTCCACCACCTGGTTAAGATACTGCAAAAGTTACTGCGCATGCAGTAACTTTCTCAGTATTAATTCGTATAAAACCGACGAACCTGATTCTACCCACAAAAAAACCGCCGGAGGGGTGAATCCGGCGGTCTTCTCGAAAGGATGGTATTTTGTCACTCATGTCTTTCTGAGTGCATCTTCTTCTTTGTCTCGTACATCAGGTTGTCTGCTTCCTTGATGTAGTCAGCGAGCGGCTTGTCTTCGCCCTCCCCGCTGATGATGTAGCCGCAGCTTACGGAAAGCCTGAACGGCCATGTTCCCTCGGCATTGAATCTGTCGACGGAAGCGAGGACTTCAGATCTGTAAGCCTCTGCAGCTTCTTCGTTCTTGACGCCTCCGATGACAAGGAACTCGTCGCCGCCGAACCTTACTGCGATCCAGTCTTCACGCAGGTTGGTCTTGATGGCACTGGCCGTAAGTCTTATCGCAGCGTCTCCGTTCATGTGACCGAAGACATCATTGATCTTCTTCATACGGTTGATATCGATGAACATTACCATCAGCCTGGTGTTCGTCCTCTGACATGTGTTGTAGACTGACGTAGCCTTGTTCTCATATCCGAGTCGGTTATACAGACCCGTCATCGTGTCGATCTCTGAGATGCGCCTCAGACTCTCGTTATAGAACTTGAGCTGGATGTTGGATCTCTGGATCCTGAACGCGAGCATGAATTTCTCTATGTAAGCATGAAGATCAAGGTACTCTCTTAAGATCCTCGCCTCGTCGGATATGACGATATAACCGTAGTTAAAGATGCCCGTATGCAGCGGGAACAGATAATACGCATGGCTCTCGGGATCCGAGGGATCGTAGCCCGGAACAAGACGATGCTTGTTGGCATCAAGTCCCGTACAGACTTCATTGTCTGCCGTTATAGAGAGCAGTGTCTGCATGGGGCCGCCTTCAAGACCGTCTTCATAGACTTCCTGATCGTCAGCCATTACTTCGGCAAAGTATTTCCGGTGTATGACGATATGGAAGTTCTTATCAACAAACTCATGTTCCTCTTTATAGTAATCGATCAGTTTGCTTGTAAGAGAACCGTACTCTTCCGAATAAGTTATGAGCTGTGTAAGAGCACGCTCGCTGTTATCGAGAGATTCACGGTCCAGAGCATCGCTGTATGTAGCTCTTCCGTACTCGCGGCGCTTGTTATCGTAGAAACCTTCCTCGCAGCAGCCGCAGCTCTCGCCTACCATTAATTTCGAATGCTGCATCAGATTCTTGGAAGCTCCCCTGCCGCCCAGATAATCCGAGATCGTCTTGCATATCACGCCGCCGATCATCTCGAAGTTAGAATCGACTGTAGTCAGAACAGGATAGTAGACCTGTCCTTTTGAGATGTAGTCGTAGCCCGTGATGATAACATCGTCCGGAAGGTTATAGCCCATACTTGTCAGCTCGGTCGCACATGCAAGTGCCATGATATCGTTGCAGCATATGATGGCATCAGGAAGACCTGCCGGATCTGCCGCAAGGTGCTTGGCGATCTCTATCGTCTTGAAGTTACCCCAGTCACCATAATAGATGTCTTCGTCCGGTATGGTTATGCCGTGCTCTTCGAAAACGCCCTTTATGGTATCGATCCTGCAGATACTCTCGGGATGCGTCTTATATCCTCCGATAATGACCGGGTGCTTAACATCGTGCACTTCGATCAGATGCTTAGCCAGATCAGTGATACCGGTTATGTTGTCTATGTTGATATTGAATGCGCCTTCAACGTCGATGCCGATACTGAATACGGGGACGTCTTGTCTGACAGCTTTCTTAACCAGGGATACTCCCGTATCCACTGCATTAAGGCTGTTCGTAAACACTATAACGCCGTCGTAATCCGTAAGATCAGGAAGGCCGTAGATATTAAGTTCACCCTGATTGAATTCGTCGAACTCGTCATAAGACGCGAAGCTGATAAATATGAAAAAGTCATACTCGTTATTCACATCGGCGTTTCTAAAACCCCGAAGCAGTAATTTGAGAGTATCCAGGCCGTAGCCGTTTGCAAATACAGCGATCTTCTTTTTCATGTTATCCACCTGGTTTTAGGATACGCCTGCTTTGTTACGGACATGTGAACTAAGATGTAACAAAAATCAAAAATAGTTATTCACATCGTTTCATACTAAGTTCGCATTTAGTTCATTATTCGTTGCCAGAACGGCAACCAATTTGATTTTTGTTTCCCATATTATGGATTTATATATGTTTTACGCAACCGTATTGCGTCTACGCAAATGACAAGGAGGATCTATTATGAGACACCTGAGTTTTTCCCGAAGTACAAGCAAGCGCTTGCAGAAACTGACTGCCTTCCTCACGGCGCTAGCTATCATCGCAGGCTTTCTGCCGCTAAGTGCGGTGAAGGTGTTTGCAGGCACCAATTATGATTTCAACTTTAAGATAGATGATCATTGCGGATCATATGGTGGCGGCCTTGCTATCTATTATCAATTTGATGGCGACGAAGAATGGACTCCTATCACAGATAGTCTTACTGCCGATTATGAAGGTAAACAAATAGAGAGCAGAGATGGCGAAGGCGCAAATGCTTTGACGATAAAGGTTGAGTATTCAGGAAAAGACCTTGAAGATGTTTACCTGTCAAGTGCTCCTGATGCTACTGAACGAGTGTCATTAGCTGGTCTGTTGGAAAACCAAGATCCTGCAGTTGGTTTTAGTATGGAAGATAATAAACTTTCCTTCACATATCACTATGATGATTTCACTTCAGCAAACCGCTGCTTCACTTTTGAGTTTTACGGAACAAGTGCAACTTACCAATACTACTATAAGATTGAGACCCAAGGTCCTGGTTCTATCACGATTGACGATACAATACCCCATACAAAGAACGGGAATACATATAAGGTTTATTCAGCAAGCAACTCGCTTACTGTAACTCTTAATCCAACCGGCAGCAACGACCAACTTGGCGCAGTAAGCTTGCTCCAAGAAGACGGCGGTGAACGCCTTGAAGCCAGCCAAGGCATCAACAAGAGTGGAGTATCATATACTGCAGGTGGAGATACAGTAACATTTTCAATAAATGAAGGAACCAAATTTGACAATATTGTTCTTGAATATATTACTCATTTCTCCTCAAGTGAAGACATCAATTATCCTCTTATAGTTAATAACGATACTGTTATTTATGGTTGTACTCTTACCTTAGTAGAAGGCGGAAGCATTTCCATAAAAGAGGGTGCAAACCTGATGTTGGGTGGCGGTGCTTCAATAAAGAATATTTCTGCAACGAACTTCAGTGCAGAAAACAATGCTATGCTCAGTTTCTTTGATAACACAAGCATACCCACCGGAATTACTCTATGCACTGCAGATGAAAATGAAATAACAGATAATCCGACATTTGATGGTTACTCTGAATTCTTCTATGATTCCGCAAAAACAAAGTGGATTCAGCGTGACTTTGGTCCTGGCGGAGATAATTTCGGACCTGACGAGGAGCATCCGTATTACTTTGAGATTCATACCGATGGTCATGGACATATTGAATTTGATGGAACCATTCCTAACAGGGTTCAACAGAATGATTATCAGTTCTGCTCAAGCGCAAACACTTTGAGCGTTACTGTTGTTCCAGACTATCCTGATAACGGAGATAAATTAGAAGAGATCAGAATCGCTACAGATGATGATCCCGAGCATGATATCGTGCTCAAAGAGTCTAACGACTTCTCATCTAACGACGCAGGCGTTTCATTCAATAAGACTACAAATGTGCTGACTTTCACTATTCCAGAGGGTGAGACAGAATTCTGCGGTATAGTTATCCTTTTTACAGGAGCAGGAGATAATTTCGGACCTGACGAGGAGCATCCGTATTACTTTGAGATTCATACCGATGGTCATGGACATATTGAATTTGATGGAACCATTCCTAACAGGGTTCAACAGAATGATTATCAGTTCTGCTCAAGCGCAAATAATTTGAGCGTTACTGTTGTTCCAGACTATCCTGATAACGGAGATAAATTAGAAGAGATCAGAATCGCTACAGATGATAACCCTGAGCATGATATCGTGCTCAAAGAGTCTAACGACTTCTCATCTAATGACGCAGGCGTTTCATTCAATAAGACTACAAATGTGCTGACTTTCACTATTCCAGAGGGTGAGACAGAATTTCGTGGCATAGTTCTCGTCTTTACCGGTGCCGGTGAAAACTTCGGTCCTAACGAGGATTACCCGTATTACTTCGAAATAGCATTCGATGGAAATGGAATAGTTGATTTGCCTGAAAACTCTACTCTCCCACATCAATTGTCGGGTGATGGAAAAAGGCTGCAAGTTTGTTCGAATTCGAATTCTATAACTGTAGTTCTCAGTACTGCTTCTGCTAATGACAGTATCGAAGAGATCAGATTGGCGCAAGATGATAACCCGGAAAACGATATAGTGCTCAAAGACACCGAGAATTATTCTTCTGAAACTAACGGAGTGCTCTATAACAGTTCTGATAACACATTGACGCTTACGATCCCAAGCGGAAGCGAAAACAAAGATTTCAATAATATTGTTGTTTTATTTACCGGTGTAAGCGATCCCGGTCCGGGACCTCAGGGTTCACCCTCTGCATATTTCCCCGGTTCCACTGGATTTAATGACACAGACACGTCTGACAATATCATAACCGTCACATATCCTCACGGTACGCTGACAGTTGAGTTGGTAGGATTTGAGAACGGCAAAACCTACAAAGTAACTCAGGATGAACAGGCAGGGTCACCGGTTGTCATTGAGTACGACGGTGATCTGGACCTAACTGTCAATCCTGATCAGGGTTACAGCACGAAGATCTACAGGGGTAATGAGATCGGTACATTAAGTGCACTCATTGATAAGCTTACTGCAAATACTGAGATCCTGATTACGTTTGAAGGACCTTCCTTTAAGCTCGAAGTTGGAGGGCAAGTCACTTCCGTTACACCTGTTGAGGATAAATCAACAAAGACTGTTACTATCGAATGCGAGAACGGAAATGTCGTAGTATCGGGTTATGCAAATCTGTTGGATATCGAACCCGTTACTCCCGGAGGATCCAGCATACCCGGTGCATACAAGCTTAAGATCGAGGGCGATGCGTTCAACATCAAGTTCATTCCTAATACCGGTTACATATATGGCATAAGAGAAGACGGCACGATAATCTATGATGATAACGGCGAGTTATCTTACACCGGAATCAGCAGAGATAGTGAGATAAAGATCGAAGCTATGTTCGAACAGGTTCCTCTCCTTAAGATTGCTGAGGGTTATACTTATAATACTCAAACTGGCGGGATGGACTTCGGAAATGGGAACATAGTCACGATCCTAGGCGATACAAAGCCGAACAATCCCCAGCAGTTCAACGAGACATATGCCGATGTAAGCTTCAGCATCGAGACCGGTGAAGGCTATTCCTGCTTTGTCTCCTTCGTAGATGCCATGGGTAATATGTCTGCAGATGAATATGTCACCGGCAACACATACACTCTGAGCAAGAACAAATTGCTGTCTTTGTCTGACGGTAGCCGTAATAACACCATCACATTCACTTTTGTTCAGCTTACTTCAGATCAGCTGGCTAAGGTCAAATTCGACGGTGTAAGCGATGTTACGAGCAACGGAGATTTCTATTATGTTTCCTACATCGACAATCTTAAAGGTATTCAGTTAGGTACCGTAAAGATTTCTAAAGATTCAATAGTTAGTTACGATGACGCAACATCCACATTTACGATCAAGCAGGTTGTATCTTCGCTCGAACTGACGATTACTCCTAATGCAGGATATACACCGAGCCTGGTGGAATACGGTCCAGCATACGGAGAGAATCAGACTGAGACAGGCGAATGGTCACGTGAACTGACATTGACCAACACCAATGGAACATACTCTTATTCGTTGCCCGTCAACCCTCAGAGTACCGAACCCATTAACCTGAGATTCTCTTTTAACAATACGCAGCTCATTAAGTCGACTGTGACCTACACCTATACCGGCGAACCTGCTTCTATTGCAATCGGCGGCAATGAGATCCCTTCAGGTGTATTAACGAACAAAGAGGTCATATATAAGACGCCTCTCGTTCCGGACAGCGAAGGCAAGGTCGAGTTCAACCTCGCAGTTCCGTTCAACCTTTACATGAGCGAACTGAAGATCAATGATGTCGACTACAGCAGCGCTCTTCCCGATACGTATGATGAACTGCTTGCCGCATTCGGTTCTCAGCACACGAACATCTCAGTCATGGTACCTGTTGCTGACAGTTACAAGATTGAGACAACAGTCGTCGATGCGAAGTTCGATGAAGATCCGACAAAGACCACTCTCGCTGTCGGAAATTTCCTGTGGTTCTATGACGAGAACGCATGTGACAATAAAAATGACATGGTTAAGAATGCAACTCTTAAAATCGTATCAGTTGAATTCAACGGAGTTACATATTCAGGTGAAGAACTCTTTGTCGGCGCTGGATTCCCGGGTTCCGGCCTCGGCGAAGCAAAATTCAATTACATGGAGTGGGATGAGAACATCAAAGATGGTGAGATCATCGACGGAAAAGTCGTTGGCGGTACAGTCGTCAATGGTGAAGCCGTTCTCCCTGCAGGTTCGATCGTAACCATAAAGCTAATACCTGACTATGGTACGCAGCTACTCGGCGTTGGTATTAACGATATGGGCTTCAAGGCAAGTTCAGATGAGATGTACACGTACACCTTCACGGTCGGACCAGGCAACTTCCATCTTCAGGCTGATTTCGAGCCGGTTGAAGACGTTGTCGAGACGTCAGCAACCGCAATCTCCGATGGTTCTATCTCGCTCGGAGCAGACACGGTCGATAACGGATCTGCGGTCCTCTTTGTCGGCGATGCAAACCTCGATAATACGACGAAGACATCTTTCGACAACAAGGCCGCAACAGAGTCCATGGAGATCGCATCCTACCTCGACATCAGCCTTGATAAGGTCGTTTACCAGGGTGTCAGCCAGGATGAAGTATCTTACAGCGGCAACGGCAAGAACGTTTGGAGCGAAGAGCTCAACGATCTGTCTTCGCCCGCTACCGTCACACTCCAGCTCACAGAGGAACTTGACTCCACAAACGTTAAGGTCCTCCACGAGAAGCACGATGGCACGCTCGAAATAATCGACGCAACATACGATGCCGCAACGCAGTCGATTACTTTCCAGACAAGTTCGTTCTCCAATTATGCGATCGCATATGAAAAGAATGCTCCGGTCACTTACTACGATCTGTGGGTCGGCAACACTCAGGTCACAAGTGCGAATGCATCCAATGTCCTGAATCAGGTTAATGACGAAGGCAAGCCAACAGTAGTCTTTGATGCATCTACAAACACGCTGACCTTCAATGATGCGGTGCTCACGGAAGTAGCTTCACCTTACTATCCTCAGTTAGATGCTGCGGTTATAAACACCAAGTTAGATAATCTGAACATCGAAGGAACTCTCACCATTGAGGCTGAAACCAACCGCGGTATACAAGCTCAGAATGGTCTGACACTCAATGCTGATATCACATCGAATTGTGAGATCTGTGCTACCACCATCACAATAGAAAGCGGAACGATCATTCTGAACGAAAGCAACATATTTGCCTGGGGTCCGATTAGCATTGAATCCGGAGTTACCAAGATCGAAGTGAAGAATCCTGATTCCAAATATTGTGGTACTCTCTCAGCACAAGGTGAGATTACGATTGAGGCACCACTGGCAGTTACCTCCCCTGAGGGCGAAATAGAGATTAAAGAGATGGTATCGGGTTGGTATTATCTCTGCGTTAACGGCAATACAGCGAGAGGTTTTGTTATCGAACCTGCATACACCGTTACGGTCAACAACGGCACTGCTGACAAGACAACTGTTCCTGTCGGTGAGACAGTAACCATTACTGCAAATTCCCCCGAAACAGGAAAGGCATTTGACAAGTGGGTAGTTGAAGGTCCTGAAGGATTCAGTCTGGAAGACGATACCTTCTCTCCTACTACCTTCACGATGCCTGCTGGAAATGTCGAACTGACAGCAACATACAAAGACCGCCCATATTCTGTAATAATCCACGATGGAACTGCCGACTGCACAAGGGCAATCATGGGCACGACTGTAACTATTACTGCAGACCCTGCACCCGCAGGAAAGATATTTGATACATGGGTAATCAAATCAGGCGGGGAAATCGCATTTGCAGATGCTACATCTGCCACAACAACTTTTACGATGCCCGCTGAACTTGTTGAGCTCAAAGCAACGTACAAAAATATCGAATACTATGATCTGTGGATCGGCGACATTCAGGTAACAAGTGCGAATGCATCCAATGTATTGGGTGACACTGGCGATCCGACAGTAGTCTACGATGCAGACACGAACACGCTGACTTTGAACGGTGCTACGATCGTCGGTCCGAATAGCGACTCTGTCAGCGATAACGATGCTGACGGGGGAATCGTGTATACCGGAGCAACTGATTTCACGCTCAACGTTATTGGCGGTACCTCTACCGTTACCGGCGGTAATACAAAACGGAACTGGTCTGCGGGATTGTTATTCGGCGATCCGACAAACACATGGTCTTACGCGCTGGATTACGATATTACGATCAACATTGATGACGGAGCCACGTTAACTTTGACCGGTGGCGCACCTGATACTACCTATGCATATGCTACCAGTTACGGTTTGGACAGCATGTCTTCAGGTAAGATGACCATAACTGGTTCCGGAACGCTTAATGCATACGGCGGCGAAAGTGTCTACAGCTATGGTATCCAATCGAACGGCGACCTTAGCATCGACGGACCGACAGTAAATGCCTCAGGTGCAGACAGCTATTTCAGTACCGGTATTAGTTCCGGCGGAAACATAATTATCAGCAGCGGAAATGTAACTGCAACCGGCGGTTCTTCTTCAGAAGAAGGAGCAAAGAGCTATGGTTTCTATGGTAATGAATACGCGAACAAAGTAATTGCGTTCAATGGTGGCACTGTTACAGCTACAGGTGAAACTTCGGCCCTGAGTATGTCCGCCACATTAGGAGACGGCGTCACAGCAGGCGGAAGCACCAATATAGACGGCAGCGGTGCAGTATCTTATGTGGCTGCAGATAATAACAGCTACAAGTGGTTCGGCTCACCTGCAACATTCACCGTCTCCTTCAATGCCAACGGTCATGGCACGGCTCCTGCAGAACAGTCTGTAACCTCAGGTTCCGTTGCGACCAAGCCTACGGCACCTACAGCGACAGGTTATACTTTCGTCGACTGGTATCTGAATGAAGACTGCACAGAAAAGTTCGACTTCAGCACACCGATCACTAAGGACACTGTTCTCTTCGCTAAGTGGACGGTCAACAACTACACCGTTACATTCAACGCTAACGGTCACGGCACTGCACCTGCGGCTCAGACTGTAACTTACGGCAAGACGGCAACGCAGCCGGCTGCACCTTCCGCTTCCGGTTGGACTTTCGGCGGCTGGTATACGGATGCGGCTTGCACGAAAGCATACGTCTTCAGCACCGCGGTAACAGGCAACATCACGCTGTACGCTAAGTGGACTGCAGCGGCTACGCCTACACCCGTACCTACACCTACTGCAACACCTACACCTGCTCCGGTATCTTCCGCACAGCTTCTCGTAGGCGGCGGTCAGGCACACGTACAGGATATCGGCGATACTCCTGTATCCGTTGATCCTAATACGGGTATCCTTACTATCGGTACTACCGGTCAGAGCAAGCGTCTCGAGGAGATAACGATCAATTTCGAGAACACGACAGGGTACGAAGGCACGATGCTGTACAGAGTACACGTTCAGGATTACGGCTGGCTGCCTTGGACAGAAGCAGGCAGCCCCGCCGGTACCGAAGGATTGTCCAAGCGTATCGAAGCTATCGAGATCAAGCTCACCGGCGAACTTGCAAAGTACTACTCCGTTGAGTACTGCGTACACATCCAGGATTACGGCGACATGCAGGGCTGGGTCAAGGACGGCGCGCTCGCAGGTACGACAGGTGAATCCAAGAGGATCGAGGAGATCAAGGTAAGAGTCGTACCTAAGGGCACAGGCGATACGATGTCCGTCAAGTACAGAGTCCATATCCAGGATATCGGCTGGGAGAGCACATACGCGACCAACGGTGCGATGAGCGGTACTTCCGGACAGTCCAAGAGACTTGAGGGAATCGAGATCTTCCTCACCGGCACACAGTACAGCGGCGGCATCCAGTACAAGACTCACATCCAGGATATCGGCTGGGAGAGCTCATGGGCAGAGAACGGCGAGATGAGCGGTACTCAGGGTCAGTCCAAGAGACTCGAGGCTATCTCAATCCAGCTCACCGGCGAAGTCGCAGAGTACTACGATATCTACTACCGAGTACACGCTCAGGATATCGGCTGGATGGGCTGGGCAAAGAACGGCGAATACGCTGGTACTGCAGGCAGATCCGCGAGACTCGAGGGTATCCAGATCGTCCTCGTACCTAAGGGATCCCCCGCGCCCGGTGCAACATACGAAGGCATCACAGCAAACACATCAGCAGCATTCGTAGAAGGCTTCTGAGATATTTGGGAATAGTTTAAGAGAGGAGAGCCGGCTCACGCAGCCGGCTTTTCTTTTGTCGGTTTTTGTCGGGTTTTGTCGGGTTTTTGGGCCCCTTTTTGCTTATACAATATAGGTGTTGTCTTACCTTCAATCCCGGTTAATGGGAAAGGAGGTGATGTCCTATGGGATTGATCAACAATCTGTTGATCTCTGTCATGGCAGGTGTAATCGCGTATTACATTTGCAAGTGGCTGGACAGAGAATGAAGACAACCGGCCCGAACGAGCTAAGCCCTCGTAAAAAGGCGTAAGAAAACCCCGGAGCCGCAACTCCGGGGTTTTTGTGATGCACTATTGGATTGATCTGTGCAATCTGTTGATGAATATATTATACCATCGTGCCGCATGCTTGCAAGGAATTTCGTCAATCGACTCACTTATTAAGATCCATGTTTTCTTCTGTATCGTTATTTGATTAAACCTACCGGTTATTCTATAATCAAGCCATGGATAAGGGAGGTGATGATAATGACACAGTACGTAACTAACACATCCAACAAGAGCAGACTCGTCGCGCTTCTCCTGTGCTTCTTCTTAGGAGAGCTCGGCATCCACAGATTCTATGTCGGTAAGGTCGGCACCGGACTTCTGTGGCTCTTCACTGTAGGTCTGTTCGGTATCGGCTGGCTCGTAGACCTGATCATGATCCTCGTAGGATCTTTCAGGGACAACGTAGGCGAACCGCTGAGACAGTGGTAAACGTGCAAAGCTGAAAAAAGGAGAGCCGGTAACATTAAGTGCCGGCTCTCTTTTATTTTGGCTTTTTCTAACTAACGTTATTTACCCTTTCGCTGCCTCGATGAACTTCTTGAAGATCGGATGAGCACGGTCAGGTCTGGACTTGAACTCGGGGTGATACTGAACACCGAGGTAGAACTTGTGGCCGGGGATCTCCATCTCTTCCACGAGGGAATCGTCAGGCGCTGTTCCTGCGAAGCTGGCACCGCTGTCCACAAACTTGGCACGGTAATCGTTATTGACCTCGTATCTGTGTCTGTGACGCTCCTGAATCTCATCTTTGCCGTAGCATGCATACAGGAGGCTGTCAGGTGCGATCTTGCACGGATAAGCACCAAGACGGAGCGTGCCGCCCTTGTCTATCGTATCGCTCTGACCGGGCATGAAGTCGATTACCTTGTTTGCGCACTGCTCGTCGAACTCGCCTGAATTCGCATCGGCAATACCCAGCACATTACGCGCATACTCGATGACTGCGATCTGCATCCCGAGGCAGATGCCGAAATAAGGAACGTTGTTCTCGCGTGCATACTTTGCTGCAAGGATCATGCCGTTGATCCCTCGGTCGCCAAAGCCGCCGGGAACGATGATACCGTCGATGCCCGAGAGCATGTCGCCTACAGTTTGTTCGTTGATTAGTTCGGAGTCGATCCACTCGATATCGACCTTGACGTCGTTCGCATATCCTGCACTCTTAAGCGCTTCCGCGACTGAGAGATAAGCATCGTGGAGATGAACGTATTTGCCGACGAGGCCGATCTTTATCTCAGTCTCGATATTCTCGATCTTGTTGACCATCTCGGTCCAATGAGTAAGGTCAGCCGGCTTTGCTTCCAGACCGAGTTCTCTGCACACGATCTCGGAGAAGTTTGCTTTCTCGAGCATAAGAGGTGCCTCGTAAAGGACAGGCAGAGTGATGTTCTCGATGACGCAGTCTTCCTTGACGTTGCAGAAGTGAGCGATCTTCTTCATGATCTCGTCTTCGAGCGGCTCGTCGCAGCGGAGGATCAATACGCCGGGATTGACTCCCATTCCCTGCAGCTCTTTTACGGAGTGCTGTGTGGGCTTCGACTTGTGCTCGTCAGATCCGCGGAGGAAAGGAACAAGTGTTACATGGATGAACAGGCTGTTCTCTCTTCCTACTTCGAGAGAGATCTGTCTTACTGCCTCGATGAAGGGCTGCGACTCGATATCACCTACCGTACCGCCGATCTCGGTAATAACGACGTCGGCATTCGTTTGTTTACCTACACGATAGACGAACTCTTTGATCTCATTCGTGATGTGAGGGATAACCTGAACGGTAGATCCAAGATACTCTCCCCTTCTCTCACGGTTCAGGACGTTCCAGTAAACGCGCCCTGATGTGAGGTTGGAATACTTGTTCAGATCCTCATCTATGAATCTCTCATAGTGGCCGAGGTCGAGATCTGTCTCCGCACCGTCTTCCGTGACATAGACTTCGCCGTGCTGGTACGGGCTCATCGTACCGGGGTCTACATTGATATAAGGGTCGAGTTTCTGCGCTGCGACCTTATATCCGCGCGCTTTGAGAAGTCGACCCAAACTTGCTGCTGTTATTCCTTTGCCTAATCCTGATACAACACCGCCGGTTACAAAAATATATTTAGTCATACGTCATCATCTCTTTCTATATTAAATATTGATATCTGTCTATATAACCCAAGTAATCCCCGGGGCCGTCTTGAGGTCCCGGGAATTACGCTTTGGGTGGAATATGAGGGTTTGTCACTTAACGCTGAAGAGCAGGTCACCGTAAGAAGGAAGCGGCCAGCATTCCTTGGAGACATAGCTCTCTGCTTCGTCTGCAGCTGCGCGGATCTCGTTCATTACAGGGATGACGTTGTCCTTGATGGATACGCTCTCTGCGATGACATCGGATGCCTCGCCTGCCTGTGCGATAACTTTCTCGAGATCGTTAGCGCCTGTGTAGACCTTGTCTGCGAGATCGGACAGTTTGCCGATAACGTCGTTCTCGTATACGCATGCTGCGGAAGCTGTTACTGCCTTCTTTGCTGCAACTGCGCCGGAGAGTTTGGTCTCGTAGCACTCGATCGCAGGAAGGATCAGACGGCGGCTCATCTCGAGCATCGTATTAGCTTCGATAAGTACCTGCTTGCTGTAGTTGTCGAGCATGATGTCGACTCTGGACTTGAGCTCTGCCTCTGTGAAGACCTTGTGAGATGTGAGCATCTTGACGTTCTTCTCGTCGAGGAGATGAGGCATACAGTCAGGTGTTGTCGGATAGTTGGACAGGCCTCTGACTTCTGTTGCTTCCTTGACCCAGGACTCGTCGTAACCGTTGCCGTTGAAGAGGATCCTCTTGTGATCCTTGATGGTCTTCTTGATCATATCGTGCAGTGCGGTCTCGAAGTCATCAACTCCCTCGAGTCTGTCTGCATAGATCTTCAGTGACTCTGCTACAGCTGCGTTGAGCATCATGTTGGCGCAAGCGATGCTGTTGGAAGAACCGAGGCTTCTGAACTCGAACTTGTTGCCTGTGAAAGCAAACGGTGAAGTCCTGTTACGGTCTGTAGTATCACGTGCGAAGCGGGGCAGTACGTCTACGCCGAGTTTCATGATCTTCTTCTCTGCGCCCTCGTAAGGCTTGTCGTTCTCGATCGCATCGAGGATAGCGGACAGTTCGTCGCCGAGGAAGATGGAGATGATTGCCGGAGGTGCCTC
>JAFZPJ010000002.1 GCA_017550385.1 Clostridiales bacterium
AGGGAGAACGCCCCTTACTTCACCGCATATGCGACCGATGAGAATAAGCTTAAGACGTGGTATTTCGAGCAGGAAAGACCGATGTACGGTTACTTCGAAGACGGTAAGATGGTCGGCTATTACAACCTGATGGTAAAGGGCAGTGAGTGCGAGCTCGGGAGCCTCTGTGTTCTGCCGGAGTTCAGACATAAGAAGATCGGGCATGCCCTGCTTACAGATGCCATAGCGAAAGGCAAAGAACTTGGCTGCACGTTAATGAAGCTCAGCATAGTCGAAGAGAACAAAGTCCTCCGCAAGTGGTACGTAGATCACAGCTTTACCCATACGGGAACGGCAAAGTACGATTTCTTCCCGTTTACCTGCGGTTATCTGGAGCAAGAGATTTAAAACCCGCCCGCGCGTGTGCTAAAATATATTTTATATTATTGTGCACGGCGGGGGGATGTTTGAGTGAAACATACCGGTAGTAAAAGCACCATTACGATAGCGATCGTCGGAAGCATAATCTTTGCGCTCGATCTGATGACGGACGATGCCCTGACACGCTGCATGGGCAACGAAAGCTTTTACTTCAAGCTGATAGGCAAGGCCGTTGAAGACAAGAACTTTACGGTACTCGAAGAAGCCGTCGCTGCACATGATCTCGATGCTGCTTTTGAAGCTGCACATTCGCTCAAGGGTGTCATGGGCAACCTGGCTCTCACGCCGATATATGATCCGGTCTACGAGATAACGGAGCTCCTGCGCGCCAGGACCGAGACAGACTATGCACCGTATCTTCAGACCATCGCGGAGAAGAGATCGGAGCTCGCGGCTTTGCTCAGTTAGGGGAATAAAACTACGCGATAAGAACAATGTATTGTGCAATCGGCCTTAGTGCCTGCATTAATAATGGTGCTATAATTCGCATTGGTTAACGGGTCTTTGGGACATTACTGTCATATGGACAAAGAAAAGGGAATCTACAGCCGTATACAGGACTACATTTACGATTCTTCAGTCGATCTGAAGGAACGTACATTCATGGTCTTCTCGGGCGCCGTTCTGGTAGCGCTGTTCCTGGCTGTCCCGTTCGGCCTCATCATGCAGGAGCCGGCATCCGCCACGATCTCGACCATAGTAGGTGCGGTCTTCTTTACTCTGTACGTACTCTATGCATATACCCAGAAGCGCATCAAGCAAGCCAAGATCATCATATCCGTGATACTTATCTTCATCTTCCTGCCTGCCATGTTCTTCACCAATGGCGGCGTCGAAGGCGGAGCGCCTATATGGCTCGTACTTGGTACGTTCTATATAGCACTTATCCTTGAAGGCAAGTTCAAGACAGCGATGTTCATCAGCGAAGCTGTTGTCATGATCGCTACCTGGCTCTTCGGATACTATCACCCTGAATACATAACGCAGTATTCGACATGGGGAAATTACTTTGATACTTTGGCCGCTTTTTTTATTGTCAGCGGCATCATAGGCATCCTGGTCACGTTTCAGATCAAGCTCTACCGGAAAGAAGAAGAACACAAGAACGTCGAGCGTCTCTTCACGCAGACCGCCACGGCTCTCGTAAGCGCGATCGATGCAAAGGACAAGTACACTCACGGTCACTCTGCGCGTGTTGCCGAGTATTCCAGAAAGATCGCGGAACTCGCGGGCAAGAGTTCTGCAGAGTGCGACGAGATATACTACGTGGCGCTCCTTCACGATGTAGGTAAGATCGGCGTTCCGGAACACATCATCAACAAGAATGGCAGGCTTACTGACGAAGAGTATGCTGCGATCAAAGGCCACTCTGCAATGGGAGCCGAGATCTTGAAGGACATTACAGTTTATCCATATCTCAGCATCGGCGCACATTTCCATCACGAGCGCTTTGACGGCAAAGGTTATCCGGACGGCCTTAAGGGCACCGACATCCCCGAGATAGCAAGGATCATCTCCGTGGCGGATGCGTACGATGCCATGACGTCCAGCAGAAGTTACCGTGAACCCATTCCTCAGCAGCAAGTGCGTGAGGAACTGGTCGAGTGTGCCGGCACGCAGTTTGACCCCAAGTTTGCCAACATCATGATCCACCTGATCGATGAAGATACCAAGTACAAGATGAAGGAGAAGGACGTTCTCCACCAGCCCACGATAGACGATGTCCTTACCGTGCACGATTACAGAGATGATGTCTCGACCGGAATACACATCACACCGCACACGGTCACTATCAATATCAAGGTCAGCCCGGCAGAGAAGGGTTCGACACCCAAGCCTGCGATGATCCTTTTCGATTCCCTGGACGGAAGATACCACGATAACCCAAAGGAGATAGCAGACCTGCTGTACTTTGAGTACTGTGAGATCGGGTTTGACGGCAAGGTTACTGTCACGGGTGCGCGCAAGGCCGAGATGCGCGAACTGGATTTCGAAGGATCCGGCATGCGTCCGGGAAGATACAGGATCGAGGCGTGCAGGTTCAAGGACCACACGCTCATCCGCATTACAGGCGGTGACAAGACCTACGGCATCGAGGGCAAGACATATGAGACGATAATCGCGATGCCCGACAGCGCACGTTATTCTTATATCGGTTTTACCGGCGAGAACTGCAGCATCAGCGACATGACGATCGAACGCGATCCTGAGATGATAGACGAGAGTTACATCCCGAGAATCGCTGAAGAGATCAGCTTCATCGACGGTCCCGAAGGTGATATCCCGAACATTCAGATAGACGATTACCGCAGCGCCTCTACAATCGGAGTTCCGATCAAAGAGAATATGTCGATCTCTTTCCATACCAAGAGCCTGCCCACTGCAAGGCTCGTATGGCACTGTCCGACATGCGTTATCTTCTCGTCGGATGACGGCACCGTAGGCGGAAAGAACTACAAGGAATTCGGTCTGATGAGGCTAGACGGCGAGACCTGGAAGAGCGGCAACGATTCCGAATGTACATTGCTCGTGGACCGTCATGATTTTGACGGGTGGGATGCATGGAAAAAGGCCAACAAAGAAGGTTACGACTGCACTGTCAACTTCGAGAGGAACGGTAACGTCATCGTCGCTTCCACAGAGAACAAGGGAATATCCGTCAAGAGTACGACCGAGGTCAAGGTCGAGACGGACGAGATATATGTCGCACTCTCAGGCGACCAGATCGCACTGACCGATATCAGAGTCATAGACAAATAATCGCGCCGGCCATGTGACCGACGCGATCTTCGTTTTGATTGTTATAAGTTATCAGCAGGGATAACCGAATGACTTAAGGAGTTCCTTGACCTGCTTTACGCCGTCTTCATCGTAGCTTGATACCTCAAGTACCGTGTCTTCGATGTAATACTTTGCATTGAAGCAGTCCTTCTCGTTTGCTTCGATGTAGTAGCCCCAGCTTCCCTTGTGATAAGCCTGCTCGACGTCTTTCTCGCCCTTTGCCCAAACATTGTAGTAGTTCTCGAAGTACTCATCTGCATCTTTGGCATCTTCGAATTCGATATAGGCGAAGTATGCATACGTCATGTAGTCCTCTTCGTTGAACTCGGCGCCCTGGAGATAGTAGCAGTCATCATAGATATAAGGATCTTCAACGTCGTCAAAATTCGTTCCCCAGACTTCGTAATCCTTGCTCTCGCGGTAGTCGTAGCCCTCTTCCCAGTCAAAGACGTCCTCGAAAGCATCCATTAGATCATCTTCGTCGATCTTTTGGATCTTCTTGGCGCAGGATGTGACGGATAAGAGCATCGCGCCGACGAGCACTGCCGTTACTGCCTTCTTCATTGTCTTCATAACTCTGTCCTCCGATTTCTTTTTTTGCGAGCCGCAAGGACCGCTCAATGTAATTTTATCAATTTCCGTCTCCGTAATGGTATTGCGCTGTTGGGGGAATAGGGAAAGCTATTTCGCAGAATAAGTTAAAGTGTCCGCAGGCCCGGATATAGTATTATATTAGGGTTGGGGGAACGAAAATGAAGTCTAAGAATGCAGTTGTCATCATAGTTATCGGTCTGATCGTTCAGATGTTCTTATATTTTTCCCTGTTTACTGATCCCGCTTCTTCTTACGATCAGTACGCCT
This sequence comes from Clostridiales bacterium, assembly GCA_017550385.1. Classification (GTDB taxonomy): domain Bacteria; phylum Bacillota; class Clostridia; order Saccharofermentanales; family Saccharofermentanaceae; genus Saccharofermentans. Next base: position 4,063 of record JAFZPJ010000002.1, read on the forward strand.
CGGGCGAGTGCTATTTCCGTGCGCGCGCCAAGACGACCGAGCCTGATGACAGCCTTCTCTGGAACACCGATCTCGACATGACGCAGACAAAGAACGTACTTCTGCTCTCATCCGGCGCGAAAGTATATGCATCTAACCCGCACGGCCCGTACTGCACGGTCGAGTACGGCGATAAAGTCGTGGAAGATTTCCCTGTCAGGAGACTGACATTCCTGACAGAAGACGATAAGGATGTATTTAACGGGAAAAAGTACACGGCGGAAGAGTATTCTGCACTCATCGAGAAGATCGCAGCCGATCCTTCCATGCAGGACATGCTGAGCGACAAGAATATGCTTCCGCAAAAGTCGAGCGCCATCTACCCTGTGAGCGTGGTATGTTATTCGCTGCTGTTAGGATTCATAGTATACCTGGTACGTGATGACGAGATGTGGTGTGAGATCATTCTTGTCGGCTGGTTTTTGGTCAGCGTCTTATTCGATATCGTCTGGGTCAACATCATGTAGCCCGGCATAAAAACGCCCCGCATATTGCTGCAGGGCGCTTGGAGAGGGAAAACATCTTCTGCTTACATTACGCTTGAACTAACTTCGGGGTATGGTTCGTTCTTGTCAAATGCTCTCGCATAGATGTTATATGTGTTGCTTCCGGCTGTTGAGTAGCCGACTGCAGCCTCGATGGTATCAAAGCAGCTGACAAAGCTCTCTGCTGCCTTGCATGCTGCCTCGGAGACGATGCAAGCGTCTTCTTCTGATCTTCTGTAGCCCCAGAAATCCAGGATCACCACGTCAACGCCTGCCTTACGGGCGATCGACAGGATCCTCTCGAATCTCTTCCTGTAAACGTTCTCGATATGCGTTCTGTCAAACGTCTGGCTGGAACCGAACGATGACAGGAACGGGGAAGTGAATGCGGAGATGAATTCTGGTGCAGCGCAGGATATTACATCGACCCTGAACCTGTCGCTGTCGGGCAGCGATCTGTAGCCTTCGGCGTCTTCCTTGAATACTTCCACGCCGGGGGTATAGATGCAGTCATCCGTAGTCAGGCAGGAATTCATGGTATGCGGCGCATTCAGATTGTTCTTGTGAGGATTATAGAACTTCATCATTGCATCCGTGCTGTTAAGGCAGGGATAGAGAGTGGTGCACTTGCAGAGGCTTGCCTCCTGAGTGTCGTTGCCGTTATCGGTCTCTCCGCCGGGCTTGGTGCCGGAAGCGCAGTTGAGGATGGCAACTCTCTTGCCCATAGCCGCATACTGGCGGGCAGCTTCAAGAGTCTTGCGGGGAGTGAGCTTGACCTCGGCGCTCCTTGTTCCGTCGGGGAGGTCACGGAGAAGATCGTATGCTCTGATGATCTTCTGCTCTGCAGATGAACGATCGGCAACTGCCTTAAGCCTGGGATCGCCTTTGATATTCATGACAGTATCGCGGAATGCCGCGATGTTGTCTGTTTTCTGTGCAAACTGTTTGTATGTATCTGTCATTTTAAGCCACCTTTTGAGTTCGTTCGTAACAGGCTATTAACAATTGTGGATTATATGTAAACCAAATGTGAACTTCAACCTCAATTATGGCAAAAATGTGTTATTTGACAAAGAATTTGATATTTATGACCGAAATCTGCCACACGGAAGCGTAAACTTGCTCCGTTTGCGTAAAAAACCCGTGTTTGAATTGTGAAGATTATTTACCTTGGGAGTCGTCCAGGATCAGGTTCATCGCCTCGTGATTTGTGCCGAAACCCTCACTCTCATAGAGGGGTCTTCCGGCCTCGGTGGCATCAAGGCTTATCTCCGTAACGCCGCGTTCTCTTGCAAGACCGATCAGCATATCGAGCATCTTCCTTGCCAGCCCCTGTCTTCTGTATGAGGGATTGGTATAGACATTCATCAGATGAGCGCGCTTACCCGTGGGGTGGCCGTAGGTGGGCATGATTCTGATGAAGCTCAGGCTGGCACATGCTACTGCACGGCTGCCGTCAAAGGCAAGTACCGTCGCATCGTCCCCGTTCTCGAAATACTCCCGGGACGAATCGACGAGCGTATCGCTGAAGGCACAGTCTTCCGGCAGGGAATTGACCTCGCGGAGCATCTCCAGTCTGATGCGCATAAGCTCATCCATATCTCTTTTGTCTGCAAACCTGATCTCGATCATGTATCAATAGTATCACCAAGTGCCGATAATTGTTACATAAACGGACACACATTATTAAAAGATAAAAAATAAACAGTTGTTATAATCATTTTAATTTCAAGGGAATCTGAGAATCTTGCGTTTGGAGTCAGAATGGGAAAAAGCACCAGACGGATCGATGACATCAAGATACTGTGTCTGGTCTTGGCGGGCACGGCGATCAATCTTGTTTTCTCGCAGATAGCCTCGATGTTATCTCTTCCTGTCTATCTGGACTGCATTGGAACAATATTAGCTGCTCTGACCGGCGGGTATTTCCCGGCGATCCTGGTCGGATTCCTGACGAACTTTATCTCAGGATTCAGCGAATACTCGAATTCATACTACAGCGTTATCAGTGTGCTTATAGCGATCGCGGCATCAGCACTTGCTTCGAGAAAGTTCTTTAAGTTCTCGTGGAAGATGATCGTGCCGATGCTGGCCCTCACGGTTATCGGCGGCGGACTGGGCGCAGTTGTTACGTATCTGATCTACGGCAGTTCGCTCGGAGAGGAGATAACATCCGGTCTTGCCTATCAGATCTATGAAGGCTTCACCCATAACGCATTAGCGGCAGACGTGCTGTCCGGTCTGATATATGATCTGCCTGATAAGGCCATCAGCGTGGCAGTGGCCATGCTCCTTGCGAAGGTCATACCTGATAAGCTGTTCCCCGTAAGAGAAGAGCTTAAGTTCAGGCGAATGGATATCAAGCGTCTGTCATTGAGCGGCAAAGTGGTCATCATGATGACAATGGTCGTGGTATTCGTTGCAGGTGCCGTATCCTACACGAGCTTCAAACAGTTCGAAGATTCCTCCATAGAACAGGAAGCTGAGTATGCATATCAAGTTGCCGATTATGCGTCTGCCCAGATAGATCCGATAATGGTCGATAAATATATCGAACAGGGTTATGACAATTACTACTATAAACAGACCAGCATAAAACTCGAACAGATCCTGGCCGCAGCGCCGAAGGTCGAGTATCTTTATGTCTATCAGATAAGGGAAGACGGCTGTCATGTCGTTTTCGATGTGGATACGCCGGAAGTAGAGGGAAATGAAGCCGGAGAGATCGTGCCCTTCGATGAGAGTTTCACTGAACATATTCCCGCGCTCCTTGCAGGAGAGGAGATCGACCCCATCGTAACGGACGATACCTACGGCTGGCTGCTTACCGTATACGTGCCGCTCTACGACCAGACCGGAGAATGCAAGTGCTATGTTTGCGCAGACATTCCGATGCCGGACATCGCCAGGAACGAGACCACCTTCGTATCGAGGATGATCACGCTGCTTCTCGGTTTCTTCGGAGCGATACTTGCGACGGGTGTATATCTGACTAACAGATTCCTGGTAGATCCCGTCAAGGCGATGTCCAGGATCACGGAAGAATTCGATTATTCCACGCCGGAAGCCAGAGAGCTTACCATATCCAAAGTGAGAAGCCTCAACATACATACGGGTGACGAGATCGAAGCCCTCTTCAAAGCTTTCGTAAGAAACACCAGGGAAACAAGTGAATACATCTCCGATGCCGAGCACAAGTCAGAGACAATTGAGAAGCTCCAGTCCGGCATGATCAACATCATGGCAGACCTGGTCGAGAGTCGTGACCAGTCTACCGGCATGCACATCAAGAACACAGCTTCCTATGTTGAGATCATTATCGACAAGATGATGGAAGAAGGCATCTATGCAGATCAGTTGAGCGAGAAGTTCAAGAAGGATGCCGTAGCATCCGCGCCGCTCCACGATATCGGCAAGATCGTTATCTCCGACGTGATCCTCAACAAGCCCGGCAGGCTTACTCCGGAAGAGTTCGACAAGATGAAGGAGCATTCGGATGCCGGACATAAGATCATCAACAACATGATGAAGACCGTTGACGAGGCGGATGCCGGTTATCTCGAACAAGCCGAGGACATGGCGCACTACCACCATGAGAAATGGAACGGCCAGGGATATCCTGAAGGCCTCAAGGAAGAGCAGATCCCGCTGGCCGCAAGGATCATGGCCGTGGCGGATGTTTTCGACGCGCTCGTATCCAAGAGGAGCTATAAGGACGGCATGCCGTTCGAGAAGGCGATGGATATCATCAAGGAAGGCTCGGGCTCGCATTTTGATCCGCAGATCGTAAAGGCGTTCGTGGATTCCGAAGCTGAGATCAGGAAGATCGCAGAGGACAGGAACGATCAGAAACCCGGGTGATATCTCCCTTTAACATTTTTGGTTTGTGATTGTAGCACAGGTGTAACACATAAAGGTGTTATGCCTGTTAATATATTGCGTGGGCGAAGACCATCGCCCATGACTTATTCAAATGGTCCCCGGAGCTGAACTACCCACCGGGGACCTTTTCCTTTTTATGGTTTGACACATACCCCAAGGGGGTATATCATATTCCCGAAAACAACATACCCCCACAGGGTATATTACCGGGAGGTTCACATGTCCTCGAAGAAAGATACAAAACCTTGCTGCTGCAGGAAGAAGATGCGCTCGGAGAAGGAAGAGAAGGATCTTATCACCCGCCTTAACCGCATAGAGGGACAGATAAGAGGCATCAGGAACATGATAGAAGAAGATGCGTACTGCGTTGATGTCCTGACACAGGTGAACGCAGCCAGATGCTCGCTTAACAGTTTCTCGAAGGTGATGCTTAAGAGCCACATCAAGTCCTGCGTCGAAGAGGATGTCAGGAACGGCTCCGAAGAGAAGATAGACGAACTCGTGGATCTTCTCCAGAAGATGATGAAGTGATCTCATGACCAAATATAACGTTACCGGAATGAGCTGTGCCGCCTGTCAGGCGCATGTTGAGAAGGCAGTGAACGGCGTTGAGGGAGTAGAATCCTGCAGCGTCTCTCTTCTCACGAATTCGATGACGGTCGAAGGAAGCGCGGACAGCGGTGAGGTGATCAAGGCCGTCGAGGGCGCGGGTTACGGAGCTTCCGTGGCAGACGGTGCCAAGACTTCGGCCGGAAGCCTCGGCTCGCTGGAGGAGTCGCTCGAGAACAAAGAGACGCCGGTGCTCATATCTCGCCTCGTCGCATCAGGGATACTTCTCCTGATACTGATGTATGTGTCGATGGGACACATGATGTTAGGCTTCCCTTTGCCCGTGTTCCTGGACGGCAATCCCGTCGCGATCGCTGTGACCGAGATGCTCTTTGCAGGGGTCATAATGGTCATCAATCAGAAGTTCTTCGTGAGCGGGTTCAAGTCGCTCTTAAAGCTGGCGCCCAACATGGATACTCTCATCGCGATGGGTTCGGGAGTATCGTTCCTGTACAGTTTCGTTACGCTTATCAGGATGACCGCATTTGATGATCCGCACGTGCTGATGGACGATCTGTATTTTGAATCTGCCGCCATGATAGTCACCCTCATCACGGTCGGCAAACTCCTGGAGTCGATCTCCAAGGGCAGGACTACCGATGCGCTCAAGGCGCTGATCAGGCTCGCACCCGAGACAGCAGACGTTGTAAGAGACGGAACACCGGTCACGGTCGATATATCCGAGGTGGTAACGGGAGACATAATCGAGGTGCGTCCCGGTGAGAAGATACCCGTTGACGGCATCGTCACGGAAGGCGCGAGCGCAGTGGACGAATCGGCTCTCACGGGAGAGTCGGTCCCCGTCGATAAGCTCCCCGGAGATAAAGTATCCGCAGCTACGATGAATACATCAGGATTCATCAGATGCCGCGCGACTGCAGTCGGGGAAGAGACCGCACTTGCAAGGATAATCAAGACAGTAGCGGATGCCGCAGGGACCAAGGCTCCCATCGCGAGGATGGCGGATAAGGTGGCAGGGGTTTTCGTGCCGGCCGTATTGGTGACAGCTGCTGTCGTAACCGTCATCTGGCTTGTTACGGGAGCACCTGCAGGGTCTGCGATAACGAGAGGCATAGCGGTGCTCGTTGTGTCCTGCCCGTGCGCGCTGGGACTTGCCACACCGGTAGCCATAATGGTCGGCTCGGGCGTGGCGGCAAAGTCGGGAATACTGTTTAAGACAGCAGCCGCTTTGGAGCACACGGGAAGAGTGTCCGTCATAGCACTCGATAAGACCGGAACTCTTACGGAAGGCGTTCCCGAGGTAACGGATGTTATCGCAGGCGAAGGCTTCAGCGAGAAGGAACTTCTCGAAGCGGCCGCATCGCTGGAGAACGGAAGCGAACATCCGCTCGGCAAGGCGATAGTAAGATATGCGGAATCAAAAGACATAACTCCTTCAGGCTGTGAAGACTTCAGGGCGATCCCCGGAAGGGGTCTCGAAGGCATCTTAGGAGGCAGGGCCGCAGCTGCAGGCAACGCGGAGTACATAGCACAGAAGACCTACATACCGGATGCTGCAGTTGCTGATTCACAGAAGCTTGCTGATGAAGGCAGGACGCCGATGTTCTTTGCGGTGGAAGGAAAGTTCGCAGGCATCATAGCGACTGCCGATACGCTGCGCGAAGGAGCAGCAGAAGCCGTATCCGAACTTCACGATATGGGTCTGTATGTGGTGATGCTGACCGGCGATAACGAGCGCACGGCTAGAGCAGTCGGAGGCCAGGCAGGAGCCGATAAGATAATCTCCGGACTTCTTCCGGAAGACAAAGCCGGCGTCATAGATAGATTAAGAGAATACGGCGTTGTGGCCATGGCGGGCGACGGCATCAACGATGCTCCCGCGCTCACCAAGGCCGACATAGGTATCTCGGTAGGCACGGGAACGGATATCGCGATAGACAGCGCGGACGTCGTTATCGAGAGATCGGACCCGCGAGACATACCGGCGGCGATAAGATTGTCCAAGAGAACCCTCAGAGGCATCAAGCAGAATCTGTTCTGGGCGTTCATCTATAACATATTGCTTATACCTCTGGCAGCAGGTGCGTATGCGGGGCTGGGCATCACCATGAGTCCGATGCTCGGAGCGGCTGCGATGAGCCTGTCGAGCTTTACCGTCTGCATGAATGCCCTGAGGATCAACCTCTTTGATCCGAAGAACGGGCGGTTCGGAAGGAGCAAAAGAAAGTTGGCGGATATCCCGTCAGATGTTATATTCAAGAACATAAGTAAAGGAGATTCCAAGATGACAAAGACTATCAAGATCGAAGGCATGATGTGCGGGCACTGCGAGGCAACGGTAAAGAAGGCGCTCGAAGCGCTCGACGGAGTTACTTCCGCAGAAGTATCTCACGATGCAGGCACTGCGATCGTTGCAATGGATGCAGACGTCGCTGACGACGTTCTCACAAAGGCAGTAGAAGACAAGGACTTCAAGGTAACAGGTATCGAGTAATCTGATGACAGAACTGATCGTCACAACTGAATACGGACAGGCGGAAGGCATAGTAAGAGACGGCTGCAGATGCTGGTTCGGTCTGCCTTTTGCCAAGGCACCTATTGGCGATCTCGCGTTCAGGCATCCGCAGAAGCCGGAGTCTTGGGAAGGCGTGTACAAGGCTGTAAAGGGCAGGGCAAATCCTATCCAGGGACACGGACACAAAAAGTACGGATACACGGACAGAGACTGCCTGTATCTGAACGTGTTCAGACCTGACGTAGAGGAAGAAGATCTTCCGGTCATGGTGTGGATATTCGGAGGCTCGTACTGCACGGGCGGTGCCGGACTTAAGAGTGCGGATTCGGAAGAACTCGAATACGAGATGGCGAAGTTCGCGAGGGACACGAAGACCATTGTCGTTACGTTCAATTACAGGCTCAACATGGAAGGGTTCCTGAACCTGTCTTATATCGATCCGTCGTTCGAGATGAACAACGGTCTTTACGACCAGATCGCGGCGCTGGGATTCGTGCGTGAGAACATCGGTGCGTTCGGAGGCGACAGCGGTAATGTGACTGTTTTCGGGCAGTCGGCTGGAGCTGCGTGCATACTCGCGCTCATGACGCATCCGGATGCCGTGCCCCTGTTCGACAAGGCGGTCGTGCAGTCTGCGTGTGTCGATTCGTTCTGGAACATTGAAGAGAGTAAGAAGATGACGGAGGCTTTCCTGAAGTATATCGGCATCGGCAAAGCGGATATCGCGAAGATAAGGACGGTGTCTGCAGAGGATGTGTTCGAGGCCGCGCGCAAGCTGAAGAAGAAAGTCATGGGAATGGGTGATGTGCGCTGTGCATTCTCTCCCGTCATCGACGGCATGACGATCAAGGATTATCCTTCAAAGCTCGCTGCAAGTTGTGACAAGCCGCTCCTGATGGGAACGAATCAGCAGGAAGCCAACTTATTCGTTAACGAGATCCCTGATATACTGATGCCTTTTGCTGCGCGCAAGTTCCATCTTGCCCCCGAGCACGGAAAGGGTGCCAAGAGCCGTTATTCAGATCAGGTTACGCAGTCCATATACAGGGGACCGGCACGTGCGATCGCATCTGCTTACAAGGGCGATGTGTGGACATATGAATATACGTATCAGACGCCTGCGATCAGGCAGTCGGGTGCAGGGTGCTTCCATGCGAGCGAGCTGCCGGTGCTGTTTGGCTACGACCTCGGCATCACTCCCGTGGACGATCCGGAGACGGAGAAGATCGGCGATCTGATGCGCTCGATATGGGGAGAGTTCGCGCGCACGGGGAAGTGCGCATGGACGGGCAACAGGGTGATATAATTACCGTATGGAAGAATAATAGGAGGGAATGTTATGCCGCACGTTACGATCAAATGCTATCCCGGAAGATCCGAGGAACAGAAGAAACTGCTCGCACAGAAAGTCGCGGCAGACATCGTCGAATGCTTCGGAGCAGGAGAGGGATCCATCTCGATAGACATACAGGAAGTCCCGCAGGAACAGTGGAACGATGATGTCTGGGACAAGGACATCGAACCCCGCATGGACGAACTCTATAAGAAGCCGAGATATTCGAGGACCTGATCCGTAATCCTCTTATGAGAAATAAGCTTACCAAAGTTTTAGTTGTTTCCGCGATCATTGCATGTGCGGTGATGTTGAGCGGATGTTTGTCTTTGCTTATTCCGCAAAGACCCGAGTATCCGTCGGATGAAGTATTCGAGCAGGAAGTCACGGATCTGGTCTGCGGTGAGAATATCGAGAATCTCGGAGATGGTAACTTCTCATCTTTGGACCGCGATCTTAAGTTTACGGAGAAATGGGTATTGTCAGGATCTTCCGGAATGTACGGTACGGTCACTTATTGGGTATTGGATTCCAAAAAAGTCTCCTCTGCCGGGACCGTTTTTTACGATGGCGGCATCAACTACTATACAGCCGTTGCTGTTTACTGGAATGACTATATCATTGAGGACCTGAACAAGTATTCTTTTGATTCTGCCGACTGCAGTCTGGACGGAGTGCGTATGTATAAGAATGCCCGCGGTCTGATCAGAGATATACGCATATTCATATCACCTGACATAACGTCTGAACAAAAAGCTGAGGTTGAATCTTTCCTTGTTGATCTCCGCGATATCTGCATAGCAGAGAAGGAGTTCCATACAAGCACCTTTGAGTTTCAGTTCTCTGTTGACGTGTTCTATATGGATGATGGCAGCAACAAAGCTGCCAAAGTAGGTTTTTGCGATATTACCGCAGATACTCCTGATGAAGAACTCACGCTGGACAGCATCATCGTCTATGACCCGTATTACATAGAGTGGACTGATCCTATGCCGGGAACGATTGTAATTACCGTGGACTGAACAACGGGAATTTTAAAGATTTTTGCCGCACAAAAATGACAGACAAGTATATTAAATATGCTCTGTCGAACACGGAAAACCAGTTGCGAAAAAGCCCGGCGAATATTCCATATTTGTTTTTGGATTTGGTCATTTTGTGAAACAAATCCGGAACAGGCAGCGCAGGCGCCTCCTCCGTCACTCTGCCGATACTTCCTCTGCAGCTTCCGCCTTCAATGCCGGAGCCGGCTTCAGATTCCTGATATAGACGTAATACACGATGGCTACGAGCACATCGATGCAGTAGATGTAAGACAGGACCGCAGCGACGACGGAGATCGCAGTGTTGGCACCTTTCTGCTTTATGATGCCGATTACACACGACAGCATATGCGTGCCGGAAAGTGCGATCGTGATGAGATCGATTATGATCGCCCAGAGAACAAATCCGATGCCCCAGATGCTTGCGAGAGTGCCGAGCATTCCGAGGACAAAATGGATGATGTATGCGGGTATGTGCACAAGCTTGATTATCATGTTAAGCTTGGCGAGTTTCTCGGGCGGAACATGACCTTTTGCATTCGTTACGAAATCCGAGACAAGCACACCGAGGCAGATCGGGTTGACCAGGAACATTACTATCTCGCCAACGAAAGCATCCTCTCCGCTAAAACTGTCCGTGTTCCCCATGATGAGCAGCTGGGCAATGATGATGCTCATGTAGTAGTAGGGATACAAGATCAGGAAATGATTGAAGATCCAGTATGTCTTAGGATGCTTCTTTATAACAAAATAAGAGAGGAATCCCGTTGCGACCGCAAGCAGGACCATGAAGATTATAAAGCCTGTCAGATACGGATAATCCATTTTGTCATCAACCCTTGTCCGCTATCCCCGCGATATCGTCATATTCAGGCTTGGCACGCTTGACACCGTAGCCTTCGGAGACCTTCATCCGAATGTCACCGAACTTGGAGTGAGCAGTATCCTCACTGCGTTTCATTATATACCTTGACTCTTCAAGATAGCGTATCCCTATCGTAGTCGTGTTCTCAAATATTAGTTTTGCAAACTTATCTTTCTCGTCCGTTCGGCAGAGGACCGTCAGCATTATCCCGGGGCGTCCCTTCTTCATGCCGATCGCTGTCGTAAACACATCGAGCGCGCCGGCATCCATGAGAACGCCTGTTGCATAAGCTATCTCTTCGCCTGTCATATCGTCGAGGTTGCACCTAAGTTCCGCGATGCGATCAGGTGTGTCGTCAGAGAACGATTCAGCTGCTTCACCGAGCATTGCCCTTACGCAGTTTGCCTGCTCGAAATCCTTCCTGCCCATACCATAACCCGTTTTTGTGATCGTCATCTCCGGCATCTGTCCGAACTCATCTGCAAAGTGCTTCAGGAGCGCAGCTCCGGTCGGTGTGCAGAGTTCGCCTTCGATGTGTCCTGCGCTTACCGGGACGCCTTCGAGGATCGCTGCGGTGGCAGGTGCGGGAACGGAGACAATGCCATGTGCGCACTTTACTTCGCCGTAGCCGACGTGAACGGGGGAGACGATTACTTTATCCGGTGCGAGTTTATTCATCAGATAACATACGGCGACGATGTCAGCTACCGCGTCCATCGCGCCGACCTCATGGAAATGTATCTCTTCGACCGGTTTGCCGTGAGCCTTGCTCTCTGCATCTGCGATAATCTTGTAGATGGCCAATGCAGCTTCTTTGACTTCAGCCGGAACGGAGAGGTCCCCGATGATGTGTTCTATTTCGTGCATCGAAGTGTGGTGATGCTCATGGTGGTGTTCATGCTCATGTTCGTGGTGGTGCTCGTGGTGATGATGTTCTTCGCCCTCGCTTACGCCGTGTACCTTTACATCGGAATGAACGCCGACGATACCGCATTTCGCGGAAGCCTTAAGATCGAATGTAACCCCGGGGATACCTAGAGCATTGAGCTCTGCCTCACAGGATTCTCTGCCTCCCATAAGGTCTGCGAGAGCCGCCGTAAGCATGTCTCCGGCTGCGCCCATGCTGCATTCGAGATACAGTATCTTCATCAGTTCTTACCTCCGATATGGTTGATCATGCTTGCGAGATATCCGGCACCGAACCCGTTGTCGATATTTACGACCGATACTCCGCTCGCACAGGAATTGAGCATCGACAGCAGTGCCGACAGTCCCTCGAAAGATGCGCCGTATCCGACGCTCGTCGGGACCGCGATGACGGGGCAGTCTGCAAGACCGCCGACGACCGATGCGAGTGCGCCTTCCATGCCGGCGATCGCGATTATTACCTTGGCATTCATTATCTCTTCCGTGTGAGCGAGAAGGCGGTGTATGCCTGCAACACCCACATCGTAGAGCCTTGTAACATTGTTACCGAGTAACTCGGCGGTCACTGCGGCCTCTTCTGCGACAGGAAGATCCGATGTGCCGCCGGTCAGGATCACGACCGATCCATCCGTATCAGGAGAGGGGATCTCTCCGTAAACGCCGATGCGTGCGACGTCGTAATACTTCGTCATATCAAGTGCGGATGCCTTGTCCGCATCGAGCCTCGTCACGATGACCGTCTTCTGGCCCGCTTCGGTAAGTGCATCTGCGATCTGCTTTATCTGCTCAGGTGTCTTGCCCGCACCGTAGATGACTTCGGGCACGCCCTGTCTTACTCCGCGGTGAGTATCGGGCTTTGCAAACCCCAGATCAACGAAAGGCTTCAGCTTAAGCTGCGCCTCCGCTTCCTCCGGACTTATCTCGCCGCTTCTGACCTTCTCCAGAAGATCTCTTATATCACTCATTCCAGCACCTCGTTCATGCTTCCGGTCCTGTAACCTCTCAGGTCCATCGTAACATAAGTGAACCCGAGTTCCTTAAGCCTGGCGGTAACTTCGTCTGCTTTGGTCAGGAATCTGCCTTTGTCTTCCGGTGCGACTTCTATCCTGGCGAGATTGCCGTGCACCCTCACACGGATTCCTTTGAAGCCCAGGTCACGTATGAACTTCTCTGCATTGGCAACGCGGATCAGACCTTCCGCGGTGATCTTCTCGCCGTATGCGAATCTTGATGCAAGGCATGCAGCCGCAGGCTTGTCCCACGTCGGAAGCCCTGCCTCTTTGGACAGTTGCCTGATGTCATTCTTGGTAAGCCCTGCCTCCTTGAGGGGGCTTACGATACCGAGCTCGGTTATGGCACGCATGCCCGGTCTGTAATCGCCCGTATCATCGACGTTGCTTCCGTCTGCAACCGCAGTTATCCCGTGCTCTGCCGCAGCCTTGATGATCTCTTCGAAATCCATCTTCTTGCAGTAGTAGCATCTGTCGGGAGGGTTGTTCCCGAACTGCTCGGCCTCGAATACGTCGCAGTCGATCACGACTTGCTCAATCCCGTTGTCCTTGCAGAACTTTACGGTCCACTCGAAGTCCTCGCCGATCAGCACCTGCGATCTGATGGTGACCGCAAGCGCATCATCGCCTAACACCTCGTGCGCCTTGTATAGAAGATAAGTCGAATCGGCTCCGCCTGAAAAAGCGACCGCCAGTTTCCCGGCGGCCTTAATACGCTCTGTGAGCTTTAGTTCCTTTTCTCTGATGTCAGATGCGATATCCATTCATCACTTAGCGGTGCCTGCGAGCATGGTCTTGACCTTGCCGGAAGGATCCTTGATGAGAAGGATGACGAGCCAGATGAACATTCCGAGTGCGACGACTGATACGCCGAGGAATGCATCGTTGATCATGTCTTCTGTTGCAGGAGTGAAGAACTCTGCACCTACTTCGATGTACTCGACGACTGCATCGACGAGCCACATAAGTGAAGCACCCCAGTACATAAGAACGAGGGAACCGAGCTTACGGTCAGTCTTGGAGTTGTACCAGATGATAGTTGTGATTATCGCAGCGAAAAAAGTAATAAGCAGTGTCATTTTGCAGTTCCCTCCGCAGCAACGGCCGTAGCCTTTTTCTTCTCGATCGCCGTGGATATCAATACCATACCGACCCAGACCGCCGTGACGAGTATCGCCATAGCGACTCCGCTGGTGCCCATCTCGTGGAGCATCTCAGCTGCATCTTCGGGATTTGCCGCATTGGTAAGGAAGGGGAACCAGGGTGTTACCTCTCCGTGCCATACATGCTCGAATGCGAGAAGAGCACTGCCGCCCCAGAGCATTCCGTTAAGCCAGTTCATGCGTCTGAGGAAAGGGCTCTCGGAATTCTTACCTGCCGTCTTACTGATGACAGTGGTTACGATAGCCTCTGTAGTGGGTACAAGAAAACAAGCCATATGTGTTCCCTCCTGAATAAATATATGCAATTATAACATGCACATATTAATATGGCTTTGTTAAAAGCATTCATTTATGTTTTATATTCGTGCTACAATATCCCCCATGATTAGATTGATAGCATTAGATCTGGACGGAACATTACTTGATTCCGATAAGAATTTTCCTGCCGAATTTCCCGCTTGGGTCAAAGCACATCCCGATATCAACGTGTGCCTTGCGAGCGGCAGACAGCTCTATACCCTGATGGAGCAGTTCAAAGAGATCGCGGACAGGCTCTGGTATATAGCCGAGAACGGCGCAGTGATCGCCCATGCGGGAGAGATCATCAAGGTCGACGCCATGAAGACCGAAGACGTAATGGAGATACTGGATGAATTTCCCGGAGATGAGATCTGCGAGCCTCTGGTCTGCGGACTTAACAGCGCATATGTCAGGCACATCGGCGGACATGCAAAGGATGAATCGACAAAGTACTATGCCCGCATCGAATATAACGACGATCTGAGGAGCTGCGCTGCAAAAGACAAGGTCCTCAAAATAGCAATATTTGTAGAAAACTTCGAAGCGGAGAAGGTCTATGACAGTCTGCCCGAACGTAAAAAGGGACTCACCGCACTGCTGTCGGGATTCAGCTGGATCGACATCGCGAATTCATCCGTTGAGAAGGGCTCGGCACTCAAGACCGTAAGGGAATACCTCGGCGTATCGCGCGAAGAGACCGCAGCCTTTGGAGATTACCTTAACGACATGACGCTTCTCGCCGAAGCAGGCGAGTCTTATGCGATGGCAAACGCCCATCCCGATCTTAAAAGATCAGCCCGTCATGTAACCCGTTTTACCAACGACGAGAACGGCGTAATGGATGTTCTCTCGCAGCTGTAAAAGCGCAATATTTTAATCTTTCATTCTAAACACATATTGCTGTATCATAAACGGTGAAGGCACGATTAAGGAACTCTTTTTATTTGTTTTTCAAGGAGTAGTTATGAAGAAACAATTATCAGTTCTAATGTCGGTAATCCTTACCGGCGTGTTCTTCCTGTCCGGGTGCGCAGCAAAGCCGAAGGAACCGGAAGGACCTCACGACGTTCCGCTCACGATAACGGCGGACTTCACCAAATCAGGCGACGGCAGCAACTGGGTCACATACGGTGACTGCAAAGTAGTGTTGGATGACGGCAAGGCCATCCTCCAGGAACGCGCTACGAGCAATTCCGGTATCGCCATTCCCTGCGCTGATTACAGAGGCAATACGGTCTCTGCGACAGCCAAGGTATCTTCTGCGAACTCGTTCGTCAGACTTTCACTTACATATCAGATATACGGTAATACCTCATATGTAACTATCGCAGAGAGCGAGACGAAGGATTCCGAGTTTACGACCATCTCAGGCAACATCGAGATCCCGGATAACGCAGAGAATTCCATGGTCTATATCGAAGCGGGCGACGTAAAGGACATCACGGTATCTTCCTTTGAACTCGCCATCGTCGGAGATCTTAACAACCTCACCGGTGTACCGATCGAATCACTTTCTGATCCTTCCGCTACGGCATCCCTGTGCGCGGCATATCAGGATTACTTCAAGTTCGGCGTCGCTTCACCTGCGTCTGTCATGACGAACACCAACGAAGAGTTCAGAACTCTTCTCAAGACACAGTTCAACTCCGTAACACCCGAGAACGAACTCAAGCCCGAGAACGTCCTTGACGCTGCTACGACTCTCGCGGATCCCGCGAAATACAACGAGTGCCCCGCGCTGAATTTCGATGCGGCAAAGCCGATACTCGATTTCTGCAAGGAGAACGGCATCCCGATGAGAGGCCACACCCTCATCTGGTATTCGCAGACACCTTCCTGGCTGTTCTATGAGAACTACGATGTCAACGGAGAACTCGCGAGCAGAGAGCTCATGCTCACCAGAATGGAGAACTATATCGCAGCAGTCATGACATGGTGCGAAGAGAACTATCCCGGAGTCATCTATGCATGGGACGTCGTAAACGAAGCCGTTGCAGATGATGGCGGCATGAGAGACTGCTACTGGCTCCAGACCATCGGCGACGATTACGTCGAGAAGGCTTTCGAGTTCGCAAGAAAGCACGCACCTGAAGGCGTACAGCTCTTCTATAACGACTATAACGAGTATCAGGCTTCCAAGCAGGCAGACATCATCGCGATGCTTAAGCCCGTTGCGGAGGCAGGCAACATCGACGGCATGGGAATGCAGAGCCATATCAGCTCCGGCCTCGATCCCGATTACTACATCGGTGCAATGCAGACTTACGTCGACGAACTCGGCGTCATCATCCACATCACGGAGCTCGATGTTACCGCACCCAATTCACAGAACCCGATGTACGATCAGGGTGTCTACATGAAGAAGCTGTTTACGGCCATCATCGAAGCATACGACGCAGGCATGCCGATCGAGTGCGTTACGGTATGGGGTCTTACGGACGATATGAGCTGGAAGTCCGCAACGAGCCCGCTCCTGTTCTACGGCAACCTTGAACCGAAGCCTGCTTACGAAGGCGTCATGTGCGCGATCAACGGCGGCGAAGTAACGAAGCCTGCCGACTATGTAGAGCCCAAGTCCGATCTGACTCCCATCGAGGAAGACTACGAGAACAAGGAGTACATCGGAGGCCCGAGATACAGCGCAGTCCAGACCATAGTAGGCGATGCTTACGAGGGCGAATACTGCCTCATGAATTCCGACGGTTACGCTTCCTACGACGGATATTCGATCGATGTAAGCAACTACATCGGACACACGATCCACGTATCATTTGCAGTCAAGTGCGCTGCAGAGCAGGTCTGCCTTACGGCTGATATCGAAGGCACATGGCCTCACCTCGTAGAAGTTCCCACGGGAACCGACGAATGGGTATTCGTTGAGTGCGACTATGAAGTACCTGACGGAAACTCAAGTCTGTCGATCTACTTCGAATCGTCAGACATGACGGAGTTCTATCTCGATAACCTCAAGATCGAGGCCACGAATTAAGCCGCAGATATGGTGTAATTATCGGACCGCCGGATTGCTTCAGATCCGGCGGTTTTTTGTGTCTTGCATTCAGATGCGGCCGTGGTATAATGCTGTTTGAAAATATCAGTTAGCGCGGGGTAACCGACAGAATGACACTTAAAGAATTAAAGACCGGCGAGTCCGCCCGCATCGAATCGATTGGCGGAGAAGGCGCATTAAGACAGCATTTCCTCGACATGGGTCTCATCCCCGGGGCCGAGGTCACTGTCGTCAGATTTGCCCCGATGGGCGATCCGATGGAGGTCAGGATCCACGGCTATGAACTGTCGCTCAGACTTGATGATGCTGCCGAGATCGGGATAACGCAGACTGACGGCACGGCTGAAGAGGATGGCACGGAAAATCTCAAAGTAAAAGTCGCTCACCCTAATCTCGGTGAGCCCGGTATCCATCACGACAAAAAACACGAGAATCCGCTGCCCGATGACCATGTCCTTACCTTTGCGCTGGTGGGCAACCAGAACAGCGGCAAGACTACGCTCTTCAACCGCCTTACGGGATCCAACCAGCATGTCGGCAACTTCCCGGGCGTAACTGTCGACCGCAAGGACGGTGCGATAATCGGTCACCCCAAGACGGTCATTACGGACCTTCCGGGCATTTATTCGATGTCGCCGTATTCGAGTGAAGAGATCGTCTCGCGAGACTTTGTTCTCAACGACAAACCCGATGCGCTTATAAACATCGTCGACTCGACCAACATCGAGCGTAACCTTTACCTTACGATGCAGCTCCTCGAGACTGAGCGTCCCGTGGTCGTCGCTCTCAACATG
Source organism: Clostridiales bacterium (assembly GCA_017550385.1). Taxonomy (GTDB): domain Bacteria; phylum Bacillota; class Clostridia; order Saccharofermentanales; family Saccharofermentanaceae; genus Saccharofermentans. Next base: position 21,999 of record JAFZPJ010000002.1, read on the forward strand.
ATGGACGAGCTTACCGGCAACGGCGGTTCCGTCGACATCAACAGGATGGAGCAGATCCTCGGAGTTCCTGTCGTTCCCATCAGTGCAGCAAAGAACCAAGGTATCGGCGAGCTCATCTCGCACGCACTCCACATCGCGAAATACTGCGAGAAGCCCGTCGAGCAGGATCTGTGCTCACCGGACAGCGCGGTACACAGTTCCATCCATGCAGTCGAGCATCTTATCGAAGAGAAGGCAAGAAAGAACGATCTGCCTCTGAGGTTTGCCGCATGCAAAGCGCTCGAAGGTGATGAGCTGATCTTGGAGAAGATAGGTCTTGATGAGAACGAGAAGGATCTTCTCGAACACATAAGAGTAAAGACCAAGCAGGAATCAGGCTTGGACCCGGCGGCTGCTGTCGCAGACATGAGATTTGCTTATATCATGCAGCTGACCAAGAAGTGCGTGACAAAGCCCAAAGAAAGCAAAGAGCACGTAAGAAGCCAGCAGATAGACAAGATCCTGACGGGCAGGTTTACCGCGATCCCGATCTTCATTCTGGTCATGGCGCTCGTGTTCTTCCTTACGTTCAATGTCATCGGTGCATTCTTCCAGGACCTTCTGGATCTGGGAATAACCAACCTTAGCGACATCATAGATACATGGATGACGGAAGCGAGAGTAAATCCCATCATCCACGGTCTCATCATAGACGGCATCTTCTCAGGCGTCGGATCAGTTCTTAGCTTCATGCCCATTGTCGTTACGATGTTCTTCTTCCTGTCGCTTCTGGAAGACTCCGGATACATCGCACGTATCGCTTTCTTCATGGATAAGCTCCTGCGTAAGATAGGTCTTTCCGGCAGATCCATCGTTCCGCTCCTTATCGGATTCGGATGCACCGTTCCTGCGGTCATGTCGACGAGGACACTGCCTTCTGACAGAGACCGTAAGATGACGATAATCCTTACGCCTTTTATGAGCTGTACGGCAAAGCTCCCGATATATGCTTTCTTCGTCAGCGCTTTCTTCCCGAGACAGGGCGGATTCATCATGACGGGACTGTATCTGTTCAGCATAATAGTCGGAATACTGATCGCGTTTGTATATAAGAGAGTGCTCTTCAAGGGCGAAGCGGCGCCGTTCGTAATGGAACTTCCTAACTACAGACTGCCAAGCGTCAGATCTACTCTGCAGCTCATGTGGGAGAAAGCAAAAGACTTCCTGCAGAAAGCATTTTCCGTTATCCTCATCGCGACGATAATCGTGTGGTTCATGCAGAGCTTTGATGTCAGGCTCAACCTGGTCGAGAACTCCGGCGCGAGCATCATGGCATTGATCTCGGGACTTCTCGTTCCGATATTTACTCCGCTCGGTCTCGGAGACTGGCGTATCATAACGGCTCTCATCTCAGGCTTCATGGCAAAGGAGAGCGTCGTGTCCACGCTGCAGGTTCTTTTCGGTGAGAACGGGATCGCGAACGTGCTTACGACGGCAGGTGCCGTTACCATGCTGGTATTCAGCCTTCTGTACGCGCCTTGTGTCGCTGCCATCGCATCCGTCAAGCGAGAGCTCGGTGCAAGGTGGGCCGTAGGTCTTGTTCTATGGCAGTGCGTCCTTGCGTGGATCGTGGCCCTGATAGTAAAGCTGATACTCACGGCGGCAGGTATAGCCTAAGCTCTTTTATTGCAACCCGCACCAAAAAGGCGCATGTTTTGCCACAAAATTAGGCACGAATTATCCACGGGCTCATTGTATATTTAAGGCATGACAGACGATCTTACAAACCCGAGAATACAGGAATACGAGGACGCGTTAAAGCGCGGCCGTAAAGCCTACAACAAGGCGGTCTCCGAAGGCCGCAGCCCTTATCTGCCCTCTTTGGACAGTATATTGGAGCATGTTAACGTAAAACAGGAAGTTAGGCTCGGCCTGGTCAGGATCCCGCTCGACAGGATCGTGGGCACCAAGACGGAAGGCCGCCAGTCAGGATTTGCCGATAACTTCATGCCGCTCATGGACAAAGACTCCGAGTTCGGCTATAAGTGGCGCAGCGTCGTTAATTACCATCTCGATCAGGGTATCGGAGATCCTATCGTTGCGTACGAATACCTGAACAAATTCTATGTCCTCGAAGGCAACAAGCGCGTGTCCGTGCTGAAGTATTTCGGAGGCGATTCGATAGACGGCAACGTCATAAGAGTGCTCCCGTATCCCGATGATACGAACGATACGAAGCTCTACTATGAGTTCCTGGACTTCTATAACGACAGCAAGATCAACTATATCTATTTCACCAAGCTCGGAAGCTTCGACAGGCTTACCGAAGCCGTAGGCAAGACCAAGGGCGAGAAATGGACCGATGATGACAGGATGGAATTCTCTTCCGCGTTCTTCAGGTTCGAGAGGCTGTTCAACAAGAACACCAACGATCAGATATCGATAACGGCAGGAGATGCCTTCCTGTTCTATCTGTCGCTCTATTCTTACGAAGAGATACAAAGCAAACTCGATACCGAGATGAAGGTCGACGTCGACAAGATCAAGGTCGAATTCTCGCAGATAGCAGGCACGGAAGCAGTCGACGAGTCGGTCGCGCTCCAGCCCGAAGAGAACAACTCCATCGCGACGCTGTTCTCCAGATTCATGAGCCTTACCAACAGCTCTACGCTCGAGGTCGCATTCATATACGACAGAGGCATAGAGAATTCCGGATGGTCATACTCGCATGAGCTCGGAAGGATCGCTCTGGAGAAGGCTTTCGGGAACAGGATACACACGGTGACATACGTCCTGGAAGACCGTCCCGAAGACCTCGAATCGCTGCTCGAGAAGGTCATCGCGACCAAGCCGCATATCGTGTTCACCACGAGCCCGGCGCACTTGCCGGAGAGCCTCCGTGCCACGGTAAAGCACCCGGAGGTCCGCATACTTAACTGCTCCGTAGGTTATCCGTACATGTCCCTGAGAACTTATTACGGCCGTATGTATGAGGCCAAGTTCCTCTCCGGGCTGATCGCAGGCGCGATAGCGGACAACAACAGGATAGCGTATGCCGCGAACTACCCGGGATACGGATCTCTTGCCAACATCAACGCCTTTGCGATCGGTGCGACCATGACCAATCCGCGTGCTGAGATATACCTTAACTGGAAGGGCTTGGAGAACGGACAGCCGCTCGAGGACATGGTCCGCGAGAAGGATATCCAGGTCGTATCAGGTTATGACATAATCCGTCTCGGAGATCCGAACTACCGTTACGGCCTGCACCAGCTTACAGGCGGGGATGACATTACTCTTGCATCTCCCGTATGGCACTGGGGCAAGTTCTATGAGAGGATCATCAGAGACTACCTGCAGGGCAACTGGGAGACGGCAGCAGGCGCATCAAAGAACTCCGCCGTCAACTACTGGTGGGGCATCTCGAGCGGAATATTGGACCTCGTTACCGTAAGCAATCTGCCTTCCGGCGTGTCGCATCTGGTAAGCGCCATGAAGCGGCAGATATTCACCGAGTCGTTCCACCCGTTTGAGGGCGTGCTGACGATGCAGGACGGATCATTGTTCGGAACCGAAGGAGAAGCGCCGTCGCCGTCAGAACTCATTAAGATGAATCAGCTGGTATCCAACATCATCGGAACGATACCGGATGTATCGGAGCTTGACGAAGCAGGCCGCGTTATACTTAAGGCACAGTCGGAATTCGGTGCTCACACGCAGATACCTGATGCTGTTACTGATACGGTCGAGACCGAGAACAAGGAAGAGACCGGCGAATGAAGATACTGGCGATAGCAGACGAACCCAGCAAGTATCTCTGGGACTTCTACAAGAAGGGAAGGCTCGATGATATAGACCTGATAATCTCCGCGGGTGATCTGCCGTCAGAATATCTGTCATTCCTCGTAACTTTCGCCAAGTGCCCGCTGCTGTACGTAACAGGCAATCACGATACAAAATACATCAAGAATCCGCCTGAAGGATGCGTATGCATCGACGATAAGGTATATGTCCACGAAGGCATCAGGATATTCGGTGCCGGCGGTTCGATGAGATATAACCCGTATGCCGAATACCAGTACACGGAGAACGAGATGCGCGCCAGGCTCATCAAGGATTCGCCGAAAATACTCCGCCGCAAGGGCATAGACATCTTCGTTACGCACGCTCCGGCAAGGGGCATGGGCGACATGGACGATCTGCCGCACAGGGGCTTCGAATGCTTCAACACGGTGCTCGACAAGTTTAAGCCCAAATACATGATCCACGGCCACGTTCACATGAACTACGGCAGGAAGGTCAAGCGCGTGACGGAGCGCGGCGACACCAGGATAATCAACGCTTTCGAGAAATATACGTTCGAATATGACCCGAAGCCCAAACATAAGGATGATTGATCCAAAAAGTACATTTTTGATAGATTTTCAGGTCACATACAACTGATATTTATGAATATTCGAATGTAACGGCGTAAGTTTTTTGATTTATCATTAGTCAACCATTTGAGATATGGAGGTGATACTCAATGCTTAATATAGACATGAATTCTGAGGGTGAGAAGCTGACTGTTAAGCTTGAAGGCCGTCTTGATACGACGACTTCTCCCGAACTTGAGTCGGAACTGGGAAAGAGCCTCGACGGGATAAAGGAATTGGAATTTGATTTTAGCGGTCTCGAGTATCTGTCATCGGCCGGTCTCCGCGTACTTCTCAATGCGCAGAAGACGATGAACCAGCAAGGCGAGATGAAGCTGACAGGCGTCAGCGATACCATCAAGGAGATCTTCGAAGTAACAGGATTCTCCGACATCCTTACGGTGGAATGATATGCCTGACAGCATACTCATCAAGGACACTACCAGGGAAGAGCGCGAGAAGATCGTTGCCGGATCCATAGGTTACATCGAAGGCTCGTGCGACGGCTGCATGGCAGGCCTTGCCGAGATGTATCAGGACTATATCGACGGCAAGAAAGAGATCCGCGAGATCAACATGGAATTCAAAGCCCACTACGAATCGGGACTCGACGGTCCGACTAAGAGCGACTGCGGATTCGCTGAATAACCTGAGTAAAAAAGCCCTGCTGCTGAAGTGAACCCCTGAAGTTGAACAAACTTCGGGGGTTTATATATGAAATACAGTTTTGAATTGAAAAAAGAGATTTACGAGAAGCATTGTGAAGGATATGGCAGTGAATATCTTTCTAAAAAGTATGGACTTGATGCATC
>JAFZPJ010000015.1 GCA_017550385.1 Clostridiales bacterium
CTGTGCATGCTTGCCGCACTTCTTGACTTCGTCGATGCAGACTTCAATGTTCCTGAAATCATTCAGAGCGTCGAAGATACGGAAGATATCCATACCATTCTCTGCAGCCTTGCGGCAGAAGAGTCTTACGACGTCATCGGGATAGTGCTTATATCCGAGGATGTTCTGGCCGCGGATGAGCATCTGAAGGGGAGTCTTCTTGCAGACTGCCTTGATCTTCCTGAGTCTTTCCCACGGATCTTCATCCAGGTATCTGAGACATGAATCGAATGTAGCGCCGCCCCAGCACTCGAGTGAGTAGTAGCCGGCATTGTCCAATGTCTCAAGGATGCCCTCGAAATCGGAGAAAGGCATACGTGTTGCGATGAGGGACTGCTGAGAGTCACGCAGCACGGTTTCTGTGATTTTTACTTTCATTGAAGTCACGCTCCTTGTGTTTAAATAAATAACCTTATGAAGTATATAGGGTTTGCCCCGATAAGTGAATAAGAATTTTTGGGTTTAATGGCTAATTTTTTATGCTTTTTTTGTATAATTATCAAACCGTGAAGGCCGAAGTGTCTCCCGGATGCTCTCCAACCCCTTTAAATTTGGCGGTTTACATTCTAAATATGCGGGTGTATACTTAATTGCTCGCGCAGGGGTTATTGCGCCCTTTTAGCGTGCAAGACTTAAGAAAGGAGATGTATTGATGCCAACGTTCAATCAATTAGTTAAGTCCGGCAGACAGTCAAAGACATACAAGTCTGCTTCACCGGCTTTGCAGTTTTCCATGAACACCATCAAGAACAGAGAGACTGATACCAGATCTCCCCAGAAGCGTGGTGTTTGCACTGTAGTCAAGACAACGACACCTAAGAAGCCTAACTCGGCTCTTCGTAAGGTAGCGCGTGTACGTCTTACAAACGGCTACGAAGTAACTGCTTATATTCCGGGTATCGGACATAACCTTCAGGAGCACTCTGTTGTACTTATCAGAGGCGGCCGTGTTAAGGACCTCCCTGGTGTACGTTATCACATCATCAGAGGAACTCTTGATACTGCAGGCGTTGCTGACCGTGCACAGGGCAGATCCAAGTACGGCGCTAAGAAGCCTAAGGCAGCGAAGGTTAAGAAGTAATCCCGCTTAGACAAGCGGTCAACAGGACAACGCGGGTCAGTACATTGTTCATATAGAGCATTGCTTTGACTTACGCACAACACGTCCAATGCAACAACTGAAACGTGAGTACCTATGGTTTCAGTAAAACTGATAATCATGTAAGGAGGGAAGCAAAGTGCCAAGAAAAGGCAATACCCCAAAGAGGACCGTTCTTCCGGATCCTGTCTACAATGATATCAAGGTAAGTAAGCTTATCAACAATATCATGCTGGACGGCAAGAAGGGCGTAGCCCAGAAAATCACTTATGACGCTTTTGACATCATCAAAGAGCGTACAAACGAAGAGCCTCTTGATGTTTTCTACAAGGCTCTTGAGAATGTTATGCCTACTCTCGAGTGCAAAGCACGTCGTGTAGGCGGTGCCAACTATCAGATCCCTATGGATGTTAAGCCTGAGAGAAGACTTACACTTGGTCTGAGATGGCTTGTTCAGTTTTCCAGAGCACGTTCCGAGCGCACTATGAAGGAGCGCCTCGCTGCTGAGCTTATGGATGCTGCAAACGAGACAGGCGGAGCATTCAAGAAGAAAGAAGAAATGCACAGAATGGCTGATGCTAACAAGGCATTCGCTCATTACAATCGTTAATCGGCTTAGAGAAAGGAGCACAATACTTAATGGCTGCTACTAGACAGTATCCGCTTGAGAAAACAAGAAATATCGGTATTATGGCTCACATCGACGCCGGTAAGACAACAACAACCGAGAGAATCCTGTATTACTCCGGTATCAACCGTAAGCTCGGTGAGGTTCACGATGGTGCTGCTACCATGGACTGGATGGTCCAGGAGCAGGAGCGTGGTATCACGATCACTTCCGCTGCTACAACAGCTCCCTGGAAGGGTCACAGGATCAACATCATCGACACTCCCGGCCACGTTGACTTCACGGTAGAGGTTGAGAGATCACTCCGTGTCCTCGACGGTGCAGTTACGGTTATGTCTGCAAGAGGCGGCGTTGAGCCGCAGACAGAGACAGTTTGGAGACAGGCTGAGCACTACGGAGTTCCGAGAATGGTATTCGTTAATAAGATGGATATCATGGGTGCGAACTTCGATCACGTATGCGACATGATCTCCGACCGTCTTAAGAATGTTCCCGTTGCTATCCAGTGCCCTATCGGTGCTGAGGACAGCTTCTCGGGAATCATCGATCTTATGACAATGCGCGCCGAGGTATATACCTCTGAGGACGGTAAAGAGTATGAGGACCGTGAGGTTCCTGCAGACATGCTCGAAGACGTTCAGGCAAGAAGAGAAGCAATGATCGAGAAGATCTGCGAGACAGATGACGAACTTACAATGAAGTACCTTGACGGTGAGGAGATCTCGGTCGACGAACTCAAGGCTGCTCTGCGTAAGGCTTGCTGCGAGTGTAAGGTTATCCCCGTAACATGCGGTACTTCACTCCGTAACAAGGGTGTTCAGATGCTCCTCGACGCTATCGTCGAGTACATGCCTTCTCCGCTTGACGTTCCCGCGATCAAGGGCGTTAACCCCGAGACAGACGAAGAGGAAGAGAGACCTTCTTCTGATGAAGAGCCTTTCTCCGCTCTCGCATTTAAGATCGCTACAGACCCCTTCGTCGGTAAGCTCTGCTTCTTCAGAGTTTATTCCGGCGTTCTGCTCTCAGGTTCATACGTTCTCAATTCTTCCAAGAATAAGAAGGAGCGTATCGGACGTATCGTTCAGATGCACGCTAACGAGCGTAAGGAGATCAACGAAGTATTCTCCGGCGACATCGCTGCTGCTATCGGTCTGAAGGATACAACAACAGGTAACACACTCTGTGACGAGGATCATCCTATCATCCTCGAGTCCATGGAGTTCCCGGAGCCTGTTATCGAAGTTGCTATCGAGCCTAAGTCCAAGGCTTCACAGGAGAAGATGCTCATCGCTCTCCAGAAGCTCGCAGAGGAAGACCCGACATTCCGTACCTATACAAACCAGGAGACAGGCCAGACGATCATCGCCGGCATGGGTGAGCTTCACCTCGACATCATCGTTGACCGTCTTTTCCGTGAGTTCAAGGTAGAGGCTAACGTCGGTGCACCTCAGGTTTCTTACAAGGAGACCATCAGAAAGACTGTCGAGGCCGAGGGACGTTTCGTACGTCAGTCCGGTGGTCACGGTCAGTACGGCGACTGCTGGCTCAGACTCGAGCCCCAGGAACCCGGTACAGGCTACCAGTTCGTCAACGAGACAGTTGGTGGTTCCATCCCGAAGGAGTTCATCGCTCCTATCGATGCCGGTGTTCAGGAAGCTATGCAGGCAGGCGTTCTCGGAGGCTATCCTGTTGTTGACGTCAAGGTTACCGTTTACGACGGTTCCTTCCACGATGTCGACTCTTCGGAGATGGCGTTCAAGATCGCAGGTTCTATGGGCTTCAAGGCAGGTATGGCGAAGGCAGATCCTTGCCTCCTCGAGCCTGTCATGAAGGTAGACATCGAAGTACCTGATGAGTATCTCGGAGACGTAATCGGCGGCATCAACGCACGCCGTGGTAACATCCGTGAGATCGAGCCTATGAACGGATCACAGCAGATCCATGCAGAGGTTCCTCTCGCTAACATGTTCGGTTACGCAACAGACCTGAGATCCACAACACAGGGCCGTGGTACCTTCGTAATGCAGATCAGCCACTTCGCTGAGACGCCGAAGAGCATCATGGAAGAGATATTAAAGAAATAATCACGAAGATCGATTGCAGCGCAGGAGCCTGACAAACGGATTGATTACTTGAAACTAGTAAGAAAAATCTGTAAAATAGTTCCTATCGCTGTAATAGATCAAAGCGTGAAAACAAATTAAGTTTTACATAATTTCTAGGAGGAAATTAACAATGGCTAGAGAAAAGTTCGTACGTAACAAGCCGCACGTAAACATTGGTACCATTGGTCACGTTGACCACGGTAAGACAACCCTCACAGCAGCAATCACAAAGGTTCTCGCTATGAAGGGCGGAGCTCAGTTCAATGACTATGCTTCTATCGACAGCGCACCGGAGGAGAGAGCTCGTGGTATCACGATCAATACAGCACACGTTGAGTATGAGACAGATTCACGTCACTATGCACACGTTGACTGCCCCGGCCACGCAGACTACATCAAGAACATGATCACTGGTGCTGCTCAGATGGACGGCGCTATCCTCGTTGTTTCTGCAGCAGACGGCCCGATGCCCCAGACACGTGAGCACATCCTGCTCGCTCGTCAGGTAGGCGTTCCTTACATCGTAGTATTCATGAACAAGTGCGATCAGGTTGACGATCCTGAGCTCCTCGAGCTCGTTGAGATGGACATCAGAGACCTCCTCAACCAGTATGACTTCCCTGGTGATGACACACCTATCATCCGTGGTTCTGCTCTCCAGGTTCTTGAGTCTGCAGCTACAGATCCTTCTGCTCCTGAGTATGCTCCTATCGTTGAGCTCATGGCAGCAGTTGATTCTTACATCGCTACACCTGAGCGTCCTACAGACAAGCCTTTCCTTATGCCTGTCGAGGATGTATTCACAATCTCCGGCCGTGGTACAGTTGCTACAGGCCGTCTCGAGAGAGGTACTGTTAAGGTTGGTGATCCTGCAGAGATCGTTGGTCTCCAGGACGAGCCTAAGGCTACAACAATCACAGGCGTTGAGATGTTCCGTAAGTCTATGGACCAGGCTGAAGCAGGCGACAACATCGGCTGCCTCCTCCGTGGTATCGACCGTAAGGAAGTTGAGAGAGGCCAGGTTATCGCTAAGCCCGGCACAACAACACCTCACACAAAGTTCACAGGCCAGGTTTACGTTCTTACTAAGGAAGAGGGTGGCCGTCACAAGGCATTCTTCACAGGTTACCGTCCTCAGTTCTACTTCAGAACAACAGACGTTACAGGCGTTATCAAGCTCCCTGACGGCACAGACATGTGCATGCCTGGTGACCACGTAACAATCGAGGCTGACCTCATCACTCCTATCGCTATGGAGCAGGGTCTTAAGTTCGCTATCCGTGAGGGTGGCCACACAGTAGGCGCTGGTACAGTTGCTACAATCATCGAGTAATCGATAGATCAGGTTAACTTAAAGCAAACCAAAAGGGCTTCGCAGGTAACTGCGGAGCCCTTACTTTATGCTCGCCACGGGGATTCTGTATTTTGCTCTGCAAAAGAGCTCGATCTGAAGAGCGATATGCAGACTTATCTTCTTGAGCAATCATCCACGAAAAGAGCCGCCGATGAACGGCGGCTCAGGGATATCGTATCAGTTCGGATCAGCGGGAACCGGGTCTTCCTGCAGGTCTTACAGGTGCTGCCGGTGCCGGCTTCTCGGCTACGGGAGCTGCATCCTGAGCAGGAGCCTTGGGTGCGGGCTCTGCAGCCTTTGCATCAGGAGCTGCTTCCTTGGCAGCTTCCTCAGGCTTTGCTTCGACAGCGCCTTCTGATTCGAGCTTGGCAATGAATGCTGCCTTCTCGATGGCGATCCTTGCTTCTTCTTCCGCTTTCTCAAGAGCAGCTCTTGCTTCCTCGGCAGCCCTAAGAGCAGCCTGCTGTGCCTCTTCAGCTCTCTTCTGAGCAAGGGCAGCAGCCTCCTTGGCCTTCTCGGCTGCAACTCTTGCAGCTTCCTCTTCCTTACGGGCATTGGCTCTTGCTTCTTCTTCCAGTCTCTTCTTATCGGCAATTGCCATCTCTTCCTCAGCCTTACGGAGATTCTCCTTGGCGGTCTGAGTATCTGCGAGAGCAGTCTCTGCTTCTTCGTCAGCTCTCTTTGCTGCGATGATAGCGGCATCGAGGTTCTGCTGAGCTTCGAGTCTTACCTTCTCGATCTTGCCGAGAGCTACGACTCTTGCATCCATCTCTGCCTTCTTCTCGGCAGCGATCTTCTCTTCGTTAACAGCCTTCTCGTCAGCAGCGCGGGCGATCTCCAAAGCCTTCATGGCTTCGGTCCTTGCTTCTTCTGCCTTATGGATGGAATCCAATGTATCGGCTTCGACTTCCTTGACTGCGGACTGAGCTTCAAGCTCGAGCTTCTCTGCTTCAGCGAGTGCGGCATTGGCTGCCTCAACAGCCTTAAGTGCATCTTCTGCCTTCTTTGCTGCAGTCTCTGAACGCTGGATAGCCTTGCGCTCTTCTATCTGAGCAGCGCTGACCTTGGCCTTAGCCTTCCTGGTCTCAGCGGAAGTGGGATCTTCTTCTATGACATTGCCCTTCTCGCGTTCTTCGGCAATGTACTGTGCATGATTAACGGAAGCTGACTTAGGACGCTTTATCGGCGGCTTGAGCTCGAAAGACTTTGCCGCTTCTGCAGCAGCAGATGCCGGAGCTGTCTTGCCGTTGCTCTCAGACATGTGCTTCCTTGCAGATTCTTCGAGAGCCTTCCTCTCTTCGGCAGCTCTTCTTTGGGCTTCGGCTGCCTTACGCATCTCGATCTGAGCCTTCGCAGCTTCAGCTCTTTCCCTTGCAGCAGCTGCTGCGGGTGATTCGCTTGCTGATGCGGCTGCGATATTCTTGGGTGCCTTGCGTGTTGTACCCGAAGTGCCCATGGTATCGACAGATCCGCCGACACCACCAAGTGCGAGGTTGTCCTCCTTGGATTTTAAAACATCAAAGATATTTGCCATTTCCTCTTTCTCCCTTACCAATTTAGAAACGATCAAACCCTAGAAATAAAAGAATAATGATAAAAACATTATATATCCTGCCCGATTTATTTCAATAGTGTTTCAGGCACATTACAATACATAAATTCTGGTTGATTATATCATACAGAATTGATTGCAAAACAGGTTTAGAAATACTTTACAGCGAGTTTAATATCTTGTATAATCCGTTCGCTGTAAGTTTAATACTTGTAAATTCAGAGTTTAAAGGCAGAAAACCGATGGAAATTGGACTCAAGATAAAGAACCTTCGTATAACCAAGGGTCTGACACAGGAAGAACTCGGAGACAGATGCGAACTGTCCAAGGGTTTTATATCGCTTTTGGAGAGGGATATGGCGTCCCCCTCGATAGCGACGCTTGAAGACATACTGAATGCGCTCGGTACCGATTTCGCGCAGTTCTTCTCGGAAGTGTCTGCGGATAGAGTCGTCTACGGCAAGGATGACTATTCGGTCAAGACGGATGAGGAGCTGAAGAACGAGATCTGCTGGCTCATACCGAATGCGCAGAAGAATGAGATGGAACCCATAATGCTGACCATAGAACCCGGCGGAGCGACGTATCCCGACAATCCGCATGAGGGCGAGGAGTTCGGTTACGTTACCGAAGGCATCGTTACCGTGGTGATCGGCGGAGAAGAACACATAGCGCATAAAGGCGAGAGTTTCTACTATACGGCCGCCAAACCGCACCACCTTGAGAACAGGGGCAAGCGAACGGCGCAGGTGATATGGATATCATCACCCCCGAGTTTCTGACACAAATATCATTCTTACAGGGAGCATATAAATGGCATACAATCAGATCCTTCCGGATGACACCGGCAGAGAGCACATCATAGAGATCAAGGACCTGTGCAAGAGCTTTGACGGCACACAAGTACTTAAGGACATTACTTTCTATATTAGAAATAACGAGTTCATTACCCTGCTCGGACCTTCCGGCTGCGGTAAGTCAACTACGCTCAGGATCATTGCAGGCTTCGAGACAGCCGATTCGGGCATAGTAAATTTTGAAGGCGAAGACCTTCTGAAGGTACCTGCCCACAAGAGAAACATCAACACGGTGTTCCAGAGGTATGCTCTGTTCCCGCATCTGGATGTTTTCGATAACGTTGCATTCGGCCTGAAGATCAAGAAGGTCCCCAAGAAGGAGATAGAGCAGAGGGTAAACACGGCTCTGGCCAAGGTCGGTCTCGCGGATTACGGCGAGAGATATATCGACCAGCTGTCCGGCGGCCAGATGCAGAGGGTCGCCATAGCAAGAGCTATCGTTAACCGCCCGCGCATACTTCTTCTCGACGAGCCTCTCGGAGCGCTTGACCTCAAGATGCGTAAGGAGATGCAGATCGAGCTCAAGCAGATGCAAAGAGACCTCGGCATTACTTTCGTATACGTTACGCACGATCAGGAAGAGGCCCTGACGATGTCAGATACGATCATCGTCATGAAGGATGGTGTCATCCAGCAGATCGGCACACCCATAGATGTGTATAACGAACCCAAGAACGCATATGTTGCCGACTTCATCGGAGAGTCCAACATCGTTCCCGGAACGATGAACAAGGATTTCGAAGTTACTTTCTCCGACGGCATCACGTTCACGTGCGTAGACCCGCTCTTCCCTGAGTTTACCGAAGGTCAGGACAACGATGTCGACATGGTAATAAGACCGGAGGATTTCTATGTAGCAGAGGAAGCCGAGGGCAGGATCAACGGCACGGTCGAGTCGATCGTTTTCAAGGGCGTGCACTACGAGATCCTTGTTAAGTCCGATAACGGTATCGTATGGATGGTCCACAACGTTGACCCCGTTAAGGTCGGCCAGCGTGTCGGTCTCTATGTCGATCCCGACGACATCCAGATAATGAGAAAGTCCGAGATGAGTCCCGAGCCGGGTTCGTACGGCATCAAGAAGACAGAAGGACAGGACGACGAAGAGGCTTCTTCCGAGACCTCTGAGACAGACGGAAGATCAGATGTCTGAACTTAAGGCCAGATTCAAGATGATGCCCCCGCATGCCGTGATAATGATCATCGCGGCGCTGTACTCGTTCGCATCCATCTTCATTCCGATGTTCAAACTCTATGTGCAGTACGTTCCCAAGCGCACGTACTCTCTGCTGACATTCCTCATCGACCCGAGATTCTATTCCAAGATAAGGGACGGCTCCGTCGATCTGAATTTCCAGAGCTTCACGGTAATGATGTTCATCATAACAATCGTTATCTCAGTTGCTGCACTGACGCTCAGCCTGAGCTATACCTTCTACTCCGATAAGATCGTAAGGAGGAGGGTAGGCTGTCTCTCCGTAATGGCGCTCTTCATCGGAAGAGTAGTCGTTCATTCGCTTACGCTCTCAGGTCTCATCTCGACCGAGATGCTCGAGCAGAACAACATGACGCCGCAGAGGCTCTATGTCGCCCAGTCCTTCGCAGGCAACGTCCTTGCAATCGTAATGTTCGCCGGTGCGTGTGCATGCCTCTACGGTGCACTCGACCTCAAGATGAACTACAAGCTGTTCGCATATCCTTATATCGTATGGATAGTGCTCTTTACCATCCTGCCGCTGATACTCATCGTCTTCCGCGCTTTCTTCAAGGCGGCACCGGGAGGCGGATACGAGTTCACAATGGCAGGCTTCGACATCCTGTTCGAGAACAAGACAGTCACGACGACATTCTACGGGATGAAGGTCACCTTGCAGGAATACTTCTCCATCTTTGTTAGAAGCCTCGACTATGCGGTATGGACCACGATCGGATGCCTGATCCTCGGGTATCCCATAGCATACATAATCTCTTCCCGCGCGAAAGCGGCAAGGAAGAGCAGCTCTAAGCTCCTCATGCTCTTCGTGCTGCCCATGTGGATGAACACGATGCTGAGGACATATGCCTGGCGTGCGTTCTTCAGCGAGACCGGAGTCCTCAACACGATACTCCTTCAGACGGGTATTCTGTCCGATCCCATTCTTTTCCTGAAGAACGAGATCCTTGCAGACATCATCACCAAGCTCGTAATGACGAACGACTTTCTGCCGTTCATGATACTGCCCATCTATTCGGTACTTATCAAGATAGACGGAAGCCTCTTCGAGGCTGCGCTGGATCTCGGTGCAAACCGCGTCACGACATTCGGCAAGGTCATCCTGCCTCTGTCGCTGCCGGGCGTCATATCGGGAATCCAGATGGTATTCATGCCGTCGCTCACTTTCTACATGATCCCCGATATCCTTAACGAGGGTTCCAAGACGACGATAGGAAACACGGTGCAGAACTTCATCCTCAACGAGAGTTCTGCGTACAATCAGGCGGGCAACGTATTGTCATTGCTGCTGCTCATCTTTGTACTCATTACCATGGGTATCTTGAGAGGCAGCGACAAAGATGAAGCAGGCGGAGGTATGGTCATATGAGAAGCATCAGAAGACTTATCCCCAACCTCTATCTCGTGCTCGCGCTGGTGTTCATCTATCTGCCGATCGCGATACTCATCGTCTATTCGTTCAATGCGCTCCCCAAGTCGTTCATCTGGGGCGGATTCTCTATCGACAACTATAAGAACCTGTTTACCGGTTCGGAAGGTATGGGCATACTCGACTCGCTCCTTGAGACGCTTAAGGTGGCAGCGATCGCATCCGTATGCTCGACGGCTTTCGCCGTGCTGTCCGCTCTGGGCATCGCATATCTGACCAAGAAGCTGCAGGGCATCGTTATGGGTCTGACATACGTTCCCAACGTCATGCCCGACCTCGTTACGGGTATCTCCTTCATGCTGCTCTTCTCGTTCCTCGGTGTTCAGAAGAGCGAGTTCACTCTCATAATGGCGCACATCGCATTGTGCGTTCCGTTCGCGATACTTTCCATCAGCCCGAAGATCAAGCAGCTCGACAAGAGTCTGTCGGAGGCGGCAATGGACCTTGGAGCAACGAGATTCCAGACATTGAGGCTCGTTATAATCCCGGAGATCATGCCCGGCATCTTCTCTTCGCTGCTGCTTACGTTCACGCTCTCCGTGGATGACTACCTCATAAGCAATTTCAACGTCGACAGTTCCATCCAGACTCTGCCGATGATGATATATTCCATGGCAAAGCTCGGTGTCAATCCGAAGATGAACGCCCTTACGACGCTCCTGTTCGGTGCCGTGCTCGTGCTCATGATACTTTCCAACCTGTCATCAATTAAGAAAACGAAGAATAAAGGAGTAAAGAAATGAAAAAGTTACTTAGAAAGGCTGTTTCTGCTGTTGCCGTAGCAGGACTTCTGACATCGACCGTGCTCGTGTCTGCAGGATGTTCCAACAAGCAGAAGCTCATCATCTACAACTGGGGTGAATACATCGCTGAAGATACCATCTCTAAGTTCGAGGCCGCATACCCGCAGTATGAGGTCGTGTACCGTACTTTCGAGACGAATGAGACCATGTATCCTAACCTCGAGAACGGATATGACGTCATCATCCCTTCCGAGTACATGGTATGCCGTCTGATCGAAGAGGACTGGATCCAGCCCCTCGACTGGAGCAAGCTTCCCCTGGTAGAGCAGAACATGGACCCCATGTTCAAGACGCTTCAGTATGCCGAGGACAAGGCTCTCTCCGATGAGGTCCTGGATTATGCGGTTCCTTACATGTACTGCACGGTAGGTCTCGTATACGATGCCAACAAGGTCAACATTCCCGAGGGAACGACAGATCCTAAGATCATCTGGGGCGCGCTCCTCGATGAGGCAAATGCAGACAAGGTCGGCATGCTCGATTCCATGAGAGAGTCCATCGGCGTTGCTCTTAATTACCTCGGTTATTCCATAAACACCATGGATGAGGCTGAGCTCGAAGAAGCAATGAACCTCCTCATCTCCCAGAAGGAACTCATGAGACCTGCTTACGGCGTAGACAACCTCAAGGACAAGGTCGCTGCAGGAGAGCTTACGGCTTCCGTATGCTGGTCCGGTGACCACATCATCATCCTTGACCGTATCGCAGAGCTCGGAAAAGAGAATGATATCGACCTCAAGTTCGTCCTTCCCGAAGGCTCCAACTGGTCGGTAGACATGATGTGCGTTCCCACGAACTGCCAGAACTACGAGGGTGCCATGGCGTTCATCAACTTCATGTATGATCCTGAGATCGCTCTCGAGAACTGCGAGTATGTCGGTTACTCAACACCTAACGTTGCAACAAAGGCAATGCTCGATCCCGAGATCGCAAATAACATCTACTACTATCCTACCGAGGAAGTCTTTGCGACACTGGAGGTCTACTACACATCAAGTGACATCGAGGAGAAGTACACTCAGATCTGGAACACCGTCAAGGCGAGTGCTTAAAGACCTTGCCGCACGTGCGGTGTAACAGTGTTAAGCTGATTTAAACGGACGCTGCCTGAAAGGGCAGCGTTTTTTACAGCTCGGGATCGTATGCGTATGATATATCGCTGACCTTGCCGTTGCTGAAGAAGAATGACAGCTTGATGCTGCCGGACTTATAGACGATGGCGTCGCCTTCTGACGTATAGTTCTCGCCGTATGTGGCGATGACGGTATCAGAAGGAGCTCCGAAGGCAATGCCTTCATTCGTGGAGCAGTTGCCGGTCTTAAAGTAAACGGAATCGATATAGTCGCCAGATGCATCCGGAAGCGCTATGATGACCAAATCGCTGTAAGCATATATCTTGGCAGTGGTATTCTGGTTGTCCGTTCCGGAATCCAGCACCTGTTCATAGTAATCGTAAGTGGTGCCGAGCGCATCGATCACCGGTGCACAGTCTTCGCCCGGAGTGATAACTGTCCCGAGGTAAGTAAAGGAGAAGTCATTGGCTGCCGACATGGTCTGGTTTACGACCAGGCCGTCTTCTGCTGATGTGGCAGTCTCGACCGTCTCGCTCGTCTCCGTCGTAGCAGTTCCTGATGTAGTCTCATCTGTTTGAGGGACCGTCATGATGACGCCTGCCTGTTCGCCGTTCGCAAGAGTTACGATCGTGCCTTCAGTGGAAGAACCGCCGCATCCTGAAGCGAGGAGCGCGGAGAATACTATTGCAGTTACGGTGAGAAACTTCTTGTTCATAAGCGACTTTGCCGGATTCAGCGTGCGGCGAAGAATGTGCCTACGTCGTCCTGGTCGAGGATCTTCTCCAAGACCTGAGCATCAGAGCCGTTGGCGATAACGCCGTTGATGCCGTTCTTCGTAACCTTGTCCATAGCGGTGATCTTTGTGATCATACCGCCTGTTCCGAGCCACGAACCCTTGCCGGAAGTGAAGTCGAGCATGTCTTCGGTGACTTCCTCGATATATGAGATCCTGACGGCATCCGGGTTGTCCTTGGGGTTGGAATCGTAAAGTCCGTCAACGTCTGACAGGATTATCAGAAGATCTGAATTGGTAAGGCAGGCAACATCAGCAGAGAGGGTATCGTTGTCGCCGAAAGTACCGTTGTGCATGATCTCCGTTGTGGACACGGAGTCGTTCTCGTTGATGACGGGGATGATGCCCATTTCGAGAAGGGTCTCGATAGTGTTTGTAACGTTAGCTCTTGTGAGCTTGTCGGTAATGCCGTCCTTGGTAAGGAGGATCTGGCCGCAGCGGTATGAGTACTCGGCAAAGCTCCTGGTGTAAGCGTTCATGAGCTCGCACTGGCCGACGGAAGCGATGGCCTGCTTCTCTCTCGTGGATTCGGGACGCTTGGTAAGGCCCAGATAGCCGATACCGACTCCTATGGCGCCGGAGCTTACGAGGAGGACCTCCTTGCCGCGGTTCATAAGATCGGAGATGGACCTGCACAGCTTATCGATGCTGCCGAGATTCATCTTTCCGTTGTCGTATGTAAGTGTGGATGTACCGACCTTGATAACTATGCGCTTTGCAAAGTTAACTGCTACTCTTGAACCGCCGTTGCTCACTATATCACCATTCCAATTAATTATTTATATAAAGGGCAAAGTAAGGATATACTCCCGTGCATCAAAATGCAAGTTAGAATCCGCCTATATCCGTCTGCTCGTCAGGATTTACCGGGACCGGATCGGGCGGCGCCGGAACATGGACGGGGCACGGGTTGCTCTCCGTAGGGCAGAGGTACGAACCGACAACGAAATAATCCGTATAGGCGGTGCCTGCCGCCTTGCACTCGTCGGTCGCATAATAACCGGAAGAGCATACCTGTACCGATATGACGGTATCGGGCTTGTAGAAGCTTGCCGCGGGAAGGTTCTCGTGGATCTTCTGCATGCAGTACATCCAGATCCTGACGGCGTTGTTACGGTCGCCCTTGGGGATCTCCGTCTGTCTTAACCTGTTGTCGTAACCGTACCATACGGCTGCCGCATAGTAGGGCGTGAATCCGCAGAACCACTTATCGATGTTGTCTGATGTCGTACCGGTCTTGCCTGCCGTATCGATGAGACCGCCGTCGATGCCGGTGATCTGTCCGCCGTACTGTGACGGGATACCTGAAGTGACGACGCCCTTGAGCATGTCGCCGATAAGGAAGCTCGTCTCTTCAGAGTAGACTCTGTAAGTCAGAGGGTTGGCACTCAGTATGAGATTGCCCTCGCTGTCGTACACCTCAGTATAGGCATAGGGTTCGGTATATGTTCCGCCGGATGCGAAAGTGTTATATGCCGCAGCCATCTCGAGTGTCGTCATACCCTTTGTGAATCCGCCGACGGACTGCGAAGGATATGCGCCCTCATCCGTCCTGTCGATACCGACCTGCTTGAGATACCACAGAGCGGTATCGCCGCCGATATTGGTCCAGAGCTGGGCTGCTATCGTATTACGCGATTTGACGAGGGCCTGACGTATCGTGATGGGACCGAGATAGTCGTGCTCATAGTTGACCGGCCAGGGCTTATCGGGATTGGTCGGATCGAGATAGCAGACTTCATCGTTATAGATGGTACCCGGAGCGATTATTCCGAGTTCCAACGCGGGTCCGTAGTCTATCAGAGGTTTTATCGACGAACCCGGACTTCGGTAGGACGAGGTCGCTCGGTTCAATGACAGGTTCATGTTCTTCTCGCCGTACCCGCCTTGCATCGCCGCTATCGCTCCCGTTTGGGTGTTGATGACGACCATCGACCCGTTTGGTTTCTCCGGGTAATCGGCCAGCGCTTCGGGATTCGATTGGAACAGATCCTGGTTCTTGAAGGCTTCGTCCAATATCGCCTGCGTAGCCGGTTCCAGCGTGGTGTAGATCTGATACCCCCGGTTATAGACCAGAGTGGAAGCAAGGCTCCTGGAGATGCCTCTTGATTCCGCGAGATCGTCTATGACCTCGGAGATGGCATACTCAGTAAAGTATGACTTGATCTGTGAACCGGTGTTGATGTCGGGTTCCTTGAACACGATCTCGGTGTTGAGAGCATCGTTGTACTCTTCTTCCGTGATATATCCGAGTTCGTACATCTTGCCCAGGATGATCCTCATACGTCTGAGGGCGTTCCTGCGGCCGGATTCTCTTAAGGGGTTGTAGTAAGAAGGGCTCTTCGGGATGCCTGCGATCAGGGCGCACTCGGGAAGAGTGAGCTCGGAGGCATCCTTGCCGAAATAGTTCTGAGCTGCCGCCTGGACTCCGACATAGTTGTTGCCGGTAGGCGCGAGGTTCATGTAGAGCTCTAAGATCTCATCCTTGGAGAGAGTCTGCTCGAGCTCCATTGCCGAGAACCATTCCTGGACCTTACGTGAGGTCGAGTGCTCGTCCTGGCCGGAGATGAGCTTTACCGTCTGCTGCGTGATCGTGGAACCGCCGTATGTGGCAGAACCGCCGTTGCTGAGCGCTGACAGGAACGCACCGCCGATACGCTTGATATCGATACCGGAGTGCTCGTAGAAACGCTCATCCTCGATCGCGATGATCGCCTCATCCAGGTAAGTATCGCGGACGTCGCTGAAAGATACATAGATACGGTCAACGTTCTCGCTGCCGGTGAGCTTGGCGATGACGTTGCCTTCCTTGTCATATACGAATGAAGTCTGGGACTCTTCTGCCGTGGTAAGGTCGCCTATCGAGAGAGGCTTTGTCGTGGAGGCGTAACCCAGGAGCATGCCCGCGCCGAATCCTCCGAAAAGGAAACATATGCACAGTGTGACAACGATAAGGACACGTGCGATGTCCCATACGAAAGAGCCGAACTCCCGTATCGCACTCCTGTTGAAACCCGACTTGGTGGGCTTACCCTTGAGCTGTGAGCGGAGTTCGTCCGCCAGTGCGCTGTTCTCCGGCTTTACCGGTGATGTCGAGCGCTGCGATCTGCTATTCGACAATGCCTATGCCTCCATCATGAAATTCAACTAATTTTACCACTAA
>JAFZPJ010000016.1 GCA_017550385.1 Clostridiales bacterium
CCTGTCGGCGGTCTTATCGTCAAACTCGTTAATCTCATCCTTCCCGACAAGGGCAATGATGCGGAAGGTGTCAGATATCTCAAGTATCTCAATCCGAACATGCTCTCGCCCAATCTCTCGATCGGTGTCGCTGCAATGACCACTGCTCTTGCAAACGAGATCGGAAGAATGCTCGTCATGGCCGGAGGCAATGTTCAGAGAAGCTTTGCCGCAGTATTAGACAACAGCGAAGAGATCCAGAATGAGATCAACAAGACAGAAGAATACATCGACTATCTCAACAAGGAGATATCGTTCTATATCTCTCACATCATGGTCTTCGATCTCGAAGAAGAGGATGCTGTCACGATGAGTGCCCTGTTCAAGATCACGGGTAACATCGAGAGAATGGGAGATCACGCCACAAACATCTCCGGTTATGCAAACATGCTCGAAGACAAGGGCCTCAGGCTCTCCGACAAGGCTCGTGCCGAAGTCGCGGAGATGATGAAGGTCACGGAAGAAGCTTACGAGACACTTATCAAGACAAAGCCGAATTCCGTTCACATCAGGCTTGCCCAGATCGAGCAGAAGATCGATGACATGACAGAAGATTACAGAGAGCATCAGCTCGAGCGTCTTAAGTCCGGTGTATGTTCCGGCGACGCGTGCGTAGTATATTCCGAGATGCTTACGGATTTCGAGAGACTCGGAGACCACATGCTGAACGTGGCAGAGGCTGCTGCTGAGAGTAACGTCAAGTCTTTCGGCATTGAGATCGATCAGGTCAAGCCCGTAGAGACAAAGGCAGCCGCGAAAGCAAGCGCATGACAGACAAGCGCGTAAACGTAGTCCTCTTTGAGCCCGAGATACCTCAGAACACGGGTAACATCATGCGAAGCTGCGTGGCGTTCGGCTGCGGGCTTCACATCATAAAGCCCATCGGTTTTGACATAGACAGTCCGGTATTCAGGCGTTCGACCACAAACCACATCACATGGGCAGACTACGAGCTCTATGACAGCTATAAGGACTTTATGGACCGCACAGGTGAGGGCGAGTTCTACTTCATGACAAGGTACGGAAAGAAAGCTCCGTCCGACATCGATTTCGCCGCCGTCCCCGGGGACAGGAAGATATACCTGATCTTCGGCAAGGAGAGCACGGGGATACCGCCGGAGATATTAAGATCCAACATGGAAAGGTGTTTCCGCATTCCAATGACGGCAGAATGCAGATGTCTGAATCTGTCCAATGCCGCGGCAGTCGTCATCTATGAAGTCATGAGACAGACGGGATACCCGGGACTGTCAGCCGAAGAAGTTCAGAAGGGTGCGGATTTCCTGTACGGTTATTCCTACGATGAGACACTGAAGGCCGGTAAGGATTAGAGACCGCTGAAGATAGATACCAGTATAGATATCACAGAGAACTTAAAGATGATCGAGCAGACGAGAACGATGAGGCCTGCGACGACCGAAGCTACGTCAAGCCATCTTCCCGTGCTGTAGATGCCTATCGCATAACCTTCCCTGCGCGCCGAACGCGAGCAGATCAGTCCCGCTATTCCGAAGATGACGGAGAACGCGGAAGCATAACTTCCGAGAATGAACAAGAGTCCTGCGACGCCGAGCACGAAGCTCGCTATGGCATAAGGCTTACCTGCTTTGTCTGCCATATCAGAGCACCTTCTGCAGGAACGTCTTAAGACGATCGTTGTACGGGTTGGTGAATATCTGTTCGGGAGTATTCTCCTCGAGGATCTTGCCCTCGTCCATGAAGATGACCCTCGTTCCGACCTCTCTCGCGAATCCCATCTCGTGCGTAACGCAGACCATGGTCATGCCGTCCTTGGCGAGCTGCTTCATTACCTCGAGAACTTCTCCGACCATCTCGGGATCGAGCGCACTCGTAGGCTCGTCGAAAAGCATTACCTCGGGATCCATCTCAAGAGCTCTTACTATGGCGATCCTCTGCTTCTGTCCGCCGGACAATTGCGAAGGATATGAATTGGCACGGTCTGCAAGACCGACTCTGCCGAGGAGTTCCATAGCTTTCTTCTCGGCATCTTCCTTGGAGAGCTTGCCGAGCTTGACCGGAGCGATGGTCATGTTCTTAAGTATCGTCAGGTGAGGGAAGAGATTGAAGTGCTGGAACACCATTCCCATGTTCTGACGCAGCTTATTGATGTCGCTTTCGGGAGAAGTGATATCAATACCGTCGAAGGTAATGGTTCCTCCCGTAGGGCGCTCGAGCAGATTAAGGGATCTCAGGAACGTGGACTTGCCTGAACCTGAAGGTCCGATGATGACTACTACCTCGCCCTTGCGGATATCATTGGACACTCCGTCGAGCGCGCGGATCTTGCCGTTGTTGTAGTACTTCTTGAGATCCTTAACGGATATAAGGACTTCGCCGTTATTAACGCTCACTGTTCCTCAGCCTCCCTTCGAGTATTGACACCAGTTTGGTGAAGAACATTACTATGACGAGATATATAGCGGCAACGATGAGCAGGGGGAGGAACGGCGAGTATGTCTGAGACAAGATGATATTGCCGCCCTTTGTAAGGTCCTGCAATCCGACGTAACCTGATACGGATGTCTCCTTGATGAGAACGATGAACTCATTGGCGAGAGCCGGGAGAACAGCCTTGAATGCCTGGGGGATGATGATGTATATCATCGTCTGGACATAATTGAAGCCCAGAGATCTTCCTGCTTCGAACTGACCGGGATCGATGCTCATAATGCCGCTCCTGATGATCTCGGCGACGTATGCACCGGAGTTGATGCCGAATGCGAGTATAGCTACCAGTATCTTGTTCTTGGAAGATGCAAAGATAACGAAGTAAGCGATCAGGAGCTGAACGACCGTAGGGGTTCCGCGGATAACGGTAAGATAGATCCTGCAGATCGTATCCAGGATATTGAAGATGAAGGTACCGAAGCCGGGGCGGAGTTCTTCTTCGAGCTTATCGTGCGACGAACGGATCGACGAGACGATAACACCTAATAAGAAACCCATGAGCGTCGCAAAGAATGTGATCTCGAATGTAACGAGGAGACCGTTGACCAGATACATGTATCTGTCTTTGTCGATCAAGTTGAGCTTGAACTGCGCATTGAAATCGTTGATCCAGCCGAGGATCGCCTTGCCGATACCGGTGTCCGTATAGAAGCGGAGAAGTTCGATGGCATAATCGTAATCAACGAGAAGCAGGATCGCATAACCGATGCTCGCTGCAGCTATGATAAGGCAGAGGATCGCAAAAAGGACGGAAGTCCTGCTGCTCTTCTCTAAGGTGAAGGAACTGTGCCTGACCTCTCCGGTCTCGTCCTTCTCTTCTATTATTCTCTCGTCTTCGTCGATCATTGGTTCCTCTTAAATGCAGTCAGCATTCGAAAACATTATTATAAAAAGAAAAAGGACGGAAATAAAGTCTCATTTCCGTCCTTTTGTTTAAGTTTTTGAGCTTAATCCTCTAAGTATCAGCCCTCTGCAGGGATGTACTTGGCAACGATGGCATCGATGGTGCCGTCCTTCTTGAGCTCGTCGAGAGCCTGGTTGACTGCGTTGAGGAGCTCTTCGTTGTCCTTGTTGATGCACATAGCATATTCTTCTTCAGCATATGCAGTGTCGAGGATCTTAAGACCGGGATTTGCAGCTACGAAAGCCTTGGCAGGCTCGTTGTCGATAACGACTGCGTCGACCTTGCCGCTCGTGAGGGCCAGGATGGCATCGTTACCCTTCTGGTAACGGTCTACTCTTGCTTCACCGATATCGTCTGTCATGTAGATATCGCCTGTTGTACCCGTCTGAACTGCAACGATATAGTCGCCTGCGAGAAGAGTATCAACATCGGTTATCTCGGAATCCTCGGGAACGATTACCGACTGGATACCTGTAGCGTAGGGTGTTGTGAAGTTAACGGACTGAAGTCTCTCTTCAGTGATCGTCATGCCTGCGCAGCCGATATCATACTTGTTGGACTGAACGCCTACGATGATGGCATCGAATTCGGTATCTTCGATAACGAGTTCAAGACCGAGCTTGTCAGCAACTGCCTGAGCGATCTCGGCATCGATACCTACGATCTCATCACCCTCATAATACTCATAGGGAGGGAAGAAAGCGTTGGTTGCCATTGTGAGTTTGCCTGCTTCAACTGTCTTAAGACCGGTGTCATTTGCTGCAGGCTGAGCGCATCCTGCCACTCCGAGAGCGAGTGCTCCGGTAAGAACAGCAGAGATGATCTTGCTTGTAAATGTCTTCATAATCTTACACTCCTTAGGTTTGGTTTTGTCACCTGACTAATCTTAACCTCATATACTTATAACAGCAAATCAGCAATTATTCAAAAACTTTGAAGCCAAAATCCCCCGCGGTTATGCATTTTGGTTTGGCATACACGCAAAATATTAAATATTTGCACCATTTTGTAATTGCCGATTTGCTCTATGCAAAGTAAAATATATCAGTAATTTTTAAAAAGTAACGGAAAGGTCCGGCTGAACACATCATGAAGAGATTATTGATTCTCGGCTGTAATGACATCACAAAGCGCCTGCTCATGGAATTATGCAAGGACAGGACTTTGGCAACGGGGATATGCCTTGCTTCAAAGAGCAAACAGGAATGTGATGAGCTCAAGAAGATGGCTGAGAGCCGCGGCGTAAGAGTTACGACTTCCGGTATCGACGTCTCCAATGTCGAAGGCGCGATGCTGATGATCAAGATAATCGCACCCGAACTTGTCATCAATCTTCTTCCGCCCGAACTGGCTCCGGGAGCAATGGATCTGGCTTCCAAGGCCGGAGCCGATTATATTGACGGAAGATTGTTCGGCGTTCCTTCGGCACCTACTGCGACATCCCTGCTGTCTGAACAGTTCAAGAAGTTCGGTCAGTTCCAGGCAGCGAAGAAGACCGCTGTCTGTGGTGCAGGTGTCATGCCCGGCGTTGTCTCGACGGTTGCAAGGCAGTGTGCCGCGAAGGATTTCGATAAGGTTAAGCAGATAGACATCGTCCGCATCAGCGGTGATATTGCAAAGAAGACCGAAGAAGGCAAAGAGACAGTGGTCGATGAGACGTTGTATGCCGAAGATATCAAGAAGGCACCGGCCTCTGACGATAACAAAAAGGATGACGCAAAGCAGAGCGCGCCCGCGCCCGAGAATGTGTTTATCCTTGAAGGCGGCAAGCTCAAATCCGTTGACAAGGGATCCGTTAAGGCCGGAGCCGGCAAGACTCTTGCCGTTGCAAACAGCGCCATCGTAACTGATTTCCTGAAAGAGATCCCGGATGTTGCCAATGTGAGGTATTTCGAGCCGTACACGGAACCGGCAGTAAAGACAGTGCATAAGGCACCGGAGGATCAGATCGAACTCTTAAGATCGCTCGGACTGCTTTCCGACAAGCCCGTCAAGGTCGGAAACGTCAGCGTTGCTCCCATAGATCTTGTGGCAGAAGTCCTTCCCAAGATGAACGCTCCGAAGGATAACGGAGATAAGTCGGGTGCGCCGGCAAAGGGCAAGTGGGTCCTCGAGATCTATATCACCGGCGAGAAGGACAAAAAAGAGATCACAAAATGCTACCGCATAGAACTCGATAACGAAGACTGCATCAAGAAGTACAACGTCGATGCGGAAGAATACTTGGAGGGTACGGCGATCATCGCTGCCGTCAAGCTGATGTCCAAAGACAAGTGGAAGAAGCCCGGCGTATTCTCTCCCGCTTCATTCGACAGCAGCATTTTCTTCGATGCGCTTGAAGCTGAGGGAATAGAGATCAAGGAATCCGAGTGCAAGCCGCTGCTGTGACTCCCCGCCTTACAGGAGGTGAACCGATATGACAGCCATTAACAAAGATGAGATCAACAAGATCGTTCTTGAGACTATCAGGGATTATTCTTCGGATACCGTTTACTTCAAGGATCTTGATTCTAAGTTCATCTGGAACAGCCTGGGTCATGTGCAGCAGCTCGGAGCATCAAGTCCGGATGACGTGTACGGCAAGACTGATTTTGATTACTTCCCGAAAGATTTTGCACAGGCGGCAAGAGAGACCGAGCTCATGATCATCGCTACCGGCCAGCCCATGCTGAACGTCATCGAGGAACTCGTCCTGGATGACGGCACCACCAAGTATTACATGGCATCCAAGTATCCTCTCTTTGACAAGGGCGGCAAGATAATCGGCACCTGGGGTTCGAGCAAGGACGTTACCGAGACCAAGACCCTCGAGAGAGAACTCCAGCGTTCTTATATGGAGATGGAGCACCTGGTCAGGGTCGATAACCTGAGCGGGCTTTATAACCGAAAGTATTTCTATGAGACGCTCGAGAAGTACGCGAGCGTATACAGCGAGGTCAAGAATGACGGAAGCACTTTCTCCGTAGTCCTTCTTGACGTCGATGACCTTACCGTGATCAACGACCAGTTCGGTCAGCAGAACGGCGATCTTGTTCTTAAGACCATCGCTGATCTCCTGCAGCAGAGCACACGTAAGGCTGACACTTGTTTCCGTATCGGCGGAGACGAATTCGCAGTCGTGCTTCCTGCTACCGACAAGACCCAGGCATACGGCCTTGTTAAGCAGACGGTTAACTTCATTGCGGGTAGTCCGATCGAAGTCGACGGCCAGCGTCAGAAGATAACTATCTCCGCAGGCATCGCTACGTTCGACAAGGACGAGCCCGACATCTCAAAGCTCCTTTCCGTTGCAGAGAGAAAGGTCAATAAGTCAAAGCGTGAAGGTAAGAATCAGGTATCTTTCTGATCTTATAACTTAGACGCACCGATCCTGACGGCACCATTATCCAGCATCTGCCGTGCGGCTTCCTGAGAACGGATCCCGCCTGCTGCTTTGATGCGCGTTTCCGGGGCACACTCTCGTCTCATGAGCGCGATGTCTTCTGCCGTCGCACCGGCAGATCCGAATCCCGTCGAAGTCTTGATAAAGTCTGCGCCTGCTTCTGATACGATCTTGCACATACGTACCTTCTCTTCTTCCGTAAGATCGCATGTCTCGATTATGACCTTCAAGATCGCTCCCTTGGCATGTACGCCGTCAGCGATCAGTTTGATCTCGGATGAGACATCATCCCAGCGGCCTGTCTTGACGAAACATCTGTTGATGACCATGTCTATCTCTGAGGCTCCGTTGTCGCAAGCCTCGAGCGCTTCATATAACTTGGAGCCTGCTGTCGAATAACCGTTGGGGAATCCTATTACGGTACATATGGAGATGCGTCCTGCGGACACTTTGCTTCCGTAGCTTACATAGCAGGGAGGAATGCAGACGGATGCACAGCCTTGTTCTGCGGCTCTCTCGATAAGAGAACTGATATCTTCTTCGGCCGCGACCACCTTGAGATTGGTAAGGTCGACATAACTCATGATGTTGTCCGGATCGGGCTTGTTAGCGTCGGCCGCAGGTTCGTAAGCACGCTTGTAAGATCTTCCCGCGAGTGCGGTCGTAACGATGCCTGCGATATTGTTGAATCCTGCGAGCTCGCCCATGTTGTGAGGAACACGGAAGCCTTCTCCGTAGATGAGAAGCGGTATGCATTCGCGCGAATGATCGGTCGATTCGGTTGACGGATCGCAGCCGTGGTCAGCGGTGATGATGAGAAGATCGTCGTCACGAATTTTCGTCAGGATCTCGCCGAGGCCGTCGTCGAATTCATGCATGGCGGAAGCGTAACCCGTGATGTCGTTCCTGTGTCCGTACTTCATGTCGAAGTCGACGAGGTTGGCAAAGCACAGACCGTTAAAGTCCCTGTCCGTCATCTCTATGATCTTCGCTATGCCTTCGGTGTTGCCTGAAGTCGGATTGGACTCCGTGATGCCGCGGCCTGCGAACAGGTCGTAGATCTTGCCGATGGAGATGACGTCGAAGCCTTCAGCCTTAAGGATATCGAGCATGGTTGAAGACGGAGCTGCGAGCGAATAGTCGTGTCTTCTCGGAGTCCTCGTAAAGCTACCCGGAGTTCCTTCGAAGGGCCTGGCGATGACTCTTCCTACGGCATGTTCACCCGACATGATCTCACGCGTCTTTGCACAGATGTCGTACAGCTCTTCGATAGGCACGATGCTCTCGTGAGCTGCGATCTGAAGCACGCTGTCTGCGGAAGTATAGACGATCAGATCGCCCGTCTTCATGTGTTCCCCGCCGTAGTCCGCGATGACCTGCGTGCCGCTGTAAGGCTTGTTGCAGAGTATGCCTCGGCCGGTCGCCGTACGGATCTTATCAAGGATGTCTTCGGGGAATCCTTCGGGGTATGTGGGCTGCGGACGGTCCGACAGCACACCTGCTATCTCCCAGTGTCCTATGGTCGAATCCTTGCCCTGCGACAGCTCGCGCACACGGGCATAGGAACCGATGGGCTCAGGAAGGGGAGAATTCTCCTTCAGGTACTTAGTTATCCTCGGATCGTCTTCTCCGTCTATCGCGAAAAGCCCCATCTTCGCAAGGTTCGGGAATGGCTTGCCAGAATCCGACAGGACGGCCGCGAGCGTGTTGCTCCCTTCGTCTCCAAAAGCGGCAGCATCAGGCGCTCCGCCGATACCAAAACTGTCCAGGACAATAAGAAATACACGCTTAGCCATACCATATCCTCCGCGGGGGAATTCTTTTTACACATTATAACAATTTGTGGTATAGTTTTGCGGTAACAAAGGGTTAACCGGTAAAGGCTTGATATGACTGAAGAATTGACATTTGAAGATCTTGACCTCTCTCCCGAGGTGCTGGATTCGCTTAAGAAGATGGGCGTGAAGCGCCCTACCACAGTACAGCAGAAAGCTATCCCGCTCATGATGGACAACATGAGCGTCATAGCAAAGGCTCCTACCGGAACAGGCAAGACATTTGCATTCGGAATACCGATACTCGAATACCTGAATCTTGATGCGAAGTTCGTTCAGGCGCTTATCCTCTGTCCCACAAGAGAGCTCGCTCTTCAGATAACGACAGAACTCAAGTCACTCGGCAAATACATACAGGGCTTCCGCATAGCTTCGCTCATCGGCGGACAGAGCATGAACGTGCAGAAGGAGAAGCTCGCCAAGAAGCCGCAGGTAATAGTCGCTACTCCCGGAAGACTTCTCGATATGGTCACAAGGAAGATGGTCGACATCTCCCAGATCTATACGCTCGTTCTCGATGAGGCAGATGAGATGCTCAAGATGGGTTTCATAAACGATATCCGAAGGGTAATGGCTCTCACTCCGAAGGACAAGCAGATCGCACTCTTCTCGGCAACCATGCCGCGCGAGATCCAGGACATTACCTGGCAGTTCATGGGAGATGCCGCAGAGATCGACGTCATGCCCAAGGCACAGGATCACCCCGACATCGACCAGTACATCGTAAGCTGCCCTGAGAAGGACAAGCTCGAATCGATAATGAAGATCTTAAGCAAAGAAGAACTCCGCAAGGTAATAGTCTTCTGCAACACAAAGATGGAAGCATCCAAGGTATGTGCCAAGCTGGCATCAAAAGGCCTCAAGGCGGAAGTCCTTCACGGCGACATCGGACAGGGTACGAGGAACCGTACGATGGATGCGTACCGCAAGGACAAGTTCGATATCCTCGTAGCTACCGACGTCGTAGCAAGAGGCATCGATGTAGACGATATAGAAGCTGTATTTAATTACGATATCCCAAAGGAGAATGAGCTCTACCTTCACAGGATAGGAAGGACTGCACGTGCCGGAAGATCGGGCAGAGCATTCTCGCTGGTGGCTTACCTTGATAAGCCCCGGATGGAAGAGATAATGAGATATACGAAGGTGGATCCAAAGCCTTACGAACTGTAAGACTTATCTTATCCTTGTCTTGGCGTGGAGCCTTGAACTGTAAGTTCCCGGATAAAGGAATATGACCAGAGGGAAGAGTTCGAGTCTGCCTGCGAGCATGTCTATTATGAGAGTCCATTTCGACAGGTCGCTGAGGAAGGCGTAGTTCTGTGTCGGACCTACCATGGCAAGTCCCGGACCGATGTTGTTGATGGTGGCAGCTACCGAAGTGAAGCTCGTGACCAGATCGTAGCCTTCGATGGATACGACTGCGACAGATGCCGAGAATATCAGCAGATATACCATAAAGAATACAGTAACGGAACGGATGACGTCAGTATCCAGAGGCTTGCCGTCCATCTGGATCTTCTTAACGTTCCTGGGATGTATGTACTTGTCTATCTCCCTGGCAACCGTCTTGATCCTGATAAGGAAACGCGATACCTTGATGCCGCCGCCCGTGGAACCCGCGCATGCTCCGATGAACATCAGCGAGACGAGGATGAGCTTTGACAGCGTGGGCCACGTATCAAAGTCGGTGTTGGCAAAACCCGTTGTGGTAATGATCGTAGACACCTGGAAGACTGAATTTCTGAGAGTAGTCCCGATATCGCCCGATATATTGAAAGTGTTGAAGAAAATGATCGCGACAGATGCGAGGATGACCAGAAGATAGGCCCTGACCTCTTCCATCTTGAATGCCTTGCCCGGCTGTTTTGCTACGAGCAGATAGTAGAAGTTGAAGTTCACGCCGAAGACTATCATGAAGACCGCGACTATCCACTGTATATGCGGTGCATACGACGTGAAGCTGTCGTTCTTGATGCCGAATCCGCCCGTACCTGCAGTACCGAATGCTGAACAGAGACTGTCGAAAACGGGCATTCCCGCGATAACAAGAGTCAGGATCTCAAGGAGAGTAAGACCGAGATAGATAAGGTAGAGTGTCTTTGCAGTGGAACGTACCTTGGGCGCGAGCTTGCCGACGGAAGGTCCGGGGCTCTCAGCGATCATCAGGTTCATGTTCGAGCCGCCCGACATCGGAACGACCGCGAGAAGGAAGACGAGCACTCCCATGCCGCCGATCCAGTGAGTGAGGGAACGCCATATCAGCGAAGCATGCGACATCGCCTCTATATCCGTAAGGATGGAAGAACCTGTAGTGGTAAAACCGGATACGGTCTCGAACAGTGCATCCGTGAACCTCGGTATCTCGCCGGTAACGAGGAAGGGAATGCATCCGCACAGAGACAGAAGGAGCCAGCTTGCAGCGGTCACGACGCAGCCGTCCTTAATATAGATGCGCGTGTCCTTGGGTTTGAAGAAGCCGATGACGAGTCCGATCAGCATGCAGACCGCAGAGCATGCCATATAGACAATGAGCTTGTCAGTCTCGCCGTAGAAGAGTCCGCAGACTGTCGGGATAAGCATGAGTATGCCCTCAATGAGCATAACCTTCCCGAGAACGTACAAATGCATCCTGTAGTTCATCGCAGTATGTCCGTAAGCTCCGTAAATCCTTTGTGTGATGTCACTATCATAACATTGTCGCCTTCGCTGATGCAGTCGGTTCCGGTGGGGATGATGAGCTGGCCGTCGTGAATGATGAATGATACGATGACGCCCTCTCTGAGCTTGAGGTCCTTGAGAGGGATGCCGTTAATTGACGGAGTGTCCTTGACCTTGAATTCGACCGCTTCCGCCTGGCCTTCCTGGAACTGATATACGGTCTCGACATTGGAACCGATCGAGGCCTGCTTCGCCCTGACATAAGAGATGATAGTCTCAGCGGTTATATACTTCGGATAGATAACGCTTCCGAGGTTCAGATTGTTAATGACCTTGGTAAATGTGATCCTGTTGATCTTGGTAACGACCTTAGCCTTGGATACCTGTTTCGCGTGAAGGGTCAGCATGATATTCTCTTCGTCGATACCCGTGAGTGCGACGAGAGCATCAGTGGTCGTGATCCCGACTTCTGCGAGCACTTCGGATTCCGTTCCGTCACCGTTGATGATCAGTGCCTTCGGCAGAAGGAGACTGAGCTCTTCGCAGCGCGCTTTGCTCTTCTCGATGATCCTTACGTTGATGCCGGATTTGATGAGCTGGTCCGCAAGATAATATGCGGATTTACCGCCGCCGATTATCATCGTATTGTGCACGGACTTCGTGTTGAATCCGATCTTCTTGAGGAACTGGAGACACACCTTGCGCGAAGAGACGAACGAGATGACATCACCGGACTTGAGCACAAAATCACCGTTAGGGATGGTAAGTTCGCCGTCTCTCTCGACGCCTACGATTACCAGGTCGTTTGTTATGTTCTTACCCAGGTAAGCGATGCTCTTGTCATCTATTATGCTTCCTTCCGGGATCATGATCTTGACTATCTCCGCGCTTCCGTGTGCGAATGAATTTATCGATATCGCAGCAGGGAGGAAGAGGAGACGGGCAGCTTCTACCGCAGCCTCGTATTCCGGATTGATGATTCGGTCTATCGCAAGACGGTTCATAAGGTACGGTATCTCGTTGCCGTAGTCAGGGTTCCTGACCCTGGCGATAGTCGAGATATCCGGGTTGAACTGCTTTGCTATCGTGCAGCACAGGAGGTTCAGTTCGTCTGAATCGGTTACTGCGATCATAAGGTCCGCATCGGTGATGCCTGCTTCCTGGAGCGTGGTATGGCTTGCACCTGAACCTGCGATCGGCATGCAGTCGCACTGATCCGACAGTTCGGATAATTTTGCTTCCGACTTGTCGATGACTATCAGATTGTGCCCTTCATCCGTAAGGCGCTTGGTGATGGTCTTACCGACCTTGCCGGCACCTACAACGATTATCCTGAATCCTGCTCTGTTCATAACCCGTATTCCTTAAATTCCGAACAATTCCCTGACAGCTTCCTTGTTGACTTGTGCACCGATGACGCAGAGCTTGCCTGTTACATCCGCAGCACCTGTCCTGACGTCTTCTTCACCGGGCACATAATCGAAATGTATCCACTTGCCGCCTTCGCCTGCTACTATGCCCTTGGCACGGAGGATCTGGCCGTACTTCTCTGAATCATCGAGAGCCTTGAGCGCGTTCGTGATCTGCTCTTCGGTGAACGATCTCGATGTCTCGAATCCGATGCTGTCGAAAATCTCGTCAGCATGGTGATGGTGATGATGCTCATGCTCATGTTCTTCGTGATCGTGATGGTGTTCGTGCTCCTCATGATCGTGATCATGGTGGTGCTCGTGATGATGCTCGTGTTCGTCATCATCATCGTCGTCATCGTGATGATGGTGGTGACCCTTGCACTCTTCGCACTCGCAGTCCTCACCGTGGTCGTGGTGGTGATGATGGTGCTCGTGCTCCTCGGCTTCGAGAAGGGCAGCCGCCATATCGGCAGCAGTGATGGGCTCCTCGATAGCCTTGAGGATCTGTACGCCCGAGAGGTCATCCCAGGGAGTAGTGATGATCTGTGAGTGATCGTTGACTTCCTTGATCAGGGCAACAGCCTGATCGAGCTTGTCCTGAGCGATATTGCCCGTGCGGCTTAAGATGATCGTTCCCGCATACTTGATCTGATTCTCGTAGAACTCCTTGAAGTTCTTAAGGTAGATCCTGCACTTGGATGCATCGATGACAGTGACCGTTCCGCATACCTCAGTGCCTTCAACGCGCTTAACGGCTGCTACGACGTCGGAGAGCTTGCCTACGCCCGACGGCTCGATAACGATCCTGTCGGGATGGAACCGGTCGATGACATCCTGAAGCGCCGTTCCGAAATCACCAACGAGGCTGCAGCAGATGCAGCCGGAATTCATCTCCGTTATCTCGATGCCTGCTTCCTTCAGGAATCCGCCGTCGATGCCGATCTGACCGAACTCGTTCTCGATGAGCACGATCTTCTGTCCGTTATATCCGTCCGCGATGAGCTTCTTGATAAGAGTAGTCTTACCAGCACCCAGGAATCCGGAGAAAATGTCTACCTTTGTCATTCTGATTACCTTCTTTCTATCAGTTGAAATAGATTATCTCGTTGTCGGGCTTCGAGGTTACCGCGTAGTTCTCTACGGTAAGGCAGGGGACAGCCACCTTCTGGCCGTTCTGCTCGTCCTCAAAATATCTAACCTGCCCCGTTACCTTGAGCCACTGTCCGGCAGGAAAATTCGACTTGATGTCATACATGCAGAGCACGCCCATCACGCCCACGTCCGCAGCGCAGCAGGTGTATGCCTGTCTCTGGAGCACGAAAGCCCTGCCCCTGAACTCTCTTAATATCTCTGCCTCGCCGATGAGCGTAACGCGCTTGCCGTTGTAACGGTCGACATTATCGAGCGCGTCGGTATAGAACAGACCGAAGTCGTCAGCGGAGATCTCGCAGGGACTCTTCGACAGGTCATAAGGAAGATGGTCTTCGATCCTGATTATCTCGTTATCCTTGCTCAGGAAATTAATGCTTATCGAGGGGTTGACTGCCTTGACCGAACCTCTGAGCTTCGGAATGTTGTCATTGGCGGGATCGACCCTGTTGAAGATGACCGTATCGCAGTATCTGTAGTAGTCTGCAAAGAACGTCTGCATATTCTTGTAGTATTCGGAATATGTCGAACAGTCCACTACGACTATGGCCGCAGCAAGCGCCCACCTCTGAGGAACATCGACCTTATCGAAAAACTCCGCAGGGGAGACGGAACCGTTCCACTCGATGAAGACTATCTCCGGCTTGTGTCTTGCTTCGATGTCGAAAGTGAGTTCCTTGGTCACGCCGTCGGCATCACAGTTGATGATGACCGGATCGGCATTCGGATAGTTCTCTGCTATGTATTCCTCTTCGCCCTCTTCGGTGTTGATGACCACGGCTTTGTGGCCCCTGAAGTTCTCACCGTCGAGCCAGGAGCAGATGACGGAGGTCTTCCCGCTGTCCAGGAAACCCGTAAAAAAATAAACCAGACAATCGTCCATGCAATTACACCTCTTTTTACCGTGTATTATTTTGTCCCCTAATTGTTATTATTTCAAGTAAAAAAAAGTGTAAAATCAGACGGAATGAACTGAAAAAAGGTGAAAGCGTGAATCCTGTCAAGATCGGCAACATTAAAATAGATAATCCGATATGCCTGGCTCCCATGGCAGGCTTCAGCGCGCTCCCTTTCCGCGTCATATGCGGAGAGATGGGTGCGGCTTACTGCCCGACCGAGCTCGTGTCGGCCAGGTCCATCAGGTTCAACGGACTCGGCAGGAATTCCAGATACAGCAAGATAGATCCGGCAAGAGAGAAGATCCCCGTGATCCAACTGTTCGGAAGCGAGCCGGAGGACTTCTCCGCGGCGGTCTCGAAGCTCCTTGCAGACCCCAGGTATCAGGGACTTAAGATACTGGACATCAACATGGGATGCCCGGTCCCCAAGGTCATCAAGACCGGTTCCGGATCTGCTCTCATGACAGACCCGGTCAGGGCCTCGGCGATCGTCGCAGCCACGGTCAAAGCCGTTGAACAGGCAGGAGCCGATATCCCCGTCACATGCAAGACGAGGACCGGCTATGACGACAGGGACAAGAGCGGTCCTGACTTTGCAAGAGCCCTGGCGGAAGCAGGCGCTTCCATGATCTGCATCCACGGAAGGACAAGACCTCAGATGTATGCCGGATATGCCGATTACGATGCGATCGCGAGGATGACAGAGGCAGTGAAGCCGTGCAATATCCCGGTCTTTGCAAACGGTGATGTCAAGGACGGCAAGAGTGCTCTGAAAGCCCTCGAGAGGACCGGTGCAGACGGCCTTATGGTGGGCCGTGCGGCAAGAGGCAATCCGTGGGTATTCCGCAAGATAACCGACGAACTCGAAGGCAGGGAATTCGAAGAGCCTTCGGACCTCGAGAAGAGGCAGATGCTCCTCCGCGAACTCATCGAGAGACGTGAAGAGAACGCCGACTGCGAGGAGGGCGCCGTCGTAAGGGAATTCAGATCGGTAATGCCGTTCTACATAAAAGGGGAAGAAGGTGCCGCGGCCCTCAAGCGCGCCCTGTGCAACGCTTCCTCCATCGATGAAGTGAAGGAGATACTTGAACTTGACTGATGTTGTATTGACGATAGTGACGCTGGCAGCAGGCTGCCTCGTGTGCTTTGCGGGATATAAGTTCTTCCGCCTGAGCCTCGCTCTGGTGGGTGCCGCGCTCGGATTTGCCGCGGGAGTACTGCTCGTGAACTATATTGCGTCATCCGGTGCGGAGCTTCCCGATATCGCAAGGCTCCTGATCATCGGAGTGTTTACGATAGGCTTCGGCGTGGGCGCTTTCGCGCTGTACATGAAGGCATTGATCCTGATAACGACGCTCGCCTGCGGGTACTGGATATACACGGATTACAACGGGATCCTTCCGCAGGATCTGGTGGCGAACAAGCTCGTACTCCTGGGCGTGGGACTTGCTCTGGGAGCTCTTCTCGGAGTACTGGTCTACTATGCGCAGAAGTGGAGTATATGTCTGCTGACGGCGATACTCGGCGCGAGGATACTGTCTTCCGTACTGTCTCCGCTGCTCTGGACGAACTTCCTGTCAGGCACTGCGGCAAAGTCTTTTGAGGAGACCGTGCTGG
This sequence comes from Clostridiales bacterium, assembly GCA_017550385.1. Classification (GTDB taxonomy): domain Bacteria; phylum Bacillota; class Clostridia; order Saccharofermentanales; family Saccharofermentanaceae; genus Saccharofermentans. Next base: position 16,368 of record JAFZPJ010000016.1, read on the forward strand.
GCGGAAACTTCACCGGAGATTACGTTCTCACGGCGGCTCTGGTGACCGTCGCACTGGCTGCCGCAGGCCTCGTCATCCAGCTCAAAACATCGCGAAAATAGTGCACGTTTGCCACAATTTAATATTTGACCTTAAGCCTGGGTCTTGTTATCATACAGCTATACACGCAAACGTGTTTTAAAACGACAATTTTCTTAATCTATCCCTTATTCCATGTCGAGGGCACTCCGAGTAATTCCGGGGTGCCCTCGGTAGTTAATCGACCCTGTTGAGACGCTCTCCGTTAAGGTATGCGCCGATGTTGTCGGCCGCTGCCTGAATGAGCCTTATCCTGGTCTCGACGGGTGCCCACGCGATATGCGGAGTGATGAACGTGTTGGGCGCTCCGAGCAGGGGATTATCCGCCTTCATCGGTTCCACTGATACGACATCCGCACCGAAGCCCGAGAGCTTGCCCGAGTCGAGCGCTTTACGTACGGCGACTTCGTCGATGACGGGTCCTCTTGAGCAGTTGAGAAGTATCGCGCCGTCCTTCATGAGAGACAGAAGTTCTTCATTGATGAGCGCATTAGTCTCAGGCGTGAGAGGGCAGTGAAGGGTGACGACATCGGCAGAAGCAAGACCATCTTCCAGAGGCAGCATCTTTACCGTATAACCTTCAACTGTCTCTTCCTCTGATACGAGGTTATGAGGAGTCGCGGATACCTTCATGCCGAGCGCGGAAGCGATGGCTGCGACCCTTCTTCCGATCTTGCCGAATCCGACGATGTGGATCTTCTTATCCGCGAGCTCGATCAAGGGTGCCTTGAAGTAGCTGAACTGAGGTGCGGTGACCCACTCTCCGTTCATGACGGATTCCGTGTGAAGTCCTACTCTGTCGGCGATCTCCAGAAGGAGAGCGATGGTCATCTGCGCAGTCGCGTAAGTGCCGTATTCGGGAACGTTGGTCACTGCGATCCCGCGCTTCCTGCAGGCGTCGATATCGACAACGTTATAGCCTGTCGCGAGCACGCCGATATACTTGAGATCGGGGAGCTGATCAAGTGTCTTCTCGTCGAACGGAGTCTTGTTGGTTATCACCATCTCACACCCTGATGCTCTTGCTATGAGATCTTCGGGATGAGTTACGTCATATGCCTTTACCGCGCTGTACTTCTCGAGGGGTGCCCAGGAGATGTCTCCGGGATTTGCGGCCAGGCCGTCAAGCACTACTATCACTGTGGTTTCCTCCGGTGGGTTAAATTTGAAATCATTTTATAGTTTTTTGGCAAAGTGTGGTAATGTTTTATAAATAAAACTATACGGAGGATAAGGATGTACTTACTCTGTTACGGCAGGTCCGACAAAGCAGACAACACCATCAGGAACGTTCTTTCCGGATCGGGCGGAAGGCGCATAGGGAGCACCGAGATATTTGCTTCCGATCTTGCTTCGCCCGGCAATGACCCGGTCTGCCTGGTCCTTGTACTTCCTCTTGAAGCAGCCTGCGGGATCGTATCCAGGAACCTGTCTTCAGAACTGTCCTCCGTTCCGGTCATCTGCGTATCTCCCGAAGGCAAGTTCGCTGCCGCGCTGAGATACGGATCGGCTGCGCCTGCGGAAGTTACCGCCGCGGTCAATAGCATTGCCTGGTCTCTGGGATCGTCATGCTTTACTGACTTCGGAAGCATCGCTGACATCGCCAAGGATCTCTCCGTAGTGACCGAGTCGATGCCGATGAGGATCTCAGACAAGGCGCGCTACGACAAGATCAATTCTCATATCAGGAACGGCGGAAGAGTCAGCGTCTACAGTGACCTTCCGGTCTCTTTCGAAGAGCCTGTCCTGGATCAGATGGTATTTGAACTTCACAGATACACCCAGGAGATGCACGAAGATTTTATTCAGAGATACACCGAGCTGGATTCGTCCGAAGAAGGCAATCCGGCCGTATTCATTACATGCAGGAAGCTCCCGGAAGGAGGCGCGGGCAGGGTCCTCGTCCTCACGCCGAAGCTCGTCTGCTTGGGAATAGAACTCAAGTCAAAGGCAGATCCGGGATATGCTGCCGATACGGTCAAGACATCTCTCGAGAATCATCTGATAGATCCGGCGGCGGTATCCGTCGTAGCGGTATCGCAGTCTGCCAGAGACAGCGAAGCCGTCAGGGCCGTATCGGAGATGCTCGAGGTGCCCGTGGTTTTCTATGAGGGCAAGGAACTTGCTAACGTAAGGCTTCCCCTTAAGATGACTTTCGCGCCCGAAAGAGAGTCCGACACGGCAACGTCCGCGGCATTCCTGGCATCATCCGGAGGAAAGATATTATTCAGGAGGAGCGGCGGTGCTTCGGGGATCATCTTCTCGGCCGCGCTCCGTAAGGGAAACATAAGCATGACAGATTGATAAGGGAGGGAATCAACATGAGACGTTTGGGCAAAAAAGCTTTCAACAAGAGTATCGCGGCAGCAACAGCTACGATCCTTTGCTGCACATGTCTTCTCGCAGCATGCTCTGTCGATTACGGCAAGCTGAACGACGGTCTGTATTCCATCGGCAAGGGGATCGGTGATACGTACGGTCTGACACAGTCAGGTTCGGGCAGTTCATCTTCGCCTTCCAAGAAGGCAGCTCTGGAAGAGCCCGAGAACACACCCGTACCCGTCGCAGAGGAAGAGCCGGAGCCTACTGAAGAACCCGAGCCCACGGCTACGCCGACCCCGACTCCCACACCCACTCCGACGCCTGAACCTTCACCCGAGAGAGTCGAATTCTCCGAGCTTACGGAAGAGTGCGTAGGAACTGATTTTGTAGTTAAGACGGAAGAGTTCGCTGAGAGCTACAACACAGGCAACGAGGAACTCCTCGCTTCGTTCTCAGGAGAGAGAATGGTAATCTCCGATAACCAGAGCGAAGCAGTACAGACGGCTATCAACATGATCCTTGACGGCTTCTACCAGGAGGCTGCAGGTCTCTATACCCGCTGCTGCTCTGATGCTGAAGCTGCATACATAATCTCAGGCATTCCTGAAGAACCCGCTTCCGTCACGGTTAACTTCGATTACTCGGATAACGGAAGAGTACTGTCCGTCGTAATGAGCTATACGGTTATCGATATCGACGGAGAAGAGACCGTAAATACAGAGTATGCAAGTTTTGACATGCTCACGGGCCAGTACGTTACCACAGCTGCCATCGCAGAGGATGCGGCAGAACTTGAAGACATCCTTAAGGAGAAGCTCGCTGACGACGTATCGTCACTGCCTGATCAGATCGGCGAGACCGACGAGGAGAAGGAAGCCAGAGAAGATCTTGAAGCTGATGATATCACCGACATCTTCATCGCAGCTCAGACACCCGGCGCAGGCACCGCTACGGTTACAGTATATGGAACCGCCGACGGAAAGGTTTATAATACTGCAATAAATCTTAACGACTATGCGCTCTATCTCAACCGCTACGGAATGCAGCTGTTCTGCGTAGAGGTCTGATAAGAGCCGGCAGGAGATAAGGATGAAGAAGAGTAAGATCGAAGCTTTGGCATTGACAATGATCATGACGGTCAGTGTCGCTTGCGGCTGCGGCAAGACGGATGTGACAGAACCGTCCGCTACACCGGAACCGTCCAAGCCGGAAGCTTCTCTTCCCGCATCCGAACCCGAGACTGATGAGACGGTTGATCCGACTGAGACGACCGAGCAGGTCACCGCTGAAGACTTCAATGAATTGACGGTAGCGACCGATGTTACGGACGAAGATGATACCGTCGTGATCTACGGCTGGAACGATGACGAATTCGAGTATCTCCTCGATACTTATGCGCCCGATGTCGACTACGATATGGTGCTGTCAGAATCCACCGCATACACGGCAAAGCTCGATGCGGTCCTGGCGAGCGGCGATAAGAACGTGGCTCCGGACCTGTTCATCTGCGAAGCCGCTTATGCAAAGAAATACCTTGCTTCCGAATACACCATTCCCGTCAACGATCTGGGCATCGCATACGACGAATTCGTCGACACGATGTTCAGCTATACGACCGTGTGGGCTACCGACAGCGACAATGTCATCAAGGGTGTCACATGGGAAGCATGCCCCGGCGGAGTCTGGTACAACACGGAACTTGCACAGCAGTATCTCGGTACGAGCGACCCGGGTGAAGTGGGACAGTATTTCGAGACATGGGATGCGTTCATGCAGACTGCCAACGACGTTAATAACGCTTCCGGCGGAACGGTAAAGGTCATCGCGGATCCCGAAGACATCTTCATACCTTACCTTGGTTCGAGGACCGAGAAGTGGGTTACGGACGGCGCACTTACTTTCGAGCCTGCCATGGAAGAATACTTCGACATCTCCAAAGAGCTCTACACGAACGATCTCACATTTACTACCGGACAATGGACGGACGGCTGGTACGGCGGTGCGGAGGACGGCTCCGTTCTCACATACTGGGGACCCGTCGAGACGGCATATCTGCTCGGTCTCAATGACGAGGACAATCCGACATACGGCAACTGGGCGCTTACATCAGGTCCTTCCGATTACTATTGGGGAGGCACCTGGATCATGGCATCCAAGTATTGCGACACGAAGGCTTCCTGCGCGGCCATAATGAGGAACATCGCCATCGACAAGACGAACCTCACGGACATGGTGGCAACAGGAGGTGTGTTCGTAAACAACGTAGATGTCATGACCTCTGCCGCAAACAATTCCGAATACTCATATGAGTTCCTCGGAGGACAGAATCCTTATCCCGTCCTTCTCGATACGGCGCTCAAGATCGATAATTCCGAGATAGGCGAAGACGATGCTTTGATCAACAGCGCATTCGAAGCTGCGGTCAAGGCATACAGCGAAGGCAAGGTCGATTCGATCGACGATGCCAAGGCAGATTTTGAGGCGACTCTTAAGGATTTCGGAATAGTCTGAAGAGCCTTTTTCCGTGCGCAAACGGTTTCATTTGTAAAGTTTTGAAGACCTTCCACAAACCGTCTCCGAAGTGTTGTATTATGAAATTCCAAATACTCTACACACGGAGGAATTCTCTATGAAGTTCGGACATTTTGACGACACCAGAAAAGAATATGTCATCAATACCCCCAAGACACCTTATCCCTGGATCAACTACCTCGGCAATCAGGGCTTTTTCTCACTTATCTCCAATACGGCAGGCGGCTACAGCTTCTACATGGATGCCAGGCTCAGAAGGATCACGCGTTATCGTTACAACAACGTTCCTCTCGATATGGGCGGCCGTTATTTCTACATCAACGACAACGGTACAGTCTGGAATCCGGGCTGGTCTCCGGTCAAGACCGAACTTGATGAGTATGAGTGCCGCCACGGTATGGGCTACACCATCATCACCGGTAAGAAGAACGGCCTCAAGGCTGAAGTTACATTCTTCGTACCTCAGAACTACGACGGAGAAGTTCAGCAGGTAGTCATCACGAACGAGGGTACTGAAACTAAGGATTTCTCCATCTTCTCCATGGCAGAGTGGTGCCTCTGGGATGCACAGGATGACTGCACCAACTTCCAGAGGAATTTCTCCACGGGCCGCGTCGAGATCGAAGGCTCCACGATCTATCACGTAACAGAGTACAGAGACAGACGTAACCACTATGCTTTCTATACGGTAAACGACGAGATCGACGGTTACGATACAGACCGCGATGCATTCCTCGGAAGCATCTACAACGGCTGGGACAACCCGACAACGGTATTCGAAGGCAAGGCTTCCAACTCCTTCGCTGACGGCTGGTCTCCCGTTGCTTCACACTACAAGAAGATCACTCTCGCACCCGGCGAGTCCAAGACGCTCATCTATATCCTCGGTTATGCAGAGAACCCGCAGGACAAGAAGTTTGCTTCCGAGAAGC
>JAFZPJ010000017.1 GCA_017550385.1 Clostridiales bacterium
ATGACACACGAATACGCAGACAAGATCGGTGCTGACGCCTATGCAAAAGACGCCATGCAGACGGTAAGATACTGCGATATCATCTTCGGGTAAGTCTTAAGGTCTCGGAAGTCCGAGCTTGTCGAGCATCTGGTTGACCTGTGTCTTGTTGGTGATATCGTTCTCGTATGTATCTATAATGGTTACCGTATTATCCTTGAGGTAGAACCCGCCGTACATATAAAACTCATCACCGAACAACGACGGCGTGCTTCCCGCAAAGGTATAGCTCTCGGCGTTCCAGCCTGACTTCATCATGAAGACACCGTCCTTGTCATACAGTTCCTCGATCTGATCTCTCATGGTCATGTAGTAATACTTGGCATTCTCGTTGTTATCGAAAACGATGAGCAGGTATCTGGTGCCCTTCTCGGTGAGGCACAGGACTTCATCCGTAGCACCTCTTAAGAAGCCGGTCCTTGAAGTATCGTATGGATCTTCATATGACGAACAGATGTAACCGCCGCCTCCGAAAGCCGAGAATGACATCAGGGCCTGAGTAACGGTCTTGGCATTTGCGGCATCCTGCACCTTATGGTATCCGAGCTCATCCAGAGCCGTGCAGAACGACTCGACCGTCGGAGCCTTGTACGTCGCACATCCGGACATGGAGACCAGCATGACTAACGTCATGAACAGAACCGATATATCTCTTGCCAACTTCTTCATGTTATGCCGTCCTTGCGTTGCGCTTTTTCTTGACCTTCTTTACAACGAGCACAATAACCGCAACAGGGATCGCGATAAGAACGATAACGATCACGGTAATGCCGATCGAATACTTGTTCGGGTTGGACAGCAACGCTGCCGGAGACATGGAATCATCCACGTTCTTGAGGCCCTGCGTCTTGGAATAATACTCGGGGAAAACAGGTATGCCGTCATCGCCCTCTTCAAAAGAGCTGATGTATCTTGCAACAGCGTCCCATGCCTTGAGTTCCTTGCCGTCGATGCGGACTGCAGCGGCATACGGGTCGGTTATCGGGTTGCCGTCCTTATCCTTCGGAACTATCTTAAGAAGACCCTTGGACATATCCGTGACTGCTCCGAGCATCTGCATGCTGTAGAGGTCGACCGCCAGATGGTAGGTCTTGTCCTTCACGATGGGCTCATAGCTTCCGTCAGGCTTGACGATGTACGCTTCCGTCACCTTGTTAAGGATCATCCTGTTCGGGTTATATGTGAAGCTGATACCGCTGAAATACAGCCTTGCCGATGTCATAAGATCCGATATGGAAGCATCGATCTCGCAGGCCATCAGGAGTTCTTCACCGGTCAGATAAACGCTTACGAGAGGATATCCGGACAGACCGTCCTCACCGAATCCCAGCGAGTAGGAATTGAAGGCATCTGCCGCCGTTACGACACCTGGGGCAAACGTACCTCTGATGCATCCGCTAGGAGCTACGGCTATATCGAAAGCCCCTTCCTCCTTAGCCGTATCCGACAGGTTCGCCGCATACACAAAGCTGTCCGCCAGGAACGTTCCCAGTCGCTGCTCGGTATGGTTGATATAGCAGTCATCCACGCTCTCGAACTCGTACGGATTATACGCCAGCACCTGGTCCCACGAATATCCGAAAACAGACAGATACTCCTCATCGACATAAGGCCTGAACGCTGCTACATACGCCTCTGCTTCCGCATTCTTTGCAATGCCCTCGTCTATGGAGATCAGCTCATATGTTTTGTATACCCAGTTATCGCCGTCCTGCTCCATCACGACATGTCCGACATATCTACCGTAGCAGCCTGCCGCAACGATAGTAACGTTGCCGACTACGATGGGTTCATCGATAGCAGTATGCGAATGTGCGCTTATGATGAGGTCAAGATCCTGTACTTCCTTGGCGAGCGCCTCGTCTTCGGACTGGTCCTTGCTGCCTGCGGAACCCAGGCCCGAATGTGAGAGTGCGACTATCATGTCGACATCTTCGTTAGCCTTGATGTAAGCGCAGGTCTTCTTGGCTGCCTCGACCTGGTCTTCGAATTCGAGCACGCATGTCGGTGCAGTCTTTATGGCATCCTTGCCGAAGATACCGATAACGGCTATCTTCTTTCCGCCGCGCTCGATGATCATATAGTCGGACACGCCGTAATCTTCAAAGCAATCCTTGTATAACTGCTGGTCTTCGGTAAGACCTTCGGATTCCATCTTGTCCCAGTCTATGTTGGATATAACGAATCCGGGGAGCTGGTCGCCGGAATCGAGTGCAGCTTCGAACATGTCGTAAAAGCCCTGTGCACCGCAGTCAAATTCGTGATTGCCGACAGTGGTGGCATCCACTCCCAGATAGCCGAGCGTACGAAGTTCTGAAGCCTGCGTCGTGTATATGGTCTGATAGAGTGTTCCCATCGAGAAGTCGCCGCCGTCCAGTGTTATCAGATCGGGATCTTCAGCTCTAAGATCATCGAGAACGGTCTTGATCCTTGCCACGCCTCCGACTTCCTGCGTGCTGTCTCTGGACTGCTCATAGTAACCGTCGAGGTATGAATGCAGATCGTGTATAAAAGCTATGTCTACCGTGTCTTCAGATCCGGCAAAAAGAGGCGCTGCCGGCGTTATAACTACTGCTGCCGCGATGAGCGTTGCCACTGCTGCTGCTTCGATTCTTCTTATCAAACTCATGTACCTATCCTCCGCCTCCTATTGTCCGATACTTGCCTTATCATTTCAATCTTTGATTAGGTTATAATGATAAAAAACAAGGAGTCCGCATATGATCACCGACCTGCAGATACAGGAATTGTGCAAAGCCGCCATCGATATCAGGGAGAACTGCTATGCGCCCTATTCCCATTTTTGTGTCGGCGCTGCACTGCTTACTGCAAGCGGCAAGATCTATACCGGTGTGAATGTCGAGAATGCGGCTTACGGGCCTTCCAACTGTGCCGAGAGGACTGCCGTATTCAAGGCGGTAAGCGAAGGCGAGCGTACCTTTACCGCCATCGCAATAGCAGGCGGCCCGGAAGACGGCAAGTTAGATTATTGCCCTCCATGCGGTGTCTGCAGACAGGTGCTCGCTGAATTCTGCGCGGCTGACTTCGAGATAATACTCCCCTCATCTTCCGGTGAGACTAAGCGTTTCACGCTGGCTGAGCTCCTTCCGGAGAGTTTTGGTCCCGATAATCTCTAACATCTGCAAATCGTGATATAATCACGCAATGCGCAAGACGACACCCAAAGGCATAATACTGCTTCTTCTGACTGCGGTCATATGGGGTTCTTCCTTCGTCGCCCAGTCGATAGGAAT
>JAFZPJ010000018.1 GCA_017550385.1 Clostridiales bacterium
GCGCGCTCACCCAGCAGAAGGCTAACGTACACAAGGTTAAGGTCGTTGTTGACGGCACCCCCAAGTCTATGAATGTCTGCACTCGTTGCCTTCGTTCGGGTAAAGTGACCAGAGCGTAAGATTTCTGAATAACTGATAATTAAAAGGACTGTGGAATCCACAGTCCTTTTTGTTTTGCAAAAAAAGAGCCGCCATGATGAGGCGGCCCCGGATCAGACAAACATCAGTCTTATCTATTTGTTGAGCTTATCGTATGCGGCCTGAGCATAGCTTAACTGTTCTGCCGCTTCTGCCAGATAAGCATCAAATGAGGCTTTGTATTCTGACGGCGTCATACAATACGAAGATGCAGATCCGCCAAAGCTCTGCTCGGCGATACAGCCGCAACCGAACATAGGATCACCGTATCCTTTGTAGGCATAGGCAAAGCCGGTCGTCTTGTAATAAGAATTGACTATATTCTGATAATGACCGTCATAACTGGTCCCCTTCTCTTGGAAATACCAACCGACAAAAGGATCCTTGTATCCCCATGCCAGGTTCTCACCGCCCCAGATATATCCTGCCTGGAACATAACATGTCCTGCTCCTTTGGATGAGATCGCAGCCGATGCGGTCGATGCAGCCATCAGCGCAGGGTCGATCAGAAGCGCATTTTTGCCTTCCCCTGCACGGAGCTCGTTACATTCTTCGATGAAGGCAATAGACTTATATATATTCTCGGTGCTTGCGATCACGGTATAACAAGCGATATCGCTTTCGTTCGTGAGACCGTCTGTTAACGCGCGCCCGAGGTAGTATTCTACAGTCTGGCCTCCGGCTGCTACGGAAGTCTCGTTCAGCCACTTCAGGCCTGCGTTATTGTATTCTTCATAAGCAGCTTCGAGCATAGCACCGGCCTGAGCTATCATCTCGCTGTCAACATAGGGAAGAACAGTCGCTCCGGGTGCTTTTGAACCCTTGGCCACGAGCTTGATCTGTATGGCTTCGAGCCTGTAAGATTTGCCGGCGGTGCCGCTCATCTCTCCGTTCTTTGCCCAGTCGAGCCATCCGTAGTTCTGTGCGTGTACGCAGTAGTAAACATCATAGTAGTTGGCTATATCACCGGTGAGTTCGATCTGTATGGCTTCCAGACGTTTGGACTCGCCTTGTGTGCCGCTCATCTCTCCGTCATAACACCAGCCTTGCCAGCCGTAATCCTGGACATGTGTGCGGTACTTGATGCCGCCGGAATACTGGTTGCCCTGCAGGTAGATCTCGATACCCTCCAGTCTCTTTGACTCTCCTGTCGTACCTGACGTCTCACCGTCAGACAGATAGCTTGCTTCCCAGCCGTAATCCTGTCTGTGTACGCGGTAGTTGACCGACATCATTGCGCCTGCGTTATCGATGGGAACGATCTTGATCTTTACTTCCTCGAGGCGCTTGGATTCGCCCGTGGTGCCTGCGAGCGCTCCGTCTCTTACGAATCCCTGGTCATCACCATAATCCTGGATATGGACCTGATACTGAACGGAATAGTAATCTGCGAGAGACCCTGTAAGTTTGATCTCAAGGCCTTCAAGACGTTTGCTCTGACCTGCTGTACCTGCAGATTGTCCCTGCGAGACCCAGTCCATCCAGCCGATGTCCTGGACATGAACGCGGTATTCAAGACCGCCTTCGAGAAGATTGCCGGCGCTATCGGTGAGGCTCTCGTTAGTAAAGTTCACCGTGATCCTCTCTACACGCTTGCTCTGGCCTCTGGTGCCGAGCGTAAGTACGCCGCTTGCCTCATCGAAAACGGCATCCATGTCGCCGTAATCCTGCACGTGGGCAGTACCGGACATCGTGTATCCGCATGAGGATGCAGCGTTGCTCTTGAGCGCAGTAAGACCGGTCATCGACAAGGCGATAACCGCTGACAGTGCAATGGACAGACCTTTCTTCAATAACTTGTTCATACCGATCTCTCCTCTATTGTTTTATTGAATTGTGTGAAGTGTCAGGAAGGAACTTCTATGACTGACTTTCCGCCCATGTAAGGCCTGAGTACCTCGGGGATCCTCACGGAGCCGTCCTCATTCAGGTTGTTCTCGAGGAAGGCGATGAGCATTCTCGGAGGAGCTACGCATGTGTTGTTCAGCGTGTGGGCAAGATATGTGCCCTCAGGTCCTCTGATCCTGATCTTAAGTCTTCTTGCCTGGGCATCGCCGAGGTTCGAGCAGGAACCTACCTCAAAATACTTCTTCTGTCTCGGTGACCATGCCTCGACGTCGCAGGACTTGACCTTGAGGTCAGCCAGGTCGCCGGAGCAGCACTCGAGTGTCCTTACGGGGATATCGAGTGAACGGAAGTAATCTACGGTATTCTGCCAGAGCTTGTCATACCACATCTTGGATTCTTCGGGCTTGCAGACGACGATCATCTCCTGCTTCTCGAACTGGTGGATCCTGTATACGCCTCGCTCCTCGATACCGTGAGCGCCGACTTCCTTACGGAAGCAGGGTGAGTAGGAGGTGAGAGTCTGAGGCATCTCACTCTCGTCTGTTATCGTATCGATGAACTTGCCGATCATGGAATGCTCGGAGGTGCCGATGAGATAGAGGTCCTCGCCTTCGATCTTGTACATCATGTTCTCCATCTCGGCAAAGCTCATAACGCCGTCAACAACGGCAGATCTGATCATGTAAGGCGGGATGTAGTATGTGAATCCGCGGTCGATCATGAAGTCTCTTGCATAGGACAGGCAGGCGGAATGAAGTCTTGCGATATCGCCTCTGAGATAGTAGAAACCGTTACCGGAAGTGTCTCTTGCCTGGTCGAGCTCGATGCCCTTAAGCTTCTCCATGATGTCAACGTGATAGGGGATCTCGTAATCGGGAACAACGGGTTCACCGAATCTCTCGATCTCAACGTTCTCGGAATCGTCCTTGCCGATCGGTACGGAAGGGTCGATGATGTTGGGGATGATGAGCATTATCTTGCGGATCTTCTCCTCGAGCTCATTTTCCTTAACTGAGAGTGCCTCGAGCTCGGAAGCCATATCGGTTACCTGCTTCTTGACCTCTTCAGCTTCTTCCTTCTTGCCCTGACCCATGAGGGCACCGATCTGCTTGCTGATCTTGTTGCGCTGTGATCTTAAGAATTCCGCACGTGTCTTAGCCTCGCGGAACTCCTTGTCCAATTCTATTACTTCATCGACCAAAGGCAGCTTGTCATCCTGAAACTTATTCTTGATGTTCTGCTTTACGATGTCGGGATTTGTCCTTAGGAATTTAATGTCGAGCATGTTCCTTCTCCTTAAATATGATCAGAGTATATTTTATTGCTTGAAGCACCTTAAATCAAATGAGCGCTGACTAGTCTTCGGGCACAGCCATGTTGCCGTCATACGGACCTTCCGGGTACTTTACCTTCGGATCCCAGAGTATGTATTCCTGTATGCCGAGATCGTGCAGAGCCTTTATCTGTGCATTGATCTCGTCATACCCGTATTCTATGTAATTGCCTTCGCCGATATACGAGGCGGTAAACGCCTGCAGGTACGGCCTGACGGTCGAGAATCCCTCCTGCGTGAATATGTCCTGACTCTCCTGCAGAACGCTGTAAACGATGAGGTACGGCTCCTTGTCCGGATACTCGAAAGTAAACCCGTTGAGCATCGTGCCGAGCGCATAGTGCGAAGGATAGACCATCGGACAGCACGAATCGATACCGGTCATTCCGAGCGTGGCAAAATCCTGCCCGATTATCTCTGCATCCATCGGACTCGTAAGCACGATACCGAAAATATCCGCCGACAGCGGGACGCCTAACTTATCCTGGATGCGGATCCTAGCTTCCTGCAGGAATCTGTTGATGGCATCGGCCTTGGACGGAGTGGTGCCTTCGGGGCCGTAGTAAGGGTCGACGCCCTCACTCGTGCTTCCTGCGGGGAAACGAACATAGTCGAACTGTATCTCGTCGACACCGTATCCGCAGGCTTCTTCCGCCAGGCTTATCAGGTATTCCCAGTTGTCTTTGTTGTAGGGGCTTAAGAACGGACGCTTACCCTCGGTCTTGAAGTGAAGGGGATTGCCGTTGATATCGCAGATCGCACGCTCCGGGAATTTCTCTGCGGCGGTGCAGTCGTTGAAGCATACGATCCTTCCGATGACGTAGATGCCGTTCTCGTGGCATTTCTCAACGACTTCCGCGAGGTCATAGGCATCCCACACATAGCCGATCTCATTGGCGGTCTCGTTCGCGCACATGAACGGACATCCCCATTCGTTCTTGAGATCTATTACGATCGCATTGAGTTCGGAATTATTGCATCTTTCTATGGCGAGATCGAGTGATGATCCGGATCCGACATAAAGACCGCGGATCTCGTTGTGAGTGATCTCTTTGACTTCACTAAGCGGCAATTCCTCGAGCTCACCCCAGTACTGGTCAGCCAGTTCATTGTCGGGGAGGAGCTCGGTGTTCATTATGACTTCGGTAGAAGTAGTAGCATCCGTGGAAACGATCGGGACCAAAGTTGTCTCTTCTGTAACGGCATTGGCACCTGCCGCCTTAATGAATCTGACCAGGGAGAGAATGAGTATCGTTACCGCCAGTACGGCGGCGATAGAAGTAGCTGAGATAAAAACACGCTGAAGCGTCAGGATCTTACCGACGTCAGACGGTGAATTCATTTTGCGGTTTCCAAGGTTTGTATGCATAAAGCAATTATACAAGCCTATATTAGAAAGAACAAACCTAATATGAAACCACTCCGAATTATGTTAGAATTTTGCTATAGATTTACGATTCCTTTATTTCCGGAGTGTATAGATGATAGTCAGAAATTGCGCAGGCGGGATAGTTTTCTTTGAAGATAAGGTTCTCCTTATCTGCAATGACAAGCAGGAATGGAGCTTCCCCAAGGGCGTTCTGAAGGCGGGAGACAAGACCAAGCTCTCTGATCTTGCATGCAAAAGGGTCAAGATCGAGGCCGGAATAGACAGCAAGGTATTAGCTCCATGCGGCAAGACGAACTACGAGTTCTATTCGATCTCGAGAAGAAAGCCCGTCCATAACAACATCTCCTGGTTCGTTCTGTCTGCAGAGACAGACACGCCCGTACCCGGTAAAGACGAGGGCGTTGAAGATGCGGCTTTTGTCCAAGTCGAGGATGCTCTTGAGAAGATCACATACAGCCAGGACAGATCCCTGCTCATGATGGCTTACCAGAAATACAGGGAGATCACCTGATTTGTCAGAGTTTATTACCCTCGGAGCTGAGGGCAGATCCCACATAGAGATCAAGCAATCAAAGTTCATCGGACACTGCAGAAGGATAGAGTCTGCCGAGGATGCCGCGGCCTTCATAAGGGAGGAACGCGAGATGTATCCGGATGCCAGGCACTGCTGTTATGCATGGGTCACCGGCAAAGAACCGAGACTTCAGAAGACAAGTGACGACGGAGAACCGTCAGGAACGGCGGGAATGCCGCTCTTATCGCTCCTGGATAAGAACGGGTTATCGTTTGCGGTAGTCTGCGTAACGAGGTATTTCGGCGGGATATTGCTCGGCAAGGGAGGTCTTGTGAGGGCATATACCGAAGCAGGCCTCGAAGCTCTCAAGGACGGTCGCCCGACAGCCATCGAGATTGGCAGAAGATACTGCGCTTCCATGAGTTACGGTGATTATGACGGCTTCGTCAGGAAGGCCGGATCAAGCGGCTGGATAGTGGAGGATGTGCTTTTCGAGGGAGACGTAAAGGCCAATGTGCTGGTGCCTTCCGGCAAGGAGGAAGACCTGTCGGTATATTGTCTGAGCATATCCAGGGGCAAGACTGCACCGGAGTTTCTGGGTGAGGCGGAGATGCCCGGGAAGGAAGTCAGTATATTTGACTGACTTTTGACTCAAATTTGACTTTTATAAATTAGGGGATAGATTATATTTCATGTAAAGAAGCGAAGAACTGCGCTTCTCAAGAGGTGAGTTTTAATGGCAGAGAATGATGTCAACAGCAATAATGATCAGGTGATAACGGAAGAGACAGTCGATACGGCTCCGGCAAAGCCTGCGCGTATGCGCAGGAAGAAGGAAGGCGGACCCGGCCCCTGGTTCAAGGTGGTCGTGGTGCTGCTCGTGCTCAGCATAGTCTATTCCACGATACAGACGGTATATATCTACAAGCTCAATACGGGTCTTGCGGGACTTACGTCATATCTTAACCGCGGCGAAGCTGAGATCTCCGGCAGCAAGGACAAAAAGGATGATGAGGAGGGGAAGACGGATAAGGAAGAGCTTCCCGAACCCTGGTTCTCGCTTGAAGAGGCGGCAAGCATCTCGGATCCCGATAAGCAGGCACTGTCTACCGTGGAGATCTTCGAGAAGGTCAGCCCGGCTACGCTCTCGATCCACCTTATGGGCAAGATCAGCGGAGGCAATGACACTGAGGTAGGTGCCGGAACGGGGTTCATAATCACCGAGGACGGCTACATTGTTACCAATCAGCATGTTATCGAGCTGGCTCAGACAGACCCGGATCTGTACTATGTGACGGTATCGCTTCCCGGCGTGGATGAGGACGTTGCAGCAACGATCGTCGGTACTGATGTACAGACAGACATTGCCGTGCTGAAGGTGGAATACGACGGCACGCTTCCCTGCGTTACGCTCGGGGATTCCGATACGCTTCAGACAGGCGAGCTCGTCATAGCGATAGGAAATGCTCTCGGAACGCTTGATGATACGGTCACGGTCGGCGTAGTCTCGGCTCTTGACCGTGAGATCAAGAAGGACGGCTATACGATAGATGTAATCCAGACGGATGCTGCCATCAATAATGGTAACAGCGGCGGACCTTTGATCAATTCTTTCGGAGAGGTCATAGGCATCACGAATGCGAAGATGGTTACGAGCTCATCTGAAGGTCTCGGATTTGCCATCCCGATAGATACCGTTAAGGAGATAATCGAGGATATCATCAACTACGGCAAGGTCATCGACCGTCCGTACCTCGGAGTATCGGTCATGAAGATCGAAGAGGGCGCTTACTACGGAGTTATCCCCGGAGTCTATGCAGCCAAGATGGTCATCGGAGGTCCTGCGGATCAGGCCGGGATAGAGATCGGCGATCTTATCCTGACCATGGATGGTTTTGCAATTAACGAGACAGATGATATTATTGATGTGCGCGATATGCATGAAGTCGGCGATGAAGTCGAAGTAGTAGTTATCCGTGATGGCAAGGAGATCACTCTCAAGCTTGTCATCGGTGACAGCGGCGATTTCGAAGGTGCCGAATATGTCGGTGAAGACGGTAATTAACGGTAGGTTGTTATGAGTGCAAGAAACAGAGATTTTGTTAAGAAGCTGATCGCATGGGCTATTATCGTGACAATGCTCATGTCGACTGTCGTATTCCTTATCATCGTTATAATGCAGCAGTCACAGCTGGGAATGTAAGCATTCGAGTGCTTGTGCCCGCATAAGCACTATCACTTGACAGTAATAAATAAGGCCGCTCGTTATGAGCGGCCTTTTGTATGTCATGTTTTGATCCGGTTACGGAACGTCTGAGATCTGAGCAAGACCGTCCGGATTGAACTCTACCGCATACTCTGCCTGCTTTGCCGTGAGGAATGCCTGATAGTTGTTCATCCTGAGGAAGCTGTTGACCCTGTCGTACCACTCGGGATTCTCGGAGACGGATACAAAGTAGAGCACATAGAACGTGCCGTTGTCCTCGATGATGGTCTTATCGCCGAGCTGTCTGCTTTCATCGAAGATCCAGTCGTTCAGGAACGAATTATACTCATACAGATACGTCATCTCGTTGTGCCTTACGGAAAGCGTTCCAGACAGGACGTAGTCGTTGTAGAGGTTCTCGATCTGGTTGCACGCATCGGGACTGTCGATGTAATCGTAGATCTCCTGTGCGAGCGACTGGGAGCCGGAGATGTCAGGTCCCGTCTCGTCGATGTACTGCGGGTTGATGGTATAGATGAAGACGTTGCGCAGAGGAGTCTGCATCTTGTTGCGTTCCACGAAAACAAGGATTATAGGGAAGCCGTCTTCGTCCGGGATGATCGTCGCATCTCCGGGGACTCTCTCCAGATCGAACAGCCAGTCCCTGAATTCGGAATGGGTAATGTCGCCGTAGCGCTGATCGGGGATCAGTGTGGAGTCAGGCTGGCTCAAGGTGTTTGCGGCAACGCCCGAGAAATATCCGGAAGCAACGGACTCGAATGTCGAAGGATCACCGGCCATCTTGTCGATGATCTCCTGTGCGTGGATATTGGCTGTATCGATGAATGCCTGGTCTCTTTGCTCGTATGTGATCCTGAGGATCTTGTAGCTTACGAGGTCATATTCGTTGCGGGCTTCGTTATAAGCCTGCTCAGCCTGTTCGTCAGTGGCGGAGAGCTCGACGAGCTTCTCGCCGTTCGCATAGTCATCGGTAAAGTACTTCTTGGCCAGGGTATTGATGATGCACTGCTCATCCACCTGATTGCCGAACACGCCCTTGATGTATGTATCCAGGGGAACACCGAGTTCCTTTGCGTTCTCGGACAGCCAGTTGATATAAGCATTGGCACGCTCAAAATGCGCATTCTCGATAGAGTAACCCTTCGATACCGCATCGTCGTAAAGGATCTCCATCTTCTGGAGGTCGTCTGCAGCACGGTCGAGGAAGTAATCTCTGTATGTGGGGAAGTTCTCATCGTCCGGATAAGGTGATGCGAGCATCTGTGCCGTTCCTGGCGCGAAAATGTCAACACCTTCCTGGAGGAGCTCATAGTGGTACATGAAGCTGAACTCATCGCTCGGGATGTCGCGGCCGTTGATGGTCAGCGGGCTGATGAGCTGCTGGTCGAGGCCGGTATCGAACAGATAGGAGAGACCTAAGACTGCGAGAACGATGATCGCACCGATGACAACAAATGCCAGACCTGTCTTCCTGCGCTTCTTGCCTTCTTCGGGCTTTGCTTCTTCGGGGCCGAGATTGAGGGCGACTTCGGCGATCTCATTCTTCTCGCCTTCCTTGCCGTGACCGGACTTGGCGGGAAGCTTCGTATCGGAATCGGGCTCGACATCCGGACCTGTCTTACCGGAGAGCAGGTCGGGGTCTATCTGTGACAGTTCGTCGAGTGTTCCGGAAGGACCGCGCTGCGATGATACGGCACCCTTGATGTCGGGCGCGGCTTCAGGAGCAGGCTCGGAGATATAGCTCTCACCGCTCTCGGTGATGCTGACTTCGGCCTCGGTCTCCGTACCGGGCATAGGCTCGGATACGGGCTGCTGGGGCTGACCCTCGATCGAACCGGGATTGACCATCGGCTGTCTTATCTTGTTCTTGTCATTCTTGTTTTTCAAAGCTCATCTTCCTCCTTGGGAACTACGAGATTAATAGCACCGTGCATGCATTCTATGTCTACAGGAAGGTGCGGGCCTTCCTCTCCGTCAATATCGAGCGTTACCTTCGATCCTTCACCGGAAGTCTCCATGCGGAAACTCTTGGACTGGAAATATATGACTTTGTCACTGCTTATGTGATCTCCTATCATAAGCTTGCCGAGAAGCGGCATTATCTCCGCAGGATCGACCTTCTTTACGATCATCACATCGAGCAGACCGTCCGTGACATCAGCCTGCGTCATTAGGTTACGGAAGCCGCCTACGCTCTTTGTGTTGGACACGAAGAACATCAAGGCGTCGGTCGTGATCTCTTCTTCGCCGTTCTTGATGACTAGCGGGATGGTATCACCGATCTCCTGGATATCCTTCATCGCGGAGATCCAATATGCGGCGGGACCTATCGCGGTCTTGAGCTCGGACGGGACGGTGTAAGCCACATCCGTAAAGATCCCGCCTGCGAGCACGTTGAGAAAATAAGTGTCGCCGGCTCTGCCGCAGTCGACCTTCTTGGTATTAAGGTCCAGGAGCATCCTCGTAAAATCACCCGGTGTCTGCGGGAGATTGTTGATCATTGCAAAATCGTTGACTGTTCCGGATGTGTAGATCGCGAGAGGAATATCTATTCCGGCACGCATTATGCCCGTAACCGCTTCGTTGACCGTTCCGTCGCCTCCGGCTACTACGATGCAGTCGTATTCGGAAGTATCGGTGTTCTCGGCAAACTTCTGCGCATCGAATCTTGCATGTGTGTAATAGATGTCGGCGCGGTCAACTTCACTTCGCATGGACAGAAGGGCAAGGACATCCTCGATGTTCGTTCTTGCCGTCTCGCGTCCCGAAGAAGGGTTGAGTATTACCTTAAGATGCAGCCCCAATGCGCACCTCCCGACATAATTTTACATATTGACACTTTACCATAATCATCTTCTGAAACATTCAAAGTATGCTATTATTAACTAGTTTGTAATCTAAATATAATAAGAAAGAGCGTACTTCATACAAATGGGAGATGCTACACCTAAGTTAAAGAAAAGAACGGCAATTTCAGACTCTTGGCCGCAGTACCTGCTCGCATTCCTTTTCCCGACACTGACCGTGTTCTCGGCGCTGGCGATAACGGAGTGCTATCCCTTCGGTACGCACACGATGCTGACGGTAGATTGCTATCACCAGTACGCACCTTTCCTTGTTGCTTTCAGGAATAAACTCCTGTCGGGAGATTCGCTGTTCTACAGCTGGAACGACGGCCTCGGGCAGGAATACTATGCTGCTTATGCCAACTACACGGCGAGCCCTCTCAACCTGTTCTCGGTATTTGCCACGGCTAAGACTATCCCCGTATTCATAGCGATCCTTACCTGCATCCGAGCAGGTCTTGCCTCCCTGTTCATGACGATGTTCCTGTCGGCTAACGACAATAAGAGGATAGATAACGTTACTGTTGTTTTCGCGTCGGCATATGCCCTTTGCGGCTGGTACATCACATACTTCTGGAACATCATGTGGTGTGATGCCGTGGTGCTCCTGCCTCTCGTGATGCTCGGCCTCAGGAGGCTGCTGTTGCAGAGAAGGATAGACCTCTATGCGGCATCGCTCGCGGTCCTTATCTACAGCAACTACTATGCGGGATATTTCGTGTGCCTGTTCCTTGTCATGTTTGCACCCGTGTACTACCTGGCGCTGTACAAGCCCACGAAAGACAAGACCGAACCGCACAGGATCTGCCCGAAAACATTCTTCATATCGGCGGGACTGTTCGCAGGAAGCAGCCTTCTTGCCGCGGGTGTCACCGCAGTGCTGACGCTGCCGACGTATTTTATCCTGCAGAACTGCTCTGCGACCGGCGATGAGCTCACGGTCGACCTCAATCTGTCAAACAATCTTTTTGATTTCCTCGGAAGGATGATGGTCGCTGCCAACCCCAACATCAGGGACGGCATGGCCAACGTCTACTGCGGACTCCTGATCGTATTGCTCCTTCCGCTGTTCTTCATGCTCCCGAAGAATTCAGGCATCAACCTGAGACATAAGATCGGCTTCGGAGCCATCATGATAGTCATGTATCTGAGCTTCTCCAACAGGATGCTCAACTTCATATGGCACGGCATGCATTTCCCGAACCAGATACCTTACAGGGAATCCTTCCTCATGAGCTTCCTGCTCGTGTTCCTGGCTTTCCTTACCATAAGAAGGATCAGGCTGGTTACCCCGGGTGCCGTGATGGGCTCTGTTGCAGGATGTGCGGCATTCCTCGTTCTCTACGAGAAGTTCGGTTCCGGCAACGAAGGATATATTCAGATCGGACTCACGCTGGCATTCCTGTTCATTCAGGGCGCAGTGCTCAAGGTAATAAGCAACAGGAACAGCAAGAAGAGTTCCTTCTTCTTCGAGACGCTCGTAACGGTCACCATGCTCATCGAGATATTCACTTCGGCAACTGTATCGATCTGCACCGTGGCTGACAATGAAGGCTTTGCGGGATATAACTTCTACGGCAAGAACCAGGAGCAGATAATGGAATATGCCCTGTCGGTGGAAGGTGCCCCTGATCATAATACTTTCGAAAGGACCGAGATCTTCCCGAACAATATCTGCGACATACAGTCTCTCTACAATGTAAAAGGAATGTCCATCTTCTCTTCGACGGCAAGAGAGAGCTTCGTCAAATACATGAGGAACTTCGGTTTCCACAGCAACAACATCAACGGCCTCAGGAATGCCGGCATCACAAGAGTTACTGCAACGCTTCTCGGTGTCAGGAATCTCATAACGATCGAGAATACACAGACCGTGCCCTCGGTCTTCGAACAGGAGGTATCGGTAAGTGACGGTGTCATTTCATACGGCAATCCCGATGCGCTCAGTGTCGGTTATATGGTGTCCGAGGATATCTTAAGCTACGCTCCCGATTACGATAAGGAGAACGACGCGTTCCTCAAGACCAATCTCTGGATAGAGTCCATGGGCTGCCCGGAACCGGTCTTCACGCCGCTCCTGATTTACGGTGAAGAGACCGAGAACATGAACGTTCCCAAGAGCAACGGCAACTGCCTGACCTATGACGTCATGAAGTCCGACTCGAAATGCATGCTGACGGTAACCGTAGACGGTGCGGAAGAAGGCTCGGATGTATATGCATATGTCTATGCCGCAAAGGGCGGTACCGCTACGATTACATGCGAGGGCCAGGTAAAGACATTTGAGATAAGGGCATATCAGACGGTCACACTCGGCGAATATACAGGAAGTCCTATTACGCTTCAGGTAACCTTCCCCGCAGCGCCCACAGGGCAGGTCAAGGTCTACGCATATCAGCTCGATTACAATGCGTATGAGAACATGGTCGCCGCGCTTGCAGACGAACAGTTGGAAGTGACATCTTACGACTCCACTCATCTTAACGGCACCATAGAGGTCAAGGAAGACGGACTGATGCTCCTTACCGTGCCTTATTCGGAGGGATGGACAGCAACAGTCGACGGTGTTGAATCGGAGATAATCCCGGTCAACGACGCCCTTATGGGAATAAGGCTCAATGCGGGAACCCATGAGATCAGGCTCACATATACTCCTCATCTCTTCAAAGAAGGACTTGTGATAACGATCGTGTCAGTTGTCATGATCCTCATCGCGTCAGTTATTCCTGCTTTGGCAGGTTCACGCAAGGTCAGATCCGCTGTTCCGGTTGCCGAGCTGCCCGTCGAAGAAGTTCCGCTTGAAGAAGGAGTCTGCGAAGCGGCAGCCGAAGAATCTGTCTCAGAACAGACGGATCCCGAAGAAACGCCGTCCGGCGAAGAGCCGGCGGAAGATGCGGACGAAGGCAGCAAATGAACCGGACTGCAGGGCAGGACAGGATCAGGGACGGAGCGGTGATTACTTTCCTTGCCGCTGTCCTTATCGCGGTCATAGCATTCCAGTTGTGCCTTAACACCAAGCCGGGACAATTCCTCCCGACAAAGCTGACATTAAGGTCTGACATAACGGATGTCTATATTATCCAGGGTATCGAAGATTCGGCGATCGAAGCATCGCTTATAAGAGAGTCATTGTCCGGCAACGGCAGTATGACCGCCGCAGAGTGCTGGACCGAGATCACTAATGACAATCTTGATCCGTTCTTCCTGCTGGCAGTGGTATTCCCGGGTGCGGCGAGGCTCATCATCGAGATCGGTTACTTCCTGAAGTTCGGTCTTGCCGCGGCTTTTATGTATTATTTCTGCTGCAGACACATAGGTCCGGGAAGGATAATGTCGGTCATACTGGGACTGTCCTATGCTTTCTCCTCGCAGGTGATCCTTCTGGCACAGTTTTCCGCAGTAATG
The DNA here is from genome assembly GCA_017550385.1 of Clostridiales bacterium. GTDB lineage: Bacteria > Bacillota > Clostridia > Saccharofermentanales > Saccharofermentanaceae > Saccharofermentans. The sequence continues at coordinate 13,702 of JAFZPJ010000018.1, forward strand.
AATCTTGCGGTATTGTTCCCATTGGTGATGTCTGCTTATGACTCATTCCTAAGGAAGAGGACGATGAAGGCGTTTATCATTGGCGTAGTTACCTCGGCGCTGCTTGCAGCCTGCGGTACCTGCGCGGATATCGTCGGCCTGCCGTTTCTGATGTTAGCTTCGCTTATCATGTGTCTTGCCCTGTACGATTCAGCAAGAACTATCCTGTCATCATGGATAAGGCTTCTCATAACGGAGATCTTAGGGCTGCTTCTTGCAGGATTCATAGTATTCCCGAGATTTGCTTCTCTTGATCCGGCATTCGATCTTGAAGCTTCTTATGAGAGAGCGGCTGTTAATTATACCTTCTTCGATATCCTGAGCCGAACAAAGCTGATGTTGGCCGGAGGGATCGCAGGAGACAGTGCGCCCCTTTGGTATTTCGGAATACTTGCGCTTACGGCGCTGGTGCTTTTCGCAGCGAACCGTAAGATCCCGTTCAGGCTCAAGACAGGTGTGTTTGCACTTGCGGCGGTTACGCTCATTTCCTGCAGTTCGAGTTTTGTCCGTGAGATGTTTACGCTGTTTAAGGTTACTCCTGTGTTCACGGGGAGCCGACTGATCTGCCTGTCCGCGGTGCTCATCTTTGCAGCGGCACTTTCCCTTAAGAATGCATCCGGCCTTGCAACCGGCGTGTACTACGCCTCGTGTCTGATCCCCTGCGCACTTGTGATGCTGTCCAATGTCAGGTCTTTCGACGGGAAGAGTTCGGCCATGTCGCTTGTCATAACGATCCTGTCCTATGTGATCTGCGCATGTGCGGTCAAGTATCAGGCAGACGGCGGAGCAGGATGGAAGATGAAGTTCTTTGCCGTGCTTGCTGTCATTATGGTGTTCTGCAATACGGCATTCCAGATAGCAAACAATTCCGTAAGGGCAACCGCGGTTCACGATCCTTATGGAGCTTCCGAGCAGGAAGATATGGCGCGTGTGAGCAGCGAAGAAGGATTCGAGATGTCGGTATTCACCGACAGCGACAAGATCAGATACCTTATTGCTTCGACCGATCTGTCTGAAGCGGCAGATGGCATGGAATATGTCCGTGCGTTGAACCTTGCTGCGCAGTCGGCACTTACCGGTGAACTGTTCAGATTCGAATCGGCTTCGTCTTACAACAACAAAAACCTGAAAGCTGCCGGAATGAACAGATATACGCTGTCTTCCGGATACAATGAGGTTACGTTCTCCGTCGGATCGGACCAGGAGGGGAAATGCTTCATCTACAGCAGTTTTACATGCCCCGCATCCATTAACTTTAAGAAGGGCGGATACGAGACCAACTACGAGTTTGACGGCGCATATATCTGCGAGGTATGTGATGACGGCAGCATCGGCACCGTATATCTGAGTTATAATTCCAATGGTGAAGAGACCGGCGAGATAACGTTCCAAAGACTCATTCCGGGCGCGCTGGAAGCTTTGAACGAAGCTACTCACACCGCCGATGGCCTCAGGTTCTCTTTCGGATTCGATGATGTCCCCGGCATGCAGGGAGGGATCAAGACCATAATCTTCTCGATACCCTATTCCGATGATTACAGTGTCAGGATCGGAGGGCACGAGGCAAAGACTTTTGAATATGACGGAAGGCTCGCAGCGGTATTCTCATGCAGCGCGGATACGCCTGAGTACGATGTGGTCATCGGCAGGAAGATCCCGGGGCTCGGAGGCGGAATTGCCGTGTCTGTCGTGATCGGTGCATTTTTGATCGCAATGGCCGTCAGAGGCGGGTATAATAAGAAAGCGTCTTCGGACGACGGGAAGGCAGGATGCGATGCTCAGCAGGAAGATAACTGACGGTTGTGAATTTGTCGTTTTTGATATGGAGTGGAACCAACCGTTCCCCGGTAAGGAGTATCCCTTCGATGTTTCCACACTTACGGGTGAGATAATCGAGATCGGCGCGGTAAAGTATGTCTACGACAACGGCCAGCTGATCCAGCAGGATGTCTTCTCACAGGATGTCAGGCCGACCCAGTATAAGAAGCTCCATTACCATGTTAAGAAGGTAACCCAGAAGAAGAACAGCGATCTCATGAAGGGAAGGCCCTTCGAAGAAGTCAGCCGCGAGTTCCTTGAATTCTGCGGACCCGATGCGATCCTTGTTGGCTGGGGTAATTCCGATCCGGCAATGCTTAAGATGAACCTTAAGTTCTTCGGCCTGGACGATAAGCTCGGCATCCCGTTCCTGGATATCCAACCGCTGTTCTCATCCTTCAGCGGCCAGCGTGGCAAGCAGAGGAGCGTAGAGGCTGCGGTAGATTATTATAATATTGAGAAGAACGATATATTCCACAGTGCCACCGCTGATGCGCACTATACCGGAAGGATCTTCGAAGAGATCTTCCGTCATAACCAGTGCACTGAAGTAATCTCAGCGATCTCGAGTTCTTCCGTGGATCCCGATATAAAGAGCGAATTCGGATTCGTGGGACAGCCTGCCTCCAGTGCTGATGCATGTCTTGCCGGAGCTTCGGGTTTTATTACTACATGTCCCGTATGCGGCAAGAAGCTCGATCCCAAGATCGAGCCGTTCAGGATCCGCAAGTCACAGTATGCGCTCATGTTCTGCGGCGAGCATGGAGAGATGTTTTCCAGGACCCGCGCCAAAAGAACAAAGAACGGAAAATTCTATGCAGCATCCGTACTCCGCTTTGCAACTCAGACTGATTATTACCTTGTTGCATCCAAGAAAGAAGAGTTCGATAAGTTCGGCCGTGAGGGCAAGCCGGCAGCCGAAGAACAAGCGGAAGAACAGGATAGCTGAGTCAATTGTAAACGGTTTGTTAACAAACTATGTAAAAAAAGTTAGCATTTTTGGAATTTTCTGTTGAATTTTTAAATCCCATGTCTTAAAATAGGCTTAACAAAGTGTGGCGGACTGTCCATTCGGGCATCCGAGGCATTATAATAATCAAGATAACAGAAACTGTTAATAAAGGAAGGTGCTTCTTATGGTCAAGAGATTCAATAAGAAACAGGGAAGCAAGCAGGGTATTATCCTGTTAACTGTCGTCTTCATCCTTGCGATGGCTGTAATCTTCATCTCAGCCTGCATGCTTATGACTAGGGCGACAAGGGACCGTATGTATTGGAAGGCTGAGCAGAGCCAGGCAAGACTTACGGTTACATCTGCTGCGGAAGCTTTCTATCAGGCTCTTGAAGTCGGAGACTTCAAGGAGAGTGATCTGAAGACACTTGCTAAAGGACAAGCTGCCGGCATCTATATGACGGCAAAGGATTCATCCAACAAGTACCTGCCGGGAATGAGTATGGATCCGAAAAATTGCACCACACTTTCATTGAAGGCTAAAGACTCTGCCTGCAGTGAGATCTATGCATACCTCGTTACCACTATCGGTGATGAGACCGAGCGTGTAAAGATCACATTTAAGGTTAAGGACAAGCCGAAAGTATATGGTCTTTTTGGCAATCCTGTTGATTATAACGGTACCGTAGGTCAGCTTAACTTTGAACAAATGGGTTATGTTATTGGCGGCGGAACAAAGAGTGATAATTTCCTGGTTGTCCGTAAAGGCTCTGTTGATGCTGATTCATCATCCTGCATATATTCGAGCATTGTCTTTGTCAACGGAGATATATCTGCTTTGAGAGCAAAGATGCAGCCGGGCGCTGATCTTGTATTCCTCGATGGTGCAAAGTGGGATGTTGGTCAAGGCGGAGGCAATAAGGCCGGCCCGGCTCAGGCATATGGAGTCTACTTTATCGGCGCTGATGGTAATTCTGATGCGCTTACCATAGAGACAAAGTACGGCATGTTTAAGACATCCAGCCCGATCGTATTTGCCGATCGTAATATCAATCAGAAATTTGTTGACGGTGGTAATGATCCTATATATGCGATCGATGTAAGTGGCAGCGTAGCTACTTGGAATAGTTCACTTATCACTAATAGTGACAGCACCAGCACTCAGCATACCCCTAAGAATCCTGGCGATGAGGCACTGGCTGCTGTATATGACAAGACAAGTTACTATTCTTCAGATTCGTTCAATAAGCAGATAGGAACATTCCCGACTACTGAACAGGCATTTGCTAAGCTCAAGCTTGGAGGTGATCCGCTTCCTACTACTGCTCCGGATACATTTGATGAGATGACTTTGGCTGAATTCATAAGCAATTATGGTAATACAAGTGCAACCGGCACAAAGATTGTAGGTAATGATGATACAAATGCTGCTACAATAGAGAAAACTAATATCAAGATTACCACCGGCGGATCAATCGGAACCGGAACTCAATCAGGAACACGTTACACTTTCCTGTTTGATGGTAATACAGATTATGTTATCTATTTTACAAGCACAGTATCCTTAACCAAGTGTACATTCGCTGTACTGAATCCAAATGATAGCCATAATCAGCTGTTAGTTCTTCAGAGCGGTGTTAATCTTAATATCAGTTCAACTGATGCTCAAGGCAAGGATTATAATGGAGCTGGCTTGTTATCAGTTCCCCGCGGTGACTACTCAAAAGATGTTTCGAGTTACTTATCTTACATCTACACGACAGATATTCCTGGCGGCGGTGAAATGGATGGATCAGCTTCTGTATCACCATACTATGATTCAGTAGTTAAACCCACTTTCTATGTCATTGGAGCGGGTAATAACCAAGTCTACTTCGGAGCGGACTGTTACTTTGAAGGTTATTTAGGATTGTTTAATCCTAAGGATTCTGTTTCAGAATCTAAGGTTTCTTGTTGCGGAGATGGTGGTAACCAGTATGTTTATGGAAGAATGATGTTTGACGGATGGAATTCCGGTAACGACGCAGGCCGTTTATATATGCCATATTGTCCGGGACCTGCTGAAGATGGAGACAAGCCAGACGTTGAGCTCTACAAGTTCGGTTATTCAGTTGTATCCGTCGATTACTATTATGTCGATTAAGGATTGTTAAAACACTGATAATAAGAGCCGTCTCAAATGAGACGGCTCTTTTATGTTCATTTCCCGAATGACAAATAAATAATTAATAATATAATTAGAGTACGGATTTGGAGGTAATCAATGAAAGGATTAAGGTTCTGTCTTGCCCTTTGGCTTGCAAAGATCTCGATTCCCGCACTCAAACTGACTCACCATAACGGAACGGACTACCCGGGGCATCTCGCTATCAAGATATGTCCTGATTTTCTTGACAAGATCGAGAAGCCGCCGCTTGTTATAGCAGTTACGGGTACCAACGGTAAGACTACATGCACGAACATGATCTGCGATGCCTTCGAAGCAGCAGGAAGAAAAGTGCTCTGCAACAGATACGGCTCAAATATCAATTCTGGTGTTTCAACTTGCCTTATAACGGGTTCCACGCTTACAGGCAAGACGAAGTATGATACAGCTATCCTTGAGACGGACGAGCGCTCGGCGCCAAGGATCTATCCTTTCCTTAAGCCGGACTATATAGTAGTCACTAATCTATACAGGGATTCGATAATGCGCAATGCCCATCCAGAATACATACAGTGGGTTATGAACAAGGGGATCCCTTCGAAGAGCAAGATGGTCATCAACGGAGATGACCTCATCTCCTGCGGTATTGCTCCCGATAACAAGCACATCTATTACGGTATAGGAAGACTGGCATCTGATACCACTGACCAGGTCAACCGTCTCTGCGATCTCAGGATCTGCCCTGAGTGCGGCAAGAAGCTAATATTCGATTACAGAAGGTATCACCACATCGGAAGAGCTCACTGCCCGGCATGCGGCTTCAAGTCGCCCGAATATGATTATGAAGGCCACGATATCGATAAGGCGGCAGGTACTGTTCAGGTAACCGACAAGGAAGGCACACGCAGCTACAAGATAGCCAACGACAGCCTTTTCAACATCTATAACACTGTCATGACAGTTGCCCTGATGAGAGATCTCGGCTTTGCCGCAGATGAAGTGGTTACGTTGATGGACAAGGTTAAGATCCCGGCAACAAGGTTCTCCAGCATCAAGGCAGGCCCCTGCACCGTAACTACACAGCTCGCCAAGGAGATGAATGCCCTGGCGGTAACACGTGCTACGGACTATGTCAGGCATCAGCCCGGACACAAGAGACTGTTCCTGCTCCTGTCCTGCTATAAGGTCGCGGAAAACTGGTCGGAGAACATGGGCTGGCTCTATGACTGCGATTTCGAGATGATGAATGATCCCCTTATAGATACGTGTGTCGTAACGGGTCCGCGTGCGCTTGACTTCAAGCTGAGGCTCCTTCTCGCAGGTGTTCCCGAGGAGAAGATCCTCTGCAGTGAGGATGAACGTGAAGCGGCAAGGAAGATGGACATCGCATCCGGCGACAGCATCTATATTTACTGTGGAATGGTCGAGGGTTTTGGCGTGGTCGATGACTGCAGGCAGATCATCACGGAGCGCTGCAAGGCTTTGGACGGAAAGGAGCAGACATGATTATAGAAGTATTGTTCCCGGAAGTCGCAAATCTCTACGGAGACATGGGTAATATCGAGTACATTACGCGTTCGCTCGAGGCATGCGGCAAGACTTGCGAAGTGATAGAGACTGATCTGTACACGCGCCCTGCTTTCGCGGACAGAGACGACATCGACCTGATATATATGGGCCCCGTTACAGAGAAGGGACAGGTCCGTGTTATCGATTCTCTCATGCCGTACAAGGAGAGGCTGGAGCAGCTGATCAAGGGCGGACAGAGATTCTTCATGACCGGCAATGCCATGGAGGTATTCGGCGAGTATATCGAGTGTGAAGAGGGCGGACCGCACATCGAGTGTCTCGGCCTGTTCCCGTTCATCACCAAGCAGCGCATGATGCAGCGCACCAGTTCATTCTGGGTAGGACAGTCTGAGGGCCTGGACGTGGTCGGATACAAGAGCCAGTTCACACATATCTATCCCTGCGGCACGGATTCCGTTAAGAGCCTGTTTACTACCGAGAAAGGTGAGGGCCTCAATCCCGAGATGAACGGCGAGGGAATAAAGGAAGGCGGCTTCGAAGGAACTTATCTTCTCGGCCCTCTGTTCGTGCTTAATCCTCAGTTCATGAGGAAGTTCCTCGCAAGTCTGGGTATCGAAGACTGCACTCCGCTCTACGAAGAAGCGGCGATGGAAGCATACAACAAGCGTCTGGCAGAATACCGCGAGCCCGGACGCAATTACAAGTACTGATATCAAAGGAGAACGATATGCATTATCAATACGAACCTAAGGGCGTATGCTCAAGACTTATAGATTTTGACATTGACGAGCAGGGTAGGATCACGAACATCAGCTTTGAGGGCGGATGCAACGGGAATCTTAAGGCCGTCGGCAAGCTCTGCGACGGCATGACTGCAGACGAGATCGCAGGCAAGCTCCTCGGCAACACTTGTGGCTTCAGGGACACCTCGTGTGCTGACCAGCTGTCCAAGGCAGTGCTCGAAGCCAAAAGCAAACTGTAAAGGGGAACTCATCTGATGCTGAGCATTATCGTGCCCGCCTTTAATGAAGGCAGCCGCATACATGACAATCTTAAGATCATCAGCTCGGCATTATCCGGCTTCACTGATGATTACGAGATAATCGCGGTCAACGACGGTTCTTCCGACAATACGGACGACGAGATCCGCCGCGCAGCTTCAGAAGACAAACACATTATTCCCGCAGGTTACGAACAAAACCGCGGTAAGGGCGGCGCGATAATCGAAGGCGTATCGCTGTCGGGCGGCGATGAAGTCGGTTTCATAGATGCCGACCTCGACCTTTCTCCGGACCAGATCAAGGACTACGTCATGGCTATGCGCGAACAGGGCGCGGATGTCGTTATCGGCTCGAAAATGCACAAGGACTCGAAGCTGGAATATCCGCCGGCACGCAAGGTGTTCTCATTCTGCTATTACATAATGCTCAAGGTCCTGTTCGGACTTAAGTGCCACGACACACAGACGGGTCTTAAGATATACAGGGGCGAGATAATTCGCAAGGTTGCTCCGGCGCAGACCGTAAACGGATATGCATTCGATATCGAGATGCTCGCCCTTGCTTCGAGGTGCGGTGCGAAGCTGGTCGAGATGCCGGTCGTGTTGAACTATACCAGGAACGCGTCTTTCGGCAGGATCAGGACGGGTGATGTCATTAAGATGTTTACGGACACCTGGAAGATCTGGTGGAATCTCAGAGTAAGGAAGTCATACTCCATTTAGGTTTATACAGAACGATAAAATCCTGATGTTGCAATTGTGCAAATGACTTTTATCTGTCTTGTGAATTTATTATTTTGATGATGTTTTTGCAATGCTTCTTAGAGTATAATGTACGAGGTTGGAAGGGCAAACCTTCCTTAAGAGGAGTACGAATTGGCATTACATTTTCCGAAGCATATCACTGAGTACAAGCTCGCTAAGGACTTGTTCACACGTGGTAAGGATATTATCTTAAGTTCCGGAGCAAGATCATTGAAGGAGTTTACCCAGCACGGTACAACTTCGGTTTTTGAGCACAGTGTTTCCGTAGCCAAGTTCAGCCTTCTCTTTGCTTATGCGATAGAGAGACGCTTCCCCGGTTTTGAGATCGACAAGACGAGCCTTGTAAGAGGCGCGCTCCTGCACGACTATTTCCTCTATGACTGGCACGATCCGGATCCGTCGCACAGACTTCACGGTTTTACGCATCCGGGCACTGCTCTCAGGAACGCGCAGAAGGATTATGAGATCAATGATATCGAGAAGGACATCATCTCTAAGCACATGTTCCCTCTGACGATAGTTCCCCCGAGATACAGGGAGAGCGTTATCGTATGTCTGGCCGACAAGTGGTGCGCATTCTGCGAGACATTCAAGATCGACGTATCCGCTTACCTTATATACCGTGTCAATTACCATATTGCGCTTGAGAACGGCGAACTGACTATAAGACACGGCAGTGATGAAGCAGAACAGATACCCGCATAAAATTACTTATGAGACTTAAAGATCTTACTACACTCATCTACGTCACGAGCGAAGATGAGTGTCTTTTTATCAGAAAGACAAAAGCCGGCGACATAAACTATGCCAAGTATCTGGGCATAGGCGGACATTTTGAGAGTGACGAATCACCGGAAGAATGTGTACTGCGGGAACTCCGCGAAGAAGCGGGGATAAAGCGTGAAGACTTGAGCGGATTTGCTTACCGCGGACTGGTAACGTTCATATCCAAACAGTACGACAATGAATACATGCATGTCTTTACCGCCGAACTCGCAAAAGATCTGCGTCCTTCAGGGGATGCGTGCGATGAAGGCGAACTTTACTGGGTTCCGTTAAGCGAGATAGAGGATCTCCCTGTCTGGGAGGGCGACAAGCTGATGTTCAGGAAGCTCTTTTCCGATGACCGTCGCTTCTTTACGATGAAGCTGTGCTACGACGGAGATAAGCTCGTATCCCACACCGAAGCCGTATATTGATATGTCCCAGACAGATAACAGCCGAAGATTCTACCAAAAACATGTCGAGCCTATGATCCGCTCGGAATTCGGCATGTACGAAGACCGCATCGCGGTCGGTCTGTCAGGCGAGGGCTCTGACTGCTTCGGTTACGATGACTTCATGAGCCGCGACCATGACTTCGGAACGGGTGTATGTCTGTGGCTTACCGAAGCAGACTATGAACTATTCGGCGAATCTTTACGCGATGCATACGATGCCTTGATCGCAGGCATGCCGGGCAACGATCTGACCGCCAGGCTTAAGGCGCGCAGAGGCGTAATGACGATAGATGGTTTCTATTCCAATGTGCTTGGCATCTCAGTGCCGGCAGAGAAAGGAAATCTTACTGAAGAGGAGTGGCTCGCACTTGATCATTCCTGCCTTGCTACGGCTGTGAACGGCGAGGTGTTCAGAGATGACCTCGGAGTCTTCTCATCGTTCAGGTCTTATCTGCTGTCGTACTATCCTGACCACGTATGGAGATTCAGACTGGCAGATGAACTTCATAAGTTTGCTTCATCGCTTCAGGTCAATTACGCCAGGTGTATGTCCAGAGGTGACACGGTCGCAGCCAGGATGTGCCACCTTAACGGTCTTAGCGCCTCTATGGAGTTGTTCTTCCTTTTGCACAGGCAGTATCCGCCGTACTACAAATGGACATACCGTCGCATGTGCGAGATAGAAGACGGCCTGTATGCTCAAAGGGTTAAGGCCCTGGCCGATGCCGTAAGCTGCCCGGAAGTCTGGGAAGGCAAGCAGTACAGCCCCGGCTATCTGAACCTGTCAGACCCCGTCGTCTTAAACGCCGAGATGGTCGCAGAGTCCGTCCTCGATCTGATGTCGCAGCTGGGTCTGATAACCGGATCGAACAAGTATCTGGAAAAATACGTCGATGTGATAATGAAGTAAATCAAAATGCCCCCGGAATCTCTTCCGAGGGCATTTATCTCGTATGGCGGAGATGAGAGGATTCGAACCTCCGCGCAGGTTGCCCCGCCTAAAGCTTTAGCAAAGCCTCCCCTTCGGCCTCTTGGGTACATCTCCATCCTTTGCGCCTTGTAATATTATCACAAACACAAATTAAATGCCACATGTTTACTTTGGCACGCTCGGAAGGCATAATTAATCCAAAAACTTTTGAGAGGTAAAACGATGGCAAACCCTGAGGTATCGCGGGCTACGATAGGAAGACTGCCTTCCTACCTTGCTTTCCTTGAGAATTCTCCCAAGGTATCGCACGAACCCGGAGCCACGATCTCATCTTCGGTCATAGCCAAGGAACTGGGTCTCGGAGAAGTTCAGGTCCGCAAGGATCTTGCTTCCGTAGCAGGTTCCGGCAAGCCGAAAGTCGGTTTCGACGTGGCAGCTCTCACGGAATCCATAGAACGTTTCCTCGGCAGAAGGAGGCTTGAGCCTGTCGTCGTTATCGGCGCCGGAAGGCTCGGAACTGCCATTCTGAACTATAACGGTCTGGCGGAGTACGGCTTCGAAGTCATAGCCGCTTTCGACAGGAGCAGGATCAAGATGGGAGATCCCAAGATCTTCTCCATGGAGGAGCTTCCGGAATTCTGCAAGAACCACGGGGTAACAATGGCGGTTGTCGCGGTACCGGACTATGCCTGCCAGGAGGTCTGCGATGCGGCAGTCGATGCGGGCATCTCGAAAATCCTCAACTTCTCATCCGCCAAGCCGGAAGTGCCTTCGGGCATCCTGGTAGAGCACCTCAACATCGCTCTGTCGCTTGCCGCACTCAAGCATACAGAGGGCTGAGAAGCCTTTATCTATAATAGATAGAGTTGGTTATTAATAAATAATGGAAAATTTTTCCATTTCCGATACAAAAAGTCCTTGACATAAATGAACACCCGAATTAGAATAATCAAGCACTTTGCGGAAAGGCAATGCAAAAAAGCATGCAAAACCCGCCAAGGCGCGCACCTTGAAAATTGAATAGAATGCAAGAACTTGAAGTAATAACGGACCTTTTCAATTCTAAGAATTGAGTTTAAAAGAGTAATTGAGCCAAACATGGCTCTCAAAAGTTTTTTTGAGAGTTCGATCCTGGCTCAGGATGAAC
>JAFZPJ010000019.1 GCA_017550385.1 Clostridiales bacterium
GCTGTTAACGGCGAGATCTTCCTGGATTACAAGAGCAGGCTGCTTGAACTCGCGCAGACCAGAGGCTTCCAGCACAAGATCAGGTTCGAAGTGACCGGAGAGCGCGGCCCTGCCCATATGAAAGAATTCGACGTCAGTGTTTATTCCGACGACGTGCTCCTGGCTTCAGCCACGGGACACAGCAAGAAGGATGCCGAGCAGAAATGTGCCGAGAAGGGCTTAAAGGAGTATATGCGCCTTTACCCGGAGGGGTGCTGAGAGCAGATTGTCCTACAAAAAGGCGCTGTTTTTGTTATAATGCTAAGGTTAATTATTTCTGATAAGACGGAACTGACTATAGGATGTATCTTAAGAAATTAGAGCTTCAGGGGTTCAAATCTTTCCCCGACTATACGTGTATCGACTTTGACCGCGGTCTTACGGCCGTGGTTGGTCCTAACGGTTCCGGTAAATCCAATATCAGTGATGCTGTCCGCTGGGTTTTGGGCGAACAGAGCGTCAAGCAGCTCCGTGGCGGCAAGATGGAGGACGTCATCTTCAACGGTACTTCCGCCAGACGTTCCATGAACTATGCCGAAGTATCCATTACTTTCGATAATTCCGACGGCTATATAGATTACGGTTTCCCTGAGATCTGCATTACCAGAAGACTTTACCGTTCCGGTGAGTCCGAGTACCAGATCAACAAGGTAAACTGCCGCCTTAAGGACATTACGGTCCTTTTCCTTGACACCGGTCTTGGCCGTGACGGCTATTCACTGGTAGGTCAGGGACGAGTTGATGACATCCTCTCGACGAAGTCTGAGGACAGAAGAAGGGTCATCGAGGAAGCATCCGGTATCGTTAAGTACCGTGTCCGTAAGGATGAGGCCCAGAGAAAGCTCACGAGCACCGAGCAGAATCTCGTCCGTATCAACGACATCTTAGGCGAACTTGAAGAGCGCAAGGGACCTCTCGAAGAGCAGGCAGGCAAGGCGCGTAAGTTCAATGAGCATTATGAGGAACTTAAGAGGCTCGAGACATCCCTTCTGGTTCACAAGATAACTGAAGCCAACCGCGAGATGGGCGATTCCGCCGGTCTTAAGGAGCAGCTCGAAAAAGAGATCAAAGAGCGTGAAGACGAATACTTGAATCTCAGAAAGAGCCACCAGGAGATCATTACAAAGACTGAGACTCTGGAGAACGAGATCGAGGATAAGAGACAGGAACTGTCCGACCTCACAGAGTTCGAGCATGAGACACAGACCGATAAGAAGGTCTCTATTGAAAGACTCAACCAGACTAACCAGAGGATCGAAGAACTCAAGTCTGATATGGAATCCACGGATGAGACCGTGGAGAAGCTCACACAGGAGTTAAACGAGAAAAAAGCCAAGGCAGACAGCCTCTTGAAGGCAGCAAACGATGCAAAGCTCTTAAGTGAAGAGCTTGATAAGGAGCGTCTTGCCAAGTTCGAAGAATATGAAGCTTCCAGAAAGGAAGCCGGCAAGGCAGATTCAAAGGTAAAGGCCAAGACGGAGGAACTTTTCGAGACCAGGAAAAAGATCACCGAATGCCAGGCCGGAATCTCTGCATTAGACGACAAGATCCGCGACATGCAGGAGGCAAGAGCAGCTTCCGAGAGCGGCAAGGCCGAATTAAGCACGAAGCTCAAGGATGAAGAGAAGGCCTTAGACGAGATAAAGAAGATCAAGGGCGATGTCACAAAGGATATCGAAGTACGCAATAAGAAGCTTGAGGAGTTAAGAGGCCGCCAGGTCGAGCTTAACCAGTTTTTCGAAGTGAACAATAAGAAGCTTTCGGCTGAAGAGTCAAAGCTCCAGACATTAAAGGATATCGAGAGACGTAAGGAAGGCTATCAGGAATCCGTAAAGCGCCTTCTTGATGCTGCTGACAGTGACAGATCCGTAAAAAGGCTCATGGTGGGCGTCTTGGGTGACCTTATCAATACTGACAGCAAGTATGAGACAGCCATTGAGACGGCTCTCGGCAATGCCCTGAACAACATCGTAACCAAGAGCGAAGCGGATGCCGCTGAACTCATCGGATACCTTAAGGATAACCGTCTCGGAAGAGTTACTTTCCTTCCTATCGAGAACATCAGGGCCAGATATGTGGACGAGGATGATCTCAGGAAGGCCAAGAGTGTTAACGGATATATCGGCGTTGCTTCAGATCTTGTTAGAAGCAGCCGTGACCTGGAAGACATAGTTGCAAACCTTTTGGGCAGGATAATCGTTGCTCACGATCTCGATGCCGCAAGGATCATTGCATCCAAGACAGGCCGTGCATATAAGGTAATGACATTAGAGGGCGACTCTGTTAACCCGGGCGGATCACTTACCGGCGGTTCGATTAAGAAGACCGGTGCAGGCACAGGCGTTATCGGAAGAAAGGCCGAGATCGAGGCCCTCACAAAGGTCGTTGCAGAGCTCGAGGCTAAGCTTGCTGATTCCGAAGACCAGCGTCAGGAAGTTGACGATGACATCGGAACGATCAAGCGTGAACTCGCACAGTTAGGCGAACAGCTCAAATTCTATCAGCTTGAAGAAGTTAAGGCTGAAGGCGAATACAACAATACCAAGTCAAGACTTGAAGAGACTGAGGAGACACTTGCTAACTTCGACGAGAACATGCAGACGGTATCCAAGTCCAAGTTGAGACTTGAAGAGGATATGGAAGAGCTTACCCGTATCGAAAGAGAGATCAACGGTGAGCTCACTGATTTCCAGGAGGAGATCGAAGAGCAGCAGAAACTTTCGGAAGAGCAGGCAGTTAAGCTCGAACAGATCGTTGCAAAGGTCAGAGAAGCGGCATCCCTCGCCGAGCGCAAGCTCACCGAGAGAAGCGGTATCTTAGATCTCGCAGGACACATCAAGAAGCAGATCGAAGAAGCAAAGCAGGGAAGAGACAAGTTCGATTCCCAGATCAAGGAAGCCAAGGATACTGTTAACAGCATTACCAAGGAAATCAACGACCTTGATGCCAAGCTCGATGAGAACACCAAGCAGCAGAAGGTATTGGAAGATGAGATTAAGGTGCTCTTTGAGAAGAGAACAAACCTTTCAGGTGACCTCTCCTCCTTCGGTGACAGACTTGCTGCCAGCGGCAATGAGATAAGCGAACTCCAGGCCAAGCTCAATGCCCACGTATCCAAGTACGACAAGATCATTTTCGAGATCGACCAGAACAAGAACAGGCTCTGGGAAGATTACGAGACAACATATGACAACATTAAAGACAGCGTAGAACCTGTCGAAAAGGTTGGCGAGCAGTCAAAGAGGATCACGACCTTAAAGAATGCGATCAAGGCATTGGGTCCTGTTAACCTTGGCGCGCTGCAGGAATTCTCAGAGCTTTCAGAGAGACTCGAATTCATGACCAAGCAGAGGGATGATATCGAAGCTGCAAAGAAGGATCTCGAGAAGGTAATCGACGAACTCTTAACAAAGATGAGATCTGAGTTTACAGAGCATTTCGATACGATCAACAAGAACTTCAGCCAGGTCTTCACCGATCTTTTCGGCGGCGGTACAGCTGAGATAATTCTGGGCAACGATTCGGAGGATGTCCTTGAGTGCGCTATCGACATCAAGGCACAGCCGCCGGGAAAGAAACTCCAGAATCTCTCACTCCTGTCAGGCGGTGAGCGTTGCCTTACAGCAATCGGACTCCTGTTCGCTATTCAGGAACTTAAGCCTTCTCCGTTCGTCATCCTGGACGAGGTCGAGGCGGCATTAGACGACGTTAATATCACAAGATTTACGGACTTCGTCAGAAGACATTCTTCAAAGTCCCAGTTCATCCTTGTTACACACCGTAAGGGCACGATGGAAGCGTGTGACCAGATGTACGGTGTCACGATGGCTGAGCGCGGCGTATCCAAGATCTTGTCCATGGAGCTTAAATAATGGGATTAGCTGATCTGTTTAAAAGAGGACTTGAAAAGACCAGAAGTTTCTTTGCCGGAAGCTTCACAAAGCTTGCAGCGTCAAGCGGCCATTTCGATGAGGATATGCTTGATGAACTTGAAGAACTCCTGATCAGGGCTGACTGCGGCGTTCAGGCAGCTGACGACATCATGGATCACGTTAAGCAGAATATCAGAAAGACCGGTGATGACAGTAAGGAAGCAGTCCTTGCATCAGTCAAGGAGAGAATGCTCGAGATCTTAGGCGAGCCCCAGACTGTTGAGATCGAACCCGGAAAGCTCAATATCATCCTCATGATCGGCGTTAACGGCACGGGCAAGACGACCACTTCAGGTAAGCTCGCTGCAAGATACAAGAAGGAAGGCAAGAAGGTCCTTATGGCCGCTTGCGATACTTTCCGTGCGGCTGCAGTCGGCCAGCTTAAGACATGGGGCGAGAGGACAGGCACTGCCGTTATCGCTCAGGAGCAGGAGGGAGCAGATCCCGCTTCCGTTGTTTTCGATGCCGTTCACGCTGCACAGGCAAGAGGCACTGACGTGCTCCTCGTAGATACAGCCGGACGTCTCCACAACAAGAAGAATCTCATGGAAGAGCTCGCGAAAATAAGACGCGTCATTGAGAGGGAAGCTCCGGATGCTGTCATCAAGTCGCTGCTTATAATCGACGCAACAACAGGCCAGAATGCCGTTATCCAGGCAGAGGGCTTTGGCGAGGTCACAGGCCTTGATTATGTCGGTATCACAAAGCTCGACGGAAGTGCAAAGGGCGGTGTTGCGATCGCTGTTGCATACCAGTCCAAAAAGCCTATCGTGCTTGCCGGATTGGGTGAGAGCGTTGAGGATCTGGCTGATTTTGACCCCGACCTTTTTGTCGATTCGCTCATCAACGAATAATTCCCAAAATATTCAACAACAATCTTTATTTTATATGGTAAAAACATAGATTTTTTGATTGTCAAAGTATCTGTTTATATGTATAATCGTTTCGGTTTACACTGAGGTAGGGTTTATTATGCCCAAATGCTTCACGAAATCTATATAAAATTATTCTTAAAAGAGAGGGGCCCGGTTTATGTCATTATTATCGACTTCCTGGTTAATCGTACTCGGCGTAGTATTTCTTGCTTTGATCTACGTTGCGTTCAATTACTTCCGTATTAAGAAGATGCCCGAAGGAACACCTGAGATGATCGAGTTATCCGGTATCATCCGTTCCGGCGCGCAGACATTCCTTAAGACGGAGTTCAAGAGCATTGCCATCGTGGTTGCTGTTGTTGCTGTTATCTTCACACTCTGTGTTGAGAAGACCAGCGGTATCACATTCCTCATGGGTGCCTTGATGAGTTCTATCGTTTGCGTTCTCGGTATGCAGAGCGCTACATATGCTAACGTTCGTACATCGAACAAAGCAAAAGAGAGCCTTTCAATCGGTGAGACTGTTAAGGTAGCTCTTTGCGGCGGTTCCATCAGCGGCCTTGCAGTTCAGGGCTTCGGTATGTTGGGCTTCCTCGCAGTTCTTCTTTGCTTCGGCGGCGTACAGCATGACGCTACAAGCTCAGGTCTTGTTCTCAAGACTCTCACATGCAACCCTTACATCATGAGAATCTCCACATATTCTCTCGGCTGCTCCATCGTTGCTATGTTCAACCGTGTAGCAGGCGGTAACTACACAAAGGCTGCAGACATTTCTTCTGATATCCTTGGTAAGCTCAGACATGACCTTCCTGAGGACGACTCAAGAATCCCTAACACGATCGCAGACTTCATCGGTGATAACGTTAACGATATCGCCGGCAACTGCTCCGACCTCTTGGAGTCATTCGTTGCTACAATGTCC
>JAFZPJ010000020.1 GCA_017550385.1 Clostridiales bacterium
ACTTGTTCAGGCTGACGAAGCTTCCTACAAGGCAGTTCTGAAGTCCAACGGACTCCTCACAAGAGACGCTAGAATGAAGGAAAGAAAGAAGCCGGGTCTCAAGAAGGCACGTAAGGCTTCACAGTTCAGTAAGCGTTAATCAGGAATCGTTCCTGTACAAAGGCCGCTCCGATCGGGGCGGCCTTTTTGTTTGCCGCACCCCGGGATTCACGGGCTTGCTAAGCGTGTTTGCAGATTTTTAGCAAAAAACGGCCGTTTTTGCTAAATATTTTCTAAATTAGCAAATAATTAGCAGAATCAGGCGTTTTTCGCTAATTATTCGCTAATTGCCTGAGCGGCGCTCGAAAAAGCGACCGGGGTGCTATATTATGTATAGGCTATGTTTAAGTTCAAGACCACATCTGAAGAGCAGACGGAGAAGTTCGGCGAGATACTCGCGCGCGGGCTCACCGACGACAGCGTGATCGCGCTGGACGGGGACCTCGGCGCCGGCAAGACCTGCCTGGCAAGGGGCATCGCGCGCGGACTGGGAGTCACGTCGTTTGTCTCATCGCCGACGTTCACGATCGTCAACGAGTACGAGGGCGGCAGGCTCAGGATGTTCCATTTTGACACATACAGGCTGGCGGATGAGGACGACTTCATCAATGCCGGGCTGGACGAATATTTCGGCGCGGGCGTCTGCGTCATCGAGTGGAGCGACGTCATCTCGGGCGTGCTCCCCAAGGGCACGGTCCGCATGAGGATAACGGGAAGCGGGGAAGAGAGGATTTTCGAGGCGGACGATGAAGCGAAGGCGGCCGCGGAGGAAGCGGGGTGTGAGATCCTATGAAGATACTTGTCTGTGACACATCGAATTCGACCTGCTGTGCGGGCGTATATGAAGACGGCAGGGAGATCGCGTACAAGCTCTCCTTAGAGAAACGCACTCACTCGGAGACGTTCATGCCTCTGGTGCACGAGGTCATGAGAGAGGCAAACATCGCCCACCAAGACCTTGACGCATACGCGGTAACGGTCGGGCCAGGATCGTTCACGGGCGTGAGGATCGGCCTGTCCGCTGTGAAGGCGATGGCGCTCGCGGCAGGCAAAGGCTGCATTCCGGTCTCGTCGACGGAGGCACTCGCGAGGAGCGTTGACAACGCGACCGTGGCGAACAGCAGCGAGACGCTTATAGTGCCTGCTTTCGATGCGCGCAACAACCGCGTGTTTGCGCAGGCAGCAGAGGACGATACGGCCAAGACCCTCGTCAAGGAGGACGCATACGATGCGGACGACCTGGTGAAGCAGATACTTGCGGTGCCGGAGATCATATACGGCAAGAGGAACCAGATCATCGTCGTGGGCGACGGTGCGGATACAATGAAGGCGGCGTTCGAGCGCGCGGGTGCGCACATCAACGTCTACTACGCCAAGGGCGCGGCGATCCTCCCGAGAGGCATCGCGGAAGCGGCGTTTGCAAAGGGTGAGGCAGGCATCATATCGGGCCGCGACGTCGAGGCATCCTACTGCGCGGCATCGAGAGTTAAGACCCTCAAGGAACAGCAGAATGGCTGAGAGCATCAGGTTCGCACAGGCCGGTGATGTGCAGCAGATCATGGCACTCGAGCAGGGCTCGATCGCACACCCCTGGCCGGAAGAAGACGTCAGGCGGCTCATCACTGACGACGAAAAGTTCGCACTCGTCCTCGAGGCGGAAGACCAAACGATCACAGGCTACATCGGCGTGTCGGTCGTAGTTGGCGAAGCGTCGGTCGGCAACCTCGTTGTGGCGGCAGACCAAAGGGGCAAGGGCTTCGGCACAAAACTCGTAGAAGCACTGATAGAAGAGCTCATGAGCCGCGGCGCGGAGGTGATCTTCCTCGAGGTCGAGGACACGAACACGCCTGCGGTAAGCGTATACACCGGGCGCGGGTTTGAAGAGTACAACCGCCGCAGGGATTACTACGGCGCGGGGCGCGATGCGATCCTCATGAAGAGGGCGCTCGCCGGAGTGTGATTGATAAATTGACCAAAGAAGAATGGCAAATAATGGCCATTTGGGTTGAATTGTCGAAAATCCCCCGCACCCCCTTTTTTGTGTTGATTTTACCCCCTTCCAAAAATATACTTATGGCGAATAAAGATGGGGGTTACGCCATGACTTGCGAGAATATTGTGTTTGAATGCGAAGACAGCCTGCAGATGAAGGCAGTCGCAGTTCTCATCCAGAAGGCTTCGGCTTTCAGGAGCACCATTTATCTTATCAGAGACGGCAGAAGAGCAAATGCCAAGAGCCTTCTCGGAGTCATGTCCTTAGGCATCCAGAGCGGCGCCGAGATCGAGATCGAAGCTAACGGCGACGACGAGAAAGAAGCCATCGAGACCCTTAAGAGTCACCTGAAGAATCCCACAGTATAAAAATGGCACGCAAGTTCGACGCGCGCCTTGATACAGTACCGCAAAGTCCCGGCGTCTATCTTATGAAAGATAGCAGCGGGGCTGTTATTTATGTCGGCAAGGCGAAGAAGCTCAGGAACCGCCTGAAGAGTTATTTTGGCGGCGGGCCGATCGCGATCCCCAAGGTCGCGGCGATGGTCTCGCACGTGGCCGACTTCGAGTACACCGTCGTGGGCACCGAGCCCGAGGCGCTCCTGCTCGAGGCCAATCTCATCAAGCGTTACCAGCCGCACTACAACATCCTGCTCCGAGACGACAAGGGCTACCCGTACATCTGCGTGACCTTGAACGAGCAGTACCCGAGGGTGTTCAAGGCCTTTCGTCCCGATCCCGATGCGCGAAAAGCAGGTGCCGTCTACTTCGGCCCCTACATGGCAGGCGACTGCGCGCTCGTGTTGCAGTCCATCTCGGATATCTTCCCGCTGAAGCGCTGCAAGAAGGTTTTCCCCAGAGACATCGGCAAGGAGCGTCCCTGCCTGAACTACCACATCGGCAAGTGTATGGCTCCCTGCCTCGGCACGGTCAGCGAGGCTGACTACCGGAACATGGTGGAGCAGATCGTGATGTTCTTCAAGGGCAAGTACGACGGCATCGAGAAGGACATAAGATCCCAGATGGAAGAGGCCTCGGCGGCTCTCGACTTCGAGCGTGCAGGCATGCTCAGGGACAGGCTCTATGCCCTCGAGAACATAAGACAGAATCAGCGCGTGTTCCTGTCTATCGAGCGCGACGCGGACGCCATCGGACTCTACTCCGATGCGGGCGAGACATGCGTTCGCAAGTTGGAATTAAGAGACGGCAGGGTCGTCGGATCCTCGACTTATTTTGTAGCCGGCACCGATACCGACCAGCCGGAGATTATAGAGAACTTCCTCATGCAGTACTACGAGGATGCGCTGCAGATCCCGCCGGAGATCCTGGTGCCGTTCATGCCGGAAGACCAGGAGACGATCGAGGCGCACCTTACGGAGAAGGCAGGACGCAAGGTCCGCCTGCACGTGGCAGAGCGCGGCGAGCTGCATGATTTCGCGGTGCTCGCGCAGAACAACGCGCGTGAGATGATGGTCCGCAGAATACTTAGAGGCGGCGCTGCAGGGGCTGATCCGTCGCTGGCGCTGCGTTATCTGGAGAAGCTGATGGGCGCCGAGGAGAATTCGATCTCCCGGGCGGAGTCCTTTGATATAAGCAACCTCGGCAACGACGATATCTGCTCGGGTATGGTCGTGTTCAAGGACGGCAAGCCGGACAAGCAGTCGTACCGCCTGTTCAAGATGAAGAGAGTGGAAGAGCAGGACGATTTCGCGTCGATGAGGGAGACCTTGGACAGAAGGTTCTCGCACAGCGGAGAGGACGGCTTTGCATACCCGGATATCATCCTGGTCGACGGCGGCAAGGGTCAGCTCTCGGCCGTCGCTTCGGTGGTGCGCGCGACAGAAGGAACGGAGAAGATCCTGCTCGCGGGTATGTACAAGAACGACCGTCACAAGACTGCGGGCCTCGTGCTCGAAGACGGCACGGAAATCCCGCTCGAAGGCAAGAACCTGACAGATGACGAGGTGTGCCTCCTGAGGTTCCTGACGACCGTGCAGAACGAGGTCCACAGATTCGCGATCTCCTATCAGCGCAAGCTCGCCGGCAAGCGCAACATCAGATACAGGTTAGAGAACATCGAAGGCATCGGACCTGCCAAGCGTAAGCGCCTTCTCGCGCACTTTGGTACAATAAAGGCGGTAGAGCAGGCGAGCGAAGAAAGCTTGCGTGAGTGCAAGGGCATCACGGAAGCCGACGCCAGGGCGATCTACAGATATTTTCATTAAGGAGGAGGGAACAGAATGGCAATCTACGCACTGTCGGATCTGCATCTGTCCCTGTCCAATCCCGAGAAATCAATGGATGTGTTCGGCAGTGCCTGGGACGGCTACATAGAGCGCATCGAACGCGGCTGGCGCGAGAACGTGACGGATTCGGATACCGTCCTCGTCGCAGGCGACATCTCCTGGGCAACATACATCGAGAAGGCGGAGGAAGATTTCTCTTTCCTCGCATCTCTTCCGGGCCGAAAACTAATCTGCCGCGGCAACCACGACTACTGGTGGACCACGATGAAAAAGCTCGACGAGTTCTTCTCTTCGCACGACTACCCGGGTATCGAGATAGTAAGGACCAACGTGCTCGAGGCGGAAGGATGCCTCATATCCGGCACGCGCGGCTGGATGCTCGAGAACATGCTCAAGACCGCTGACGACCGCAAGGTCTACGATCGCGAGATCTCGCGCGTTAAGCTCTGCATCACTGAACTGGAGAATGCAGATCCCGAACACGCACACAAGAGGATACTCATGATCCACTATCCGCCGGTAATGCGCGGGCAGGAGAAGACCGGGTTCACGGAGCTCCTCGCAGGGCACATCGACACATGCGTTTACGGACACCTTCACGGCCGCGGCAAAGGGCAGGTTTTTGAGGGCGAAGACGAGGGCAGAGTTAGATACGTCTGCACCTCTGCCGACTACCTGGATTTTGCTCCTGTCAAAATATCGGATTAAAAATTTTTTCGTCTCCGCAAAGCCAATAAACTCAGGCGTTCCGGGGACACCTCAAATATTTTTAATTGCACTTTCTTATATAAGTATTTATAATACTTTACGGGCCTGAGAAAGCGGAAGATCCGCCGGTGCAGGCTCTTTCTATCCAAGGAGACAAAGATGCCATACAGCATGACCGGATTCGGCAGAGCCGAGAAGATATTCGCGACCAGAAAATACAGTGTTGAGCTCAAATCAGTCAACAGCAGATACTGCGATCTCAACATCAGGATGCCGAGGCTTTTTAACTTCGCAGATGCGGCAGTAAGGAAGCAGATCACGGATTCCCTCACGAGAGGCAAGGTGGATGTTTTCATCAACTATCAGGACACCGCGAGCGAATCCGAGACGGTAACGGTCAACGAAGGTCTTGTTAAGGCATATTCCGATGCGGCAACGAGCATTGCCGGCATCACGGGAAGAACGGACGATCTCGGAGTCGCAAGACTCGCTTCATATCCTGACGTACTTCAGGTCAGCCAGACATCGGTAGATGAGGACATGCTGGGAGCAGAGCTCGCAGAGACTGTCGCCGAGGCGCTTAATGCCATGAAGGCTATGCGCAAGAGGGAAGGCGACGCACTCGCAGAGAACATCCTCACCAAGATCGGTACTCTCGCAGGCATCAGAGATGAGATCGAAGAACGTTCCCCCGCCGTAATAGAGTGCTACAGACAGAAGCTCTCCGCACGTGTGGACGAGCTGCTCACTTCCGAGCAGAAGGAGTTCTACGATGAGAGCAGGCTCGCTGCAGAGGTTGCGCTTTTCGCAGATAAGTGTGCGGTGGACGAGGAGCTTACCAGGCTGAAGAGCCATTTCGCGCAGGCGCATAAGATCCTTGCAGGAGACGGTGCGTGCGGCAAGCAGATGGATTTCCTCGTGCAGGAGATCAACCGCGAGGTCAACACCTGCGGGTCGAAGGCAAACGACATCGAGATCACGAACCGCGTGCTTGCTATGAAGAACACGGTCGAAGAGATAAGGGAGCAGATCCAGAATCTGGTTTGATATATGGCAGAGTTCATTGATATAGGGTTCGGCAATATCGCAGCAAAGTCGCGCATCGTGTGTGCGGCGGGAGCGGATTCGGCTCCGGCCAGGCGCATGATCCAGGAGTCCAAGGACAGAGGCGCGTGCGTTGACTGCTGTGCGGGCAAGAAGTGCAGAACGGTACTCGTTACCGACACGGATCTTATCATAATGAGCGCGCTCGAGATCGCGGAGATCAAGGAGAGACTCGATGGCTGAGAAAGGACTTATCGTATCGGTATCAGGACCTTCGGGCGTCGGCAAGGGAACGGTCCTTAAGCGTGTAGCGGAGATGATCGAGGAGAAGTGGCCCGGCAAGGCAGCGTACTCGATCTCGGCCACGACGAGGAGCCCCAGGCCGGGCGAGACCGACGGAGTGGAGTATCACTTCAGGACCAAGGAAGAGTTCGAGGAGATGATCGAAGCGGGGGAGATAATCGAGTACGACCAATACGTCGGCAACTACTACGGAACTCCCGCGGCTCCCATAGCGGCGAAAGTCAGCGAAGGCAAGGTGGTCTTCTGCGACATCACCATAGAAGGAAGCCTCGCGCTCGACAGGAAGTTCCCTGACGATGTCGTAACGATAATGCTCCTGCCGCCGTCGTACCAAGAACTTGAAGCAAGGCTCAAGGGCAGGGGAACGGAAGATGACGCCAAGGTTGCCGCAAGACTTGCCAAGGCAAGAGAAGAGATAGCAAGGGCCGGCGAATTCGAATACGCGGTGCAGAACAACGAAGTCGAACAGGCGGCACAAGACATAATGAAGATAATCGAGAGCGAGATGCTCAGGACCTTCAGACAAAAAGAGACGATAAAGAATTTGGAATAAAAAAGAAAGAGGTAAAAAACATGTTAACAGATCCTTCAATCGAGAAGCTTAAGCAGAAGGGCGAGTCCCCCTACGACGTAGCGGTACTGGTCAGCAAGAGAGCAAGACAGCTCGTTAACGGCGCACAGCCCATGGTAGACGATAAGGATATCGCCAACGTCGTATCCCTCGCGTGCCAGGAGATCATGGACGAGAAGGTCGTCGCTGTAGACGGTGACGTATCTCCCGTTGTTCCGATCACAAGAGAAGAGCGCCTCAGAAGACAGAAGGAAGAAGAGGATAAGAGAAAGCAGCGCGAGGAAGAGCTCGCTGATGCACTTAACGCAGCAACTGCAGAAGAGCAGCCTGAAGAGGGCACAGATGACGGCCTGAACCAGCTCCTCGACAAGGTCCTCGGCGATGATTTCGAGGAAGTCGAAGAAGACGAGGAGGAAGGTCCTTCCGATGAAGACCTCGAAGCAGTCGAGGAAGAAGAGAACTAAGGATCGGGCGGTAACACAAAATGGCAGTTGAGAAAACAATGGAAAAGATAGTGTCGCTGGCCAAGGTTAGAGGATTCGTCTATCCGGGCTCCGACATCTACGGCGGTCTCGCAAACGCATGGGATTACGGGCCGCTCGGCGTACAGCTTAAGAACAACGTAAAGGCAGCATGGTGGAAGAAGTTCGTCCAGGAGAGCCCCTACAACGTAGGACTCGATGCTGCCATCATCATGAACCCCAAGACTTGGGTGGCATCCGGCCACGTAGGCGGATTCTCCGACCCTCTCATCGACTGTAAGCAGTGCAAGGCCAGACAGAGAGCCGACAACCTGGTCGAAGACTGGAACAAGGAGAACGGCGTCGAGGACGTTCCCGTAGAGGGAATGAGCCCCGAGGAGATGGTCGCATACATCAGGGACAAGAACATTCCCTGCCCTGTCTGCGGCGGTCACAATTTCACGGACATCCGTAAGTTCAACCTCATGTTCAAGACATTCATCGGTGTTACCGAGGATTCCACGAATGAGGTTTATCTCAGACCTGAGACCGCTCAGGGTATCTTCGTAAACTTCGCGAACGTTCAGCGCTCTGCTAGAAAGAAGATCCCCTTCGGTATCTGCCAGATCGGCAAGTCTTTCCGTAACGAGATCACTCCCGGCAACTTCATCTTCAGAACACGTGAGTTCGAGCAGATGGAGCTCGAGTTCTTCTGCGAACCCGGCACCGACCTCGAGTGGTTCGACTACTGGAAGACATTCTGCCACGACTGGCTGATCGGCCTCGGCATCAAGGAAGAAGAGCTCCGCACCAGAGATCACGCGAAAGAGGAACTCGCTTTCTACTCAAGAGCAACGACAGACTTCGAGTTCGCATTCCCGTTCACCGACTGGGGCGAGCTCTGGGGCATCGCAGACCGTACGGACTACGACCTCAAGCAGCACATGGAATTCTCCAAGCAGGATCTCACATACTTTGACCCTGCCAAGAACGAGAAGTACGTTCCTTACGTTATCGAACCGTCTCTCGGTGCTGACCGTGTAACACTCGCATTCCTGTGCTCCGCATACGATGAGGAGACACTTGAGGGCGGCGACGTCAGAACGGTAATGCATTTCCACCCGTTCCTCGCACCCATCAAGATCGGTGTCCTCCCGCTGTCTGCTAAGCTGACGGATAAGGCACAGCCGATCTTCGAGAAGCTGTCCAAGAAGTACATGTGCGAGCTCGATGACAGACAGTCCATCGGCAAGCGCTACAGAAGACAGGATGAGATCGGTACTCCTTACTGCGTAGTCTATGACTTCGATTCCGAGACAGACGGCTGCGTAACCATCAGAGAAAGAGACTCGATGAAGAACGTCGAGTACGAGCCCGGCAACATCAGATTCCCGATCGACAAACTCGATGAGTTTTTTGACGGCAAGTTCGATTTTTAAGGCTTGATATCTGATACAATAGAACGGATAAAAAAACAATAAATATAAAATCCAAAAACGAAAGGCGGATAAAAGAATGACAAAGTACGTTTACCTCTTCACCGAAGGCAACGGAAACATGCGCGAACTCCTTGGCGGTAAGGGCGCAAACCTCGCTGAGATGACCAACATCGGTCTCCCTGTTCCTCAGGGCTTCACCATCAGCACAGAGGCATGCACCAGATACTACGAGGACGGTCGCCAGATCAACGATGAGATCATGGCTCAGGTCATGGAGTACATCGTTAAGCTTGAGGAGATCACAGGCAAGAAGTTCGGCGATCTCGAGAACCCGCTCCTTGTTTCCGTAAGATCCGGTGCAAGAGCTTCCATGCCGGGCATGATGGATACTATCCTTAACCTCGGTCTGAACGAGCAGGTAGTAGACGTTATCGCTGCAAAGTCCGGTAACCCCAGATGGGCTTGGGACTGCTACAGAAGATTCATCCAGATGTATTCCGACGTTGTTATGGAAGTTGGTAAGAAGTACTTCGAAGAGCTCATCGACAAGATGAAGGCTGACAGAGGAGTTACTCAGGACGTCGAGCTCACGGCTGACGACCTCAAGGAACTCGCTTCCCAGTTCAAGGCTGAGTACAAGGCAAAGATCGGTGCAGACTTCCCTACAGATCCTAAGGAGCAGCTCATCGGCGCTATCAAGGCCGTATTCAGATCCTGGGACAACCCTAGAGCTAACGTATACAGAAGAGACAACGACATCCCTTATTCATGGGGTACAGCCGTTAACGTTCAGTCCATGGCATTCGGTAACATGGGTGACGACTGCGGTACGGGCGTTGCTTTCACAAGAGACCCTGCTACAGGCGAGAAGGGCCTTTTCGGTGAGTTCCTTACAAACGCACAGGGTGAGGACGTTGTTGCAGGCGTTCGTACTCCTATGAAGATCGCAGAGATGGAGCAGAAGTTCCCTGAGGCATTCGCTCAGTTCACACAGGTTTGCTCCACGCTCGAGACACACTACCGCGACATGCAGGACATGGAGTTCACAGTCGAGCACGGTAAGCTCTACATGCTCCAGACAAGAAACGGTAAGAGAACGGCTCAGGCTGCCATGAAGATCGCTTGCGACCTCGTTGACGAGGGCATGAGAACACCTGAAGAGGCAGTTGCGATGATCGATCCCCGTAACCTCGATACACTGCTCCACCCCCAGTTCGACCCTGCAGCTCTCAAGGCAGCAGAGGCAATCGGCAAGGGACTTGGCGCTTCTCCGGGAGCTGCTTGCGGTAAGATCGTATTCACAGCTGACGATGCAGTTGCATGGCACGACAGAGGAGAG
>JAFZPJ010000021.1 GCA_017550385.1 Clostridiales bacterium
CGAGCCTCTCTCAAACCTCGACGCTAAGCTCCGTGTACAGATGCGTGTCGAGATCACAAAGCTCCACCACAGACTTAAGACAACATTCGTTTACGTTACACACGACCAGACCGAGGCTATGACCATGGGTACCAGAATCGTAGTCATGAAGGATGGTTTCATCCAGCAGGTTGACTCTCCTACGGAGCTCTATGACAACCCGGTCAACACATTCGTTGCAGGATTCATCGGAATGCCTCCTATGAACTTCATCAATGCTGTTATCAACGTTGAGGGTTCTGACGTATTCATCTCATTCGAGAACGTTACGATCAAGCTCCCTGAGAGATATGCAGTTGAGGAAGTTATGGAGCGTGACGGACAGGAAGTTATCTTCGGTGTAAGACCTGAGGCTCTTACAGATGACTCCACATATGTTACAGATCACCCTGAGGCAGCTTTCCCTGCAGACGTTGACGTCGTCGAGATGCTCGGTGCAGAGACATACCTCTACGTTACAGTTAACGGTTCTCTGCCTCTTACATGCCGCGTTGACCCTACTACATCACAGTCCTCTGTTGGCCAGGTAGTAGACCTCGCTATCGATGCAAACCGTGTTCACATCTTCGATAAGGACACAGAGCAGAGCATCATTTCCTGATCTGATATCACAACGGATTAACCATAGGGCCGGACCTTCGGGTTCGGCCCTTTTGTTTGCATGCTTGCACCAAATTGCGAAAAAATATAGAATTTAATGAGGCTTCTAGTAAGTTTGTATTATTTGTGCTCAGAGGGCGAGGTGTAGATATGGAAGAGATCAAGAAGTGCATGCGTCAGGTGAAGACGATCCTCCCTGTAGATTGCGGCGTTCTGGATACTTCAGGAGTTATCCTGGCGGCAACAGACGATTCTCTCGAAGGTGAGACAGATCCTTCCTTCCGCGCGGTCATGTCCGGCGGAGACATTTTCGCTTCTACTGCAGACCGTACATATCTCAAGGTCAACATAGGCGAGCAGCTCAAGTATGTCATCTATGTTGAGAGCACCGATTCTGATGCAAAGATATCTTTGCAGCTCATCTCCGAGTGGATCAAGACGATCGCCAAGGAGAAGGGAACGGATGCGGAGAAGTCGATCTTCATAAGGAATGTTCTTCTGGACAACGAGATAAGATCCGAAGTTCCGATGATCGCACGCGGATTCAAGATCGACTGCAAGGACGCCAGACTCGTTATAGTCGTTAGGACAGCTGCAGATCAGAGCACCGAAGCGTTCGAGATACTTCAGAATCTCTATAATGATTCCGATACGACAATGGTCATCTCCATGGATGACACTACGACCATCGTTATCATCGATTCTTCCGAGGCAGCAGGTGAGGATGCCGACAGAGGTGAATTCATCGATGAGGCAAGCCAGTCCATTCTCGCATGCCTGAATTCCGAAGGCTGCACCGCCAAGGTCGCAGTAGGTTCCATCGTTCCGTCTTTCATGGATATCAGCAAGTCTTATTCCGATGCCATGACGGCACTCAAGGTATCCAAGATCTTCGACGGTGAGACTGATATATCCAGATATGACAAGCTTGGTCTCGGCAGACTGATCTATCAGCTTCCGAAGCCTCTCTGCGAGATGTTCATCCGCGAGGTATTCCCCAATGATGCATTCAGACAGCTCGATGAGGAGACAAGGACGACGATCGATACGTTCTTTGCAAACGACCTCAACGGTTCCGAGACTTCAAGGGAACTGTTCGTACACAGGAACACTCTCGTATACCGTCTTGAGAAGGTAAAGACCAAGACCGGACTTGACCTCCGTAAGTTCGATGATGCGGTATTGTTCAAGATGGCTACGATGGTAAGGATCTACATCGATTATTTAAACGATACCAACGATAATAAGATAAGGTAACTCTATCAAGTGATTGATTTTATTGATGTTAAGAAGACTTACAGATCCGGAGTGGAGGCACTCAAGGGTGTAAGTTTCACTATCGATGACGGAGATTTTGTGTTTGTCATCGGCAAATCGGGTTCAGGTAAATCAACCCTTCTTAAGTGCATAACCTGCGAAGAGTCTCCTACGGAAGGCTCCGTAAGGATCGACGGTTTTGATATCGCTCACATGAGCCGCGCGCTGGTTCCGGTCTTGAGACGTCAGATCGGCATGATCTATCAGGATTTCCGTCTGATAGAGACCAAGACCGTTGCCGAGAATGTCGCTTTCGCGGGCGAGATAGTGGGCGTTCCCCCAAAGAGCCTTGCAAATACGGTAAGCATCTGCCTGTCCGCAGTAGGCCTGAAGGACAAGGCTAATGCATATCCCCAGGAGCTGTCCGGCGGTGAGCAGCAGAGAGTAGCCATCGCGAGAGCTATGGTAAACAACCCCAAGCTCATAGTCGCAGACGAGCCTACGGGTAACCTGGACCCCGACACATCCGAGAGCATCATGGCGATGCTGCTCGAGATCAACAAGAACGGCAAGACAACAGGCAACAAGACAACTGTTATCATCTGCACCCACGACAGCAACCTTGTCGACAGGATGAAGCAGCGTGTAATAGAGATAGACGGCGGACTCGTCGTACGTGACGAGAAGGCGAGCGGCTATACGGAAGAGAAGAAGGAAGAGGCGCCCAGCGTCATTACTTCCGAAGATTACGGCAATCTCCCCGGCGGAGATCTGGCTTTCGGAGAAGACGGTGCATACAGCGATTCTTACGACGACCAGGGATTCGAGCAGCAGGGCGGAGGATTTGTTTTCGGAGATTCAGCAGAGAAAACTTATATCCCTGCAGAAGAGCCGGTGCAGATACCGGAAGAACCCGTTGCAGCGGCGCAGGAGTCAGAAGTTCCCTCAGAGATGCTCCTTGACGGAACTGCCGCTGAGCCCGAGGTCATCGAGATAACGGTGCCCGAGGAAGTAATAGCTCAGGAAGAGCCCATCCTGCAGGAAGAACCCGTCTTTGCAGAAGAACCGGCTCCCGTGGAAGCTCCGGTCCCGGAAGAAGAACCGGCCGCAGAGAGCGAGGTGGAATTCCCTTCGCAGGCAGCATCTCCCGCAGTATCCGGCAAGGATGCAAGACGTGCCGAGAAGAAGGCACAGAAAGAGGCAAGACGCGCCGAGAAGCTGGCCGAGAAAGAAGCCAGACGCAAGGCAAAGCTCGACGAGAAGTTCAAGACAAGATCGGCCGATCCGCTCCAGGCCTCAGATATCGATATGGTTCCGGAGGATGACGACTGATGAGTGTTAGAGCTTTTTTCAATTCCGTTAAGGAAGGATTCCGCGGAATAGTCAGACATCCGCTGGTAACGATGGCGTCCATCACGACGATCCTTCTGATGCTGTTCGTCATGGGCGTGTTCTTTATATTCTCGGTCAATGTCAGGACCATAATGACGAGGCTGTCGCAGAGACCTCCAATCGAAGTGTACATGAAGCTCCAGTGCACGGAAGAGCAGCTCAATGATGTTCAGGCAAAGCTCTATAACAATCCGAACATCATGGAGTTCCACTATGCTTCGCCAGAAGACAACTACAACAGCTACAAGGCGAACCTCGGTTCTTCCGCATCGCTCCTCGATGATTTTGATTACAACATGTATCTCCCGCACACCTTCAGCATAAGACTTACGGATCCTGCGACCGCAGATCAGGTCTGTGCCGAGATCGCGACCTACAACGGCGTATCCAAGGTCCAGCAGGAGAGCAACGTCATGAGATTCCTGTCGAGGGCATCGAGGATAGTCAACATCACGACCGTGGCGGCATTCGCGATACTGTTCATGATCGCACTGTTCATCATATCCAACATGGTAAGGATATCCGTTTATTCAAGAGCAAATGAGATCGAGATAATGAAGTTCGTAGGCGCTACGAACAACTACATAAGACTGCCTTATATTATCGAAGGCGCAATAGTCGGGATAATCAGCGGCATCTTCGCATGGGGCATAACCGTCGTCATCTACCGCGGCATCTATGTCAAGTCCATGAGCGAGATCGCTCCGACGAGCTTCTATGCGCTCGTCCCCACACACAGCATAATGTGGGCCGAGATCATCCTGATACTTCTTATGGGAGTGATAATCGGTTCCATCGGAAGCGGTATATCGGTGAGGAAATATGTCAAGGTATAAGAACGAATTAGAAGAGATCTTTGCAAGGGAAGATGCTCTCAGGCAGAAGGTCTGGAAGCCTCTTATCCTGGCCGGAGTCATAGCTACGACCGTCTTTGCTCTGTCCGTTACCTTTACCGGCAACATCATAGCAGGCGGAGGCGATACTTCCGTCATAGAGATCCTCAAGGTGGATCAGGAAGACATCGATCAGGCAAAGCAGGACAAAGACGAGGCTGAAGCCCAGGCGGCAGCAGCTGCTGCAATGGTAAGTTCGCTCCAGTCCCAGAAGAGCTCTCTGACCGGAGAACTTGCAGCCCTTAACGAAGCAAACGAAGAACAGAAGGCTCAGTATGAGCTTATCTGCTCACAGCTCGAAGCAGCACTTGAAGCCAAGGCTCAGGCTCTGGAAGATTACATCGAGGCCGAAGAGAATCTTGAAGCACAGCAGCTCCTCTTCTCCGAGAGAGTCTCTGCAATGTTTGAGTATCAGAATAAATCGACTCTCGAAGTCCTTCTCGAATCGGATAACATAGCCGGCTTCTTCACCAACATGGAGATCATTACTCTCATCGCCGATGCAGATGCTCAGGCGATCGACCAGATGCAGATAGCATTGGACGACGCTGAACTCCAGAAAGAGATCAAGCTCCAGGAAGCTGAGGACATGCAGGCTATTGCAGATCAGAAACAGGCAGAGCTCGATGAACTCGAAGAACTCATTGCCACCACAGAAGACACTCTGTCCTATGTATCTTCGGAGCTGTCATCCTGGGAACAGCAGGAAGACGAGCTCGAGGCATATGCAGCTTCACTGGGCGATCAGATCCTGGCACTCCAGTCGGAATACAATGCACAGCAGGCGGCTCAGCAGCCCGCACAGCCGGCATCTTCCGGCGATTCCGGATCAGGTTCTGATTCCGGTTCGTCTTCAGACTCGGGATCTTCCCCGGGAGATTCCGGCTCGTCATCTTCTGATTCGGGCTCTTCTTCGGGCGGCGGATCCTCGGCACCGAGCAATCCGTCATCGCCTTCGATCAGCGTATCGCTCCAGTGGCCGGCTTCAGGCTACATATCCTCACCGTTCGGATACAGATATCACCCCGTATACGGCACATATAAGTTCCACTCCGGCATCGATATTGCCTGCGGTTACGGTTCGGCTATCTGTGCAGCGGCTTCCGGAACGGTCATCTATGTTACCGAGCCTGTCGAAGGATGCAACACCGGCGGCAGCGGATACGGCAACTACTGCATTATCGATCACGGCGACGGCGTCACCACTCTCTACGCGCATGCAAGAGATATCTATGTATCTGTCGGAGATTACGTATCTGCCGGCCAGCAGATAGGTGAAGTCGGAAGCACCGGTACTTCAACGGGCGCACACCTCCACTTCGAGGTCCGTGTAAACGGAACGCAGTACAACCCCGAAGATTATCTCCCGTAAGTCATGGATAATTTCTACGATTGTCTCGCTAGGCACTATGACGAGATGCAGTCGGACATGAATGTCCGGGTGTGGGCAGACTACTACGCCTCTCTGATCGAAAGGCATTCAGCCGCAAAGGTACGCACAATAACCGATCTCGGATGCGGTACCGGCAGCGTGGATATCTGCCTGGCGAAGAACGGCTACAAGGTGACGGGCATCGACTCGGCCGAGGAGATGCTCATCATGGCAGGCAGCAAGAAGGGAGCAGGCAAGATCATCTGGTCGCTCCAGGATATTACCGACTTCGAGCTCCCCGGCAAGACAGGCTGCTTTATCTCCGTTCTCGATACAATGGATCACATCACGGATGAGAGCGCTATCGCAAGGATCTTCTCCAAGGTCTCGTCTTACCTTGAGGAGGGCGGGGTGTTCGTTTTCGACGTGATAACAAGGAAGCACCTGACAAGGACCCTGGGTGACAACGTTTTCTATGAGGATTATGAGGATTTTACGCTGCTATGGCTGAACAGTTACGACAGCAGCACGCGCACGAACACCGCCGAGCTGACGCTCTTTGAGAAGCAGGAAGACGGCAGGTTCGTAAGATATGACGGCGATCTCGTGGAGAGATTCTACCCTGAGAGTTTCTTTACGAGGGCTGCAAAGAAGGCAGGTCTCGTGCATCTCGGAACTTACGACGAACTGTCTGACAAGGCGCCGGACAAAGACTCGGAGAGGATATTCCTTGTTTACGGGAAGCCTCTGAAGGAGACGACATGACAGACGGAGTATATTACGTTAAGGGCGTACCGGAAGATATATCGATGGATCACATCGTCAGGGCAGACGGACTTAAGGGCAAGGTCAAGTGCCTCGCCATAAGGACGACAGCAACCTGCGAGACCGCCAGACAGTTCCACGATCTGTCTCCGGCAGCATGCGCGGCTCTCGGAAGGTTCATGACGGGTTCCCTTCTCATATCGGAATCGATGAAGGGCAAGAAGGACACCCAGACGACCGTCATCAAGTGCGACGGCCCCATCAAGGGCATGACCTGCGTAACCGACTTCGGATTCAAGGTCAGGGCGTACCCTATCGAAAACAACATCCCGACCGAGTATCACAGACCCGGCAAGATAAACGTCGGTGCAGCAGTGGGCAAGGGACTTCTTACCGTAATAAGAGACATCGGTCTCAAAGAGCCGTATGTAGGTTCGACCGAGCTCGTCAGCGGTGAGATCGCAGAGGACTTTACTTATTATCTGGCTTCTTCCGAGCAGACACCTTCGGTCGTTTCCCTGGGAGTGCTCATGGAAGAAGGCCGCGTTACCCAGGCGGGCGGAATGATGATACAGCTCCTTCCCGGTGCGGGAGAAGAAGAGATATCTTATCTTGAGACCCGTGCGGGTGGCTTCCCCGAGATGACTTATCTGCTGTCCGAAGGTTTCTCGCCTGCACAGATCCTCGACCTGTTCATGGGTGATCCTGACCTGGAATATCTGGACGGAGCTCCGGTAGGATTTGAATGTCCCTGCAGCAAGGAGCGCATGAGTGAAGGCCTTGCCACGCTGGGCCGCGCGGAGCTTGAAGAACTCATAGCATCCGGCGAGGGCATAGAGACCCAGTGCCATTTCTGCAATAAGAAGTATCATTTTGATCCCGAAGAGATAAAAAAGCTCATTACTTAACTTAACCTTAAAGTTGGTCCCAAACTATTGTCGGCAGTATGGCGTATGACTATACTTATGATGTTGCGGAAGAACGCAATATATGGAGGTACATAGGATGAAGAATTTGAAAGTGCGGCTTGGCGCCGCTGTTATGGCTGTGACGCTTTTGGCAGGAACGGTATGCTCCTGTGCCAAAGGAAAGCAGAAGGCAAAAGAGATCTTGGCAACCGATCCCTGGTATTCAACGGAAAAGGTCATGCTGGGAACTGAGTATGATCCGAATGATTATCAGTATCTCAGCCCCCAGCTTCTTGGATTGTGCGGAGGAAATTTCGTAACTTATATCGAAGGTATCCTTCCGTTTCCGTCTGATTTTGATATGATGACCGACAGCTATGCCGATTATATGATCGTGCACGTCAACATCTATGACAAGACGGGCAGCCTGGTCAAGAACATCGATCTGATGCAGATTGCCGAAGACAACGGATACGACACGGATAACCTGGGCTTGAGCGGTGTTTCCATCATCGATGACGAGATCGTCTGCGACTTCAACTTGTATGAAAACGGCAAGATGATGAGCATCAAAGGCGTTATCGATCCAGCTACGGGCGATGTAACGAGCCTTGAGGAGAGCGAGCCGGTCGATGAAGAAGAAGGCGGCACCTATCTCGAGAGCACCGAGAAGATCGACGGCTATACGATCAAGAAGAATATCGTCTATTCTGAAGACAGTGAATTATACACATACTCTCTTGAGGCGATCGCTCCGGACGGTTCCTCGCAGATCTATGATTTCAGCAAAGAGAATCCTGAGATGAACATCATCAGCATTCCCACGATGATCTCAATGGGTGACGATCAGGTCCTGATCTACTGCCAGTCCGACAAGAAGAAGAATTCAAAGTACATGGTATACGATCTTAAAGCGAATACCGTTGAAGAATATAAGGAAGACACCGAGTGGCTCGAAGACGTCACTTCAATGTACGAGACACAGAACGTTGAAGACATGGGATGCTTCCTCACCAAGCAGGACGGCATCAAGAAGATCGACTTTTCCACCAAGTCAGTAGAGGATTATCTCGACTTCGATTGCTGCAACATCAACAGATATGACGTTATGAACCTGTCCCTTCTCTCCATGACAGAGGACGAGATCGTTCTTGGCGGAGTGGTCTGGAGAACCGGCTCATCTCTCGACATGAGCGGTCAGGAGACGGAGGTCATCATCCTCAAGAAGGCTGAGACCAACCCCAATGCCGGCAAGACCATCCTCAGACTTGCCGCTCTCGATTACTTCTCATATCCGCTCTGCGAAGCTATCGGAAACTTCAATGAGACAAACGACAAGTACTTCATCGAGTACGACAACAGCTATTCAATGATCGATGAGATCGACTATGACTCGATCCTCGATGCCAACGACCAGACTTCTGCTATCAATGATGCAAATGCAAAGCTGTCCGACAGGCTTGCAGTCGACCTCGTATCCGGAGAAGGCCCGGACATCATCGTTGACGGTGCCGCATTCTCACAGCTCAACAACTCTGACTATCTCCTCGATCTGTCTCCTTATCTCGAGACACTCGATACATCAGCTCTTTATTCTAATGTCATCGATTCTGCCAAGGAAGCTGACGGCAAACTCTATCAGCTCCCCGTAACATTTGCGATCGAGGGTATCGTTGTTCAGGCTGATGATGTTGAAGAAGGCAAGGTCGGATTCACGTTTGACGAGTATGAGGAATTCGTAAAGGGCCCCTGCAACGGAACAGACCCGATGGGAATGAACCAGGTCGACTTCTTCAACAAGTCCGCCGCATTCATGAACGATGAATTCTATGAGAACGGCAAGGTCAACTACGACTGCGAGGCTTTCAAGGCACTTGCCGCATATGTTAAGGATAATGTACCCGAGAAAGTTGATTCCGGATCAGTGATCATGTTCGGCGCCGGTGATGCAGAACCCGTTACCGCACAGTTCACCACCATGTACTCTCTGGCTGACTATCTCCTTTCTACAGGCGTCATTGACGGTAGTACAAAGATCATGGGATGCCCTACATATGACGGAAGAGGCGCCATGTTCACCGGATGCGACAGCGCTGCCATCTATGCACAGACAGCAAGCCCCGAAGGCTGCTGGGAATTCATCAAGACACTTCTGTCTGATGATGCACAGACATTGTTTGCCCAGAACGGCCAGAACCCTCTGAACAAGGAAGCTCTCGCGGAAATGAATGCCCAGGCGATCGATGACATGAATTCACTGGTCGATCTGTATCTTTCCGTAGGCTATACGGAGGATCAGCTCCGTGCATACGGCATTCCCTGCGACAAGGTTGACGAGACTGCGGCAGAGGCTTACGTTGAAGCCATCGAGAACTGCACCGGCCTCGACAGGTCCGACCCGTCGGTCAATGCCATCCTCAAGGAGGAGATGCCTGCGTATTTCGAAGGGCAGAAGAGCATAGATGACGTCATACCGATCATCGAGGACAGGGTACAGACGTTCCTGAATGAGAGAGGTTGATTTCTCTAATTAATCTACTTATTATATGCGGGTCACTTTCGTGGTGGCCCGCTTTTTGTATCTTGTTCCATTTTTGGTCGTAAAAAGCGGAAAAACACTACTAAAAAGACTACTATCAGGCAATTAGTAGAGTTTTTGGCAGCATTATCCGTAAAAACACTACTGAAAATGGAACAGATAGGAAACAAGGTCAAAAAAGCCCTTGCAATTATTGTTATACGAGAGTAAAATACTTTTCGCACGCGCTCTAACAGGGGTTACTGTGCGTGCACAAAGGCACTGATACCGGAGATTGCCGTATGCGGCGCGAGCTGCGCGATACATGCGGGTAACTTCGGAGGAGCCGAAGCAGGAACAAAGATCTCCTGCGATTGTCTGATCAATCAGGCGGCAGCTGGTGTTCGATCACGTACCCGGAGCCCCAAAGTGCTGCTTATGAGCAGTAACTGGTCAACTGGGTTTTTGAATGGAATACAAAGACACGCCCGAGAAGGTTGAGACAAAAATACAGCTATATTAAGGAGGCCAAACACAATGGCAATGAAAGCAAACAGACTGAGAATCAAGCTCAAGGCTTACGATCACAAGCTCCTCGATGAGAGCGCTAAGGCTATCGTTGATACCCTTACCAGAGACGGCGCAAGCTTCTCCGGCCCCATCCCGCTCCCTACAGAGAAGGAGATCATCACGATCCTTCGTTCACCCCACGTAAACAAGGATTCACGTGAGCAGTTCGAGCAGAGAACTCACAAGAGGATCATCGATGTCTACACACCTTCGTCGAAGACAATGGATGATATGACAACGCTTGACATGCCTGCAGGAGTTTCCATCGAGATCAAGACAACCTGATCGAGATGAGCCCGCGGGCTTAAGCGGGATCTTAGGAACGCCAAGCCTTAGATTCCGGGTCATGTTCGCCGCCAAGACAAGAAAAGGCGAACCAATAACCAATATAGGAGGAAAACTTTATGACGAAATTCATCATTGGCAAGAAGTCCGGCATGACTCAGCTGTTCGATGAGAACGGTAACGTTATCCCGGCAACCGTTATTGAGTGCGAGCCCATGTATGTGCTCCAGAACAAGACGGTTGAGACCGACGGCTACAAGGCAGTCAAGGTCGGCACAGGCACAGTTCGCGAGAAGCTCGTAAACAAGCCTGACAAGGGTCAGTTCAAGAAGGCTGACGTAGAGGTAAAGAGATACATCCGCGAGTTCAAGACCGACGAGGAGTACAGCCTCGGACAGGAGATCAAGGTATCCGACATGTTCGCAGTTGGCGATAAGGTCGACGTATCCGGCGTTTCCAAGGGTAAGGGCTTCCAGGGCAACATCAAGCGTCACGGACAGAAGGGTGGTCCTTCAGGCCACGGTTCCATGTACCACAGAAGAGTCGGTTCCATGGGCGCTACTTCCACACCGGGCAGAGTTCTTCCCGGCAAGAAGCTTCCTGGACATATGGGCGCAGTTAACTGCACAGTTCAGAACCTGAGCGTTGTCATGGTAGACGGTGACAGAGGAATCCTCGTCTTAAGAGGCGCGGTTCCCGGTCCTAAGGGCGGCGTTGTGACAGTTGAGAATACTGTCAAGGCTGCAAAGTAAGACGGAGGACTTGATAAATGGCTAAAATAGATATTAAAAATCTCAGCGGCGCCGTTACAGGTTCCATGGAGCTCTCTGACGAGATCTTCGGCATTGAGCCCAACGAAAGCGTAATGTCTATCGTTGTAAGGAATCAGCTTGCAAACCGCCGCCAGGGCACACAGAAGACAAAGACAAGATCCGAGACATCCGGTGGCGGAAAGCGCCCCTACAGACAGAAGGGTACAGGTCGTGCAAGACACGGTTCCACACGTTCTGCTCAGTACGTAGGCGGTGGTACGATCTTCGGACCCACACCCAGATCATTCTCTTATACAGTACCTAAGAAGGTAAGAAGACTTGCTCTTAAGTCTGCTCTTTCTTCCAAGTTTGCTGATTCCAAGATGATCGTTGTCGAGGACATGAACCTTTCCGAGGTTAAGACAGCTACAGTTGCTAAGGCTCTTAAGGATCTTGGTGCAGGCGCTTCTTCTCTCGTAGTTTTCGAGGGCGCTAACAAGAACGCAGAGCTTTCCGCAAGGAACATCAAGGATGTTAAGACAGCATATGTCAACACGATCAACGTATTCGACATCCTTAAGTACGACAGCTTCATTGCTACAAAGGCAGCAGTGGAGAAGATTGAGGAGGTGTACAAATGAAGACACCGTATGACGTAATTCTTAAGCCTGTTATCACAGAGAAGTCGATGACAGTAGCAGAGCAGGGTAAGTATACGTTCATCGTAGCTCCCGAGGCTAATAAGGATGAGATCAAGGACGCTGCAGAGAAGCTCTTCGGCGTTAAGGTTACCGGCGTTAACATTGCAAACTTCGACGGTAAGGTTAAGAGACAGCGCGGCAAGGCAGGCAAGACTGCTGCTTACAAGAAGGCAGTCGTTACCATCGCTACTGAGGGTAAGGACATCTCCTACCTTGGCAAGGGCGGCAAGGCTGTAAAGAGCGGCGCTAAGTATAAGACTTCAATCGAAGAGTTCGGTTTCGGTCAGTAAGGAGGAAATAGATAATGGCAGTTAAAACATTCAATCCTACTTCTCCGGCAGTCCGTGGAATGGCAGTTGCTGACTATTCCGTTATTACAAAGAAAACTCCCGAGAAGAGTCTTCTCAAGTCAAGAAAGAAGACAGGCGGCCGTAACTCTTATGGTCGTATAACAGTACGTCACATCGGTGGCGGCAACAGAAGAAAGCTCAGAGACATCGATTGGAAGAGAGACAGAGAGGGCGTTAAGGCTACTGTTAAGGCTATCGAGTACGATCCTAACAGAACAGCATACCTCGCACTCATCCAGTACATCGATGGTGCTAAGTCTTACATCCTCGCTCCTGCAGGCCTCAAGGTAGGCGATTCTGTTGAGAGCGGTGCAGGTGCAGATATCCTCGTAGGTAACGTTCTTCCTATCTCTGCAATCCCTGTAGGTACAGTTATCTGCTGCGTTGAGCTCAATCCCGGCAAGGGCGCTCAGATGGTTAGAACAGCAGGTGCTTCCGCACAGCTCATGGCTAGAGAGAACGGTTACGCTCAGATCCGTCTTCCTTCCGGTGAGGTTCGCCTCGTTCCCGAGAAGTGCCGCGCAATGATCGGCGAGATCGGCAACGCTGAGCACGAGAACATCAAGCTTGGTAAGGCTGGTAAGTCAAGACATAAGGGTATCAGACCTTCTGTAAGAGGTGTCGTAATGAACCCGAATGACCACCCTCACGGCGGTGGTGAAGGTAAATCACCTATCGGTCTTCCCGGCCCTGTTACACCTTGGGGTGTTCCTACTCTCGGTAAGAAGACACGTAATAAGAAGAAGCAGTCCGGCAAGTACATTGTCAAGGCTAGAAAGTCATAAGGAGGAATACGTAAATGAGTAGATCTACAAAAAAAGGCTTTTACGTTCAGCCTGCCCTGATGAAGAAAGTCGAGGCAATGAAGGACGTTAAGGATAAGAAGATCATCCAGACATGGTCAAGAGCTTCTACGATCTTCCCTGAGTTCGTCGGCAACACAATCGGCGTTTATGACGGTCACAAGTTCGTTCCCGTATACGTTACAGAGGACATGGTCGGTCATAAGCTTGGTGAGTTCGCTCCTACACGTAAGTTCGGCGGCCACACCAGCAACGAGAAATCGGCTTCGAACGGCTAAGGAGGAATATCGTGGAAAAGATTATTTTGAATAAAGAAAATATCGAGAAGAACCGCGACGAGATTCTTGCAGCGTATGCGGCTTCTACGAAAAAGTCCAGCAAGCTCCCTACTCCCACAAAGAAGCAGAAGAAGCTCCTCGGCATGGGCAAGGATCAGGGCATTGCTACGGCTAAGTACATCAGGATCGCTCCCCGTAAGGTCAGGATCGTAGCTGATCTTATCAAGGGCAAGTCCATCGATGATGCTTATGCAATCCTCACATATACACCCAAGGCAGCATCTCCCGTACTCGCAAAGGTACTCAAGTCTGCTGAGGCAAACGCTGTAAACAACAACGGTCTCAACAGAGAGAACCTCTATGTTGAAACAGCAGTTGCTAACCCGGGTCCGGTTCTCAAGCGTTACATTCCGAGAGCCAGAGGTTCCGCTAGTTCAATCAAGAAGAGAACAAGCCACGTAACGATTGTTCTCAAGGAAAGAGTATAAGGAGGATTTCGCATGGGTCAGAAGGTTAACCCGCATGGATTAAGAGTAGGCGTTATCGATGGCTGGAATGCTCACTGGTACGCTGATAAGAAGACTTTCGGTGATACTCTTGTTGAGGACAGAAAGATTCGTGAGTTCGTTCTGAAGGCAGTTGAGCCTATCGCAAAGAAGAACTCCAAGAAGCCCGTTGACGAGAGCCGCACCAATGTTGCAGGCGTTTCCGAGGTCATCATCGACCGTAAGGGCGCTGACAGGATCGCTGTTACAGTAAGAACAGCAAGACCTTCACTCGTAGGCGGTGACAAGGGTTCCGGAAGAATGGAGCTCAAGGACGCACTCGAGAGAGAGTTCAACAAGAACGTTAAGAAGGATCAGAAGAGAACATTCACTGTTGATATCGAGGTTATCAAGAACTCCGATTCCGAGGCTACACTCGTAGCTCAGAACATCGCAGCTCAGCTTGAGAACCGTCAGAGCTTCAGAAGAGCAATGAAGAGATCAATGCAGCTCGCTATGAAGCAGCAGGAAGTTCTCGGAATCAAGGCTAAGTGCTCCGGCCGTCTCGGCGGTGCCGAGATCGCAAGATCCGAGACATATCACGAGGGTACAATCCCGCTCCAGACACTGAGAGCAAACATTGATTACGGTTTTGCCGAGGCTAACACAACATACGGCAGGATCGGTGTTAAGGTCTGGATCTACAAGGGCGAGGTTTTCACAAAGAAAGCATCTGCCACAAACGGCGAAGGAGGAAATGATTAATGTTACTTCCTAAGAGAACCAAATACAGAAAGCAGCAGAGAGGCCGCATGAAGGGTAAGGCTTCACGTGGTAACTTCGTTGCTTACGGTGACTTCGGTCTCCAGGCACTTGAACCTTGCTGGATCAAGTCAAATCAGATCGAGGCTGCCCGTGTCGCAATCAACAGATACATCAAGCGTGGCGGTAAGGTATGGATCAAGATCTTCCCTGACAAGCCTGTTTCAAAGAAGCCTGCACAGGTCCGAATGGGTTCCGGTAAGGCTGCAAACGAGTACTGGTGCGCAGTAGTTAAGCCCGGAAGAGTGCTTTTCGAAGTTGCAGGAGTACCTGAGGCAGACGCAAGAGAAGCTCTTAGACTTGCCGGCAACAAGCTGCCTTGCAAAGTCAAGATCGTAGCAAGAGAGAAGAAGGAGGAGGAAGCATAATGAAAGTTGAAGATATCCGTAAGATGTCAACTGAAGAGCTTAACAAAGAACTTACTTCTCTCAAGGAAGAACTCTTTAAGCTCCGTTTCCAGCACGCAACAAACCAGCTTGAGAATCCCGCACAGATCGCTCAGGTTAAGCGTGACATCGCAAGAGTAATGACAATCAAGCGCGAGCAGGAACTCGCTGCTAAGAAGTAAGGAGGACGACTTAAATGGCTGAAAGAAACTTAAGAAAGACCAGAGTCGGCATCGTTACATCCGACAAGATGGACAAGACGATCACGGTTTCTGTCGTAGAGCACGTTAAGCATCCTCTCTACGGAAAAATCATGAAGAGAACATACAAGCTCAAGGCGCATGACGAAGAGAACGCTGCACATACAGGAGATAAGGTTGAGGTCATGGAGACCCGCCCTACTTCCAAGGATAAGCGTTGGAGACTCGTCGAGATCGTCGAGAAGGCTAAGTAAGCAGACTTGCAAGGAGGATATATCAGATGATTCAGGTTGAATCCAGACTCAGATCTGCCGACAATACAGGAGCTCGTGAACTCGCATGCATCAAGGTTATGGGCGGTTCATGGAGAAAGTACGCCAATATAGGTGACGTAATCGTTTGCTCCGTTAAGAGCGCTGCTCCGGGCGGCATGGTCAAGAAGGGCGACGTCGTTAAGGCAGTTGTCGTACGTTCCAAGAAGGGCGTAAGACGTGCTGACGGCTCATACATAAAGTTTGATGAGAACGCTGCAGTTATCATCAAGGAAGATAAGAACCCGCGCGGAACACGTATTTTCGGACCCATCGCGAGAGAGCTCAGAGACAAGGACTACATGAAGATCCTTTCTCTTGCACCGGAAGTACTGTAAGGAGGAGATAACAATGGCAAACAAGATTCATGTTAAAAACGGTGACAATGTTATCGTAATCTCCGGCAAGGACAAGGGCGCAACAGGCAAGGTTATTGCCGTTGACAATAAGAAGGGCAGAGTTTATGTAGAGGGTGTCAACATCGTTAAGAAGCACCAGAAG
The DNA here is from genome assembly GCA_017550385.1 of Clostridiales bacterium. Classification (GTDB taxonomy): domain Bacteria; phylum Bacillota; class Clostridia; order Saccharofermentanales; family Saccharofermentanaceae; genus Saccharofermentans. The sequence continues at coordinate 16,189 of JAFZPJ010000021.1, forward strand.
GCTAGAACTCAGAACGCACCTGCAGGCATCGTAGAGCGTGAAGGCTCCATTGACGCATCCAACGTAATGCTCGTTGATCCCAAGACAGGCAAGCCCACAAGAGTTGGTTACAGAGTAAACGAGGACGGCACAAAGTCCAGGATCGCTAAGAGATCCGGTGAAGTGATCGATACCTCTTCAAAGAAGGGAGAGTAATTAGATGTCCAGATTAAAAGATAAGTACACATCTGAAGTAGCACCTGCCCTTCAGGAAAAGTTCAAGTACAGCTCATGCATGCAGATCCCGAAGGTTGAGAAGATCGTTCTCAACATGGGTGTCGGCGAAGTCAAGGATAATCCGAAGGCTTTGGACGCTGCTATGCGCGATATGGGCATCATTGCAGGACAGAAGCCTGTTGCTACAGTTGCTTCCAAGTCGATCGCTGCATTTAAGCTCAGAGACGGAATGAAGATCGGATGCAAGGTTACGCTCAGAGGAGATAACATGTATTACTTCCTCGACAAGCTCGTAAGCATCGCTCTTCCCCGTGTTCGTGACTTCAGAGGAATCAATCCTAACTCTTTCGATGGCCACGGCAACTATGCAATGGGTATCAAGGAGCAGCTCATGTTCCCTGAAATCGACTACGATAAGATCGATAAGATCCGTGGTATGGACATTATCATCGTAACGACGGCTCAGACAGACGAAGAGGCATTCGAGCTCCTTAAGCTCATGGGAATGCCTTACCGTAAATAATTTGGAGGAGAATTACAAATGGCAAAGAAGTCAATGATTCTTAAGTCACAGAAAACACCCAAGTTTTCTACACAGCAGCACAACCGTTGCAAGATCTGCGGAAGACCTCACGCGTATATCCGCAAGTACGGTGTCTGCCGTCTTTGCTTCCGTGACCTCGCTTACAAGGGCGATATCCCGGGTGTCAAGAAGGCAAGCTGGTAAGAATCCCCGGATTATAGAACTGTCGATTTAACAGGAGGAAAAAATAATGCAGATTACAGATGCAATCGCTGATATGCTTACCAGAATCCGTAATGCAGGTAACGCAGGTCACGCTACTGTAGATATCCCGCAGTCTAACCTCAAGAAGGCAATTGCCCAGATCTTACTTGATGAAGGTTACATCAGCGGTTTTGAGTGTGTTGAGGGCAATACTCAGGGTATCATCAGAGTCACACTCAAGTATTCAGGCAAGAAGCACGTTATCTCCGGTATCAAGAGAATCTCCAAGCCGGGTCTTCGTACTTATGCTGATAAAGAGAATCTCCCCAGAGTTCTTGGCGGTCTCGGTATCGCTATCATCTCTACATCCAAGGGTGTCATGACCGATAAGAGCGCAAGAAAGCTCGGTGTCGGCGGAGAGATCCTCGCTTACGTATGGTAAACAGCACTTTGGGCCGCAAGGCCCCAAGGTGTTAATACATCTCTGAAAAGCCCCGTAGCGGCGGCATACTGCATCGGGCGCTTAATCTTAAGAGCAGGAGGAAAAACAATATGTCAAGAATTGGTAGAAAGCCGATTGCCATTCCTGCAGGCGTTGATGTTAAGATCGACGGCCAGCACGTAACGGTAAAGAGCGGCAATACCCAGCTCGAGATGGATGTCCATCCCGACATTACCGTCAAGCAGGAAGGCGCTGAGATCATCGTTGAGCGTCCCTCTGACGATAAGAACCACAGAGCGCTTCACGGTCTCACAAGAGCCCTGATCAACAACATGGTCACAGGCGTTTCAGAGGGTTTCACAAAGACTCTCGAGATCAACGGCGTTGGTTACAGAGCAACAAAGCAGGGCAACAAGGTTACATTCAACCTTGGTTATTCGCACCCCATTGAGTTGGTCGAACCCGAAGGCATCACGATCGATGTCAAGGACAACATTATCTCGGTCAAGGGCGCTGATAAGCAGAAGGTCGGTGAGACCGCAGCTAAGATCAGATCGCTCCGTGTTCCTGATGTTTATAAGGGCAAGGGTATCAAGTACTCTGATGAGCACCTTATCATCAAGGAAGGTAAGACCGGAGCTAAGAAGTAAGGTAAGGGGGTAAATCAACATGATTGGTAAGATTGATAAGAATAAGATCCGCAAGAGAAAGCATGTTCGTGTCAGAAAGAAGATTTCCGGCACTGCAGATTGCCCTAGACTTTGCGTATACAGAAGCAACAGCCACATCTATGCTCAGATTATAGATGACGAGGCAGGAGTAACACTTGTCAGCGCTTCTTCCCTTGATAAGGACATCAAGGGTGAGTTAAGCAACGGCAGCAACATTCAGGCTGCTTCCGCAGTAGGCAAGCTCGTTGCAGAGCGTGCAGCTGCAAAGGAGATCAAGGATGTTGTTTTCGATCGTGGCGGATACCTCTACCACGGACGTGTTCAGGCGCTCGCAGAGGCGGCAAGAGAAGCCGGCCTTAATTTCTAAGCAGGAGGAGAATATAATGGCTTTTGATAAGAACAAGTCAAGAGACGAGAAGAAGGAATTCGAGGAAAGCGTTATCCATATCAGCCGTGTCTCCAAGACTGTTAAGGGCGGTAAGAATATGCGCTTCTCAGCTCTCGTCGTTATCGGCGACCGTAAGGGCCGCGTAGGCAAGGGCATCGGTAAGAGCACCGAAGTACCCGATGCTATCAGAAAGGGCATCGAAGAAGCTAAGAAGAATATCATCAACGTATCTATCGTTAACGGAACGATTCCTCACGAGACACTCGGTGAGTTCTCCGCTTCCCAGATCGTTATGAAGCCGGCTGCATCCGGTACCGGTGTCATCGCAGGCGGTCCTGTTCGTACGGTTTGCGAGCTCGCAGGAATCACGGATATTCGTACAAAGTCCATCGGATCCAACAACCCGAACAACATGGTTAACGCTACGCTCGAGGGTCTGAAGGGTCTTAAGTCTGTCGAGGAAGTTGCAAGACTTCGCGGCAAGGACGTAAAAGATATCAAGTAAGGAGGCACTCTTAGATGGCTAATTTGAAGATTACGCTCGTAAAGAGCATCAACAAGGCAAGAGCTAAGGAGAAGGCCACCGTTGCAGCATTGGGCCTCAAGAAGCTCGGTCAGTCCGTTGAGAAGGCTGACAACGAGGCAATCCGCGGAATGGTTAACACCGCTTCGCACTATGTCAGCTGCGAAGAGATTTAAGGAGGGTTAAGCTATATGAAGCTCAATGATATGACTTCTGCCGGTAACGAGATCGCTTACCGTAAGGGAAGAGGACCGGGATCCGGCAACGGAAAGACTTCAGGTCGCGGACACAAGGGCCAGAAGGCCAGATCCGGCGGCGGAGTTAGACCCGGTTTTGAAGGAGGCCAGATGCCTCTTTACAGACGTCTCCCTAAGAGAGGCTTCAACAACAAGCGTTTTGCGCCTGCTTACATCACCATCAATGTCTCCGATCTGGAGAAGTTCGATAACGGTGCTGAAGTAAATGCTAAGACGATCGCTGAGATGGGTATCATCTCCGTTCCGAAGGTAAACGACGGAATCAAGATCCTTGGCAATGGCGAACTTTCAAAGAAGCTCGATGTAAAGGCAGCTAAGTTCACTGCTTCTGCAAAAGAGAAGATTGAAAAGGCCGGAGGCACGGC
>JAFZPJ010000022.1 GCA_017550385.1 Clostridiales bacterium
TATACTTGGTGGCTCACTGGAGGCTCGAACTCCAGACCCCTTGATTAAAAGTCAAGTGCTCTACCGACTGAGCTAGTGAACCATATGGCTGGGGTGGTAGGATTTGAACCTGCGATGCGGGAGTCAAAGACCCGTGCCTTACCCCTTGGCTACACCCCAGTGTAAAGGAGCATATGCACCGGAAAAGAAAAAAGTTGGGGTGGGATATGGGATTCGAACCCATGATATCTAGTGCCACAAACTAGCGCTCTAACCAACTGAACTAATCCCACCATGATATTCGGTGCCTTGAAATTATATAGTTTGCTCATTTTTTAGTCAAGACATATTATTTTGTCGGTGGTAAAATACATAGGATTTAAATGAGAAAGCGGTAAAACAGCATATGGAAGACATTTCTTACATCACTATTCCTGCGGGATTTAAGGCTAATGGCGTAGCATCAGGAATGAAGTGCGCTGACAGGGCAAACATCAATCCTGATACTCCCAAGTTCACATATCTCGATGTAGGTCTCGTAGTCTCAGATACTCCCTGCACTGTCGCAGGCGTTTATACGTCTAACCTCATCAAGGGACATTCCCTTGTACGTTCCATAGACATTATCGAGAGCAAAAAGAAAGTAAGAGGCATCATAGTCAACAGCAAGAACGCTAACGCTGCCGTAGGCAAAGCCGGTATCGAAGACGCTGACCTCGTCGCAGCAAGTGTTGCAAAAGAACTCGGCTGTAAGGCTGATGAGATCCTCACGGCTTCTACCGGTGTCATCGGAACAAGGCTTCCTACCGACCTGATCACTGCAGCTGTTCCCGGACTTGTAAGCGGTCTGTCTTCTTCCGAAGAGACAGCTCACAACAGCGAATATGCCATGATGACTACAGATACAGTGCCTAAGGAAGTATCTGCCGAGATCACGCTGGCTGACGAGCGCACAGTAAGGATCGCAGGCCAGGCTAAGGGATCCGGAATGATCCACCCCAACCTCGCCACCATGATAGGCATCTTCACTACCGATGCAGACATCGAAGCAGACCTTATTAAGAAGATGCTCAAGGATGCCGTCAAATACACTTTTAACCGCGTCAGCGTCGACGGAGACACATCCGTATGCGATATGGTCATCGTGCTCTCTAACGGGCAGTCAGGCGTTAAGATCGAAGATGGCAGCGAGGACGCGGACGTTTTCGCCGAGGCGTTAAGGAACCTGTGTGAAGATATCGCGCGCATGCTCGCTTCCGACGGCGAGGGTGCGACCAAGTTCGTCGAAGTCGAAGTATACGGTGCCAAGACCGAGGAGGACGCGAAGCTTATCGTATCCGCCGTAGCGAAGTCCCCGCTCTGCAAGACGGCCTTCTACGGCATGGATGCCAACTGCGGAAGGATCCTTACTGCAGTCGGTTATTCCGGTGCCGAGTTCGATCCCGAGCATGTCGACATCAAGCTCAGCGGACTGCTCGTGTATAAGGACGGCGTTGCTGCTGATTTCGATGAGGACGAGGCTTCCAGGCTCCTGCATGAGCACGACATCAAGGTAGAGATCATCCTCCACGAGGGCGATTGCTACGACAGGATGTTCACCTGCGACTTCTCGCACGACTACGTTACGATCAACGGCAGCTACAGGACCTGATATTTGCTTGGGTGTTTCCCTTTTCTGTTATACAGATCGACTGTTTCACATTTTGGTAGGTTTTTCGCGTTGAAACCCCACCATTTCATGTAATCTATGGCGTTATTGCACGATTTGATGGCACGGAAGGCTCATATCGCCACCAAATAGTCGAACGGCTGGTTTTGCTGGTTCAGCCCCTGCAATTTGTCCATAAACATAAAGGGCACCTCACTATTTGAGATGCCCTTCTTGTTATTTATCTTTTTTAAGATTACTCTTCAGTCTTCTCAGGCTCCTCTGCCTTCTCTTCATCAGCCGGCTTAGGTGCAACCTTAACAGCCTTGGATGTCAGGTACTCAACTGTCTTCTTAGCCTTGATGGAATCCTTGAGGAACTCTGTGCTGTCGCCGAGAGACTTCTTGACTTCCTCTGCATCCATGCTGTAAGACTTAGCGATCTCTGCGATCTCAGCGTCGATATCCTCATCTGTTACCTCGGGATCGAGCTTCTCTGTGATCTTCTCGATTACGAGAGAGGACTTAACTCTGACTCTTGCCATGGGCTTGAAGCCTTCCTTGAAGTCGTCCATGCTCTGGCCGATGTACTGGAGATACATATCAAGGCCGATGCCCTGCTGCTGCATACGCATAGCCTGGTCGTTAGCCATCTGCTCTACTTCGTTGTCTACCATTACGTCAGGGATGTCGATCTCGCAGTTATCGCATACGGCACGTACTGTCTCGTTCTCGAAAGCCTGCTTGTTGCTCTTTGCAACAGCCTCTTCCCTCTTAGCACGGATATCAGCCTTGAGCTCATCGAGAGTATCGAACTCGGAAACGTCCTTAGCGAACTCGTCGTCAAGCTCGGGAAGGTTCTCGCACTTGATCATCTTGATCTTTACGTTGAATGTAGCATCAGCGCCCTTGAGGTCTTCAGCGTGATAATCCTCAGGGAACTTAACCTCGATCGTGAACTCCTCGCCTGCATTGTGGCCGGCAACCTGCTCCTCGAAGCCGGGAATGAAGGAATGAGAACCGAGCTTGAGGTTATAATCCTCGCCCTTGCCGCCTTCGAAAGCGACACCGTCCTTGAAGCCCTCGTAGTCGATAGTAACCGTATCGCCTTCCTGTGCTGCTCTGCCTTCAACTTCTTCGAGGGAAGCGTTTCTCTTGCGCATTCTCTCGATCTCGTCTTCAACGTCCTTATCTGCTACCTGTGCATCTTCGAAAGGAACCTCTACGCCTTCATACTGGCCGAGCTCGAACTCAGGCTTAACGTAAACCTCGATGGTGTACTTAACGCCGTTCTCGTCGATGGACTGAACATCCATCATGGGTCTGGATACTACCTGGAGATCGTGCTCCTTTACTGCCTCGGGATATTGAGCGTTAGCGAGCTCATTGATGGCATCCTCATAAAGGACTCCCTCACCGTAGTACTGGCAAACGAGCTGATAAGGAACCTTGCCCTTACGGAAGCCGGGAACCTGGAAACGGCCCTTGTTCTTGTTGTAAGAAGCCTTAAGAGCCTTATCGAATTCCTCTTTGCCTGCTTCGAGGCTGATGATTACCTGAGAATGTTCTTTCTTCTCAATTGATGATGCCATGTTTATTCCTCCAAAAAATAATATGCTAATAATATAGTCAAACCGAATACGAATTGTAGCACAGAGTGGCGTGACTTTGCAATCTTCTTATATAAAAGAATGCGTCAAACTACTTTGACCTGTATGCCTCCCAATACGGCAAGTGCAGCTTCGTGGAGCGCGGGATCAAAGGATGCCGTCAGCTTGGAGTCCACGATGATCTCTGCTTCAGGCGCTGCAGCCTTGGCTATCACGGCATTGGAGATGACGCAGATGTTCGATACGAGGCCGCAGAGCTCGATGGCAGAATACTCAGAAGCGTTGTCACGGATGTATTCAGCAAGATCCATGCTTCCGAACGTCGGCTTCTCAAAGGCTTTGCATCCTTCAAGATGAGGCGCCAGTACAGCATCGAGAGCAAAGCCCTCTGAATCCTTGATGCAGTGAGGTACGGGAAGATTCCTGCCCTCCTGTGTGTTCATGTAATCTTCGGTATGGGTATCGAGCGTATAGACGACCTCATCACCCGAGGCCTTATACTCGCCTATCCTCGCGATAATGCCTGGGATGATCTTATCAGCGCCCTCGAATCCGAGCGCACCGTCGATAAAGTCCTTCTGACAATCAACAACTACAAGAAGTTTCCTCATGATACGGCCTCCTGTTACATGGTATAAAAAAGGCTGCCGCTTGATTAGCGACAGCCTCTGTGTGGCGCGCCTAGCAGAGCTCGAATCCACAACCTTCTGATCCGTAGTCAGACGCTCTATCCAGTTGAGCTATAGGCGCGTATTACGCTACTTTGCGAATAGCCTAATAATAATATTACTTGCAATATTGAATGTCAACCTTCAAATGATGTAGAATACCTGCGGTAAATAATTGGAGGAAATGTGATGTCCGCATATAACCCTGACAGCCAGCTTATAGACCTTCCGCTCATCAACTGCAGAGAACTCGGCGGTATGCCTCTTAAAGACGGCCATGTGTTCAGGAGCGGGCTTTTCCTCAGGTCAGGATCTCCTTCTGAACTCAAGACGAGAGAAGAGTTCGAGCAGGTCAAGGCCTATGGCGTCAAGACGGTTATTGATCTGAGAGGAGCCGCAGAACTCAAGCGTATCGGGAGCCCTTTTGAGCACGACCCGGATACCCTCTTCTACTCCATTCCTCTCTTCAAGGGAGACCCGGGCGACCCTAATGACAACACCATGCAATTCCTGCGTACCCACCATCTCGGTGATATGTATGTGATCATCATGGAAGACCTGGGCAGAGAAGTCGTAGAGGTCATCCGTGTACTCTTAAGATCCGAAGGTCTGGCGCTTTACCACTGCGCTCACGGCAAGGACAGGACCGGTGTCATATCTGCGATACTGTATCTGATCGCAGGCGCTGACCGCGAGGACATCGTGACCAACTATAAGGTCTCATATAACTATCTGGAAGATTTCCTGAAGCCCTTGATAGATGCGGCACCCGACGACATGAAGCACACTCTTCGTTCCGATGAGATCAACATCAGGATATTCCTTAAGTATCTCGACGATAAATGGGACGGCAGGATAGAGAATTACCTTATCTCATACGGAATGACTGAAGCAGAGATCAAAGCTCTCTACGACAAGTGTGTGGAATGATCACTTCGCCTCTGACACGATGACGGAAGTAATGTTGTAATTCTCGTCATACGTGAAGCTCATCTCGTAATCCTCATCCTCATACTCATAAGAATAGACGAATCCGAATTCATCGATCATCGGATATATGAGCATGAGTTCAGACAAGTTCATGCCTTCATAGACCAGATTGCTTACCGTATATGCGCTGTCACGGTAGATCCTTATGGATTCGAGCGTTCCGGTCCACTCAGTATGTGAATAGTCTTCGAATTCGACTTTGAACTTAAGCGATACGCCGTCAAAGTTCACTACCATGTCATACAACAAGTGGATCATGCCGTCGTCGTCCTCGTAACTGTCGACGACTTTACCGTCCGACAGAGCGCTTACGGGGTCACCCATGATATCGATGACATCCTGTGCAGAATACTTCTCACCGCACGTTACGAGTTTCTCGCCTTCACTGCAGAGGAACAGCTGCTCGCCGTCGTTGGAAGGGATGATGTCTCTTATGAAGGTCGCACCGTCCGTTCCGACAAGGAGGCTTACCTTATGGGCCTTCACGGTTACATTGTCATTATCCAGCGTCTCGGGGATAACGAACGTAACCTTGACCGGAGACATGAATCCGAGCTTATAGTCTTCCTGTCCGCTCATGACCTTGAGCTTGTAATAGTCTATGACGTAATCGGCCTTGGTGCTTATGACCGAAGATATGTAAAGCGACTCCGGATATATCGGGCCGATGATCGCAGATAGTGCATCCGTGTTCTTCTCTTCTATCATCAGGAAATAGTGCGTCACATAATCATATGCCACGATCGAATCCGCGATGTAATCGCCTGCGAGAGAGTAAGAGCCGTCAGGTCTCTCCTTCAGGACAAACATGCAGGGATAGAGCGGATCAGCGTCTTCTTCGTAACAGATCTCAACCACATCGAGCTCACCGTATTCATCGAGGGACTTTACGTCATAATCACTGTCTGTTGCCTGGGCAAAATATGCATCTTCCTCTTCTTCGCTCAGTATCCTGAATGAAGTCGCCTTGCCGTGGCTTGAAGATACAGATCTGAGTATCGAGACGTATTCATAGAAAGCAGTATAAGTAAGCCCGTCCAGCTGCGGATCGGGGATCGCGGAGAAACTGTCGGACACCTGCGTATCGTCAGCGATCGCATTGATGACAAGTCTTGCCAATTCCTGCTCAGACAGGTTGGTATAGACCGTATTGATCTGGGACTGGATATCGCTTACAACGGAACAGGACGAGACAGACACCGCCATAACGGATGCCATTATCAAAGCCGCGAATCTCTGAGCTCTGCTTCTCATCAGCTGTTCTTGCCCTGCCTCCTGCGCTTTACCGCTTCGAAAACGACCACTCCTGCCGCCACGGCAGCATTAAGGCTGTTGACATGACCTGTCATCGGAATGGTCACCATGAAGTCGCAGCACTTGCGGACACCTTCCCTGATGCCCTCGCCTTCGCTGCCTATAACGATGACCATACTTCCGGTATAGTCAGCTTCATCATAACTCACTTCGCCGTCCATGTCCGTACCGCAGACCCAGAAACCTTCCTTTTCCTTAAGATTCCTCAATGTCTGGGCGAGATTCGTTACTCTGGCGACGGGTACGTATTCAAGAGCCCCTGCAGAAGCCTTGGCGACCATTGAATCCAGCGCGATGGATCTTCTCTCCGGGATTATGACGCCGTCAACGCTGCAGCAGTCGGATATCCTTAATATCGAACCGAGATTATAAGCATCCTTGAGCTCGTCGAGAGCTATGAGGAGCGGTGCGTGACCTGCCTGCCTTGCGTTCTCGATTATATCGTCTAAGTCCGCATAATCATGAGCAGCCACGGAAGCAATTACGCCCTGGTGGTTGTGCGTCTCTGAGAGCTTGTCCAAGACGTTCCTCGGAGCCCTGGTAACTACGATGCCCTTCTTGTTCGCGCTGTCTAAGATCTTAGCCAGAGCAGGCTCAAGCCTTCTGCCGCCTTCCGGCTTGAGAAGCCAGATCTTATTGATCGTGCGTCCGGAGGATAATGCCTCATTAACGGCATTCTTGCCTTCGATCTTATCCGTGTTCACGCCTTTACCTCCGAATCATCAGTTAACTCGAAGCTCTTCATTATCAGTTCTTCCATGCGTTCCTCCTGGTTATCAAGGAACAGATAGCCGATAAGCGCTTCGAAGCCTGTCGCGTACATGTAATCCACGTGCGAAGAGTTCTTGGACTCCGCATGGGGATTAGAGTTCTTGCCTCTCCTGAAGTAGTCCTCTTCCGTCTCAGTCAGCTCGGGTGCGAGCTTGCGGATCGCATTTGCCTGAGCCTGCGCGCTTACGTAAGTGACCGTCTCATTGTGGAGCTTCTTGTTATTGCCTGCACCGTGCGTCGCAGCATGGCATCTGGCATACAGCTCATACACGGAATCACCGATATAAGCCAATACCAGAGGAGATACCTCGCGAAGATCAGTTGCGATGAGCGGCTTGATCATCAGATCTTCTCCAACTGCGGTCCGTTCGGCGTATCTTTTACGATATAGCCCTTTGCCTTAAGTTCGTCTCTTATCCTGTCGGCCTCGGCAAAGTCCTTGGCCTTCTTTGCGGCAGCACGTGCTTCTACGAGCTCTGTGATCTCTGCGGGAATCTCTTCTTCCTCGCTTCCGAAGAGCTCGATGCCGAGAACACCCGTAAGCTCACGTATCTTATCTGCTGCTGTCTTAAGCGCCTCGCCTGTGACATCCTCTGCGGATGCTGCAGTATTGGTTACCTTAACGAGATTGAATATGTCGGTAATGGCATCAGCAGTATTGAGGTCATCGTCCATATGGGCAACGAAGCTCTCAGCCGCAGCCTCGACCGAAGCCAGGAACTTCTCGTCTCCTTCGGCAGGAGCAGCCTTGACTCCGCCGTTCTTGAGAAGAAAGTCAACGTTATTAACGCATGTGGATATCCTCTCGAGGCTCGTCTTTGCAGATTCGAGGAGCTGGTCGGAGAAGTTGATCGGCATCCTGTAGTGTCCGAGAAGGATGAAGAACCTGATGACGTTATAAGGATATGACTTAACGATATCTCTGATCGTGAAGAAGTTACCCAGTGACTTGCTCATCTTCTCGCCGTCAACATTAACGAAAGCATTGTGGACCCAGAAGTTTGCCAGAGGGCAGCTGTTGGCAGCTTCGCTCTGTGCGATCTCGTTCTCGTGGTGCGGGAAGATAAGGTCCTGTCCGCCGCCGTGGATATCGATCGTATCACCGAGGAATTCCTTGATCATGGCAGAGCACTCGATGTGCCAGCCGGGTCTTCCCTCACCCCAGGGCGAATTCCAGGCAGGCTCGCCTTCCTTCTTGAACTTCCAAACGGCAAAGTCACCGGGATTGCGCTTGCCTTCGTAAGAAGCGCCGCGCTCACCGCCGCCCGCCTGAAGGTCTTCGAGCTTGTAGTGAGAGAGCTTGCCGTAGTCTGACTTCTTCGTTACGTCGTAATATACGCCGTCGCCTTCTATAACGTAGGTGTAGCCCTTCTCTTCCATCGACTTGATGAGCTTGATTATGGCTCCGATGGATTTGGTGGCACGAGGCTGTACTGCCTGTCTCTTGATGTTGAGACCGTCGGCATCTTCGTAGTATTCCTTGATGAATCTGTCAGCGAGATCTGATACCGTGATGCCCTCTTCATTGGCACGGTTGATCATCTTGTCGTCTATATCGGTGAAGTTCTGAACGAAAGTAACCTCGTAGCCTCTGTACTCGAGATATCTTCTCAAGGTATCGAAAGTAACGAAGGGCCTGGCATTGCCGAGGTGGAAGTAGTTGTAGACCGTAGGTCCGCAGGCATACATCCTGACCTTGCCGGGTTCTATCGTCTTGAATTCTTCTTTGTTTCTGGTAAGTGTATTGTAAAGCTTAAGCATTGCTGTTCTCCTTTGTCTTTCAGGTTAATCCGTGATGATATGATCAAGTCCTGAACGGAAACATCGGATCTTGTCTTTGAGGCCTGCAACGCTCTGCCTGTACAACAAAATAACACCTGCCACGGTTCGTGCGGCAGGATCTCTTAAGGCAATCTGTCGTGCATCATACATCAGGCCCATGGGCTGCTATCTTTTACTCCAAATATAAACACCCGAGACAAATGGCTCTGATTGACACCCTAGTTCTCCAGGGCGGTGCTCTGCGCCTGACTTCAATCTTCCAACTTACAAGGCCTGATTTCCACCAGCCGGTCCAAGCTCCATATTACGTCATGTAGGTCCAATA
>JAFZPJ010000023.1 GCA_017550385.1 Clostridiales bacterium
ATCCGTACCGGTTCAAGTCCGGTCACGAGCACCACATTTGATATCGCGGAGTGGAGCAGTTGGTAGCTTGCCGGGCTCATAACCCGGAGGTCGTGAGGTTCGAGTCCCACCTCCGCAACCAGTAAGAAAACAGTGGCAATTTGCCGCTGTTTTTTTGTTTTTTTATTTTTTTATGTATAATGAGTTGAAAACTTCTTTTACGGAGGTTGTTTTGTTATGTCAAATTCTTATGGTGATCCTAAGGCAGGACAGACGGATATCATAAACCGTCTTGTCCGTATTGTCATATTGGTCATCGTATCTTTCCTTATATCGATCGCTGCGGTATCTTTTGCTGTACACCATATGAGACTGCAGTTTGAGGGAGAGTTCAAGCGGATCTCTGATAGCAAGGTCGAGCAGGTATGTGACATCGTCAAGAGGACCATCAACGGTGATGATATCTCCGCTGATTCCGGCGCTGCCGCTCAGAAATACGCTACAGTCTTCAATCTTATGCTTGCCGATACATCTACGGAGAATCTCTCACAGGAGAGCTATGCTCTGTATGCTTACAAGGACGGGCAGCTCTCGGTCCTGCTCTATAACGGAGCTGCGAGTGAGAAGGATTTCGCCGTGGCAGGCAGGAAAGTATCGGAATGGCTCGACGGAAGCTTCCAGAACACCGTCGTAGGCGGAGCGAATTTTGAGAGTATCATCGTACCCATTACCGACAGCACGGGCATGTGCGTAGGCGTTTTCGAGTACAAGGTATCCTATGACGGTCTGTATGAGATCGGCAACACCTTAGAGTCGAGGATCCTCCTTGCCGTGATAATCTCCGTTGTTGCCGGCGTTGTCCTGTTCATCGTACAGGAGATCATCGTCAAGATCATGCGCGGCAAGCAGGGTGAGAAGGGCAGAGGAGAGTCTGCCAGGGCCAGGGACAAGAGGATCACTTCCACGACCATCGGCTACTGCTTTGCTATCGTGCTCATCGTGCTTCTCGTAATGTCTTCCCAGCTGTCTTCCGTATATGTGAAGGCACTTGAGAGCGAGCGTGCGGATTCCATGGAGAAATGCGCTCTGTCGTCTGCAATCGCGCTCAGCTATTCTCCGATCGTTGAGAATATGAGCTATCCGCTGCCCGTATATTCCTACGGTACGGATAAGAACTATACATTTAATATCTATACGATGGCCGGCGATTCGTTCCTGAGGCTGTATACATCTCAGACGGGCGGCACGACCGACCAGTATTATCTCTCCGGCGCAGGCGACCAGTATGTCAATTGTTTCGTCGAGCAGCAGGTGGCGTTTACTTCCCGTAAAGAGGGCAATAACAGCTACGTAGCGGCTATCGCGCCCATCATCTCTTCCGAGAACACCGTCGCAGGTATCCTCGAAGTCATGATGCCCCGTGAGGATTTTGAGTCGACGGTCAACGGCATGTCGCTCTCATGGATCTTCACGATATTCTCGATCGCAATATCCATGGGAATCATCGTATTCGAGCTCAATCTGTTCATCTCGACCCTGTCCAGAGGCATATCCGGCAACGCGCCTGTTATCGTCATGTACGGCGAGAATGCCATCAGGTTCCTGTCGTTCTTTATGGCATTGGGCTCCATAATGATCCCGATCACTTATGCGGATTTCTATAAACAGACATTGGATTACCTGCCGCAGCCTGCGGTGCAGGCGTTTATCGCGGCTTCCTGTCTGCTGTTTGCTTTTGGCTTCTTTGGACTGTCGGACTTCAGACAATCCATCAAGTCCAAGCTTACCAGCAAGATAGCCATCATCAGTATTACGGCATTCGGATACTTCCTGGCGCTCGTTACGGGTATTGTTAACAATCCTTATGTTGCCATTGCACTGACGCTTCCGATGGGATTCTGCTTCGGTATGCCTTTCAGCTATATGAGGGACTACAGGATCAATGCGGGAAGACTCGGGTATAAGGACTTCAGCGACAGGACGATCCACAACATCCAGAGCGCAGCGTGCTTTATGGGTGTGTCTGTAGGTACCGTCATTGCGGGCATCTGCTATGAGAGATTCGGACTTCTCATCGTATCGGTTATAAGCGGTGCGGTACTTATCCTCTCTGCATTCGGAATGGTATATTTCATCCAGAACAACAACCCGGTAAGAGAAGCACCTCTGAGCATCAGCGGATGGCTTCAGATAGCTACGGACAGAGATGCGGGCAAGTTCCTCAATTCTTCGTTCCTCATCCTCGGTATGGCGGTCTCGTTCCTTCTTGTATTCGTTCCGAATTATCTTGAGAAGGTCGGCATATCGCTTGCCACCAGCTCGTTCTACTTCCTTCTCTGCGGACTCTTCGCTTGTGTCATTACCGGTTTTGTTAAGAACCGTTACGGCAACGTTCTGACTTCAAGGGTAAGAGTCATCATCGAAGGTGTTGCTGTCCTTATCGGTATATTGATGTTTGCCCTTATGCCTTCCGCCAAAGTGCTCATCGTAACGGTAGCGCTCTTCGGTATCGCACTTGGTATCCATGACTTCTATTACATCTATGTACTGTACCTCATCTGCGGTAAGAAGTATAAGGCTAACCTCAGAAAGTGTGCCGAGTATTCGTTCTATTTCGGATTCGGCATACTGATCCCCGTCAGCATGCTGTCGTTCATGATCGGTGACGTCAGGATCGTATTCCTGATCGCGACCGTGATACTTGCGCTTCTGGCTTTCATCTATCCTATATCTTCCATCTCAGGTCAGATCGACGAGAGAGATACCAGCCTTAAGGCTTCCAAGAAGAATAAGAGAGTGGATCCTGCGACTATGGCTCCCGTACAGAATGCTGGCGGCGCGCCCGCTTCAGCCGAACTTCCGGCTCAGGCAGCACCCGCTCCTTCCATGCCTCAGGAACCTGTACCCGTATCTGCTGAAGATTTCTATGCCAACAGACCTGTTCAGGGTCCTGATATGCAGCCGGCTCCGGCAGCACCTGATCCCACGGCTTTTCTGAACAGTGAAGTCCCGGGCGGTTATGCTCCGGATGGAAGCGACAACGGAAACGGAGGTGATTACAATGGCTGATGATCTGTGGAATGCCCAGCTCACCCGTGAGAACTTCAAAGATTTCTATATGTCGACCGTTGTAATGGTCTATTCCTCTGTATATAAGATCACAAAGGAAGCGACCAGATGTGAGAATGCCATCGTAAAGTCCTATCTTGACGTATATTCCAAGCGTGCGGCAATACCGGGCGATAAGGTTATATATGTTTTCGGTGACATCCTGCTCGAGAACGCAAAGCATATCGTGGAGGAGTATCCTCTTCCTGCGGACATGACGTATTCAGACAGGCTTCTGGATGAATATACACGCAATTCCATGCTCGAGAAGATCCTTGCCAAGATCGACTCCAAGAGCTTCAAGATGGCTGAGTTCATCTCGACGGACGTCAAGAGGACCGGCATGACGATGCATACCCGCAAGAAGAACGATATCTTCGCGGTAACGCCTCTTCTCGTGCTCGAGATAATAGTGCTGTCCGTTCTGATCTGGATGGTAAGCTATGCAGCCGTTACTGTGCCTTACACGAAGGACGTTCTTATCAATGAGAAGGGCATCTTCGAGAACTCTTCGGTACAGGAACAGTTCATCTCTGCAATGGGATATTTCCCTCTCGACGTTAAGTTTGTAGAGCAGACACCGGGCGAGGGCGGAGAAGCCGTACCTGAAGGCGGAGAGACGGAACCTGCACAGCCTGAAGCACAGATAGCTGCAAGCCTTGCCGAGACCACTGAACCCGAGATCTCTGCTACGAGCGGCTGATACTAAGGACTGAAGCTTACTATTTACCCTTATCCGGATTGAAATTCGCCAGCGGATTGCTCTCTATGGCACTCTGCAGCTGACTCTCGTCTACGTGGGTATAGATCTGCGTGGTCGATACGCTCTGATGCCCGAGGATCATCTGAAGGTTACGGATATCCACCTGGCCGTATTTGTACATCAGCGTGGCAGCCGTATGTCTAAGCTTATGCACTGAATATACCCTGGTATCGATCCCGGCTTCGGCAAGAAGCCTCTTGATCGTTATCTGTATCATGTCATCGGATATCCTGGTGCCTCTCTTGGAGATGAACAGGGCTTTGCCTGCTTCGGGCTTGATCTTCATGGTCGCACGCTTGTCCATCCAGTCTTTGATGGCAGTAAGACACGCCTCGTTGAGGTATATGGTGCGCTCCTTGTTGCCCTTACCGATTACCGTGAGAGTAGTATCGTGGATATCATCGGTATCGATACCCCGAAGTTCAGCCAGACGCATGCCGCAGTTAAGGAACAGCGTCAGAATGCAGTAATCGCGTTCATTCGAATCGTGCGGCGAATTATATGCCGTCTCCAGCAGTTCGCGGCTCTGATCGAGCGTAAGATACTTTGGCAGACGCTTGCCCACCTTGGGTGATTCCAGGTCTGAAGCAGGATTCTGGTCTATCATATGCTTCCTGTTATACAGATACTTGAAAAAGCTCTTAAGGGAAGCCACATGCCTGGCGCGGGTGGAATTGGACTGCTTCCTGTTACGGGACAGCCAGATAATGAAGGCGAGCAGGTCATCCGTGGTGACCTTGTTCAGCATGCCGATATCGACATCAGATACATCTATCTCCTCGAAAGGAGTATCCGCGGGAACGAGGCCGTTATCCTGCATGTAAAACCTTGCAAAGCAGATAATGTCATATGTATATTCCTTGACGGTAAGCTCGGATCTTCCGAGTGCCGCAAGCATATAATTGCTGTATTGATCCAGTATCGGGAAGGTTTGCAATGTCTTCATCTCCGCATTGTTAATCTTGTTACATTTTATCATAGGGAAATGAACGTTTTTTGTACCTCATGCGCTTGTTATAAAAAAGTCATTGTGATAGTATAGTGCACAGGTCATAGACAACTGTGCGCGGTACGCGGACAGAATACGTTAAGAAAGTAGAGAATTTTTGAGATGGAAAAGAAGCTGAGAGTCGGCGTAATAGGCGCTACAGGCTACGTAGGACAGCGTTTCGTAACGCTGCTTGAGAATCACCCCTGGTTTGAGTGTGTTGCGGTATGCGCATCACCGAGATCTGCAGGTAAGACCTACGAGGAAGCTTGCGGCTCACGCTGGAAGCTCGACATTCCGATGCCCGAGTACGTAAAGAACCTGGTTGTTTACGGTACGGATAATATAGAAGAGTTCTGCAGCCAGATCGACTTCACATTCTGCGCTGTTGACATGAAGAAGGATGAGATCAGAGCTTTAGAAGAGAAGATCGCCAAGCTCGAGACACCCGTCGTCTCCAACAACTCCGCTAACAGATGGACAGAGGATGTTCCGATGATAATTCCCGAGGTCAACGGCGACCATGCAGCGCTCATCGATGCACAGAGAAAGAGACTCGGTACTCAGAGAGGATTCATCGCTGTTAAGCCAAACTGCTCCATCCAGAGTTATGTTCCCGCGCTTACGCCTTTCCTCAACAACGGCATCAAGCAGATCTCTGTTTGCACATACCAGGCTATTTCCGGCGCAGGCAAGACTTTTGCTGACTGGCCCGAGATGGTAGGCAACGTTATCCCTTACATCGGCGGTGAAGAGGAGAAGTCCGAGAAGGAGCCGCTCAAGGTCTGGGGAAAGCTTGCAGGAGACCACATCGAGCTCGCAGCAGAGCCCGTCATCTCCGCACAGTGCTACAGAGTAGCCGTACAGGAAGGCCATACTGCAGCAGTAAGCGTCTCTTTTGAGAACAAGCCTTCGATGGAAGAGATGATCGAGGTCTGGAACAACTACGAGAGCGAAGCGGTCAAGCTCGGTCTGCCTTCTGCACCCAAGCAGTTCCTGCAGTACATCGCAGAGGACAACCGTCCCCAGCCTAAGCTCGACGCTGACTTCGAAGGCGGCATGGGAGTATCTGTTGCAAGACTCAGAGAAGACAACATCTTCGATTACAAGTTCTGCTGTTTGTCACACAATACTTTAAGAGGCGCAGCAGGCGGCGGAGTTCTTTCTGCAGAGCTTCTCACGGCAAAAGGCTACATCACGGCGAAGTGATCAAAAAGGGGCGGGGTAAGCCAATGCGGAAACGGATAAATTTCCGCTTGACTAACCCGCCCAATATATTTATACTAATCAAGCGCTTTGAGAAAAGCACCGCAAGTGTATAACGTGGGCCTTTAGCTCAGTTGGTCAGAGCATCCGGCTCATAACCGGCGGGTCCTGGGTTCGAGTCCCCGAAGGCCCACCAACTTACACTAACATACACAACATGGGAAGATTCCCGAGCGGCCAAAGGGAACAGACTGTAAATCTGTCGTCTTCGACTTCGGTGGTTCGAATCCACCTCTTCCCACCACTAAGGAGTTATCGGGTTCGGTAGCTCCTTCTTTTTTGCAATTAAGAGACTATATAGAGGTATTGTTTATGCGTGAGAAATGGTCTTCAAGATCAGCTTTTATCTTAGCCTCCATCGGTTCAGCCGTTGGTCTCGGTAATGCCTGGAGATTCCCGGGGCTTGCTGCGAAGTACGGCGGAGGGGCTTTCCTTTTCGTTTATCTGCTTGCGATGCTTGTAGTTGGCATCCCGCTCCTTATGATGGAGATCGCTGTTGCAAGGTATACGAGGAAGGGCGCGCCCGGTTCCATGCGTGCGCTGAACAAGAAGACTGAGGCCATCGGCTGGCTGGCCGTTTCTAACGGCATCGGCATCTCTATCTACTATGCGGCCGTTTTCGCGTGGGTAATCCTGATGTTCGTCATGAGTTTTAAGTTTGCAGGCATGACAGGCGATACTGCCGCCGCAAGCACACTCTGGTCGGATAC
Organism: Clostridiales bacterium; assembly: GCA_017550385.1. Taxonomy (GTDB): domain Bacteria; phylum Bacillota; class Clostridia; order Saccharofermentanales; family Saccharofermentanaceae; genus Saccharofermentans. The sequence continues at coordinate 6,815 of JAFZPJ010000023.1, forward strand.
TATCAAGACGACATTTACGACAGACGGCTTCACGACTATATCATGGCCTGTCGTAGGCAGCCTTGTGGCAGCCTGGGCTCTGTGCTATGTCTGCATCCGCAACGGCACGACTTCTGTCGGCAAAGTAGTTAAGTTCACCGTATCGCTCCCGGTCATCTGCCTTCTCATAATGGCTGTCAGAGGCATGATGCTTCCCGGCGCCATGGCAGGTTTTGCCAAGCTCTTCATTCCCGATTGGACCGCACTTCAGGATTCAAATCTCTGGGTAGATGCGATCGGACAGGTATTCTATTCGCTCTCGACATCGATGGCTATCATGTTCGCCTACGGTTCGTTCCTCAACAAGGAATCCAATATCTTCGTTGATACCCTTATCATCGCTTTCTCGGATATGCTCGTGAGCGTGCTTGCAGGTATCGTTATGTTTACCACGATGGCCGGCGTCGGCATGCTCGACAACATGTCTGCATCCGGTATCGCGACCGCATTCATTATCTATCCTCAGGCGATTGTCAGCATATCTGACAGCGGCGTATTCAACATGATATTCGCGTTTATCTTCTATTTCTGCCTGATCACGCTTGCCATTGATTCTCTCTTCTCGATCATCGAGGGAATCTCGACGGCCGTATCTGATAAGTTCGGTCTGAATAAGAAAAAGACAACGCTTACTATCTGCATTGTAGAAGGTGTTATCAGCTTTATCTATGTTACCGGTGCAGGACTTGCAATCCTCGATATCGTCGACTACTTCATCAACAGCTATACGCTCCTTATCACGGGCGTTCTCGAAATGCTTGCTGCAGGCTGGTTCTTCAAGACCACCAAGATCCTCGAAGAACTCAACCGCAACACCAAGAAAGCCAAGATGCCTTCCTGGTGGTTCCTGCCTTCGATCAAGGTCATCTCACCGGTCATCCTTACAGGATTGTTCATATGGAATCTTTATAATCTGATCACCGGTGGCGGTGTCTATGGAGCTGATGACGGTTACTCGCTCAAGTACAACATCATCTTCGGTTGGGCAACCGTACTTCTGATCCTTTGCTCCGGTCTGATAGTTAAGGTCATCGTCAAGATCAAGTCCTCCAAGGGTTTCAAGGAAGACGACAGGACCTGGGATGAGCTGAAGGAAGCCTGATAACCGGTCTTAATTTCCGCTTTAACTGTTCACACTTTATTTGTTGTGTCAAATCCTTTTAAGCGGTAACATATTGTTATCACTTACTGGGATTAGGTTTTGTGGGAATAAAGAAACGCGGCATTTCATTGAAGATCAAGTTCGTCGGCATCATTCTGGTAATGGTGGTTGTCTTGGCGGCTACTTTGGGGAGCTTGTGCTATTCCGTGCTCGGCAAGGTGCTTGATGACGATGCTGCTCAGAACCTTAATCTCACGGTAAGGCAATATGTTCTCCAGGTGGATAATAAACTCTGCCGCGTTGAAGATGCCGTGCAGGGCGTAGATGCATATGTAACGGGACGTCTCAGTTCGGCATATGAGATATCCGATCCCGCCATACGGGATAGTTTCCAGCAATATATCGAACAGTACTTCGTAACTGTCGCAGGCAATAATAATGATGTCGTGGCTTGCTATATGACCTTTAATCCTGAGATCACCGATAGCGGTACGAATGGATTCTATTATTGTAAAGCTGATGACGGAACAATGGCATCAGCTGATGTAACGGATGTCCTTAAGTTCTCGGAGAGCGAGAATGTTTGGTTCTACCAGCCGGTAGAGAAACAGTCTGCTCTTTGGTTAGACCCCTACTACAGCCCGAAGAGCGATATGGTAGTCATATCCTATGTTCTTCCTGTCTATATTGACGATGTGCTCGTCGGCGTTGTAGGTATCGATATGGACTTTAATAAACTGATCAAATATGTCAGCGGATTCCCGGTAATGGATACAGGAGAGTCCTATCTTAAGAGTAACGATGGAACGGTCCACTATCATCTCGGGTTCTATGAACAGGGTGAGAATGCACACGGTGATAAAGACGTTACGGTTACAGAGAATGCTAACAAGATGACGCAGGCGACTTCTGATAAGTATGTAATCAGATATAAGTTTGACGGTGCGGACAAGGCGATGGTTTTCGGGACGCTGGAGAACGGCATGAAGCTTGTTATCGAAGCCGATTATGCAGTTGCATTTTCATCGAGAAGTGTAGTGCTTACCTGGATACTTGTTATAGGGATAATCTTCTGTGCCGTGATGGTCGGCGTGTCCTATTACTATGCAAATCGTATTACCAGGTCTCTTCGTGAACTTACTGATGCTTCTCACAGGATCGCTAACGGTGATCTGCGTGTGCAGATCCCGGATGTTGATACTAACGATGAAGTAGCGGATCTGACCAGGAGCATCAAGACAGTGGTCAACAGTCTCAAGACATATACTGTCGATATGGAGACCAAGGCTTTCGTCGACCAGATGACCAAGGTCAAGAACAAATCCGCATTCAACAGCATGGTCGAGAGCATCGACGAACAGATAAGAGACGGCGTTGCAAGGTTCGCTGTCGTGATGTGCGATCTCAACTATCTTAAGGTCACCAATGACAAGTTCGGACACAGTGCCGGCGATGATGCCATCACCAGAGCAGCTCATATCATCTGCGAGCACTTCCCGCTCAGCCAGGTATTCAGGATCGGCGGCGATGAGTTCGTCGTTATCCTGACGGAACATGATTTCAGGATCAGACAGAAGCTGATCTATGAATTCGGAGAGCATCTTAAGCAGCTTGACAACAATCCTCACGACATAAAGAACATCTCCCTGTCGTATGGTGCTTCCGAATTCCATGCGGGGGAAGATCCGGATTTCAATGCGGTGTTCAAGAGAGCCGATGAGCGTATGTATCAGATGAAGCAGGAACTTCACAAGAAACACGGCATTGGTATCAGGTAACTTACTGCATCTTCAAATGTTCTACGAGATCGATACGGCAAAACCCAGATGTTCGCTTCTGTCTATAACGACGGACAGGCTGAGGATGTCTGTCCTTAAAAAGAGCGAATTCCGCAGGGTAGGTGATTACCTCAGACGCAACCGGGACTTCCATCAGGAGTTCTCGCAGACACATGACGATAATTACTTCACGGATAATATGCAGAAGGGATATCTTGATTTCGATGCCATGTCGTTCAAGGACGGCCGTATAGTACCTCTTTGGATAACCCTTAAGGGTTCTGATGTGATAATAGGCAGAGTGTCGTTCTTCAACCTTGCATACGGCGGAATGATGAACTGTGCAGCAGGCTATCATCTCGATAAGGAGCATACGGGTCAGGGCTATATGACCGAAGCGCTCAGAGCAGGATGCGAATTCATGTTCAAGGAATACAAGATGCACAGGGTAGAGGCATTCATTCTTCCTGAGAACGAGAGATCGATAGCATTGGTCAAAAGGCTCGGATTCGCTTATGAAGGCAAGAGGATATCCTATATGCACATTAACGGTGCTTACAGAGACCATGAGGCTTTTTATCTGCTCTCGGATGCCTTGTAATCAAAACCTAATATTTTATTTTGCAAACTTATGCGATAATGGTAAAAACATAATAGGAAAAATGTGGAGGTGATAACAGGTGAATAGGAAGACCTTTACACTCAGACTTACGGCGATCATGCTTACGGCTGTGATCGGAGCAAGCATTGCTGCGTGCGGTTCAAAGGAGCCTGATGCCAGCCTTGAAGCAAGTGATGCATCTGCAGAGATCAGCTCGATAACCACTACTACAGAAGCTACGACTACACTTACTGAGTACACCGGCCCTCTTGCCAATACAGAGCCTGTGACTTGGAATGAGACTGCTCTTGAGTCTGAGACCGTTCTGTATGTATACAATATCTCCGATACGGGATACCTCAATGTTCGTACAGGTCCGGATCCGAAGTATTCAAAGGCAGGCACGCTCTCAAAGGGTCAGGCAGTTACGGTTGTAGCAAGAACAGACAACGACTGGTACAAGACAACAGACGGTTTTTATATCTCAGGAAATTACCTTACATCAACGGCTCCTACGGCCTGATCTGCGGTCATAAAAAGACTGTTGAATATTTTGAAGTGTTAGTGTAATATATCAAGGCGCTTGAAGTGATTCAGGCGCCGATTACTTGCGAGTGTAGTTCAATGGTAGAACTTCAGCCTTCCAAGCTGACCACGTGGGTTCGATTCCCATCACTCGCTCCAGGGTCATTAGCTCAGCTGGATAGAGCAACAGCCTTCTAAGCTGTGGGCCGGAGGTTCGAGTCCCCC